>NZ_JBZXEB010000003.1:0-527206 GCF_058725425.1 Brevundimonas sp. DW-iso22 | reverse complement strand
TGCCAGCGCACGCTGTTAGTGCGAACGTTAAGGCAAGGGCAACCCGCGACATGACCTGTCGTAGCAGCCAAAGTCCTTTGGGTCGATATGTCCGCTTCCCACCCATAGCGGACATTCGGAACGTCCGCTTTCCGGCGACTCCACATTCCGCCTGCGTCGTGACAGGCTCGCCCGATGTGCAACCTCTACCGACAGCGGTCAGGCCCCCAGGCGATCATGGATCTGGCCAACGCCATGCGGTCCGACGTCGGCAACCTCGCGCCCGGCGACGTCTATCCTGACTATCCTGCCCCGATCGTCCGACACAGCCCGGATGGCGAGCGCGAGCTGGCGCTGTCGCGGTGGGGCATGCCGTCGTCCAAGAAGGCGCTGTTCGATGAGGCGACGAAACGGGCCGACAAGCTGAGGGCAAAGGGCAAGGATGTCGACTTCCCTCGCCTGCTAGAGCTGGAGCCCGACAGCGGCACCACCAATGTGCGCAACACCATCTCCTCCCACTGGAAGCCATGGCTGGAGCCGGCCAACCGCTGCCTGGTCCCGTTCACGGCCTTTAGCGAGCCGGGCCGCGACGCCGAGGGCAAATACCGCCCGGTCTGGTTCCGCCTGGCTGGCGACGATCCGGAGCCGCTGGCCTTCTTCGCCGGCGTCCACGCCCGCGCCTGGACCTCGGTGCGCAAGATCAAGACGGGGATGGAGACGATCGACCTGTTCGCCTTCCTGACGACCGAGCCCAGCGAGCCGGTGAAGTCCGTCCACCCCAAGGCGATGCCGGTGATCCTGACCACGGCCGAGCAACGCGAGACCTGGATGCGCGCGCCGTGGAGCGAGGCCAAGGCGCTACAGAGGGCGTTGCCGGATGGGGCGCTCCAAATCAAAGATCACCTCGGTTCTTCCGAGGCTGCAGAATGAAAAGTCTGGACCGCATCACCGGTCCACTTTCCTATGATGAACCACGCGCTCTTCCGCCTGTTGACCAGTGTATTTACTGTGGCGGCGGCGGAGATGAGTTGACGGATGAACACATCATTCCGGACGGTTGGGGCGGCCGCATCGAGTTACCGAAATCCAGCTGCTGCGACTGTCAGCGGCTAGTCAACTCCGCTGAACAGTATTGCATGCGGCATCTCTTCCACGTGGGTCGACTACAGCATGGGATGAAAGGTTCGAAAAAGAAGAATCATCGTCCCGCTCCAGCTTGGATAGATGTCCTAATGCCGGATGGCAGTGAGCCTCGAATTGAGGCGAGTGCTGCCGACTTGCCTACTTGCATTTACATGCCGAGCGTTAGAGGACCGACTTACCTTGAAAGTGCAATCAATGTCCCGTTAAGCGAACCCCAATTCTGGGTGTATCGTGACCGCCGAGAAACTCGCGCTTTCCTGCAAACTTACGGTGCGGTTGCGGTCAAAAGCCCTGGGGTCCGTATCGATCTGTTCGTCCGGTTCTTGGCGAAAATAGCTCACGGGATCTGGGTCGCTCGTGTCGGCCTAGATGGCTTCAAGCCAATGCTCACTGAACTCATTCGAGGGTGCAGCGATGATTTTCAGTGCTACGCAGGCTCATCCGCCGACCTTGAGCCAGCCAGCCAGAACCTCCACGAGTTCGACACGATGGAAGCGATCCATCCATTGACTGGGCAGAAACTAGCGATCGCCCGTATTCGCCTCTTCGCAATCTACGGGAGCCCTACTTACACCTTGGTTGTCGGAGAGCTAGACCGAGGCGGCAATCCTCAAGGCGCATTTTCGCAAGCTGGAACGTGACGGGACGCCTCAAAATAGCGACACAGCCGACCCACTGCCGCCCCCTCTCTTCTCCACTAACGCAGATGTTCAGCCCGACGCTGGTAGTCCTCAGCCAGGTCTGAGAACCGCTTTCGGTCTTTCGGGAACGGCGACTTGGTGGCCATCGAACTCACCTCGCGGGCCTTGCGCTGCAGGTCGATGACTTCGGCGGTGCGATCTACCATTCGGTCTCAAGCGATGAAGCCGGGACAAGTCTCAGCTACACCGCAAATAAGCTCTTTCCATGCGACCAGAGGCGCGTCCGGTTGAACCCTGTGCCGCCGTGGTCCCTTTTGTCGCAGTTACGCGTTTGGTTCCGGAAGGAGCACCAGATGCCTAGCAAGACGCGTGATGCCCACTACCCCAACCCATGGACCGGCCGCCTGATCTTGGGTGGTTTGGCCGCTGTGGTCTTGGCCTTGCTTGCCTATGCCGCACTGAGGCCGGACGAGACGGGCCGTCGCAACGCTGAGGGAGTGGCGAACGTGGCCGAGATGGATGCAGCGCAGGCCAGGGCGGACAATGCGCGCGAAGCCGAGCGCGCGCGGCCGCTAGTGCCATGAGGGATGCGAGCCGCACTGTCGAAAACCGGATGAGGAACGCGGCGGCGCGGTCGGCTTTATGGCTTCATGCCCAGATACTTCTTCGACACCCTCGATGGTGGACACGTAATCGATCATGACGGAGAGGTGCTGCTCAACAACGAGTCAGCCCGTCAGGCCGCCATCCGCATCGTCTCCGAGCTAACGCCCACGAAGGCACCGCACCTCTGGGCAGGCAATGACTTCAAGATCGTTCTGCGCGACGAGAATGGTGTTCTTGGCTTTCTCACGGTCATGGCAACTCGCGTCACCTGACCGGCCTGACGCTAGGGTGATTTGACCGTCATCGGCCTAGCCTGTCTGCTGACATTGCAGCGTTGCGTGTGCTGTAAGGCGGCCCGGGGTTACGAGTCCCCCTCTGCGGCCCCGGGTCGCCAATGCGCCTCACTGCGAACCTCGCGAGGGGATGCTCAGCCAGCCTTGAGCATTGAGCTTCACTTCCACACGCCGCTCAGCCAGCAGGGCCATGAACCGGGGATGCGACTGGGGCCCAATGCCATCCCAGTTGCTGTCTTCGCACATGCTGCAGATCATCACCTTGCCCCAGCTTGGGATAGGCCGGCCTCGATAGATGTGGGGCCCGAACTGGAACGGCTGTCCGCACAGGTCGCAGTCGTAGTGGAATGTGGGTGACGACATGACTTCTCCTTTGGTCGGAGACGGTGATGGCACGGCTTTTCGGCCGGCAACGCCAATGAATCCGAGGGTGGCTTAGCGGCAATAACAAGGACCTCAGATCGCTGCGTCGAGACGAGTGCATTGTTGGTACGGGCAGGCTTCGCACAGATACGGGCACAACCGATGGAGCCCGGCAGTGACCGCTGAAGACCGCTATCTGACGACCGCAGAAGCCGCCCGCTACACAGGCTTCTCGCGTCGCACCCTGGAAGACTGGCGATCACATAGACGCGGGCCGATCTATAGCCTTGTGAACAACCGGGCACGGTATCGCCTGCTCGATCTGTCCGCATTCATGGAGGCTCGCCGCCAGCAGGTTGAGGGCTGACAGTGAGCCCGCCCGATTCCAAGGCGGCCGAAGCTGCTGAAAAGTTCGCTCGTATTGAGACAGTGGTCCTAGACCCGCGCTGCACCCCGTTGATGGTGGCGGTGCTTGTGGCTCTGTCCAATTACGCGAACAGCCGGCGGGTGGCATGACCGCACGGCGTTGAACCACTGAGCTGAGCCGACTTCGTCAATCGGCAGTGCTGCGACGTTGGCCAGCGCCGGCCGATTGCTGTTGCCGGTAGCGAATGAGATCGGATCGGTAGCGAAGCCATCCTGATTGAGCGCGAAGGCGTCGATGCGAGCCGCTCTGCCTCGGGCACGCTCCATGCGGTTCAGCCAGCCCCGGAGATCGTCGCCGTATTTCTGGGGGTCGCGCTGGGCCAGGCCGCGATAGTGGCGCTCCTGGATGGCCAGGAACGCCCCAACGTCACCGTTCGCCTCACGCAGCCAGCGGCGCACCGTCGGCGGGCCAGAGGTCACCGCCGCGTCACTCGCCACAAAGGCCAGACCAGGCGACAGCTGATCGGCACCGATGCCGTCCCAGTACTGTTCGCGGTAGCGGCGGATGGCCATCTGCCGACCCGCCTCGCCCACCATGCCACGCACATCGAGGTCAGGGTTGGACGTCTGGTTGATGCCCCAGCGGCTGGGCCCGCGGCCATTGTCGTTCTCGACCAGGGCGTCGCCGCCTTCGGCTTCGATGACGAACTCGACCCAGGCGTCGAAACCACCGGCCGCCGACACATCGCCGTCATAGCCACCCGCACCGCCGCCGCCCGTTCCGCTGGAGCCGGGGAATGGTGGCGGCTGGACTCCAACCTCAATGGCCCAGCGAACGCGAGCAACGAGGCTGGGGTCGCCCGACACTTCGGCCAGTGACCGAAGCTGGTTGTGATCTACCGGCCCGCCATAGCGCATGGCTTCCAGAAGGTTCGTCGCCAGGGTCGCGGCTTGCGTGCGCTGGGCGGACGCGATGTTCTCGCGCTGCTGGGCGAGGGTGTTTTCCTGACCATAGGCAGCGACCGCTGCGTCATAGGCCTGCTGGCGAGCGCGGCCCGCGACGACCGGCGCACCATTGCGGCCAACCGACTGATCGTCGCTCAGGGCGGTGGCGTAGTTTCCCGCTGCCGCCTCACTGTCGAAGATGCCCAAGTGACGTCCGGTCTGCCGATAGATGCCGATGGCCTCTTCATCGCTGGCAATGCGTCCCTCGTCGGTCACCGTCGGGATGAGGATGTGCCGCCCGTCTTCCTCAATCGAGATCGAACGCACGGTGCTGGTCGTGCCGTCGGCGTTGGTAACCGCGGGCCTGGCCGAAAGGTCGATGTTGCCCGGCTGGGTGAGGCCCTGTGGCGCACCGCCCGCGCCCGGCGAGACATACGTCGGCAGGGGCGATCCGTCGTCGCCGACCGGCGGCAGAGACGATTGAATAAGGGCCAGAGCCGCATCGGCACCGGCGGAACGGTAGGTTTGGCGGACGACCCCAGCAAAGGCGGACGCCTGAAGGCCGTCCATGATCACGGCACGCCGTCGTGCGCCTTCCTCTTCGTTGACCGTGAGAAGCGGATTGGATTCCACCTCGGCCTGGATGGCGTCGAGTTCGGCGATCAGCGGCGCGATGGTGGGGCTGGACGGATCAAACAGCGCATCCTCTTCGACCTGCCTCGTCAGCCAGCCAACGAGATCGTCACGCCTGCCAATGATCGAAGTCGCGGCCTCGCGGGTCTGCTGCTGGATCTGCGCAGTCTTGAGGTTGGTGGCCAACTGGTCGCGGCGCGTGTCGAAGGTCGCCGTCCAGTCCATCGCCTGCCAGCCAGGCCGCTGCTCGAGCATTTCCGTCCGGTAGGCCGCCGCCCGCTGCGTGAAGGCCTCGGGGTCCAATGGCGTCTCGGCCGCGAGGTTCTCTAAATATGAGGTGTCGTCTCGGCCCGCCTTGGCGTTGGCACCGGCGCGGAGGGTCTGATTATACAGCTGGCCTTCCGCCGTGATCACGCTGCGCTGGTCGTCGAGCCGACCCTCGATCACATCGGCGGCGGCAGAGTCCCGAGCCTCTTCCTCGGCCAAGGGCTTGAGTATGCGGTCCTGGAAGCGACCGATGCCCACCACAGCGGTTTGCATCGCCTCTGCGCTGGCTCGCTCGGCGGCTCCAAAAGCCGAAGTGTCCACCAGAGGTGTGATCGTGCCGCCGGTCAGCGACGGCAGGCCTGTTCCTGAAGCAGCCATGATCAGCCGCCCCTCTTCGCGAGGAAGTCCTTGCCGTAGGAGAAGGCCTGCGCGGCGTCACCAGACGCGCCGATGACCGACATCGGGATCGCCCAGCGTGACGCTGATGCGTACCCGCGCCGCGCCTGCTCTGCGGTGCCTGCTCGTTGGAGTTCGCCGAGCGCGGCCCGAGCCTCTTCGCGGTAGGCGTCCTGTCGGGTTCGGGCGGTGATCATCTGGCCCGTCTGGCTATCGAGGTTCACGCCCCTGGCCGACCGGACCGCATCGATGTTGCCCAGCGCGGTCTGCAGGCTGGCGCGGGAATCCGCCTTCAGCTGGTCGCGCCGTAGCATCGCCAGATCGCGTTCGATCTGTGCGCCAAGGGCCGTCGCCTTATTGGCGCGGGCGGACTGGATGCCGCTGCCAATGGTTCCTAAGGCCTTCAGGCCGGAGGATGCCGCCATGAACAAAAGGGGGAGTGCCATTCGGCAACAGTCAGACGATCCGAGGCCTGAGCGAATGCACCCGTCGGCCACCTGGGTTTCGTCTGGAGTTGTCCCTGGTGCCGGGCGTCAGAAAAGCAACCGCCACCCAGATTCACTAAAGGCCGATAGGCAAGGATGACGACCTATCGACCTCAGCGACGGCTGATGTGGCCAGTCACTTCCCGCGCAAGGCGGCATACAGGCTCGGTCGAGCCGCTGCGATGTCCGCAGCGGCTTGAGCGAAGTCACGAGAATCGAGCGGACCGCTGGACTTTTTCAGCCCGCTGTCTGCGCGCGCGAGGAGGCCAGAATATTGGGCGGCGAGCTCTGCCTCGCGTGGAGACAGGAGCGCCTGAGCGCTCTCCAAGCTGCTGCGCTGCGCAACAAGGTTTGCCTTAATGGCCTCCCGCGTCGCCGGAGAGATGCGACTTTGGCCCGACTCCGCAACAAAGCGAACCACCAGCGGATCAAAGCCTTCAGCGGCACCGATGAAGCGGTTCACCGTCGCGGTCTTGTCAGCGAGGCGCGCTTGATAGCCCGTGTTGTAGACACCCACACCGAGCGTCACGAGGCCGCTGAAGGCAGTCGCCGCGATGAAACCCGCGATCACGAGCGTGCGGCTTGCGGGTCTCTCGCTCGTGCGGGGCAACGTCATCGTCATGGTTGTTCCGGGTCTGGCACAACGGTGATGCTAGTCGAAAGTCCTGTCGACTTTGCGGCATCGCGAGCTTGAACGCAAACTTGGTGCCACGTGTCGAGGTCCATCATCTGCACCGCATCCATGGCCTGCTGCTGGACGGTCAACGCGCACGGATCGTCACCGGCAACCGCGGAATTGATAACCTCGATCACCGGCAAAGGCGCTTCGGCCGGCGCGCCGAGGGCGACGGCCAGCAGAACGGCGACCGTGATCGGAAAGATTTTCTCGCTGAAGAGGCGCAGCGCCCCGGGTGAGTTGATGTTCGACGTTAGCTCTGGGACCAATTCCCGGTGTTGACCGAGGTAGGCGAGCGCATCAGCCAGCTTCACCCTCGATGCGTCTGCATTCTCCTCCGTGGCGACGAGCACACCGGAGACATAGTTGACGAACGTCTGGATGTTGTAATCGTCGAGTGTGCTGAAATCAGCCTCGGTGGTCCGCAGTCGAGCGCTGAACGTGTCACCGATCACAAACTGATCGTAGGCTGCCTCGAGAATCTCGTGGCGAAGGCTGCGGTCGATCGCCATGAGAGGAGTCGGCTTCTGGAGCCTGTCTCTCAGCTTCTCGGAGAACCGAGCCTTGGGGCGCCTGCCAATCCAACGGACCCGGCGGGCCGGAAGCGTTTCGCCCGGATACAGGCTGACATTGCCAATCTCGACGGGTTGGCCGACGATCTCGCCTATCAATACGTCGCTGAAGTAGCCGGGGCCTGGCACGACAATGATCGTCCCAGCGGGCAAGGAGTAATAGAGCCGTTCGACGGCACCGACGTAGCGACCGACGCGCCGACCCTTCGTTTTCTCTACGTAGTCGATCGGGTCTCGCGAAGGCTCGGTGCCAGCGCGTCCGCGACGGTGCCATTCGCGCAACTCCATCGATCGAACGACAGCTTGGCGCAGGGCGTCTTTCTTCGGCCGTGGCCCGTTGAAGGCCAGTCGGATGTCGGGGAAGTCGAGGAAAATCGCGTTCTTCCGGACGATGTCATTGTAGAGGGAGAAGCTCTCACCGGGCCGGACGATGAACATGTCCTCGTTCTGGCCGAGGAAACGCGTCGCGATGTCCACCGTGATCTTTTGGTCAGGCATCATCCCCCCGGTCGAGCGCTGTTTATTCGAGCCCACGTATAGTTGACCTTTGCGAGTATGACCACACGTTGTGCGGAAGGCGATTCAACGCCAGACGGCTTTAACGTGCGGCACCTAATCGTCGTCTTGGCTTCCGCCTTCAACCCATGCCCGCACGTCGGTGCTGAGATAAGCATCGTTCGCCCAGGCATCGAAACGTGAGCGAACCCACCGTATCTGGGCCAATGCTTCGTCGCATTCCGCGATCGCACCGCGCATGCGGCGGACGAGACCTATCGGGGTGCCATCCCCTGGAAGCACATACGGATCAAAAGGTTCGCGCTCACCTTCAGCTTGAGGCAGCCGGTCGGCTAAAACCTGTGCTGCGCGCCTCACGGCACCGGCTTCTTTGGTGAGCAACTCAACAAGATGGGCCAGTTCGGAGGCCGTGACAGGATCCCGCAGACCACGCGGCTTCAGCGGTGATGACATGGCCGACTCCGATTGATGGTCCATCCTAATCAGATCGGGGGTAGGGGCGCAGGAAAAATGCGGGCACCGGGCCTCCCCCGTCAGCACCGTTAGCGCGACCCCCGTAGGGGATGAGGCGCGGCCGATTTTCCCCCCTCCCCGGTGGGCCGACGGTCGAGGTGCGTTTCTCTATTGGGAGGTACGGGAGGTCCGCCAGCCCCTGCGCTCGGCAGCGGGCAATCACCGGTCGGGACGGCAGGCCTGTGCTGTCAGTGTCCTGCGGAGGGCGGTGCTATGGTTAGGGCAGCGGTGCCGGATGAATGCGGGCACCGGGCGCACCGTCACCCAACAGTTCGACACCGTTCGCCTTGAAGGCGGCGATGATCGCCTGTGCGCTGGCATCCCAAGGATCGCGCTTGCCGGTCTCGGCCTGATGGACCGTCGTCAGTGATAGGCCGGTGTGAGCAGCGAGGTCGCGCAGTGACCATTGCATAAGCGCTCGCCCGGCTCTGATTGCCTCGGGTGTGATCTTTGTCATGCCGACAGCGTAAGCTAATACAGGCGTGTTGACAATCCGCCTGAAGCTAATACGGTTGTGTTAGGTTAATCGCTTCGGTTAACCGATGACGGACCGGCCCCCACCGCCCTTGGACAGGAACAGGGGGCCGATCCACAGCCACGGAACGAGCCCATGACCAGCACCACCGATATCACAGCGTCAGCGTTCAGCACAGCGATGGCCAACCTTCACGCCGCGAGCGACGCCTTGGCGCGGGCAATAGCCACCGGCGAGCCAGAGGGCACACTGGAGGCGCTGACCAACGAACGAGCCGACAAGGTGTTTGCCGTTCTGGCCGCGCCAGCCGTGACCCTGGCCGATCTGGAACAGAAGATCGCGGTTGCACTGGTCGCTGCCCACGCGGAGACCGACGAAGAGCAGGACGACCACATGCTGATCGCCCGCCGGGTGATCGCAGGACGGACATTCGACGACGGCCGACCCCTCGGCCAGCTGCTGTTCGACGTCATCGCCATGCGTTCAGCCGCCGCCTAAGGCCGCGACACGACCCGCCTCCGGTGTTTCGGCACTGGAGGCGACCGCCGGAAAGCAGCTCGAAACGCCGTCTGGTGATGACCATCTGATGACCAGAGCCACAGCGAAGAAAAAGAAAGGCCCCAGCGTTTCCGCTAGGGCCTTGTCTTTATTGGCTTCCAACTGGAGCGGGCGAAGAGATTCGAACTCTCGACCCCAACCTTGGCAAGGTTGTGCTCTACCACTGAGCTACGCCCGCAATCAGTCGGAGGCGGGCCTATAGCGGAGGGGCTGCACATCTCGCAAGTCCCAAACGCAAAATTCTGCGCTCAAGCAGAGAGGGACCGCGTCCCGAGCGTTAGCGCACCAAGATGCGCCCCTACTCGCGCTTCAACGAGGCGCGAGCCGGATGGCGCCGTCAAGACGGATGCATTCGCCGTTGATGTAGACGTTGCGGGCCAGTTCCAGCACCAGAGACGCATAGTCCGACGGCTTGCCCAGTCGGCTGGGGAAGGGGATGGCGGCGGCCAGGCTGTCCTGAACCTTCTGGTCCATGCCGGCCATCATCGGCGTCCACATGATGCCGGGCAGGATGGTGTTTACGCGGATGCCTTCCTGGGCCAGATCGCGGGCCACCGGCAGGGTCATGGCATAGACGCCGCCCTTGGACGCCGAATAGGCCGCCTGGCCGATCTGGCCGTCCTGGGCCGCCACGGAGGCCGTATTGACGATCAGGCCGCGCTCGCCGTCTTCCATCGGATCCAGGGCGACCATGCCCAGCGCCGACTGGCTCAATACGCGGAAGGTGCCGAACAGGTTGATGCGAACGGTGCGCTCGAACGATGCCATGTCATGCGCGCGGGTCTCGCCGGTGTCGCGCTTGCGGCTGACGGTCTTCTGGCCCGTGGCGATGCCGGCACAGTTGACGGTCAGGCGCTCCTGACCGTGGGCGGCGCGGGCCTTGGCGAAGGCGGCGGCCACTTCTTCATCGGAGGTGACGTCGACCTGGCAGAAGACGCCGCCAATCTCGGCCGCGATGGACTCGCCCTTCTCCGCGTTCATGTCGAACAGGGCGACCTTTGCCCCCGTGGCGGCGATGGCGCGTGCGGTGCCTTCACCCAGGCCCGAGGCCCCACCCGTGACCACCGCTGCGATTGACCCGTCGAGTTTCATGGCCTCTGTTCCTATATGGGATTGAACGAATGACGATTGCGGGGCTTTAGCCGCCATGACCACGAATACCAAGCCGATGACGCCCGACGAGGCCCTGGACCCCAAGCGCGCCCTGGTGCCCTCGGTGCTGGCGACCAATGAGGTCCGGGTTCAGAAGGGCTTCTGGCCCAAGATCCGGCGCACGGCGGCCCGCATCCCCTTCGCAGGACAGGCGCTGAGCGTCTGGTTCGCGGCGCGCGATCCCGAGACGCCGATGGCGGCCAAGGGGTTGATGCTGGGCGGGCTGGCCTATTTCGTCCTGCCGATCGACGCCATTCCCGACATCTTCGCCGGAATCGGCTTCACCGACGACGCCGCCGTCATTGCCGCCCTGATCGCGACCTTGGGGGCCAATATACGGCCGCGACACAAGAAGCAGGCCGACGCGGCGCTGGAGCAGTTGAAGGGCGACTAGTTCGAGCGCAGCCAGCCGGTGATCGACAGGCGGTTGGCACCGGCGAAACTGGCGACCTGGGTCACCGCGTGGTCCATCGGCACGGCGAAGATATTCAGGGCGTTGAATCGCGGCACGAAGCCTTCTTCGATCTGGCCGTCGGCACCCGGAAAGATCAGCGCCCCGCCCCAGTCCACGCGCCAGTCGCGGGTCAGGTTCAGCACATAGGCATAGAGCCGGTTCTTGCCCTCGGCGTCATCGTTGTGACCGGTCAGGACGTGGCCGGGCCGATAGCGGGTGGCCTGGGCATCGGCGAAGTCGATCCGGTCGTCGCCGGTCACGCCGCGCACGACGGCGATGAAGGTCGGGCTGTTCAGAAAGGCGGGCACGGCCGCGACCGCATCCTGGACATCATCGCCGATGCCCTCGACCGTAATGCGCCGGGTATCGAAGATATACTGCATGCTCTCGTCGGCCCCGTTCAGCGCGGCCTGGTCGATCCAGCTCTGCTTGCCCGGCTCGGCGGCGCGACCGCCGCTCAGCGGAATCTCGAACCGCTCGCCGCCTGCATGGACGCTGACCCGCCAGCCGTCATAGGCCTCCATGGCCGCCGTCACGGCCTCGGCGCTGTCAGGGCCGAGCACATCGGGAATGTGCAGGCGGCGATGGACCTTGAAGGCCGCGTTCAGGCTCGCGACGTCCAGCGACGGTGACAGCGCAAGCTCCACCATCAGGCGTCGACCGTCACCACGACCTTGCCCATCACCGAGCGGTCGCCCAGGGCCTGGATGGCTTCATGCGCGCGCTCCAGCGGATAGGTGCGGCTGATGCGCGGCTTGATCTTGCCCTCGCTCCAGAATTTGAACAGGTCCGTCATGTTTGCCGCGTGCCCAGCCGGGTCGCGGGCCACCGCCGCCCCCCAGAAGACGCCGATCACCGACACCGACTTCAGCAGGGTCAGGTTCAGCGGGAGGGAGGGAATGCCCGCCGGGAAACCGACGACCAGATAACGCCCGTTCCAGTCCATGGAGCGCAGGGCCGGCTCGCAATAGTCGCCGCCGACACCGTCATAGACCACGTCCGGCCCGTCGCGACCCGAGGCCAGCTTCAGCTCACCCGACAGCTCCTTCTGGGCCGCCTTGTCCATCTTGCCGGACGGATAGATCAGGCCGTTGTCGGCCCCGGCCTCCAGGGCGAACTGGACCTTGTCATTGGTGGAGGCGGCGGCGACGACGCGGGCCCCCATGGCCTTGCCCAATTCGACGGCGGCGATGCCGACACCACCCGCCGCCCCCAGCACCAGCAGGCTCTCGCCCGCCTTCAGCTGGGCCCGGTCCTTCAGCGCATAGTAGCTGGTGCCATAGGTCATGATCAGGGCGGCGGCGGTGGGGAAGTCCATGCCGTCAGGAATCTTGATGACGCTGGTGGCGGGCACGGCCAGCCGCTCGACCAGACCGCCCCAGCCGGGCACGGCGATGACGCGGTCACCCTTGCGCACCGAGGTGACGCCCTCGCCCACCGCCTCGACGACGCCGGCAACCTCGCCGCCGGGCGAGAAGGGGCGCTGCGGCTTGAACTGATATTTGTCCTCGATGATCAGGGTGTCGGGAAAGTTGATGCCGACCGCCTTCACATCGATGACGACCTCGCCCTTCATCGGGCGCGGGTCCATGACCTCTTCGACGACCAGGGTTTCGGGGCCGCCGGGGGCCTTGGAGAGCACTGCGCGCATGGATAAGTCTTTCAGCATAAGCCTCGCGCCCCCGTGGCGCGCGTCGTGACGAGAGGCTAATCAGCCGCACGCCCGTTTGAAAGAGGCGATCCGGAGACGACCCCATGACGGCCCTCATTCTTCACGGTGGCGCAGGCGCGCGGCGCGAGCGGAACTATGACGCCGAGGTCGTGCATATGCGCCAGGTCGTGGAGGCGATGAAGGCGCGGCTGGACGCGGGGGCCAGTGCGCTGGACGTCGCGGTCGAGGCGGTGGTGATGCTGGAGGACTCGGGCCTCTATGTCGCCGGGCGCGGGGCCTCGCCCAATCTGGCGGGGGCCTATGAGCTGGATGCCAGCCTGATGGACGGCGCGACCCGCAAGGCGGGTTCGGTGGCCGCGCTGCAAGGGTTCCGCAATCCGGTCGTGGCGGCGCGGGCAGTGATGGACCGGACCCCGCACGTCATGCTGGCAGGGGAAGGCGCGGCCCTGTTCGCGCATGATCAGGGGCTGGAGCCGATTGGCGACGAGGCGGCCTGGTTCACCCGGGCCGGTCAGGGTGAGGACAATCATCCGCCGGGGACGCTGAGCCATGGCACGGTCGGCTGCTGCGTTCTGGACAAAGAGGGACGGCTGGCGGCGGCGACCTCGACGGCGGGTGTGTTCGGCAAGATGCCGGGCCGGGTCGGAGACACCCCCATTCCGGCGGCCGGGACCTGGGCCGACGAGCGGACCGCCACCTCCTGCACCGGACAGGGCGAGTATTTCATCCGCGTCGCCGCCGCCGCCCAGGTCGGCTGGCGCGTCGGGGCCGGACAGCCGCTTGCCGAGGCGACGCAGGGGGTCATCGATCAGATCGGTGGCATGGGCGGCGACGGCGGGCTGATCGCCCTGGACCGCGATGGCAACATCGCCGCGCCGTTCAACAGCCAGGGCATGAAAAGGGCCTGGCTGACGACCGAAGGTCAGACCAGGGTCGAGGTCTTCGGACGCTGATTACGCCGAATTCACTCGTCAATGAACAGGGTTCGACTAAGT
The DNA here is from genome assembly GCF_058725425.1 of Brevundimonas sp. DW-iso22. NCBI lineage: Bacteria > Pseudomonadati > Pseudomonadota > Alphaproteobacteria > Caulobacterales > Caulobacteraceae > Brevundimonas > Brevundimonas sp. DW-iso22. Next base: position 513,506 of record NZ_JBZXEB010000003.1, on the reverse strand, counting down.
TTTCTGCACGCACAGGAGACCGATATGAAATCTCTCATCACCGCCGTGACCCTTGCGGCGCTTAGCGCCACCGCGGCGTGCGCCCCAGTGATCGAAGGTGGCCCACCGGTAGCATTGCCGATCGGGCTTCAGGAGACCGCGCAGATCGGCTCGATAGTTATGTCGTCTGACTGGCTCGACGCTGAGGACGACTTCGCCGACACATTCAATGAAGAAGTGCACGAAGAGCTCCGCCGCTGCATGTGGGGCACGGCACCTGTCGATCTTAGGGTTCACATCAAGGCGCTGGACCGCGCTGGCCGCTTGGAAACCCTGCTGAACGGCGACGGCGAGAATTACCTGGCCGCCACGGTGGAGTTCGTTGATCCGGCTCGCAACAACCGTGTTCTGGGCCGTTACCCGATCCGGGTTTCGACCAGCGCTCAGGGCCGCGTCGGCGGCCTGCTAGGCGATCGCCAGATGATGGTGTCAGAGGCCTTCGGTCGGGCCGTCTGCGAGGAGGCGTTTGGCCGCAATCCGCGTGATCCCGGCCCGCACAACGCCACCCGGGGCTGAACCGCCCCAGAAGTGAAAAAGGCCGGCGGAGAGTTCCGCCGGCCTATTATTATCAACGCTAACGCTCGAAGCCTATTCGGCCGCGATCGCCGCAGCTTCATCATTGGCCGGGGCCGGCTGGTCCCCACCCGCCAGGTTCCGCAGCACATAGGGCATCACGCCGCCGGCCTTGAAGTAGTCCAGCTCGGTCTGGTTATCGATGCGGCAGCGGACCGGGAAACGGGCCATCTTTCCGTCCGACGGACGGAACAGTTCGACCCAGATGTCCTGACGCGGACGCAGCTTGCCGACGTTGACGTCGGACAGGCCGCGGATCGTCACGATCTCCTCGCCCGTCAGGCCCAGCTTCTGCCAGCCGTCCGCCTTGAACTGCAGCGGCACGACGCCCATTCCGACCAGGTTCGACCGGTGGATACGCTCATAGCTTTCGGCCAGAACAGCGCGAACGCCCAGCAGGCGGGTGCCCTTGGCAGCCCAGTCACGCGACGAGCCGGTGCCGTACTCCTTGCCCGCGAAGACGACCAGCGGACGGCCTTCGGACTGGTAGCGCATGGCCGCGTCGTAGATCGACATGGTGTCGCCCGACGGGAAGTGTTTCGTCACCCCGCCCTCGATCTCCGGCGTGATCTTGTTGCGGATGCGGATGTTGGCAAAGGTCCCGCGCATCATGACTTCGTGGTGGCCCCGGCGGGCGCCATAGCTGTTGAAGTCCAGGGCATCGACGCCCCGGTTGGTCAGATAGACCCCGGCAGGCGAGGTCTTCTTGATCGAGCCGGCCGGGCTGATGTGGTCGGTGGTGATGCTGTCGCCGAAGATGGCCAGCACGCGGCCCTCGACGATGTCAGTGACCGGCGCCGGCTCCATCGACAGGCCCTCGAAATACGGGGGGTTGGCGACGTAGGTGGAGGTGTCTTCCCACTCATAGGTCTGGCCGCCCTCAATCTTGATGGCCTGCCAGTGCTTGTCGCCCTTGAAGACGTCCTTGTAGCGCTTGGCGAACATGGCCGGGGTGACCGACTTCTTCTGGATGGCGGCGATCTCTTCCGAGGTCGGCCAGATGTCCTTCAGGAAGACGTCCTTGCCCTTCTTGTCCTGACCGATCGGCTGGGTGGTGATGTCGATCCGCATCGAGCCGGCGATGGCATAGGCCACGACCAGCGGCGGCGAGGCCAAGTAGTTGGCCTGGACGTCGGGGTTCACCCGGCCCTCAAAGTTTCGGTTGCCGGATAGCACCGAAGTGGCCACCAGGCCGTTGTCGTTGATCACCTTGGAAATGGCCGGATCCAGCGGGCCCGAGTTGCCGATGCAGGTGGTGCAGCCATAGCCGACCAGGTTGAAGCCCAGGGCGTCCAGGTCCTTCTGCAGGCCGGCGTCGGTCAGATAGTCGGTGACGACCTGAGATCCCGGTGCCAGCGAGGTCTTCACCCACGGCTTGGCCTTCAGGCCCAGGGCATGGGCCTTGCGCGCCACCAGACCGGCGGCGATCAGAACCGAGGGGTTGGACGTATTGGTGCAGGAGGTGATGGCCGCGATCACGACGTCGCCGTCACCCACGTCGAACTTCTGGCCTTCGACGGCATAGCGCGGGGCATCGGTGACGCGGTTGAAGACGTCGGTCAGGGCGGTCTCGAACGACGGCGCGGCGACGTCCAGAGCGACCTTGTCCTGCGGACGCTTGGGCCCGGCCAGCGACGGCACGACGGTGGAGATGTCCAGTTCCAGCACATCGGTGAAGACGGGGTCTTCCGAGGTTTCATCGATCCACAACCCTTGAGCCTTGGCATAGGCCTCGACCAGGGCGACGCGGGCCTTGTCGCGGCCCGTGGCGGTCAGATAGTCGATGGTGGCGCGGCTGACGGGGAAAAAGCCGCAGGTGGCGCCGTATTCCGGGGCCATGTTGGCGATGGTCGCCTGATCCTCGATCGTCATGTTCGGCAGAGCCGGGCCGAAGAATTCGACGAACTTGCCGACCACGCCCTTCTTGCGCAGCATCTGGGTGACGGTCAGGACCAGATCGGTCGCCGTCGTGCCCTCGGTCATGGCACCGGTCAGTTTGAAACCGATAACCTCGGGGATCAGCATCGGGATCGGCTGGCCCAGCATGGCGGCCTCAGCCTCGATGCCGCCCACGCCCCAGCCGAGAACGGCCAGGCCGTTGATCATGGTGGTGTGGCTGTCGGTGCCCACGACCGTGTCGGGATAGGCGACGGTCTTCTTGCCCTCTTCCAGCGTCCAGACAGTCTGGGCCAGGTTCTCCAGGTTCACCTGGTGGCAGATGCCGGTGCCGGGGGGCACGACGCGGAAGTTGTTGAAGGCCGACGAACCCCAGCGCAGGAAGTTGTAGCGCTCGATGTTGCGCTCGTACTCGCGCTCGACGTTCTGGTTGAAGGCTCCGGCCGTGCCGAAATGGTCGACCATGACAGAGTGGTCGATGACCAGATCGACGGGCACCAGCGGGTTGATCTTGGCGGCATCGGCACCCAGCTTGGCCATCGCGTCACGCATGGCGGCCAGATCGACCACGGCGGGAACGCCGGTGAAGTCCTGCATCAGCACGCGGGCCGGACGGAAGGCGATCTCGTGCTCGACCGAACCCTTGTTGTCGATCCAGGCGGCGACCGCCTTCAGGTCGGCTTCGGTGACGGAAACGCCGTCCTCGTTGCGCAGAAGGTTCTCGAGGAGCACCTTCATGGAGCGCGGCAGACGGGAAATCCCGGCCAGACCGGCTTCCTCGGCGGCGGGAAGGCTGTAATAGGCGTATTTCTTGCGCCCGACGGAAAGGTCCTGACGGGTCTTGAGGCTGTCGTTCGACGGCATGGAGAGGTTTCCTCTGGTCAACGCCGCCCGACAATCCGGTTGCACGTTCGCGCGATCCACGCAGGGGCACACAGGTCCCCGGCGCGCGCGGCGAACGCCTGCTGCGGCGACGCTGGATATAGCGATGGCAGGCGCTTGCGTCCATGTATCCACGTTGGGCACAGGGACATTGAGAAATGTTCGCAACTGGAGGGGTGACAGATGATTTCCGTCTCTGCCCTGACCGTATCTCGCGGAGAGCGGATTCTGTTCCGCGACCTGTCCCTTACCGTCGCGCCCGGAGAGGTGCTGGCCCTGACCGGGGCGAACGGGGCGGGCAAGACCAGCCTGTTGCGCGCCATAGCCGGATTCATCCGCCCCGACGCAGGCGAAATAGCCTTCGGGGGCACGGATGTGCACGAAGCACGGCGACAGCATCTGCACTGGCAAGGACCGCTTGACGGTCTGAAAACGGCCCGCAGCGCGCGTGACGAACTGGCGTTCCAGACCCGGTTCGCCGGTGCAGACCCGGATGGTGTCGCCGCAGCCATTGACCTTCTGGCCCTGACGCCCCTGCTGGATCTGGAGGTGCGTCAATTGTCTGCGGGCCAGCGTCGCAGACTGGCCCTGGCTCGTCTGATCGCCGCACCGCGACCGCTATGGCTGCTCGACGAGCCGTTCAGTCCGCTGGATGCCCGCTGGCGCGCTGTGTTCGGCACCCTGATGCAGGCCCATGTCGACAAGGGCGGGGCCGTCATCGCCGCCGTGCATGACTCCCTGCCTGTGCCGGCCCGTACGCTCGATATCGGAGCCGGGCGGTGAGCGGCCTGTTGACCCTGTTCCGTCGCGAACTGGCACTGGCCTGGTCAGGCGGTGGCGGGCCTCTTCTGGCCTGTGGTTTTTTCCTGTGTCTGACCGTCCTGGTGCCGCTGGCGGCCGGTGGCGATCCGGCAGGCCTGAGACCCGTCGCGGGCAGCATGGCCTGGCTGGCCCTGGCCCTGTCGTCGATCCTGTCGCTGGAGCGACTGTTCGAGCGCGATCTGGAGGACGGTACGCTGGACCTGATCGCGCTGGGGCCCGTCCCGCTGGAACTGGTCGTCATGGCCAAGGCCAAGGCCCAGTGGCTGGCTGTCGGCTGGCCCCTGGCCGTGACCGCACCCGTTGCCGCCATCACCCTGGGCCTGTCACCGGCCCTCGCCCCGCTGGTGGGACTATCAGCCCTGATCGGCGGGCTGGGGTTTGCCCTGACCGGAGCCCTGGGCGCGGCCCTGGCGCTTGGGTCGAAGCGCGGCGGCCTGCTGATCGCCGTCGTCGTCCTGCCGCTGTTCATCCCGCCGGTGGTCTTCGGGGCCGGAGCCGTGGAGCGGGCAACCAACGGCCTGTCCCCCATCCCGGCCCTGGCCCTGCTGACTGCCTACGTCCTGTTCGCCGCCGTCATTGCGCCGTTCGCAGGCGCAGCGGCGATCCGGAACGCTCAAGGATAATCACGCTCAAGTCGCGAGGATCCGCGGCCCGAGCGTCAGCGCATCAGGCCTTCTTCACGAACTCCGTACGCAGCACCAGGCCGCGCACCTTCTCCACATTGGCCTCGATCTCGTCTGTATCGCTGGTCAGGCGGATGTTCTTGACCAGCTGGCCGCGTTTCAGCGTCACCCCGCCCGAGCCCTTGACCTTCAGATCCTTGATCAGGGTCACGCTGTCGCCGTCGGCCAGGATGTTGCCGTTGGAATCCTTGGTCACGTCGTCGGTCATGGTCGTCTCCGCAAATCTGGCGCGACGCTGTAGCACAGGGATGGGGGACGTATAGCGCGGCGGCGCCAAGCCCCTTAAAGGGATGCGGATGTTCGGCCTTGCCAATCCCGACCGGTTTTTGCGCTTCACGCGCCCGCTGACGCCTGTGCTGTGGGTCGGGGCCGCCGTGCTGCTGGCCATCGGCACCTGGCTGAGTTTCGTCGCGCCCGAGGACTATCAGCAGGGCGATACGGTGCGGATCATGTTCGTGCATGTGCCCGCCGCCTCGGTGGGTCTGGGCATCTATCTGGCGCTGGGGATTTCCAGCTTCTTCGCCCTGGTGTTCCGGCATCCGCTGGCGGATGCGGCAGCGCGGGCGGCGGCCCTGCCGGGCGCGGCCTATACCTTCCTGGCCCTGATCACCGGCAGTCTGTGGGGCAAGCCAATGTGGGGCGCCTTCTGGGTCTGGGGCGATGCGCGGCTGATGTCGGAGCTGGTCCTGCTGCTGTTCTACATCGGCTATATGGCGCTGAGGGCGTCGATCGACGATGAGGCGAAGGCGGCACGAGCGGCTGCGGTGCTGGGACTGGTCGGTCTGATCAACCTGCCGATCGTGAAATTCTCCGTCGACTGGTGGAATACCCTCCATCAGCCCGCCAGCCTGCTGCGCGAGGACGGGCCATCGATGGCGGCCTCCATGCTGACGCCGCTGCTGATCATGATGGCGGCGTTCGGGGTCTTCTTCCTGGCCTACTGGATCACCTCCATACGCACCGAGATCCTGCGTCGTCGGGTGCTGTCGCTGAGCGCCCGCCGCGCCATGGAGGCCGATCATGCCTGATCTGGATATGGGCGCTTACGGAGCCTACGTCTGGCCGTGCTGGGCCATCAGCGCGATCGTTCTGGCGGCCCTGGCCATGCGGGCGCTGACGGCCTCGCGCCGCTGGAAGAGCGCCCTGAAGCGGCTGGAGGACGACAAGTCATGAACCGTTGGCTGGCCCTCATTCCCCTGGCCCTGCTGGTCGGTCTGGTCGTGTTCGCGGCCCTGAAACTGGGTGATGTGGCCTCGCGCTCGCTGACCCAGGGCCAGACCCAGGGCAACGAGTATCGTCCCTCCGCGCTTGTTGGTCAGCCGATCCCCCAGACCGTCCTGCCGATCCTCACCGGAACGGAGCCGGGCCCCGGCCAGGTCGATCTGAAGACCGCCGGCGTCGGCAAGCCGATGCTGGTCAATGTCTTCGCCAGCTGGTGTGCGCCCTGCCGCGTCGAGCACCCCAGGCTGATGGCCTTGCGTGAGCAGGGTGTGGCCGTCGTCGGCGTGGCGTGGAAGGACGACCCCGTCGCCACCCGCGCCTTTCTAGACGAACTGGGCGATCCCTACTCCATCGTCCTGGTGGATCGGGAGGGACGGGCCGGGCTGGATCTGGGCATCACGGGTGCGCCCGAGACCTTTGCCGTGGATGCCATGGGCAAGGTGGTCGCCAAATTCTCCGGCCCCCTGGTCAGCGACGCCGAAGTCGAGCGTCTGGTCCAGGCCATGCAGGCCCCGGCCCGGCCCCTGCCGACCGCGACGCCACGCCCTGCTGCTGACTAGGCGTTAACCCTCTCCACACCGTTTTCGTTAACCTTGTCGGCATGAGCGCGATTCGGCCCGACCTGCCCTCCACCCTGTTCCCGACGGCCCCGCAGCCGGCGGCGCAGGCGGCGCGCTCGTCCGACTTCTTCCGCGCCGCCCTGGCCGGGATTTCGCCGACGCCGGTGACGAAGACGGAGGTCGCCGTGCGGCCTTCGATCACGACGGCTTCGCAGTCCGACAGTACAGTCTCAACCGGCGACCGCGACCTGCGCCCGGGCTCCCTGGTCGATATCCGGGTCTGACTTCACGCGAAAATGAGCGGCGCATCCGCGCGCGCCGTGGTTATGGTCGCGCCATGCGTAACCGGGGCTGGATCATACCCGCGGCGGCTCTCGGGCTCGCCCTCGTCGCGGCGACCTCGACCGCCCAGCCCACGGCTGTGCGCGATGTCCGCCATCAGGTCCCCGGCCCCAGTGATCCCGTCGTGGTCGAACTGTTCACCGCCCAGGGCTGCGGCGTCTGTGCCGAGGCCAACACACGCCTGGAGGCCGTCGCCGACGAGCCGGGCGTGATCGCCCTGACCTATGCCGTCGACTACTGGGACTATCTGGGCTGGCGGGACACCTTTGCCCGTCCGGAGTTTGCCCAGCGGCAGCGCGACTATCGTCGCCCCTTGCGCGTGCGCGATGTCTCGACCCCACAGATCGTCATCAACGGCCGCCGTGAGGTCGTGCTGGCCCAGCCGCCTGCGCTTCAAGTGGCCATAGACGATGAAGCGACGCGCCCGGCCAACCCTCCCGAGATCGAGTTCCGCGAAACGGGCGACCGCGTCGGTATAGGGTCCGGCGTGTCGCCAGACGGCGGGGCAGAGGTCGTGGCCGTGCGCTACAAGCCGGGAGCCCAGACCGTTGTGGTGTCATCAGGTGAAAATCGCGGCCGTCGCCTGCGGCACACCAATGTTGTCGTCGGGGTCGAGACCCTGGGTGACTGGAGCGGACGACCGGTTCTGTATTCCCTGCCCGACCATATGGCTGCGGGAGAAGCCGTCGCTGTCCTGATCCAGGCCAAGACCAGTCGCCAGATCCTGGCCGGCGCTGTCTTGGCCCCGCGCTGACGTCCAGTCTGAATTATCAGCTTTCGTCAGTGGCGCAGACCGAGCACCTTCATCGACCATGAAAGCTCGGCAGCTGAGAGCCCGAAGAGGCAAAGGCGACGTGATGAGATCGACGGTCTATATTTCAGCAATGGCTTTGCTCGCCATAATGGCGGTGCCGTCTGCGCAGGCCATCTCTCTGCCGCAACCCTACGCCCAAGATCCTCCCGTAGCGAACGAGACGCCGGAATCGCGCGCCGTCTCAAGGACGCTGATCGTGGCCCATCTGGTCGACTGGGCCCGCGCGAACAGGGATTCCGGTGCGCTGCTGACGGCGGCTCGCATGCTGGATGAGGTGCCGATGCGGACCGGGCTCGACGGTGACGTGGGCCTTACACCCGTCCTGACGCCTCAAGGCCTGCGTCAGGAGGCAGCCGCCTTGGGTCAGAGCCAGACCGTTGTCGAAGATGTCGTGGTGACCGGTTCGCGCGTCAGACGTCCGCCGCCCGCCAGCGCCGAGACGGCAGCACCGCCGCCAGCGCCGAGACCACCGCCTCCTCCGCCGCCCGCTGTGGCCCCCGCTCCCGCAGTACCGATGCCGGCGGCACCACCCGCCCCCATGGTGGGCGTCATGACCTCGCCTTTCGGCGTGGGGCCCATCTCGACCGTCAAGCGACTGAACTCGCGCGAGCGCTGGAGCTTCAGCATCGACGCGCGCGGAGCCCAGCTTCTCAGGGTTGCGGCCATAGGCGACGGTGACACCAACATCGACCTGGTCGTGCGGGATGACCGGGGACAGGTCCTCTGCGCCGACGGTCTGGACGATCACTATCCCAGTTGCACCCTGTCGCCGGCGACGGCGGCCCGCCTGAGGATCGACATCGTCAATCGCGGTGACGTCTGGACCAAGGTCCAGATCCTGAGCAACTAGGCTCCGGCTTTCTTCGCAAACGCAAGCGCACCGCCTGCGAGCATCGGGACCTGGGCGGCCATGGCCCTGGCATGCGAAGAGGCCGCCGTACCGTCACGAACCCGACCGGCGATGCCCTGACATATGGCGGCCAGACGGAACAGGTTGTAGGCAAACAGCCAGTCCAGATTGGCGGGGACCTCTCCCCCCGTCTGGCACGCATAGCGCTCGACGGTTTGGGCCACGGTGGGGATGCCCAGAGCCTCGATGTCCGTCCCGGCTAGCCCGTTTTTCTGATCCGCCGGAATGACCCAGGCGATCAGCAGATAGGAGAAGTCGGCCATCGGGTCGCCTAGCGTGGACAGTTCCCAGTCCAGCACGGCCCGCACCCGGGGCGCATCGGGGGCCATGATCAGATTATCGAGACGGAAGTCGCCGTGCACGATCCGTGTCGGCCCCTGGGGCGGCAGGGTTGCGGGCAGGAATTCGATCAGCCGGTCCATCGCCGCGTTCGGTTCGATCTCGGACGCACGATACTGTTTGGTCCAGCGCCCGACCTGCCGCTCGAAATAGTTTCCGGGACGGCCGTAGTCGCCCAGGCCGATGGCGGTGGGGTCGAAGGCATGCAGGGCCGCCAGGGCGTCGATCTGGGTGTCGTAGATGGCCCGGCGATCCGCCGGGGTCATGCCGGGCAGTTTGAGGTCCCAAAGGACGCGGCCCTCGACCTTGTCCATCACGTAGAACATAGAGCCGATGACGCCATCATCCGTACACAGAGCATATGGCCGGGCAACGGGGTAGCCCTGCGCGTGCAGGGCCGAGATGACCGTGAACTCACGGTCCACGGCATGGGCCGAGGGCAGCAGCGTGCCCGGCGGCTTGCGGCGCAGCACATAGGTGTGGCCAGGTGTGGTCAGCTCATAGGTCGGATTGGACTGGCCACCCTTGAACTGACGCACCGTCAGCGGCCCGGCATAGCCCTCCACATTCTGGGTCAGCCAGCGCTCGAGCGCCGGTTCGTCCAGACGATAGCGCGGATCGACCTCGCGCGTGCCGGAGAAGGCGGCTTGCGCGTCGGTGTTGATGTCGCCGTTATCGGCCGGGTCAGTGTCGATCTGGGTCATGCGTCATCCGGATTTGCGGCGATGATGGCCGCACGCACCGCCCCGCGCCAGCCCCTCAGTAGACTTTCACGTCTGGACTGATCCATGCGCGGCGTCCAGACCGCCGGAGCCTCCACGGGATGGTCCTCCAGGTCGTCGATCAGACCGACGCCCAGCGCTGCCAGCTTGGCCGCCCCCAGGGCGGTCATCTCCTGAAAGGCCGGGCGCTCGACGGCGATGTCGCAGATGTCGGCGACGAACTGCATGGCAAAAGCATTGGCGGTGACCCCGCCATCGACCTTCAGAACTTTCAGCCCGGGTGCCCCGTCGCGGGCCAGGGCGTCCAGCAGGTCGCGCGTCTGATAGGCCAGACTCTCCAGCGCGGCCCGCACCATATGGGCCGGCCCGGAATCGCGGGTCAGGCCGACGATGGTGCCCCGCGCGTCCGGCTCCCACCACGGCGCGCCCAAGCCGGTGAAGCCCGGTACCAGATAGACGCCGCCATTGTCGGCCAGGCTCTGCGCCATGGCCTCGGACTGGCGCGATGCGGAGATCACCTTCAGCCCGTCGCGCAGCCACTGGATAGCCGACCCGGCGGAGAAGATCGAACCCTCAAGCGCATAGGCGACCTGGCCCTTCGCCTCGTATCCCAGCGTACCCAGCAGGCGGCTGGTCGAGGCGACGGGTTCTGTGCCGACATTGGCGACCAGAAAGGCCCCGGTGCCATAGGTGATCTTGGCATCGCCCGCCTTCAGCGCCCCATGCGCCACCAGCGCCGCCTGCTGATCGCCCGCCGCGCCGTGAATGGGCAGGGCAGTCCCGAACAACGACGGTTCGCAGTCCCCCAGATGATCCGTACAGCCGCGTATCTCCGGCAGGGCCGAAAGGGGCACATGGAACAGCTTGGCCAGATCAGGCCGCCATTGGCGGGTTCTCAGGTCCATCAGTGAGGTGCGGCTGGCATTGGTCGCGTCGGTGACGTGGCTGTTGCCTCCGGTCAGCTTCCAGATCAGCCAGCTCTCGATCGTGCCCAGCTTCACCTCGCCGCGCTGCGCCCGCTCGCGCGCGCCAGGCACCGCATCCAGCAGCCAGGCGAATTTGGGCGCGGAGAAATAGGGATCGAGGATCAGGCCGGTCGCGTCCTGAACCATGGACTCATGCCCGGCCGCGGCCAGACGCGCGGTGACATCGGCGGTGCGCCGGTCTTGCCAGACGATGGCGCGGTGCAGAGGCACTGATGTTCGGGCATCCCACAGAACCGCCGTCTCACGCTGGTTGGTGATCCCGATGGCGGCGAAGCGCGCGACGCCGCCCGCCTTGCCGATCACCTCGCGGCAGGTCTGCAGCGTGGCCGACCAGATCTCGGCCGCGTCATGCTCGACCCATCCGGACTTGGGGAAATGCTGCTGCAGTTCGATCTGGCTGACCGCTACCGGTCGAAGCCCGCCTCCTGTTGCCACTTCGAAGGCGATGGCGCGCGACGAGGTCGTGCCCTGGTCAATGGCGAGGATCAGACTTCTCATAGTCACACCTTACGCAAACCCGTGCAGGCAAGGTAAGAGGGCCCATGCACACCGCCTCCTTCGAGGGCGTCCGCGACGCCGCCCGTCAGATCGCCGGACACGCCGTCCGCACGCCCCTGATCGAAAGCCCCGCGCTGAACGAACGTCTGGGCGGGCGTGTGCTAATGAAGGCGGAAAACCTTCAGGTGGCGGGGGCCTTCAAGTTCCGGGGGGCGTGGAACCGGATCAGCCGGCTGACGTCTGAAGAACTGGCACGCGGTGTCGTCGCCTATTCGTCCGGCAATCATGCCCAGGCCGTGGCTGCCGCCGCCCGTCGCATGGGCACCCACGCGATCATCGTCATGCCCGCCGACAGCCCCAGGGTGAAGGTCGAGGGCGTCATCGCCTTCGGTGGCGAGGTGCGGATGTACGACCGCTATACCGAGAGCCGGGAGGCCATCGGCGAGGAGATCGCGGCCACGAAGGGCAGCGTCCTGGTCCGCCCCTTCGACGACCCCTTCATCATCGAGGGCCAGGGCACGACGGGACTGGAGATCGTCGAGCAGTCGCGTGAGCAGGGGGTCGAGCGGATCGATCAGCTGCTGTGCGGGGCGTCGGGCGGCGGACTGATCGCCGGGATCAATCTGTCGATGGCGGCTTTGGCGCCGGACACGCCGGTGATCGGGGTAGAACCGCAGGCCTATAACGACACCCTGCTATCGCTCGCCGCAGGCGAGCGGCTGACCCATGCGCCGGTGTCGCACCCCTCCATCTGCGATGCCCTGATGACCGATCGGCCGGGCGAGCTGACGTTTCCGATCAACCGGCGACTGCAGCGGGTCGTCACTGTTTCGGACGCCGAGGTGGCCGAGGCCGTGGCCTACGCATTCCGAACCCTGAAGCAAGTGGTCGAACCGGGTGGCGCGGTGTCCCTTGCCGCCCTGTTGTCGGGTCATGTCGAAGCAGCGGGGCGAACCACGGTTCTCGTTCTGTCAGGCGGCAATGTCGATCCGGGCCTGTTCTCCGACATCATCGAGGGCCGGTTCGTCGCCCATTGATTGCGCCGCGCTTCCCGGTCAGTCTGCTCTCGAAACCCACGTGAGGACCACCATGCCCAAGCCCAGCGAACTGCAGTCCCTGATCGGCACCGAAGTCGGCGTCTCCAGCTGGATCGAGATCGACCAGGCCCGCATCGACGCCTTCGCCGAGGTCACCAACGATCATCAGTTCATCCATGTGAACCCCGAACTGGCCAGACAGACCCCGTTCGGAACTACCATTGCGCATGGGTTCCTGACGCTCAGCCTGGCGTCCGGCATGTCCTATGAGGCCGTCGCCCCGCTGGAAGGCGTGGTCATGGGCGTCAACTACGGCTTCGACAAGCTGCGTTTTCTGGCACCCGTGCCGGTCAATTCGAAGGTGCGCGGCCGTTTCAAACTGCTGTCCGCCGAGGACAAGGGTGGCGGGCGCTGGCTGATCAAGCACGAGCTGACGGTCGAGATCGAGGGCGGAGACAAGCCCGCCCTGATCGCCGAATGGTTGGGCATGCAGATGGTCGGCGGCTGAAGCTCAGCCCAGCGCGCTGATGGTGGCCTCGATTCGATCCAGGGCTGCGTCACGCTCCGACGGGTCCCCGAAAACAGGCGAGGGCACTGCGGCGACGGCCGGTGTGAACCGGGACGCGGCCCGACGGTAGGCCGGGTCGTAGTGTATCTCCAGCAGACCATCGACCAAGGACAGAAGGTCGCCCGCGCTGGCCAGGGTGCGCCACGCGGCGATTTGGGCCCGTCCATGACGCCAGGGCAGGCGTGACAGGGTCTGGTCCAGGGCCGCAGGATCGGCGGCGACGCTGGCGTAGCTGTCCAGGCTGAATCGGGCGCGAGCCTCCCGCGAGGCGACCAGTTCGATGCGCGGCGCAATCTTCATCGCGGCCCACAGACGCGGCGGCAGGGTCAGGGCACCAATCCGGCTGGATTCGGACTCGACCACGATCGGGCGAGCGGGATCGAGCCGCTCCAGGGCTTCCAGCAAATGGCTTTCGAACAGGCGCTGGCGCGGTTGGGGCTGGTCGGAAGCGCCGAACAGGGACCCACGGTGATGGGCCAGACCTTCCAAATCCAGAACCTGTATGCCGCGCTCGGCCAGCAGGCCCAGGACAGCGGTCTTTCCGCTGCCGGTCGGACCATCCAGCAGGATACAGCGGAAATCCGGACCGTGTGGTGCTGGATCGTAGAGGCGAGACAGAACCCGTCGCCGCCAGGTCTGGTAACCACCCTCAAGCCGCGTCACGGGCCAGCCGACCTGGCTCATCACCGTGGCCATGGCCCCCGACCGTTGTCCGCCACGCCAGCAATAGACAAGGGGCCTGAACCCACCCGTCCGTTCGGCCAGCGGACCTTCCAGATGGGCCGCGATATTGCGTGCGACCATGGCGGCACCCTGCCGTCGCGCCAGGAATTTGGAGGTCTGGACGTAGATCGTGCCGATCTCGGCCCGCTGGGCATCGTCGAGAACCGGCAGGTTGATCGCGCCGGGCAGGTGATCTTCCGCGAACTCGGCGGGGCTACGCACGTCGATGATCGCGTCATAGGTCGCGCGGGCCTCGGGGCTCAGATCGGTCGTCGACCCCGCCATGCGGTCAGGCCCTGACGATGACGGAGGGCCGGCTGGCCGCAGGTACCACGCGTCCGATCTCGGCCGCCGTCGTGAACCCGTCCTGCACCGCAATGTCGAGAACCCGCCCGGCATCCGCCTCGGCCACGGCGATCAGCAGGCCGCCGCTGGTCTGGGGGTCTGTCAGCAGGTCGCGCCAGTCTGCCACCGCATCGGCGGGAAGGCGGACATCCTGCTGATAACTGGTCCAGTTTCGGCCCGAGGCACCGGTGACACACCCGGCACGGATCAGATCATGCACGGCGTCCAGCACCGGCAGCCGTCCGGTTTCGATCTCCAGATCGACGCCCCCGCCCCGCGCCATCTCCAGGGCATGGCCCAGCAGGCCAAAGCCGGTAACGTCCGTCACCGCATGCACACCGTCGATATCGGGCAGCCGAGCGCCGACGGTATTGAGCTGCGTCGTCGAGGCGACCAGCGCCTGATAGCCGGTCGCTGAAAGCTGATCGCGCCTGAATGCAGCGCTGAGCACACCCACGCCCAGACCCTTGGTCAGGATCAGCCGGTCTCCCGGCCGGGCCCCTCGATTGGTCAGGACACGGCGCGGATCGACCAGACCCATGGCCACCAGCCCATAGATGGGTTCGACGGAATCGATCGAATGCCCACCCGCAACCGGTATGCCGGCCCGCGCACAGACCTCGGCCCCGCCAGCCAGTATCTGACCGATGGTCGCATCGGACAGGACGTTGATCGGCATGCCCAGAATGGCCAGGGCCATGATCGGCCTGGCCCCCATGGCATAGACGTCGGACAGGGCGTTGGTCGCCGCGATCTGGCCGAAGACGAAGGGGTCGTCGACCATGGGCATGAAGAAGTCGGTGGTGGCGACCACCGCCTGATCCTCGCTGATCTTCCAGACCGCCGCGTCGTCGGAGGTTTCGGTCCCGACCAGCAGCGACGGAAAGGCCGAGGCGGCGGGCATCTGCGACAGGATGGACCGCAACCGCTCCGGTGACATCTTGCATCCGCACCCCCCGCCGTGAGCGAGGGAAGTCAAGCGGGGCTCGGTAGCGGGTTCGGACGTCATGGCACCGTGATAGCCCAAACCCGGTCCGGCATCATCCCATGCTTGAGCCGAGCTCAGCCCGCGACGACAACCAGCTTGCGGTTGACGAACTCCTTGATGCCCAGATCGCCCAGTTCGCGGCCGTAGCCGGACCGTTTGACGCCGCCGAACGGCAGTTCAGGCATGGAGGTGGTCGGGGTGTTGATGAAGACCATGCCGGTCTCGATCCGCGAGGCGAGCTTGCGCGCCCGGTCGGTGTCGCCCGAGAAGATCGAGCCGCCCAGGCCGTAGGGGGAATCGTTGGCCAGGGCGACGACGGCATCGTCGTCTTCGACGATGTAGAGCTGGGCTACGGGTCCGAAGAACTCCTGATGGAAGGCAGGATTGCCAGAGGTGATCCCGGTCAGGATGGTGGGTTCAAAGAAGAAGCCCTTGCGGTCCGCCCTCTTGCCACCGGTCAACGGCTCGGCACCGTGCTCCACAGCGGCATCGACCTGTTTGGCCAGACCCTCCAGCGCGTCCTCGGACGACAGTGGGCCCAGCGTCGTGGACGGATCCATCGGGTCGCCCATGACGGCGGATTGCATGCCTTCGGTGAAGGCGGCGGTGAAGGCGTCTGCGACCTTCTTCTGGACGATGAACCGCTTGGCCCCCGTGCAGACCTGACCGGCATTGGACAGGCGCGCCTCGGCCCCGGCCTGGGCGGCGGCCGCAACATCGGCGTCGTCCAGCACCACGAAGACGTCGCTGCCGCCCAACTCCAGTGTGGATTTCTTGAGCATCTCCGACGCCCGCGCTGCGACCTTTGAGCCTGCGCCTTCCGACCCGGTCAGGGCGACACCCTGGATGCGGTCGTCACCGATAAGGTCGGACACCTGTTCCGACGAGATGTAGAGCGTTGCCACCATGCCATCGGGCGCACCCGCATCTCGCACCAGCGTCTCGAACATGGCCGCACAGCCCGGGACGATCCCCGCGTGCTTGAACAGAACCGGATTGCCCACGGCGATGGCCGGAGCGATCACGCGGATCAGCTGATAAATCGGGAAGTTCCAGGGCTCGACCGCCAGAAGCACGCCGACCGGATGATGCTGGACCCAGGCTTCGCCCAACTGGCTCTCATAGGCCTGGGGCTTCAGGAGCTCGGTGGCGTTCTCGGCATAGTATTGCGCGATCCCGGCGCACAGTTCGATCTCCTGCGCGCCCTGGGTAATCGGCTTGCCCATTTCCTCGGCCATCTTGGCGGCGAGGTCGTCGCTGCGCTCCGTCAGCAGCTCCGCCATCCGCGACAGGACTTTCAGACGCGACGCGATATCGCCCTGGCACCAGTCGGATTTGAAGATGTCGTCCGCTTTGGACAGAGCCGCCTCAACCTGGTCGTCCGTATGCGGATCGTACGTCTTGACGACGATTTCGGTGTAGGGGTTCAGGGTGCGGTAGGCCATGATGCGTCCGATCGGCGAGGTGACGGGTCACAGCCAAACGCCGCCCGCCCCCTCCCGTTGCCGCGACCAGACGCCACGTGCCTTCTGAACTTCAGTCAAAGGTTTCGGCGTAGAGCCCGGAAAGGCTCTTAGGACGCCAGGCCTGGGTCGCCACCGCGGCGGCCAGCCCCGCCATTGCTCCAGGGAACCCAAGCATCACGATCAGGACTATTGAGCGTGTCATAGCCTCTGTTGTCTGAAACATCACAGAGTTTGACCCCGACAGAATGGCGAGCAAGACGCCCTCGAGCACGCTCATCGCGGTGCCGATTGCCACTGCCTGAGTTATCCAGCTTGTTCGCCGCCTCCAGAGCCTCGATGTGATAGCACCGGCGATCCCGGCAATCAGCGACGGCAGGATCGTCAGCACCGTCCCCGCCAGAAGCATGCCTGCCAGTGCGAATCGGGCGGGGTTGTCAGGCCAGATCAGGTGATCAATGACAACGACCAGCGGGAAGGTCAGCCCGCCCGCGATCGGTCCGACGACCAGAAACGTCGCCGCCAAGCCTATCCGGCGGCCGATCTGGCGGTTCGGTCGCGACATGGCCCTAGGCCTCGCCGAGGCACCGCAGGGCGACTTCGAGGTTGCGCAGGCCGTCCTCGCCGGTCACCGCCGGCGTCTCTCCGGTGCGGATGGCATGGGCGAAGGCTTCCAGTTCCTTCTTCAGCGGCTCGCTGGGCCAGCTCATGACGCCGCGCGTCGAATAGCTGCCGTCGGGCTGCTGCCCGAAATATTCGGTGACCTGACGGGTCATCAGATCGGCGACCACGAATTTGTTCTGGGTGGCGACCTGCAGGGTGCGGGTCTTGTAGGGCGTGACCCAGTTGGTGGTGATGTGGGCGATCACGCCATTCTCCAGCCGGAACTGCAGCAGGGCCGTGTCCTCGCGGTCCGCCTTGGTGCGGGCCAGCTGCGGCTGGATCTCGACGATCTCGCTGTCGGTCAGGTGGCGGATGATGTCGATGTCGTGCACCGCCAGATCGATGACCACCCCGACCTCGCCCATGCGCGGCGGGAAGGGGCCCACGCGGGTGATCTGGATGGAGATGACCTTTTCGTCCGCGATGGCGCGCTTGACGGCATCGACCGCCGGGTTGAACCGCTCGACCTGACCGACCATCAGGACGCGGTCATTGGCCTTGGCCGCATCGATCAGCCGCTGGGCATCGGCCACGGTGGCGGCGATCGGCTTTTCGACCAGCACATGCACGCCGCGTTCCAGCAAGGCCACGCCCAGATCGGCATGGGTGCGGTTGGGGGTCGAGACCACCGCCGCCTCCAGCCCGGCCTCGACAAAGGCCTGAACCGTCGTGACCGGCGTCGCGCCGTACAGTTCGGCGACGCCCTGGGCGGTCACTTCATCGGCGTCGAAGATGTGCGTGAGGTCGAAGTCGCGGATGTCGCCCAGCACGCGGGCATGGTTGCGGCCCATGACGCCGACGCCGGCGACGCCGACCTTGAGGGGGGTCTGGTTCTGGTTCATGCGATCAACTCTTGAAGGACGCGACGGCGTCGATGATGCGGCCTTGCGTCGGCGCGTCGAGGTCCGAGTGCATGGGCAGGCTGATGACCCGATCCTTCAGCCGTTCCGTCACCGGCAGGCTGCCCTCGCCCGCCGAGAAGCGCGCATAGGCGGGCTGCAGATGCATGGGGACGGGATAATAGACGGCGGTGGGCACGCCCTGATCCTTCAGATGCGCGGCCAGGCCGTCGCGGTTCTCATGCTCGATCGTATACTGGGCCCAGATGGAGACACCGCCATCGATGACCTGCGGCACGCTGGCGACATGGGGGGCCAGGCCGGTGTTGTAACGGTCGGCGGCGGCGTTACGCCATTCGATCTCTTGGCTGAAGACCTTCAGCTTCTCGATCAGGACGGCGGCCTGGATGGTGTCGAGGCGGCTGTTCATGCCGATGCGCATGGCCAGGTATTTGGGGTCGTGGGCGAACTCGGCGGCACCCGCCTTCATGTCCTTGGCCACGACCTTGCCGTGGACGCGCAGGGAATCCATCTCCTGGGCCAGGTCCTCGTCGTCGGTCAGCACCGCCCCGCCGTCGCCGTAACAGCCCAGCGGCTTGGCCGGAAAGAAGCTGGTGGTCGTCACATCCGCCCATTTGATCGGATGCTCGCCATGCAGGGTGCCGCCAAAGCCTTGCGCCGAATCCGAGATCAGCTTCAGGCCGTATTTGTCGCAGATGGCGCGGATGGCGGGGTAGTCAGCGGGCTGGCCGAAAAGGTCGACCGCGATCACGACCCGGGGCCGGAGGCGACCTTCCTTCAGCGTCGCCTCGATCATGGCCTCCAGATGGGCCGGGTCCATGTTGAACGTCTGTGCATCCACATCGACGAACACCGGCGCCGCCCCCAGCCAGGGCACGACCTCGGCGGTCGCGGTGAAGGTGAAGCTGGGACAGAAGACGGCGTCGCCCGTGCGGATGCCCCAAGCGATCAGCGGCAGGATCAGAGCGTCGGTCCCGTTGGCGCAGCCCAGAGCGTGTTTCGCCTGTCCGAACGCAGTCAGATCGGCCTCGAACTGACGCACCTGTGGGCCCATGACCCAGGCTCCGCCGAGGACCGCCTCCTGGATGGCGGCTTCGATCTTTCCGCCGAGGCGAAGGCGCTGGGCCTGAAGGTCGATGAAGGGGATGGTCATGCGGAATAAGCTCCGAAGGCGGCCGGACGCAAAGGCCGGCGAGTAACGCCGCCAGCTTGCGGCGCGTCGGGAGGCTGGTCACTAGCAAAAAGCGTTCGGTCCCGCCAAATCGCAGCTGGTCACTTCGGGTGACGGCTTGCAACGAGCCACAGGCCGCCGCTTGCCAGCCCGGCCCGGCATCTCGTAATCCGGGCGCATGACCCCAGGCCGCCCCGCCGCCTTTCTCGACCGTGACGGCGTGCTGATCGAGGACGTCGGCTATCCGCATCGGCCAGACCAGCTGCGCCTGATGCCCGGCGCAGCGACCGCCGTGCGACGGCTGAATGCGGCGGGCTTCGTCTGCGTCATCGTGACCAATCAGTCGGGCGTCGCGCGCGGCCTGTTCGATCTGGAGCAGATGCAGGCCTTCAATGATCTTGTTGTGCAGACCCTGGCCGAGGACGGCGCGCGGATCGATGCCGTCTATGCCTGCCCCTATCATTCGCAAGGATCGGTCGAGGCCTTCATCCATCCCGATCATCCGGACAGAAAGCCCAATCCCGGCATGATCCTGCGGGCCGTGGTCGAGCATGGGCTGGACCCCGACCGCTCGCTCATGATCGGCGACCAGCCGTCGGACATGGAGGCGGCGCGGCGTGGGGGCGTGCTGGGCTTCCATTTCAATGGCGGCGATCTGAGCCGATTCATCGCCGATCTGCTGGGCGACTGAAACACGTCTTCCTGCCGCCGAACGGACGCATGGGATTTCTCCCCGCGATGAATTACTGTGCCTAACGCACACGGAGCCTGCCATGCCTTCCAACTTCGTCGAACGCCGCTGGAAAAGCGCCGACGGCCTCGATCTGTCGGCCCGTGACTATGCCGCCGTGGCCGGTCAGGCCAGGCTGCCGGTCATCGCCATACACGGCCTGACGCGCAACGCGGCTGACTTCGAGGTCATTGCCCCCCAGATCGCGTTGGCCGGTCGTCGCGTCCTGGCCGTCGACGTACGCGGTCGCGGGCGTTCGGATCGCGCCACCGATCCCATGACTTATCAGCCGGCGACCTATGCCCAGGACGTGCTGGCGTTGATGTCGGCGCTGGGGATCGAGCGCGCCGTCTTCATCGGCACCTCCATGGGCGGGCTGATCACCATGGCCATTGCAGCGATCCGCTCCAAGGTCGTGGCCGGGGCGATCCTGAACGACATCGGACCAGAGGTCTCACCGGTGGGACTGGCTCGCATCGCCAGCTATACCGGGCAGGCGGTCGAAATTCATAGCTGGGCGGATGCCGCCGCCCATGCCAGGCGGCTGAACGACGTCGCCTTCCCCCACTATACTGATGCCGACTGGGAGGCCTTCGCCCGTCGCACCTTCCGCATCGGCACCGAAGGCACGCCGGTTCCCGACTATGACCCCGACATTGCCGTGCCGATCCGGGCGGCCGGAGCCAAGGCTCTGGTCCCTAATCTGTGGCCGATGTTCGGACGACTGACGCGCGGGCGGCAGGTGCTGCTGATCCGGGGCGAAACCTCCGACCTGCTCAGCCCGGAAATCGTCGCCAAAATGCGCAAGCGGGCACCGAAGATGGACTGTGTCGAAGTCCCTGGCGTGGGACATGCACCCATGCTGGATGAGCCGGCAGTGAAAGAAGCGCTGTTCCCGTTCCTGAGCGAGCTCCCCTGACCTAGTCCGGGACGTTGGCGTCCAGCTCGTCGAGCCAGACCCGTGCCGTGGCATCTGACGGGGCCCGCCAGTCGCCGCGCGGGGACAGAGAGCCGCCGGTAACGACCTTGGGTCCGTTGGGCAGGGCGGACCGTTTGAACTGGCTGGTCTGGAAGAAGCGGATCAGGAATTTGCGCAGCCAGCTCTTGATGGTGGCCAGATCGTACTCGACCTTCTCGTCGTCCGGCGTATTCACGGGCCAGTGGCCGGTCGCGGCATCCTTCCAGGCCTGATGCGCCAGATAGGCCACCTTGGACGGCTTCAGGCCGAAGCGGGTGATGTAGAATAGGAAGAAGTCGTTGAGAGCATAGGGGCCGACGGTCGCCTCCGTCGACTGGATCTGGCCGTCCCTGGCCGGGACCAGTTCGGGCGAAATCTCGGTGTCCAGAATGGCCTGCAGCACCTCGCCCGCTGCGCCCTCGTGCTCACGTGCCGCGACCCAGCGGATCAGGTGCCGGATCAGCGTCTTCGCCACGCCGCCATTGACGTTGTAGTGGCTCATGTGGTCGCCGACGCCATAAGTGGCCCAGCCCAGGGCCAGTTCCGACAGGTCGCCGGTGCCCAAGACCAGTCCGCCGTGCTGATTGGCCAGACGGAACAGATAGTCGGTGCGCAGACCAGCCTGCACATTCTCGAAGGTGATGTCGTGGACCGGCTGGCCCGCGGCATAGGGGTGGCCGATGTCCTTCAGCATCCGCTCGGCGGCGGGGCGGATATCGATTTCGGCACCCGTGATGCCCAGCGCCTTCATCAGCGCCCAGGCATTGGACTTGGTGCCCTCCGACGTCGCGAAGCCGGGCATGGTGAAGCCCAGAATGCCCGTGCGCGGCAGGCCCATCCGGTCGAAGGCGCGGCAGGCGACCAGCAGGGCCTGGGTCGAGTCCAGACCGCCCGACACCCCGATGATCAGGGTTTTCGAACCTGTCGCCTTCAGCCGGCGCATGAGGCCCTGGACCTGGATGTTGAAGGCCTCGAAACAGTCCTGATCCAGACGCGCCGGGTCGTCGGGCACGAAGGGGAAGCGGTCCAGCGGGCGGATCAATCCTCCCCCATCGGGGGAGGGGGACCGCGTCTTCGCGGTGGAGGGGGCTGACTGCAAAGCCGGTGTCTGGGGTGAGCCCCCTCCACCACCCTTCGGGCGGTCCCCCTCCCCCGGTGGGGGAGGACTAGCGAATGGCACGACGGTGGCGGGCTCGCCTTCCAGTCGCGCGCAGTCAGCGAAGGTGCCGTTACGCAGGCGGTCCAGGCCGATGCGCTCGACGTCGATGTCGGCCGTCGTCAGATGGTTCTCAAGCGCGAACCGCTCACCCTCGGCCAGTTTCGCGCCCAGCTCATGGATCGTCGCCTGCCCGTCCCAGGCCAGGTCGGTCGTGCTTTCGCCCCAGCCGGAGGCGGTGAAGACATAGGCGCATTGGGCCCGCATCGACTGGCTGGCGCACAGCACAGCCCGTTCGTCCGCCTTGCCGATCACAATGTTGGAGGCCGACAGGTTCAGCAGGATGCGTGCCCCGGCCAGCGCCGCCCGCGTCGAGGGCGGCTGGGGGGCCCAGAAGTCCTCGCAGATTTCGGCGGCGAAGACGAAGCCGGGCCGGTCGACCGCCTCGAAGATCAGGCCGGGGGCGAAATCGACCGTTTCGCCGTTCAGCAGGACCGTGTCTTCGGATCGGCTGGCGGCCGGGGCGAACCAGCGTTTCTCGTAGTATTCCCGATAGTTGGGCAGATAGGTCTTGGGCACGACACCCAGTACCGAGCCCGAGCCCAGCACGACGGCGCAGTTGAACAGGGCGTCGCCACTTCGCACCGGTGCTCCGATCACGGCGACCAAACCGGCCTCGCCCGCCGCCTCGGCCAGGACGGCGATCTGGCGTTCGACCTCGGCCAGCAGGGCGTCCTGCATCAGCAGGTCGTCGATGGCATAGCCGCTGAGGCTCAGTTCGGGAAAGACGATCAGGTCCACGCCCTGTTCGCCTGCCTGCTGGATCAGGGCGACGTGTTCCTCGGCGTTGGCCACGGGATCGGCGGTGTGCACCACCGGCGTGGCGGCGGCGACGCGGACGAAGCCGTGGGTGCGGACGGAATGGAAGGCATGGGGCAAGGGCGGCATCCTGAACGTGCCTCAGTCTAACGCCCCGTCCCGCCACCGTCATCCTCGGACTTGGCATCAGGCACCGCAGACGGATTGAGCAGATGACGCGCCGGTCCCACCCCGCTAAACCCGCTGGATGAACGATACGCCGAAAAAGGGCTGGCTCTCTCGCCTGAGCGAAGGGTTGAGCCGCTCCTCCAAACAGATGACCGATCAGGTCGTTGCCTCTTTCGTGAAGGAGCCGCTGTCCGAGACCGCTCTGGAACAGCTGGAAGAACATCTGCTGGAGAGCGATCTGGGTCCCGCCGCGACCGACCGGATCGTCGAGCGGTTCCGCGAGCTGCGCTTCGGCAAGGGAGCCGACGAGCGCGAGGTCAAGGAGGCCCTGGCCGAGGCTGTGGCGGCCGAACTGATCAACCACCAGGCGCGCTATGAACCACTGAGCGGGCCCAGGCCGTTCGTGACCCTGTTCGTCGGGGTCAACGGGTCGGGCAAGACGACGACCCTGGGCAAGATCGCCTCGGACCTGACCGGTCAGGGGGCCAAGGTGATGATCGTGGCCTGCGACACCTTCCGGGCCGCCGCGCGCGAACAGCTGAAGGTCTGGGCCGAACGGGCGGGCGCGACCTTCGAAAGCCGCCGCGACGGGGCCGATCCCGCCGGGCTGGCCTTCGACGCCTATGCCAGGGCCAAGGCCGAGGGGTATGACGTGGTCCTGATCGATACCGCCGGGCGGTTGCAGAACAAGTCGGCCCTGATGGACGAGCTGCTGAAGATCGTCCGGGTGATCAAGAAGATCGATCCGGAGGCCCCGCACGAGACCCTGCTGGTGCTGGACGCCACTGTCGGGCGCAATGCGCTGGAGCAGGAGAAGATCTTCGGGCGGACGGCCTATGTCTCCGGCGTGGTCATGACCAAGCTGGACGGCACGGCGCGCGGCGGCGTCCTGGTGCCCGTGGCCCAGGCGTCGGATGCGCCCATCAAGCTGATCGGCGTCGGCGAGGGCGTCGACGACCTGCAACCCTTCGACGCCCGGGCCTTTTCAAGGTCGCTGGTAGGACTGGAAGATTGAGCCGCATGACCGAGACCGACACCGCGCCCGAACTGGATCCGACCCCGCCGCAGGGCGAGAAGAACTCCGGCCTGCGTCAGGCGGTGGATTTCGGCGGCCTGCTGGCGTTCGGGCTGGCCTTTCTGGTGCTGCGTCTGCGCGGGATGAGCGGGGACGAGGCGCTGGTCAATGCGACCTGGGCGCTGGTCGCGGGCTCGGCTGTGGCGGTGGTGGTCGGCCTGGTGGTCGAGAAGCGACTGGCGCTGATGCCACTGCTGGTCGGCGGGTTCGCCCTGGTGTTCGGCCTGCTGACGCTGCTGACCGGCGACGGCCTGTGGGTCAAGATCAAGGTCACGGCGCTGAACGGCGGCCTGGCCGTGGCCCTGCTGGGAGGATACCTGCTGCACAAACAGCCACTGAAGGCGCTGCTGGGGACCGTCATTCCGATCAACGATCGGGCCTGGCGGACCCTGACCCTGCGATACGGCCTGTATTTCCTGACCGTGGCGATCGTCAACGAGGCGGTGCGCAGCGAGGCGCTGGTCGCCATGGTCGCGCCGCGCATCGGCCTGGGCCATCTGGACCCGGCGGATGTCTGGGTCAGTTTCCGGGGCGTGCTGTGGATCGCATCGTCCGTATTCGGCCTGTCACAGATCCCGCTGATCATGGGCAATCTGACCGCGGCAGATAAACCCGTCGATCCGATGGCCCCGGCCGAACCCGACACCGGACCGTAAGAATCTTCGTCCGTCGTCAAACCGTAAAACGCGGCTGCTAAGCCTTCCGGCAACCGCAGGGGATACGGTTTCATGGTTAAGTCCGGCAACAAGTCCAAACGCGGTGGCCTCTCGGCCTCGCCCAGTCATCTGATGCACCGTGTGCTGCAACTGGCGCTGGACATCTATTCCGAGGAAGCCGGTGCCGACGGCCTGACACAGCGCCAGTTCGCGGTGCTGGAGGCCGTGTCGCAGAAGTCGGGCCTGACCCAGACCGATCTGGTTCGCGCCACAGGCATCGACCGCTCGACCCTGGCGGACCTGGTGTCGCGCATGACGGTGAAGGGCCTGCTGGACCGCGAGAAGTCCAGCATCGACGCCCGCGCCAAGGCCGTGCGCCTGTCGCCCAAGGGGCAGGAGGCGCTGGACGCTGCCCGCCCGCGCGTCGAGGCCGCCGACAAACGCATCATGGCCCTGCTGCCCAAGGGCAAGCGCGACGGCTTCCTGGAATTGCTGGCTGAGCTGGCCGGAGAGGCCGACGCCGCCCCAGACAAGGCCAAGGCCGAGGCCCGCGCCGCCAAGAAGGCCGCCCGCGAAGCCAGGAAGGCCGAGAAACTGGCCCGCAAGGGCGAGAAGCCGGCCAAGGCGGACAAGCCCGCCAAGGCCAAGAAGGCCAAGGCCGCCCTCGCCGCCTGACCCGTCCCCGCCGGGTCCAGTGTCTCCATTGCGTTTTCGAGGCGAGACACGGACGTCCTGAACCTGTCGCCTGTGCGCATGATCGCGTGCGACCTGGGGGCGGTCGGGAGCGGAGCTGAAACTGTCAAAGACCGGAAAGCCTGTCAGGGCGGCCTTCAGGGACCGCGCATGACGCAGTTTACCACGGGCTCGGCGCATGCTGAGGAAACTGGCGAAGGCCGGAGCCGGCAAAGGTCCGGAAGGGCGCATCAGGGGTCGAGAAGGGCGGCAGTATCTGTCTCCACAATGACCTCTTTTTGCGGGCCTAACGCGGGCGCAGACGACGGATGGCCAAGGCGATGAAGGCCATCACCAGACCGCAGCCGACGCTGGCCAGGCTTTCGATACGGCTGGGGGCCGTGACCTCGAGGCCGACAGGGCTTCCGACATAGGCGAGCGCCGCCTGGGTCGTCATCTCTCCGTAAAGCCCACCCAGGACGCCGAACAGGACGGCCGCACCGGCACCGATCCAGAGGAGCGGTCCCACACGGGTCAGGGCACCGATGATGCCCCCCAGACCGCCGCCGACGGCCAGGATGATGCAGAGCTGCATGACGATGCTGCTGCCCAGGAACAGGTCCCAGGGATAGATCCCGCCCAGTTCGAACCGCGCCAGCAGCCAGGCGATGACAGCCACCACGGCCAGCAAAAGGCTGCCAACGACGATCAGCGCGATATTCGATTTCATGCGATGGCCCCCTCAGACACGGCTGCGACGCTGTGCGAGATCGCCTGCCCGGTCAAGCCGAACCGAAGGACCGCGCCCCTGTTTCGAGAGGGCGCGGCGGTCCGGTCAGTCCATCAGCTGCTGGGCCAGATAGACATAGTGGCGGGCCCAGCGGCGGGCGTTGGCGACGGGGTCGGCGTCGTTGGAGTGGCCGCCTGCGGTATCTTCGAAATACAGGTGGCCATAGCCCATGTCGCCCAGACGCGCGGCCAGCTTGCGGGCGTGGCCGGGGTGGACGCGGTCGTCGCGGGTGTTGGTGGTGATGTAGACGCGCGGATAGTTCGCCCCCTCGCGCAGGTTCTGATAGCCGGAGTAGGCGGCGATCCAGGCGGCCTCTTCCGGAATGCGCGGATCGCCATATTCGCCGATCCAGGAGGCCCCGGCAGGCAGTTCGTGATAGCGCAGCATGTCGACCAGAGGGCTTTCGATCACCGCCGCATTGATCAGCTCGGGGTGCTGGGTCAGGGTCACCGAGGTCAGGACCCCGCCGTTGGAGCGGCCATAGATGCCCAGGCGACGCGCCGTGGTGATGCCACGCGTTTCCAGATCCCGGGCGACGGCCGCGAAGTCGTCGAACGACCGTTGGCGGTTCTCGTTCAGGGCCGCCTGGTGCCAGGCCGGGCCGAACTCGCCGCCGCCGCGGATATTGGCCTGGACGAAGACGCCGCCGTTTTCGAGCCACAGCTTGCCCATCTCGGGTTTGTAGGCGGGCGGGAAGCTGACCTGGAAACCACCATAGCCGAACAGGATCGTCGGGGCCGGGCCGGACTGGTCGCGCGGGCGGGTGACGAAATAAGGGATCTTCACGCCGTCTGCCGAGGTGGCCTCGAACTGTTCGGTAATGTGGGTCGAGGCGTCGAACTTGGCGGGGGCGGCGCGCAGTTGGGACAGGCTGGCAGCGGGAACGTCGGCCAGGCTGAGCGTTGGGGGCGTCAGAAAGCCCTGGGTCGAGACGAATACTTCGCTGCGCGACTTGGAACTGTCGCCCAAGCCCACGGCACTGTTGGCCGGCACAGCGAAATCGGAGACGACCCAGTCGCGGCGACTTCCCGTCGAAGCAGCTTCAAGACGAAGCAGTCGGCCCACAACATTGTCGTTCAAGCTCACCAGTAACGCGCCATCGAGGACCCGAACGTCATTCACAGCCTGCCTGTCGCCAGGTTGATAAGCGAGATGCGAGGGAGTGCTGATGACAATCTGGCCGGGAGGAGCATCCCGCTCCAGTGACCAGAGATTCGCTGCGAATAGCGTGCCAGCTTTGCCTTCCCTTGACGGCCAGTCTTCGTCGATCGTGAAAACCAGATCGTCCCCCATCGACCCATGAATGGTCACTCGCTCGGGTAGTTTCAACTGGACTGCGCGACCGTTCACCCAACGCCATGTCTCTGACCGGAAGGTGTCGAGCGGGCGGCTGAACAGGACGGCTTCGACCGCTCCATCCTTGTTGCGATAGACGGCGGGGCTGACGCCATAGCCGCCGTCCGACTGTTCGCCGCGGTAGACTTCGGTAGCCTGGGCCAGGGTCTGGCCGCGCGAGAGCGACTTCACGATGTAAGGATAACCTGACTCGGTCAGGGTGCCGTCGCCGAAGTCGGTGGCGACCAGAAGCGTGTCCCGGTCCAGCCAGCTGATGCGGTGTTTGCCCTCTGGGAGGATGAAACCACCGTCGACGAAGGCCTTGGTGGTGGTGTCGAACTCGCGCACCAAGACGGCGTCCTTGCCGCCGTCGGACAGGCTGATGAGGCAGCGGGTCTCATCAGGGGCCAGACAGTTGGAGCCCTTCCACACCCAGTCGCGGCCCTCGGCGCGGGACAGGGCGTCCAGGTCGATCAGGGTTTCCCACGGGGTGTCTGCGGAGCGGTAGCCGTCCAGGGTCGTGCGCCGCCAGATGCCCTTGGGATTGGTCGCGTCCTGCCAGTAGTTGCCGATGCCGTCGCCGAGGAAGGACGGGGCCGGAATACGGTCGGTGGCGGTCAGGATGGCCTCGGCCTGCTGGCGGAAGGGCTCGTAGCGGGGGTCGCCGGTCAGGGTGGCGAGCGCCCGTTCGTTCGACGCGCGGACGAAGGCCATGGCTTCGCTGCCGTCTACCTGTTCCAGCGCCAGATGCTCGTCGGCGGCGCGGACCCCGGCGGGGGACAGGTCGGCGGGCATGTGCGGGGGTGGTGTTTGCGCGTGGGCAACGCTGGCGATCACGGCGAAGGCCACGCCGGTCATGAGGTGTCTGATCACGATATTCTACTCCGCTCATCCCGGCGAAAGCCGGGACCCAGATCTTTGGACGACGGGTGTTACCGATCGCCCGCTGAAAATGATCCCACCCGCCAGTGCCAGGACGAAAGCACTGGGTCCCGGCTTTCGCCGGGATGAGCGGACAGTTTTGAACCTACTCTTCCGCCGGCGTGTCCATCAGGCGGCGGGACAGATAGGTGTATTCCAGCGCGAGACGCCGCGCCGTCTCGCGCAGGTTGGCCGCGGCGCCGTGACCGCCGTCGACGTTTTCATAGAACAGGACCGGATAGCCCAGCTCCTCCAGACGGGCCGCGGCCTTGCGCGCGTGGCCGGGGTGGACGCGGTCGTCCTTGGTCGAGGTGTGGATGAAGACTTCCGGATAGGGCTGGCCGGCGGCGAGGCGCTGATAGGGCGAATACTGCTCGATCCAGGCGCGCTCTGCGGGCACGTCCGGGTTGCCATATTCCGCGATCCAGCTGGCCCCGGCCAGCAGCTTGTGGAAGCGCAGCATGTCGAACAGGGGCACCTGGATGACGGCGGCGTTGATCAGGTCCGGGCGCTGGGTGAGCATCGCCCCCATGAACAGCCCGCCCTGCGAGCCGCCCATAATGCCGAGGTGTGGCTGGGAGGTGATGTTGCGGGTGATCAGGTCCTGGGCGACGGCCTGGAAATCCTCGTGCGCGCGCTGGCGGTTTTGCTGCAGGGCCGCCTGGTGCCAGCGGGGGCCGAACTCGCCGCCGCCGCGGGTGTTGGCGATGACATAGACCCCGCCCCGCTCCAGCCACAGCTTGCCGACCGTGGCCGAATAACCGGGCAGCAGCGACGACTGGAAGCCGCCGTAGCCGTACAGAACCGTGGGGTTGGAGCCGTCCATGGCCATGTCGCCCTTATGGACGACGAAATAGGGGATCATCGTGCCGTCGGCGCTGCGCGCCTCGAACTGGTCCACCGTCATGCCGGTGGCGTCGAACTTGGCCGGCAGGGACTTGCTGACCACCGCCGTGCCGGTCGCTGCATCGGCCAGATACAGGCTGGACGGGTTCAGATAGCCGGTGACGCTGACGAAGATTTTGTCATCACGCTCCGAGGCCGAACCGACGCCGACCGAGACGTTCTGGGGCAGGTCCAGGCGGGTACGGTTCCATATCTGATCGGCGAGGTGATCGATTGGTACTGATGGCTCGTAGACATAGACTCCGCCGCGCACGTTTTCGTACAGGGCCACGACCAGACGGTTGCGGGTGGCGGTGATGCCCTCGATGGCCTCGCGCTCGGTCGGGCGGATGATCAGCTGGGCCGGTGTAGCCGGGTCGGCCAGCCAGCGCTGCAGGTCCCAGGCGATGACGTCGCCGGTCTTGAAGTCCTGACCCGAGGGGGCGGTCCAGTCCTGATCGGTGGTGACCACCAGCTGGCCCTGCACCAGGGCGTTGATGCTGGACTTGGCCGGCAGCTCCAGCCTGGTCGTCGTGCCGTCGGCGTTCAGGCGGTGGGTCTCGCCCTCATAGAAGCTGACGCCGCGATTGATCAGGGTGGCCTGGATGACGCCATCGGCATCGCGCAGGGCATAGCCCGAGACGGAGACGTCCGTCGGCTGGCCGGTGAAGACGGTCGTGGCCTGATCCATCGTCTGGCCGCGCTTCAGCACCTTGACGATCATCGGATAGCCCGAGGTGGTCAGGGAGCCAGGGCCGAAATCACGGCTGACCAGAAGGGTGTCGGCATCGATCCAGGAGGCCCCGCCCTTGGATTCCGGCAGGTTGAAGCCGCCGTCCACGAAGGTGCGGGTCGCGCGGTCGAACTCGCGGACCACGACAGCGTCCTTGCCGCCGTCGGACAGGTTCACGAGGCAGCGGGTCTCTTCGGGTGGCAGGCAGGATGAGCCCTTGTATACCCAGTTCTTGCCCTCGGCTGTGGCCAGGGCGTCGATGTCGAGGATGGTTTCCCACTGCGGCTCGGCGGTCTGGTAGCTGTCCAGGGTCGTGGTGCGCCAGATGCCGCGCACATGGGTGGCGTCCTGCCAGAAGTTGTCGACGGTGCCGTCGTGGTTGAAGCCGGGGGCCGGGATGCGGTCGCGCGACTGGACGATCTCCAGCGCCTGATCGTGCAGGGCCTGATAGCGGGGGTCGCCCTGAAGCGTGCCCAGCGAATCCTCATTGTGGGCGCGCACCCAGTCCATGGCGCGGTCGCCCTCGACCTCTTCCAGCCAGAGATAGGGGTCGGTCGCGTCGGAGGTGGCGAAGCCGCCGCTGGCGGTCGCGGTCGGTGCGGCGGGTGCTGGGGCAGTCACGTCGGAGCTTTGGGCCATGGCGGCGCTCGAAATAGCGGTGGAAGCGAGAAGGGCGGCGAGCGCGGCAGTGCGGATCATGTGACAGTCCCCTGAACGATAAGTCGGCACGATAAGTCGGCGGCGGCACCTTAACGACCGACCCCCGCGCGGCAAGGCGCGGCAAGCGGAGGTTACCGTTTTGTCATGAAGGCCGCTCAGCGCCCCTCGTCGGGAATGCACAGGATGTTGCCGCAGGCTTTGCAGTGGACGGCGTCGGGGTCATGGACCTGAAGCCCGCAGACATCGCAGGGATGGCGCACCTTGTGCGGACGCAGCAGGGTCTGGCCCAGACGCACGAACAGGGTCACCCCCGTCAGCATGATGACGATGGAGACGATCCGCCCCCAGTTGCCGGGCAGAAGAATGTCGCCATAGCCCGTGGTCGTCAGGCTGGTCACGGTGAAATACAGGGCGTCGATATAGCCGGTCATGCCCTCATAGGTGCCCACGAAGCTGGTGTAGACGAAGCCGGTGGCCACGAAGACGAAGGTCACCAGAGCCGTCAGGGCCTTGACCTGATCCTCGATGCGCGTGTCGTCATAGCGCCGTCCGACGGTGCGCCAGAAGAACTCCGAATTGACCAGGGTCCACAGCCGCAGCACCCGCAGGAAGCCAAGATTGAAAAGCCAGGCCGGGAACAGCAGGGTCGCCAGGATGAACAGGTCCATCCAGACAATGGGCTTTTTCAGCCAGTCGCGGATATTGGAATAGGCATAGGCGCGCGCCGCCAGATCGATCGTGAGGATCGCGGCGATCACATAGTCGATGACATAGAAGACCAGCCTGCCCTCGCTCTTCAGCAACGGGGCCGCGATGAAGAAGGCGACGATCAGCAGATCGACGATCAGCACGCTGAAGCGGAACCGTACAGCCGTGCGGGACGAGCCGTGATAAAGGGCCCGCAAACGGGCGCGCAGGCGCCAGCCTTCCGGCTTCGGCGTTTCAGTGTCGGGAGAGGCGCGGCTCGTCATGGCCAGCAACCTATGCACGGTCGCTGACGAACGCCATGATTTCTCCTATATGAGCACATGGTCACGATCCCCTTCGTCAAGATGAACGGTGCCGGCAACGACTTTGTCGTCGTCAATGCCCTGGAGACACCGTTCGCCCCGACGGAGGCGCAGGTGCGCGCGATCGCCGACCGGGAGACGGGCGAAGGCTGCGACCAGCTGATCGCGCTGGAGCCCAGCGATACGGCCGACGTCTTCATGCGGGTGTGGAATGCCGACGGCAGTCAGGTCGAGACCTGCGGCAATGCGCTGCGCTGTGTCGGCTGGCTGATGATGCAGTCGACGGGTCAGGACAGTGTGATGATCGACACCCTGGGCGGCCCGACCACCGCCTGGCGGGCCGAGGGTGAGAACCAGATCCGCGTCGACATGGGCCCGCCGCGACTGGACTGGACCCAGGTGCCGCTGGCCGAGGCGATGGACACCCGCAATATCGAGCTGCAGATCGGGCCGATCGACGATCCGGTGCTGCATACGCCGGGTGCCGTCTCGATGGGCAATCCGCACGTGGTCTTCTTCATGGACCATGCGCCGAACGACGGCTTTGTGCGCGGCTCGGGCTCGCTGATCGAGCATCACCCGCTGTTCCCCGAAGGGGTCAATGTCGGCTTTGCCCATGTGGTCGCACCGGACCGCATCCGGTTGAGAGTCTGGGAGCGCGGTGCGGGCCTGACCAGAGCGTGCGGTACGGGGGCCTGCGCGGCCCTGGTGGCGACAGCGCGGAGGCGGCTGACCGGCAGGCATGCAGCGGTCGAGGTCGATGGCGGCCTGCTGAACATCGACTGGGACGAAGCTTCGGACCACGTCTTCATGACCGGGCCGGTCGAGGTGGAGCGCACCGGCACTCTCTGAGCCTCTGATCTTCAGCCCCACGGCCCACGGCGGGCCTGCGAGGTCGTCGGCACGCTGGTGGTGGTGGATGTTCGGACGGGCGGTCGGCTGGCGGGCATGACCCTGGCCGTCGGGCGGGCGTGGTGACCGCTTTTCGCCACCAGTTCCATCAGGGCCTTGACGCGGTTGCCCGTCGCCGGATGGGTCGAGAACAGATTGTCGGCCCCGCGCCCCGCCAGGGGATTGATGATGAACAGCTGGCCCGAGGCCGGATTGCGTTCGGCGGTCGTATTGACGATGCCGCGGGCGTGGTTGTCGATCTTCTGCAAGGCATCGGCCAGGGCGTGAGGGTCGCCCGCGATCTCGGCCCCGACGCGGTCGGCCTCGTATTCGCGCGAGCGGCTGATGGCCATCTGGACCAGGCCGGCGGCCATGGGGGCCAGGATCATCAGGGCCAGGGTGCCGATGAGGCCGCCGGGCCGCTCGCGGTCGTCCCCGCCGCCGAAGAACAGCGCGAAATTCGCCAGGGCCGCAATGGCCCCCGCCAGGGTCGCAGTCACCGTCATGGTCAGGGTGTCGCGGTTCTTCACATGAGCCAGTTCGTGCGCCATCACGCCCCGAATCTCGTCGCGGGTCAGCCGGTCCAGCAGGCCTGTGGTGGCGCAGACGGCGGCGTGGGCGGGATTGCGACCGGTGGCAAAGGCATTGGGCTGGTCATTGGGTATGATGGCGATCATCGGACGGGGCAGGCCCGCATCCCGCGCCATCTGGACCACATCGGCGACATAGGTGCGGACCACGGCATTGGGGTGTTGTTCGTCCACCGGCTGGGCGCGGTACATCTTCAGCACGATCTTGTCGGCGTTCCAGTAGCTGATCAGGTTCATGCCGCCGGCAAACACCAAGGCGATGATCATGCCGGTCGCGCCGCCGATCAGATAGCCGAGGCCGCCGAAAAGCGCGGTCAGGACGGCCAGCAGGATAAAGGTCTTCAGATGGTTCATAAGGTCACGTCATGGGCACTGCGGATGCAGTCCGCTAAGGTGCGAGCATGAACGCCCTGTCTCAAGAGCCCGCGCTGTGACCGATCACCCCACCCCTGTGCTGCCGGAAGAGGTCGCGAACGACGATCAGGCGGCCCCCGTCTTCAACGCCGATGTGCCCCACGCCGCACCGGATCGCCCCCTGAGCGCGATTGCGCGGCAGGCCCTGCTGGAAGCGGCGGATCGTCGCGCGGCCGATGCGGAACGCCATCTGGCGACGGAACACGGTGGGCCGACCGGACCCGAGCCCACCCGCTATGGCGACTGGGAGAAGAAGGGTCTGGCGATCGACTTTTGAGGCGACCTGTGAACGGGAAAGGTTAAATTCAACGCCTCTGGGGGAAACCATAACTCCAGCTTCCCCCGCCGGGTGCAAGCGCGAGAATCGTCTGGCGACCCCGTCTAGGACAGGCTCCTGAGTTGGAGCCTGTGCGATGCGAAACCTTACTGTGGCGGCCGGTGCCGCTGTCCTGATGCTGATGGCGGCGACGCCCGTTCTGGCCGGTGGCCCGCGCGGTGGCGGTGGACATCCCGGTGGTGGCGGCGGCTGCAACAGCTGCGGCGGCGGCCATCCGGGCGGCGGGCACTACGGCGGTGGCGGGCATCCCGGTCGCCCGACCGGCAACTTCAACTACAACGTCAATGTGAATGCCAATGCGAACGCCAATGCGAACGCGAATGCCAATTCCAACAGCTTCAGCAGCGCGCGCGGCTATCTGAACGCCCGCAGCTATGACGTGCGCAGCGTGCGCGGCGGCACCAACTATGGCGGCACCAGCATCGGTGGCGGCGGCGGCTATTCCGAAGGCGGCTACGGCGGTTATTTCGGCGGGCCGGTCTATGCCGAAGAGCCCTATCGCGGCTCGACCTGCCGCACCGGCCCCTATGGCTATGTTCTGGGCGGTTTCGGCCGTCGGCCCCAGCCCGGTTCGACCACCTGCTCGGGCGGATACGGCTATGAGCAGCGCGGCGGCCGCTATGGCTACAGCGAGAGCCGTTACGAGGAGCGCTATGAAGAGCGCTCGTCCGGCAGTCACTATGTCGAGCGTCCCCGCTACCGCGAGGAATACCGCGAGGACTATCGCCATCATTACCAGCCCGCGCCGGTCTATATCGAACAGCCCCCGGTCTATGTGCAGTCGCCGCCGGTCTATGTTCAGGGCCCACCCGTCCACGTCCAGGCCCCACCGGTCTATGTCCAGCCCGCCCAGGTCTATGTGGAGCCATCGCAGGTCTACGTCGAACCTTCGCAGGTCCACGTCGCGCCGTCGGACGTCTATGTGGCCGCGCCAGAGGTGCATGTGCCCCAGCCGCAGGTCCACCTGGCCCAGCCGCAGGTCCATATGGAGGCCCCGCGCGTCCATATGGAGCGTGAGGTTCGCATCCAGCAGCCCGATGTCTACGTCCGCCAGTCGGATGTTCAGGTCCAGCAGCCCGACGTCTATATCGAACGCCACCAGTATGAGGCACCGCTGACGCCGAACCAGTATTATGGTCTGCAGGGCGAGGTGGCTCCGCCGCCCCCTCCTCCGCCCCCGCCGCCTCCGGTGCGCCACAACTATCGCCAGGAGCCCGGCGAGCGCGGCTAGAACCGCAGACGATCAGGAACAGGCCGGGGTGCAGCGCATCCCGGCCTTTTTCATGCGTGGATCAGCGCATCAGGCCGTCAATAGATTCGACGATGGCCGACGCCGCCAGCAGGGGATTGTCCGCGCCCACGATGGGCCGGGCCACGACCAGATGAGTGGCACCCGCGGTCAACGCTTCGGCCGGGGTGGCCACGCGCTGCTGATCACCCTTATCGGCTCCGACGGGACGCACGCCGGGGGTGACGATCAGGAAGTCGGGACTTCCGGCCTCGATGGCGATCTCGCGCACACGGGCCGCCTCCAGCGGGCTGGAAACCACGCCGTCGACGCCGCAGTCCAGCGCCTGACGCACGCGGCGCTCGACCAGGGCGGTCGCGTCGAAACCATAGCCGATCTCGGTCAGGTCGGCGTCGGACAGGCTGGTCATGACGGTGACGGCAAGAATCTTGGTCGATGACCCACCCGCGTCGCGGCCCTTGACGGCGCCGCGCATGACCTGGGGCTCGGCATGAACGGTCAGCAGGTCGCAGCCACCCTCGGCCACCGCACGGGCCGCGCCTTCGACCTGGGCGCCGATGTCGTGCAGCTTCCAGTCCTGAAACACCGTCTTGCCCTGGTCGCGCAGTTCATGGGCAAGGGCCACCCCGCCGGGACGGGCCAGCAGGGTCAGGCCGATCTTGTAGGCGCTGATGGTGCCGCCCAGGGTCCGGACCATGGCCCGCGCCGCCTCGATGGAGGGCAAATCCAGGCCGACGATCAGTCTGTCGTCTGTCAGAAGGCGAGAGGTCATCGACGGGCTCCGGTTGACCGGCTATGGCTGACGGGCGCAAGCGCGCGCGTCGGTCGGGGACCGGCGAGGGGATCAACGTATTAGGGCGAGGCCAGCACATGGACGCGGTCGATCTGGGCGTCAACCTGTTCGTGACGCTGTTCGCGCTTCTGGACCCGATCGGCAATCTGCCGATCTTCGCGGCGGCGACTGCGGGGGCATCGCTGCGCCAGCGGGTCTCGGTCTCGGGCCTGATCTGCATCTTTGCGGCGGTCTTCCTCGGGTTCTTCTTCTTTACCGGCCTGTGGCTGCTGCAGTTCTTCGGCATCTCGTTGGCGGCGTTCCGGATCGCAGGCGGCATCCTGTTGCTGTTCCTGGGGCTGGACATGGCGCGGGACGACTTTCTGGCGTCCTTCGTCGACAAGGATGCAGCCAGCGACCTGGCCGATGTGCGCGGCTATGCCAAGCGCCGGTTCCAGCGGCTGGTGGTGCCCTTCGCCATTCCGCTGATGATCGGGCCGGGGGCCATCTCGGCCATCATCATCCAGGCGGGCGAGGCCCAGAAGATCGGGCCGGCTGGGGCCGCCGCCTCGCTGATCGCCATTGCGGCGGCGGCGGGCGTGTCCTTCCTGTGCTTCTGCCTGACCGGACCGATCAGCCGTGTGCTGGGCGAGGTCGGACTGGCCATCATCGTACGGGTGCTGGGCCTGATCCTGTGTGCGCTGGCGATCCAGTTCATCCTAATGGGTCTGGGCGAGGCCCTGCCGGGGATGTTCAGCTCGCTGGTGACCACGCCCTATCCGTCCGGCGGGCACTGAGCCGTCAGGGGTTGAGCGACTTCGTCTGTCCGAACGGGATCAGCTTCACCTCTTCGGGCAGGCCCTCGGGAGACATTGTCCGCTCCGCGCCTCCGGCCCTGATGACCTCCAGTATGCGCGTGATGGTTTCACCGTCGGGATCGTGACCCTCGCCCACAATCACGAAGGAGGCCCCCGTCCGACCCGCGGCACCGGCAAGCCTGTGCAGGGCGTAGCCGTGATCTACCGGAACAACATCGTCGGCCGTGCCGTGGATCAGAAAGTAGGGCACCGTCAGCTGACCGACGGCGTCCTGATTTCGGTAGGCATTGGGCACGATGGCGCGAACCAGACCTGACGTCATGTCCCTCAGTCGCGTGAACGTGCCGATAGTGATTACCGCATCTGGCGCATTGCGCTGGGCCAGGGACAAGCCGACGCCGCCGCCCAGGCTGTGACCGACGATCCAAAGCGGCCCCTGACCGGCCCTGTTCCGCGCCAGGGCCATGAAGGCGTCGGCATCGGCCGCCAGTCCGGCCTCGCTGGGACGACCGGGGTTGGTGCTGTAGCCTCGATAATCCGCCGCCACGACGCCGTATCCGACTGCGATGGCGCTGCGAAAGCGGCGGATGGTATCGGTCGCCGTCGATCCGTTTCCGTGCAGGACCAGAAGGGTCGGCATGCCGTCTCGCGCTGCCACCTCCAGACCGTTGAGGGTCAAACCGTCACGCGTCGTCACGGAGACCAGACCAGTGCCTTCAGGCGAACCCTCCAGGCTGAGCGGTTGGCGCGGTGCAGGATAGATTCGATCGCTGACCGGGTCGGCACAGGCGGTGCCGACTAGGGGCACGGCCAGAACGAAGCAAAGAATGGCGACGAACGGTGCACGCATTCAGCAGGTCTCCTGATCCAGGGCGGACACCACAACGGATTGAAACCCTGCGCAAGACCTCAGAGACGCTTCAGCCGTTTGGCATGCCCGCCGACCATGCTCAGCGCCAGGGCGTCCGGCAGGTGTTTGGCCAGCTCCGCCATGACGTTGTTCATGACGCCCGGCGTGACCTTGGGCCGATTGGCCTCGCAGGCCGCATAGCCGACCTCGGCCACATGCTTTGCCGTCTGCCACATCCAGGCGGGATAGGCGGAGGAGACCTCGGCCCGGGTGCCGTTGACGTCGTGGAATTCCGTCCAGGTGTAGCCGGGGCACAGGGCTGTGACGTGGACGCCGGTTCCGGCCAGTTCCAGATGCAGGCCCTGCGACGCCTTGATCAGGAAGCTCTTGATCGGACCGTACAGGGTGTCGCCGCCGGTCGCAGGCATCTGGCCGGCCAGGGAGGCGACGTTGAGGATACGGCCATAGCCGCGCTCGACCATGGCTGGCGCGAACAGCCGGGCCAGGGCGACAGGCGCGGTCAGCATGACGCGGATCATGGCGGCATGGTCCGCAGGATCGGTGTTCAGAAAGCCCGCCGTGCGTGAGAAGCCGGCATTATTGATCAGGCCGTCGACGATCAATCCGCGCTCGGCGACCGCGCCGAGCAGTCGGCGGGGTGCCTCGGCATCGGCCAGGTCCTCCACCAGAATGGTCGAGGCCGCGCCCGAACGGGTCAGTTCCTGGGCCAGTTCATTCAGTGGCCCCTCGCGCCGGGCCGTCAGGATCAGGTCCCAGCCCTTTTCGGCGTAGACCCGTGCCAGGGCCGCGCCGATCCCGGCGGACGCGCCGGTGATCAGGACCACAGGGCGTCGCGCGGAGGGCAGGCTCATCTAACGGTCAGGCCGCGACGGGGCAGGAGGAATGCGGCGCATAGGCCGCCAGTGACGGCGGGTTCTCGGCCAGCAGGTCGGCGATGGTGATCTTGGACAGGGCGTGGCCCGCAGCCTCGTCGGCGGCGGTCAGGGCCTTGGCGACCTGGCGCGGGATATGCTCGCTGATCGGGCAGCCCTTGGCCCCGGCAGGCGGCGAACCGAGGTGGGCACAGCCGTTCACGGCGCGCAGGACGGTATCCATCGAGATATCTTCAGGTCGGTGCAGCAGCCAGGCCCCGCCGGACGCTCCGGGCCGCGTCGCGATCAGACCCGCCTTGGCCAGCAGGGCCGTCACACGCCGCACCACAACCGGATTGGTCGGCACCGAGGCAGCCAGCACGGCACTGGGCGCAGCTTCGCCCGGCCCATACGCGCCCTTGTGAGCGAGATAGGCCAGGGTGTGGGCGGCGACCGGGAATCGTTGACTGTCTGACATGGCGTGAAACACAAGATAGTCACGACGGGCGGGTTTCACAAACGGGCCGGAACCTTCGCAGGTGCAGCACGATTGAACGGCCGGTGGAAAGGGCCTAAAGGCTCGCCGCTCTTGCAATGGGAACCGCATCCTGCGGCGTCCCGGAGGATACTCATGGCCGGGACTTCTTCCCGTGGGTGACGACAGCGCGCCGAAAGACGCCATTCCGCCCGCCACCCCCACCGACAAACATCCCCTGCCTGCGCATCCGCACCCTGCGGCGGCGGGCGAGGGCGGCCATGTGAAGGCCGGCAAGATGGGCCTGATCATCGGGGCCATCGGCGTCGTGTTCGGCGATATCGGTACCAGCCCGCTGTATGCGATGCGCGAGGCGCTGCATCACTCCAAGAGTGGTGGCACGGCCGAGCTGGCCATCCTGGGTGTCGTCTCCCTGGTCTTCTGGGCCCTGATCCTTGTCGTGACCCTTAAGTATGTGTTCTTCCTCATGAGGGCGGACAACAAGGGCGAAGGCGGCACCCTGGCCTTGATGGCCCTGGCCCAGCACGCCATTGGCCGCCGCTCCGGCCTGATCTTCATCCTGGGTGTGTGCGGCGCGGCGCTGTTCTATGGCGACGGCGTGATCACCCCGGCCATCTCGGTCGTCTCTGCGGTCGAAGGGTTGCGCGACGCGCCGGGCATCGGCCCGGGCTTCGCCCCCTATGTCGTGCCCATCGCCGCAGGCATACTGATCGCCCTGTTCATGATCCAGTCGCGCGGCACGGCCAGTGTGGCGCGGTATTTCGGGCCCCTGACGGCCCTGTGGTTCCTGATCCTGGCGGGGCTGGGCGTCTATCACATCTTCGATGACCCCTCGATCATCCGGGCCCTGCTGCCGCACTATGGTGTGCTGTTCCTGCTCGATAACGGCTTTCTGGGCTTCGTCATCCTAGGCAGCGTCTTCCTGGCCGTGACCGGCGCCGAGGCCCTGTATGCGGACATGGGCCATTTCGGCAAATCGCCCATCCGCCTGGGCTGGCTGTGGGTGGTTCTGCCCTGTCTGACGCTGAACTATCTGGGCCAGGGCGCCCTGGTGCTGGACAATCGCGCGGCAGCGGAAAATCCGTTCTGGATGATGGTGCCGGAAGTGGCCTACTGGCCGGTGCTGATCATGGCCACGATCGCCACCGTCATCGCCTCCCAGGCCGTGATCACGGGTGCCTTCTCGGTGACCCAGCAGGCGGTCCAGCTGGGCCTGCTGCCCCGCATCGACATCCGCAACACCTCCGAAAGCCAGGCAGGACAGATCTTCGTGCCGGCGATCAACACCATGCTGATGGTCGGCGTCCTGGCCCTGCTGGTGACTTTCCAGACCTCGACCAACCTGGCTGCGGGCTATGGGATCGCGGTGACGGGCTCGATGTTCGTGGACAGCCTTCTGGCCTGGTTCATCGTGCGCAAGCTGTGGAAATGGAGCCTGCCGCTGTCGCTGCTGGTCATCAGTCCGCTGGTCGCGCTGGACCTGGTGTTCCTGACGTCGAACATGCTGAAGATCCCGCAAGGGGCGTGGTTCCCTCTGGTGCTGGGTGCCGGGCTTCTGCTGCTGATGTGGACCTGGGTGCGCGGGACGCAGATCCTGACCAACAAGACGCGCAAGGACAGCCTGCCACTGGTCGATCTGATCGAGATGCTGAAGGCGCGTCCCCCGCATCGGGCACCGGGTACGGCTATCTTCCTGACCAGCGATCCGGACGTCGCGCCTGTGGCCCTGATGCACAATCTCAAGCACAACAAGGTGCTGCACGAGAAGAACGTCATCCTGACAGTACGCACCACCGACCGCCCGCGCGTCAGCGAGGCCGACCGCGTCCGCATCGAGCCCATTTCCGAGGACTTCAAGAAGCTGACCATCTCCTACGGCTTCATGGAGCGGCCCAATGTGCCCAAGGCGCTGGGCCTGTGCCGCAAGCAGGGGCTGAAATTCGACATCATGTCGACCAGCTTCTTCTTGGGACGACGCTCGGTCATTGCCACGGCGACGCGCGGCATGCCGCTGTGGCAGGACAAGCTGTTCATCTTCCTGACCCGTAACGCGGCCAATCCGACCGACTTCTTCCACATCCCGCCGGGCCGCGTGGTCGAGCTGGGCGCACAGGTTTCCGTATGAGCGACACTACCGGACGCAGTTCCTCGGCGCGGGGCCGCCGCATGGCCGACAAGGCCCGCGCCGGTAGCCGCCCGCCCCGTGCCCCGCGCGTGGAAGAACGCGATGAGGCCGCCGACATCGGGGTGGAAGCCCGCGTCGCCGCCGGCATCCTGCTGAACGCGGCGCTGGAAGGCCGCGCCGGCATGGATGCGGCCCAGGCGTTCCGCGAGGTGTCGTCCCTGCCCGCCCCCGACCGCGCCTTCGCGCGCGCCGTCGCCATGGCGGCGCTGCGGCGACTGGGCGAGATCGACCAGATCCTAGATCGCAAGCTGCAGAAGAGCCCGCCGCTGGCCGTGCGCACCATCCTGAGGGTCGCCCTGGCCCAGACCCTGGTGCTGGAGACCCCCGCGTTTGCGGCCGTTTCCACCGCGGTCAAACTGGCCGAGCGGGACACCAAGACCCGGCCCTACAAGAACCTGGTCAATGCCGTGCTGCGCGGCATCGACCGCGAAGGTCCCGGCCTGACCACGGCAGAATCCAACCTGCCCGAATGGCTGATCGCCCGCTGGCGCGCCGCCTATGGCGAGGCGACCGTCGCCGGCCTGGCCCTGGCCGCGCGCGAGGAACCGGCGACGGATCTGAGCCTGAAGCCCGGCCTGGACGAGGCGGCCCTGGCCGAGGCGCTGGAGGGGGAAATCCTTCCCGGCGGGACGATCCGCACCGGGCGTCGCGGCGATCTGGCGACCTGGCCCGGCTTCGAGGATGGCGTCTGGTGGGTGCAGGATGCCGCCGCCGCCGTGCCCGTGCGCCTGCTGGCTCCCCAAGCCGGAGAACAGGTCGTC
This sequence comes from Brevundimonas sp. DW-iso22, assembly GCF_058725425.1. Classification (NCBI taxonomy): domain Bacteria; kingdom Pseudomonadati; phylum Pseudomonadota; class Alphaproteobacteria; order Caulobacterales; family Caulobacteraceae; genus Brevundimonas; species Brevundimonas sp. DW-iso22. The sequence goes on along the minus strand of NZ_JBZXEB010000003.1, from coordinate 471,598 downwards.
GACTTCTGTGCCGCGCCCGGCGGCAAGACCTTGCAGATCGCGGCCAGTGGGGCCTCGGTCGTGGCCCTGGACCGATCGGCCCAGCGGCTGAAGCGGCTGCATGAGAACCTGGCCCGCACGGAGCTGAAGGCCGAAGTCGTCGCGGTGCCCGCCGAAGATTGGGAAGACGACCGTACCTTCGACGCTGTCCTGCTGGATGCACCCTGCACCGCCACCGGCACCTTCCGCCGCAATCCCGAGGTCCTGCGCGCCACCAAGCCCGCCGACGTCGCCAAGCTGGCCGACGTCCAGCATCGGCTGCTGGATGCCGCCGCCGAACGGGTCAAGCCGGGCGGACGTCTGGTCTATTGCGTCTGTTCGCTGGAACGCGAAGAGGGCGAGACCCAGATCATCGCCTTCCTGCGCCGGAACCCGGCCTTCCGCACCACGCCGGCCGTGCCTGCCAACATCGGCGCGCCAGAGGAAGCCCTGACCCCCGAAGGCTGGCTGCGCGTCCTGCCGTCCATGTGGGCGGAAAAGGGCGGGCTGGACGGTTTCTTCATCGCCCGGCTGGAGCGGATCGCCTAGCGGCTACGCCCGCCAGAATCCAACGATCTTCTTGACCTCATCCACCACCGGATCAGCGATCGCCGAAGCGCGTTCGGCTCCGTCTTTCAGAACCCGATCGATCTCGGCGGGGTCGGCCATCAGGCGGCGCATTTCGGCGGTGACGGGAGCCATGGCCTCGACGGCCCGTTCGGCCAAGGCGGGCTTGAAGGCTCCGAAGCCCTGACCGGCGTACCGGGCCAGCACCTGCTCGCGGGTCAGGTCCGACAGGGCCGCATAGATGGTCACCAGGTTCTTCGCCTCGGGCCGTTCGTTCAGCCCCTCCAGCGAGTCCGGCAGGACGTCGGCATCGGAGCGAGCCTTGCGGATCTTGGCCACGATGGTGTCGGCGTCGTCGGTCAGATTGATGCGCGACTGGTCCGAGGGGTCGGACTTGCTCATCTTGGCCGAGCCGTCGCGCAGGCTCATCACGCGCGGCGCGGGTCCTTGCGTCAGGGGTTCGGGCAGGGGGAAGAAGCCGGGCACGCCGAAGTCATTGTTGAACTTGGCAGCGATGTCGCGGGTCAGTTCCAGATGCTGTTTCTGGTCCTCGCCGGTCGGCACCTCTGTAGCCTTGTACAGCAGGATGTCGGCGGCCTGGAGCACCGGGTAGGTGTAGAGACCGACCGAGGAGCGCTCCTTGTGCTTGCCTGACTTCTCCTTGAACTGCGTCATCCGGTCCAGCCAGCCCAGGCGGGCGACGCAGTTGAACACCCAGGCGAGGTCGGCATGGGCACGCACGGCGGACTGGGGGAAGATGATCGAGCGAGCGGGATCGAGGCCGCTGGCCAGATAGGCGGCGGCGATCTCCCGCGTCTGGTCCGCCAGCTTGGCGGGGTCTTGCCAGACGGTGATGGCGTGCATGTCGGCCACGAACAGGAAGCAGGGCGCGCCCTGATCCTGGAGCTCGGTGAACCGCTTCAGAGCCCCCAGATAGTTGCCCAGATGCAGGGCACCGGAGGCCTGGATGCCGGACAGGATGCGGCGCGGGCCTTCAAAGGCGGGCACGTTCTGGGGCGCGGACTGAGGCGCGGTCGGGGTTACGGTATCGGTCATGACGGTGGTCCGGGTACGAAAAGGCGGCAAACAGGGTGTGATCAGGCGCAGGCGTCGTTCAGCCGCGCCATCGTCCGTCGGTCATCTGGTGTCCGTGCATCGTCATGGACTCGCGCTTATCGCCTCGCCACCGGTCAGTCCAGACCGGAGGAGACGGACGCGCCCGGTTCGCGGCGCAGCACCGCCTTCAACTCCGCCGGGGTGACCGCGCGGAAGACGAACAGGCAGACGGCATAAAGAGCCATGCCGGCCCCGCAGACCACCAGAACCGCGATCTCCTTGGCCAGGAATATCCGGCTCAGGGCCTCGTAGCCGATGCCGGCGGCGACCAGGGCGGCGGCCATGACCGCGCTGGCCAGCAACACCCTGGCGATGCGCGACACGAAGGCGGGCGACGGTCGCCAGGCGTTCTCGCGCACCAGGGTCCCCGCCAGCAGGGCGACATTGATCCAGGCCGACAGGCTGGTGGCGATGGCCAGTCCCAGGACGCCGTCGATCCCCTGGCTGGACAGCCAGAAAAACAGGCCCGAACCGACCACGATGGTGAAGATCACGGCCGAGACGGCATAGATCATGGGGCGACGGGTATCCTCGCGCGCGAAGAAGGGCGGGGTCAGGACCTTAGCCAGGACGAAGGCAGGCACACCCCAGGCGAACTGGCGCAGGACATCGGCCGTGCGGGCCGCATCGGCGCTGGTGAAGGCCCCGCGCGTCACGGTGGCGTCGATGATGAAGAAGGGAATGACGAACAGGGCCACGGCGGCCGGCAAGGTGAAGGCCATGGCCAGGGTGATGCCGTCATCCAGCGTCTTGCGTCCGCCCTCATGATCTCCGGCGACGAAGGCCCGGGTCAGGCGCGGCACCAGGGCCAGGCCGATGGCGACGCCGATCAGGCCCAGAGGCAGCTGATACAGACGATCCGCATTGTAGATCACAGAGCGCGCGCCTTCGTCCGAACCGGCCAGAACCTGGCTGACCAGGGAGTTGACCTGCATGGCCCCACCGGCCAGCGCGCCGGGCACGGCCAGGGCCAGGGCCCGCTTTACATTGGGGGTCAGGCGCGGCCAGGACAGGCGCAGCGTCACGCCCAGCCGCCGGACGCCCCACCACAGCAGGCCCGCCTGGATCAGGCCGGACACCGTCACCGCCGCCGTCACCCACAGCAGGACGGTCGGCTGGCTGGCCGGAAGGACATAGGCCAGCAAAAGCGGGGCCAGGGTGCACAGGTTGAGAAAGATCGGCACAGCCGCCGACAGGGCGAACCGGCCCGCCGTGTTCAGCACGCCCGACAGGAGCGAGGCCACGGTCATGCAGGCCAGATAGGGCATGGCGAGTTGGGTCGCGGTCACGGCCACGCGCAGCACGGCCTCGTCGCCCTGATAGGCAGACAGCAGCCAGGGCATGATCCACGGCATCAGGACCTGCAAAAGGATGCAGAAGGCCGCGACCACGGCCAGCATGAAGGACATGGCCTCGGACGCCGTCACGGCCGCCGCTTCGTCGCCCTCGCGGGCGCGCACCCCGCCATAGACCGGCACGAAGGCCTGGGCGAAGGCCCCTTCGGCAAACAGCCGCCGGAACATGTTCGGCAGCATCAGCGCCGTGGTGAAGGCGTCCATCATCGGCCCCTGGCCAAAGCGGGCCGACAGGGCCAGGTCGCGCGCAAAGCCCAGGATGCGGCTGCCCAGGGTCAGGGAGGCCTGGACAAGGGTGTTGCGGGCTAGGCTCATGACGGGGGCTCGAAAACGCGGACCTGCCGATTAGCCCGCTTCCGGGCGCGGCGATACCGGTCTTTGCCGACGACGCGGTCCGAAATCGGAGACGTCACGCAGTGAGGCGCGCACGGCGGTGGCAGCACGGCCCGAGCCTGCGTCGCGGCGATCCAGCACCGCCTCCAGATCGCGGCGCAACCGCTCCAGTGCGCGCCCCGCTTTCGGCGTCTGCCCCTTGCCGTCCGTGACGTAGAAGGCGTCCACCGCCCGCTCGCCGAAGCCGGCGATATGGGCCGAGCGAATGGACAGGCGATGGTCGGCCAGGGTGCGGGCCAGATCGGCCAGCAGGCCGGGGCGATCGGCCCCGGAGACCTCCACCACCGCGGCGCCGGGCGTCTCCTCCAGATCGATGATCACGGTCGGACGCACGTCGAAGGCGGCGCGGCGCGGGTTGGGCGCGGGCGTCGGCAGGCTGGTGGCACCACCCTTGCCAAGCGCCGCCGCTTCCAGCGCTGCAATCAGGCGGGTCAGACGACGCGGCTCGGCCTGGCCATAGGGCGCTCCGGCCCCGTCCTGAAGCTCGAATACATCCAGGGCCGTGCCGTCGGGGGCGGTGGCGACGCGCGCGCCGACGACGTCCGCCCCCGCCTCGGCCAGGGCCCGGGCCAGATCCGCGAAAAGGCCGGAGCGGTCAGTCGCGGCGATGGCAACCCGCGTCGCAGCCCGATCCGTCTCGGCCGCGGGTGCGGTCATCAGGGCCTCGGCGGCGGCACCCCTGGCACCGGCGCGGGCGATCAGTTCGGCGTGGTCGTCCAGCGGCTCCACACGGCTGAGATCCTCTCCCCGGAACACGGCCTCGGCACGCTTGAACAAGGCACGCATAAGCTGGCCCTTCCACTCGTTCCAGACGCCGGGCCCGACGGCGCGAATGTCGGCCACGGTCAACACCAGCAGGGTGCGCAACCGCTCCGGATCGCCGACCAGATCGGCAAAGGCCCGCACCGTCGCGGGGTCCGAGACGTCGCGCTTCTGGGCATAGTCGCTGAGCGCCAGATGGTTGAGGACCAGCCAGACCACGAACTCGGTCCGGCGCGGATCGAGGCCCAGACGGTCGCAGGCCCGGCGCGCGGCGATGGCTCCGTCTTCCAGCTGACCCCGGTCGCCACCCTTGCCCACATCATGCAGCAGCATGGCCAGCATCAAGGCCTCAAAATCGTCGATGCGGTGGACGATCTCGGTCGCGGTCGGGTGGTCCGCCTTCAGCTTGCCGCGCCAGATGTCGTTGATGATGCCGATGGCCTGAAGCGTGTGCTCGTCGACCGTATAGGCATGGTACATGTTGAACTGGGTCTGGCCGACGATCCGGCCCCATTCCGGCAGGAACCGGCCCAGCAGCCCCGTCTCGTTCATCAGGGTCAGGACGCGGTAAGGCCTCTGCCCCTGCGCCAGGATGTCGAGGAAGGCCCGCGTCGCCTCCGGGTCCCGTCGCAGCGACGGCGTCACCAGCGAGAGGGATCGCGTCACCGCCGAAAAGGCATCGGGGTGCAGGTCCAGATCGTGCTGGTCCGCCACCCGGAACAGATAGAGCAGCTTCTCCGGGGCCTGGGCAAAGACATCCGCCCCCGTGACCGACAGCCGCCCGGCCTCCTCCACAAAGCCCTCGACGCCGAGGTTGCGGCGACGCCCCGGGATCAGGCGCGACAGGCTCATCGTTCGTTTCTGGTGCCGGGCTTCCAGCTTGGCGGACATGGCGCGGGTCAGGGCCCCCACATCGCGCGCATTCAGGAAATAGCGGCGCATGAACCGCTCGACCGCCGGTTCGTCGCCCCGCCCGTGCCAGCCCATGCGCCGGGCGACCTCGGGCTGAAGGTCGAAGGTCAGCTTCTCCTCGGCCCGGCCCGCGACCCGGTGCAGATGCGCCCGCGTGCGCCACAGGAAGTCGAACGCCTCCTCGAAGGTGCGTCTCTCCCGTGCCGTCAGCAGGTCGTCGAGCACGCGCGCGCCCAGCGGGCTTTCGGGGGCCAGGGCGCGGGCAATCCAGAACAGGGTGTTCAGGTCGCGCAGGCCGCCCTTGCCGTCCTTGACGTTGGGCTCGACGCGATAGCGGACGGCGCCGGTCTTCTGGTGGCGGACGTCGCGCTCCTCCAGCTTGGCGGCGATGAAGGCGCGGGGGTCGGCCCTGGCGACCAGGGCCTGGAATTTCTGCTCGAACTCCTGCGCCAAGGCGGCATCACCGGCCAGATAGCGCGCCTCCAGAAGGGTGGTGCGGATGGTCATGTCGCTCCTGGCCAGCGACAGGCCCTCATCGATCGACCGCGCCGACTGACCCACCTTCAAGCCCAGATCCCACAGGATATGGAGCATGAACTCGATGACCTGTTCGGTGCGCGGGCTGGATTTCCACGGCCGCAGGAACAGCAGGTCGAGGTCCGAATACGGGGCCAGGACGCCCCGCCCATAGCCGCCGACCGCGATCAGGCTCAGTCGCTCGGCCGCAGTCGGATTGTGCGCGGGATAGAGCGTCTCGGTCGTCACCCGCCACAGCGCGATCAGCAGCTCGTCGGCGGCGCTGCAATACAGCCGGGCCACCTCGACCCCCTCGCCGCCCGCTTCCAGACGGCGTCCCGCGCGAGCACGCGCGGCCTCCCAGGTTTCGCGCAGGACGGCGGCGACAGCGGTCGGCCCATCCGCAGCGGCGGCCGCCTCGAGCAGTCGCGCGTCGAGGGGCTCGGTCACCGGCCCGCCAGACCCTTCAACCGATACAGGGCCTCCAGTGCCTCGCGGGGCGACAGCTCGTCCGGCTCGATCCCCTTCAGCGCGTCCTCGACGATGGAGGGGGGCGGCGGGGCGGGCGGCTCGGCGACGGCAAACAGCGGCAGGTCGGACAGATTGCCGACGGCCGCCTTTTCGCCCTCCAGCCGGTCCAGCACCTCACGCGCACGACTGACCACGGCGTTAGGCACACCGGCCAGTCGAGCAACCTGCACGCCATATGAGCGGTCGGCGGCCCCGGGCGCGGCCTCGTGCAGGAAGACCAGTTCCCCGTTCCACTCCCGTGCCTTCATGGACAGGTTGCAGACATGGGCCAGCCGCGTCTCCAGCCCGGCCAGCTCGTGATAATGGGTGGCGAACAGTGTCCGGGCTTGGTTGCGGTCGTGTAGGGCTTCGGCGACGGCCCAGGCGATGGCGAGGCCGTCATAGGTGGCGGTGCCGCGCCCGATCTCGTCCAGCACCACGAAGCTGCGTTCCGTCGCCTGGGTCAGGATGGCGGCGGTCTCGACCATCTCCATCATGAAGGTGGAACGGCCCCGCGCCAGGTCGTCACCCGCCCCGACCCGGCTGAACAGCCGATCGACCACACCCAGACGCATGGCGCGCGCGGGCACGAAGGCCCCAGCCTGGGCCAGCACGACCAGCAGGGCATTCTGGCGCAGGAAAGTCGATTTACCCGCCATATTGGGCCCGGTGACGATGCTTAGACGGGCGCAGGCACTGCCCGAACCATCCAGTCGGCAATCGTTGGGAGTGTAAGGTTCTCCTGACTTCTTGACTGCCGCTTCGACCACCGGGTGGCGACCGGCGGTGACTTCGAAACAGGTGGTGTCGTCCACAGTGGGCCGGACCGCGCCCACTTCTTCCGCCCACTCGGACAGGGCGGCATGGGCATCCAGCTCGGCCAGGGCCTCGGCGACGTCCTGAAGCGGTAGGGCGAGCGCCTGCACCGTGCGCCGCCAGCCCTCGAAGGTCTCGCCCTCGATGGCCAAGGCACGGTGGCCGGCCTGGCTGATCTTCGCATCAAGTTCCGACAGTTCGACGGTGGTGAACCGCACCTGATTGGCCAGGGTCTGGCGATGGATGAAAGGGCTGGCTTCGGAGGGACGCAGCAGCGGTTCGGCCGCCTTGGCGCTGGTCTCAAGAAAATAGCCCAGAACGGCATTGTGCTTGATCTTGAAGGGCACGCCGCTGTCGGCGACGGCCTTGGCTTCCAGATCGGCGACGACGCGGCGGCTGTCGTCGCGCAGGGTGCGGGCCGCCTCCAGTTCCGGGCGATAGCCGGGCGCCACGAAGCCGCCGTCGCGGGCCAGGTGCGGCGGCTCGGCGACCAGACCCTCCGCCAGATCGATCTGCAACCGGGCCAGGTCAGGCGACAGGCTGAGCCGGTCTAGACAGGCGGCGATACGGGCGGGTGCGCCGGTCAGGGCATTGCGCTCGGGCGGAAACAGGCCCGCGAGCCGTTCGGCGGTGGACAGCGCCGTGCGCACGGCAGCCAGATCGCGCGGCCCGCCCCGCCCCAGCACCAGCCGCGAGGTCGCCCGCGCCACATCGGCGGAGGCGCGCAGGGTGTCCCGCAGATCGCGCCGCAGATCGCGCCGCTCCAGCAGCCATTCGACCGCATCCAGGCCATGGTTGATGGCCACGGGATCGCGCAGCGGCCGGGCGATCCGCTCGGCCAGGGCACGCGCGCCGCCGGATGTTACCGTGCGGTCGATACAGGCCAGCAGCGACCCCTCGCGCTCGCCGCGCTGGGTCCTGTCGATCTCCAGGCTCTGGCGGGTGGCCGGGTCGATGGCCAGAAAGCCGGTTTCGCCCGAGCGGCGCGGCGGCGTCAGGGCCGGAATCCGGCCCGCCTGGGTCGTCTCCAGATAGGCGGCGATCAGGCCCAGGGCAGACACCTCCGCCTCTTCAAACGCGCCGAACCCGTCCAGCGAGGCGACGCCGTACAGCCGCTCGATCCGCACCCGCGCCCCGACGGGCTCGGCCAGGGCCTGGGGCAGGGCCTGCACCACCCCGCCCGATCCGTTCAACGCATCCTTGGTGGCTTCGTCCGAAAACAGGCGGTCGGGCACCAGCACTTCGGACGGCCGGAACGAGGCCAGGGTCGCGCCCAGATCCTCCAGCGCACAGGCGACGGCATCGACTGTGCCAGCCGACAGCTCGACCACCGCCACAGCCGCCCGGCCCTTGCGCACCGCCACGGCCGCCAGCCGGTTGGCCCCGCGTGCGTCCAGCAGACTGTCCTCGGTCAGGGTGCCGGGCGTCACCACCCGCACGATGTCGCGGTGGACCACGGCCTTGGAGCCGCGTTTGCGGGCCTCCGACGGCGCCTCCATCTGTTCGCAGATGGCCGCCTTGAACCCCTGACGGATCAGGCGCGCCAGATAGCCGTCCAGCGCATGGACCGGCACCCCGGCCATGGGAATGTCCTCGCCCTGATGCTTGCCCCGCTTGGTCAGGGTGATGCCCAGCGCCGCGGAGGCGATCTCCGCATCCTTGAAGAACAGCTCGTAGAAGTCGCCCATGCGGAAGAAGACGATGGCATCCGGCTGGCTGGCCTTGGCCGCCAAGAATTGCGCCATGACTGGCGTTGTCCCTTCCCCCGCATTGGGGACGGAGGGCGCGGGATCGGCTTTCGGCGGATGAATGAGCGGAGCGTTCATGGGAGCGCCACAGGGTGGCGGATTGTGCGGATCGCCTCAAGCGTCTTGCGTGGCGAGCAGGACATGTGGTTGCTGTCGGCAGGGGGACCACATGACATCAGCACAGTATCGTTTTCGCCCGATCAATCTGTTGGGCGCAACCACCGCGCGGTGGCTGGTGTTGGTGGCGATCGGCGAGGGCATCATGGCGGCCTGGTCTGCTGCCGACATATTCGTATTAAGCAACCTCGACACCCTGTCCCAACGGACCTTAGACACATGGAGCCTGACGGGATTGATCGCGTTTGTGCACATCGGACTCTATCTCACGACAGTCGTCATCGCGGCGCGCTGGATTTATCGCGCCAACGCCAATACCTGCGCCAATCGTCGCAAACTCGAGACGCCGCCTCCTTGGGCCGTCGGCTGGTTCTTCATTCCGTTCGCCAATCTGTGGAAGCCCTACAAGGCCATGGCTGAAATGGTTCGCGCCAATCGCCGGTCGGGTACAGATCTACCGCTCGGTCCGTGGTGGGCAGCCTGGTTGATCTCGGGCATCGTCGGCAACATCAGCGCCCGCATCGCCTTTTCCGGCAACGATCCCTCCACCTTGATGACCTCGTCGGTGCTGGGCGTGATTGCCAGTCTCGCCGGCATCGCTGCAGCCCTGCTGTTCCGCCGCATCGTAATGGCTGTGACCGAAGCCCAGACGGCACAGCTCCAGGCCGAGGTGTTCTGAAGCCTTGCCGCAGGTCACAACGCCTGCAATACGCAACGACAGGCGGTTAAGGGAACGCGGTCAGACACCGCGGCTGTGCCCGCAACTGTAGGCGGGGAGGTCCGTCGTTCGATCCGGGCGCAATCCCGGCACCACTGGGCGTCGTCAAGACAACTGGGAAGGTGAGAACGCGGAGTCAGCATTTTTGCTGGCCAAGGGCGCTAAGCGCGGGTCTTCGACCCGCACCGCGTTTGGCCTTCGATCCGCAAGCCAGGAGACCTGGCCGCCCCCGTCGCTCGTCCGCTGTCCGGGACCAGACAGAGGCGTGGGGCCTGCCCCCTGCTGACATCAGCAGGGATGTTCCGTCGAAGCGACCCGATCTCTGCGCCGTGCTGGATGCGTCCAGTGCGGGTTGGTCGCTTTCATCGTCCCGTCGCGCGCGACGCCGGGGCTATACGGAGCCGCTCACATGAAGCGTTATCTCTTCCTCTCGACCGCACTGGTGGCGGTCGGCCTGTCCGCGCCTGCCTGGTCCCAGGAGGTGCCCGAACTCGAAGAGGTGGTCGTCACGGCCACCCGCATCCCGGCCATCGTCGCCGAGACGCCCGGAGCCCGCGTCATCGACCGCGCCACCATCGAACAGCGCGGCGCGGTCTTTGCCGCCGATATCCTGGCCGATGTGCCGGGGCTGTCCGTGACGCGGTCGGGCGCGTTCGGCGGCGTGGCTCAGGTTCGGATGCGAGGAGCCACGCCCGGCAAGACCCTGGTGCTGGTCGATGGCGCACCGGTCAATGACGCGGCAGAGCCGAACGGTGCCTATGACGTCTCAGGCTTCGATCTGGGCGATATCGAGCGCATCGAGGCGCTGTCGGGGCCGCAGTCGTCGCTTTGGGGTTCCGACGCCATCGGCGGCGTCATCGCCTTTACCACCCGCGAGATCGACGGCGTCCGCGCCGAGGCCGAGGTCGGCAGCTTTGACACGATGCGCGGTCGTCTCGCCGTCGGCACCGCCAACGAGACCTGGGCACTGGGCGGCTATGTCTCTCGCTTCGACACCGACGGGATTTCGGTCGCCGACGAGGCAAACGGTAATCCCGAAGCCGACGGCTTCGAGAACACCACCGTCGGCGTTCGTGGCCGTTACCTCGTCTCGCCGAGCGTGAAGCTGGACGGTTCGGCCCGCTGGTCACAGAGCGAAGCCGATCTGGACAAAGGCTTCCCGGTCTCCGACAACGCCGACCGGTCAGAGTCTGAGCAATGGTCCGGTGTCGTCCGCGCCACCGTCGACGCCCTGGGCCTGAAACACCAGTTCAGTGTCTCCGGCTCGGACATCGAGCGCGAGACCTTCAGCGCCTTCGGGTCAGTCTTCGAGGCCGACCGTCAGGCCTATCGCTGGCAGGCCAATGGCGAGACCGGCGCGGCGACCTATGCCTTCGGTGCCGAACGCGAAGAAAGCACCGGCAGCATTTCGACCGGCGACAGCGTCAGTCTGGGGATCAACTCGGTCTTCGGCACCGCGCGTTATCAGGTCACGGGCGCTCTCAGCATCACCGGCGGACTTCGGTTCGACGACACGGACGACTTCGGCTCCAAGACCACCGGGCGGGTCTCGGCCGCCTGGGATGTCGGTCCCGGCTTCACCCTGTCGGGAGCCTACGGCACCGGCTTCAAGGCCCCTTCGGTCAGCCAGGCCGTCTGCGACTTCTGCTTCTCTTCCCAGCCCTTCCCCGAGCTGCGCCCAGAGACGGCAAAGGGCTATGAGGCCGCCATCGGCTGGCGCTCGGCGGATGGCCGTATCGAGGGGCGCGCGACCGTCTATCGTCTCAATGTCGAGGACCAGATCACCTATATCTTCGACCCGGTCACCTTCGACAGCTACTATGTCAACATTGCCGAAACGGCGACTGACGGCGTCGAGCTGGAGGGTCGCGCGATCTTGGGCGGAGGCTTCGACCTGACCCTGGCCTATGCCTGGACCCATGCGACGGACGAAAGCACTGGTCGCGCACTGGCGCGGGTGCCGGAGCAGGCTGGATCGGTAACGCTGGGCTGGACCGGTGATCGCCTGTCGGGTGCCTTGACCATCCGGGCCGAGGACGATGAGCCGGACACCAACTCGGCCACGTCCGCCGTCCGCGAGGGCTTCGTCACGGCCAATCTGAATGCGGCCTATGCCCTGACGGATGCGGTCAGCCTGACCGCGCGGGTCGAGAACCTGGCGGACGTGCGGTATCAGCAGGTGCTGGGTTATGGCGAGCCGGGGCGCTCCGGCTATGTGGGGATCAGGCTGCGCTACTGATCCGGGCGGCGGAGCCGGTGGCGATGGTCGCCGGCTCCAGCTGCAGGGCTTCCCAGTCCAGGGCCGGTGCGGGCGCATGGGCAGCGGCGATGGTGGCGCGCAGTTCGGCGGCCGAGGCCACACTGGCGACCACGGCAGACACCTCTTCCAGGCCCAAGGCATAGGCCAGTGTCGCCTGCATCGGATCGACCCGCGCCTCGGCCAGGCGGCGGCGGATGCGCGACAGGGCATGGCTGTGCCGCGCCATATCGGTCGGCAGGGCGTCACCGCTCATGAACAGAAGGCCGTCGGCGAAGACGGACGAGGCATGGACCTCGATGCCCAGCGCAGCCAGTTCGCTCAGTACGCCGGTCCGGTGCGCGCGCTGATCCAGCATGTTCACGGGCAGTTGCACGATGTCGGGCTGGAAGCGCCGGGCCAGCAGGGCCGGGCCATCCTCGACCGTGGCGCAGAAGCCGATCCGCTTGAACAGGCCGCGATCCTTGAGCGCCGTTAGACGATCCCACAGGGCGCGACCCTCGGCCCCGGCCAGGTCGGCGGCGCTGGAAATCAGCAGGGCATCGCCGCGCGGCAGACCCAGACGCTCCAGCGAGCGACGCGCCCGCGCCTCGATCCGGTCCACGCCGTCGGAAATGGGCATGGTGCGGACGGTGACCTGAAACGGCGAGGGAAACGGCCAGGCCTGACCCAGCCATCGCTCTCCGTCGCCCTCGGGCCGGGTGGCGACCTTCTGGATCTTCGCATCGGCGGCGGTCTGAAGCAGGAAACGCAGGGCGTCCTCGCGCGCACCCGAGGGCGCAGGCTGCGCGCGCTCGGGCTGATGCACGACGGCGATCGCCAGTTTGTCGATCGGAGAGGGCGCACGATTCGGGATCACCTACGGACCCTGAACCCAAAAGTTTAAGGCGAGATTGGCAAAGCCTTGCCTGATGGTTACCGGGTGAACATTGGTTGCCAGCAAAAAAGGCTGCAGGCGAACCTGCAGCCTCATTGTGGTGGCGCTACCGCTCGCCGCGCGGCGGCTCACTTCTTGAGCGCATTCGCTTGTGATCGCGCTCAAGCAGCGAGCGACCGCGTCGTGAGCGATAGCGCCCCAGCTCGCCTCTTAGGAGAGCGAAGAATCGATGTCCTTGCAGGCCTGGATCAGGCCCTGGACCGACTCGACCGACTTCTTGAACATCGCCTTTTCGTCGTCGTTCGTGCTGAACTCGATGACCTTTTCGACACCGCCGGCACCGATCAGGGCGGGCACGCCGACATAGAGGTCGGACAGGCCGTATTCACCCGACAGCCAGACGGCGCAGGGCAGGACGCGTTTCTGGTCCAGCAGGTACGAGCGGGCCATGGCGATGGCGCTCTCGGCCGGGGCGTAGAAGGCCGAGCCGGTCTTGAGCAGGGCGACGATCTCGCCGCCGCCCTTGCGGGTGCGATCGACGATGGCGTCTAGGTCGCCCTGGCTGAGCATGCCGGCCGCGACGGCGTCGGGCAGGGGCAGACCGCCGACAGTCGAGTGGCGCACCATCGGCACCATGTCGTCGCCGTGACCGCCCAGAGTCCAGGCGTGAATGTCCTGGATCGACACGCCGGTCTTCTCGGCCAGGAAATAGGCGAAGCGGGCCGAGTCGAGCACACCGGCCATGCCGATGACCTTCTCCTTGGGCAGGCCCGAGAACTTCTGCAGGGCCCAGACCATCGCATCAAGCGGGTTGGTGATGCAGATCACGAAGGCGTTGGGGGCGTGGGCCTTGATGCCTTCGCCGACGGCCTTCATGACCTTCAGGTTGATGCCGATCAGGTCATCGCGGCTCATGCCCGGCTTGCGCGGCACGCCGGCGGTGACGATGCAGACGTCGGCCCCGGCGATGTCTGCATAGTCATTGGCACCCTTCAGGGCGACGTCGGTGCCGATCACGGCGGTGGCCTCAGCGATATCCAGGGCCTTCCCCTGGGGCGTACCCTCGGCGATGTCGAACAGGATGACGTCGCCCAGCGCTTCGCGCGCGGCCACGTGAGCCAGGGTTCCGCCGATCATTCCGGCGCCGATAAGGGCGATCTTCGCGCGAGCCATTGAGTATCTCCGGGAGGAAAAGGTGAGGCGGCGACTGCACCGCTGTCGGGCGGCGGTCTAGACCCAGCCGCATTCGCCTGCAACCGTAACCCCGCGTTACCGGAGAGCCTGATGACCGTTGGACAGGAAATGATCGCCGCCGAGGACACCCCCGACGGCCTGGTCACCGTCGTGGACGAAACCACGGTGCGGACCGAGGTCGCGGCCTGGCGGACCCGCGTCCTGAAACGCCCCGGCCTGTGGGACAAGGCCACGCGCGGCACACAGGACCGGATCAACCGCATCATCCCCGAGCGCGTGCATCAGGTCATCACCGCCGGGGTCGAGGCGATGACCAAGGGCATATTGTTCGGCTCCGACGTCCTGCAGGCCAAGCCCGGTCCGCGCGAGTCGCTGGCTGCGTCCGAACTGAAGGCCCGCGCCGCCATCAAGGTCTATCGCAACACCGCCAGTGTCGAAGGCGGGGTCGCGGGCGCGGGCGGTTTCGTCCTGGCCGCAGCGGACTTTCCGGCCCTGATGGCGATCAAGGTGCGGATGCTGGCTGACATCGTGGCCGCCTATGGCTGGGGTGGCGGGTCTCCGAGAGAGCGGCTGTTCGTGCTGCACATCTTCCACCTGGCCTTCGCCAGCGCCCGGCGGCGACCCGAGGCTCTGGCCGATCTGGAGCGCTGGATCGCGGATGTCGAGCAGCCCCAAGCCATCACCGACTACGACTGGCGCACCTTCCAGATCGAGTATCGCGACCATATCGACCTGGCCAAGATGGCCCAGCTGATCCCCGTCGTCGGTGCGCCGATCGGGGCCGTCGTCAACTGGCGGCTGGTCGAGCGGCTGGGCGAAACGGCCATCATGGCCTGCCGCATGCGCTGGATGGCGGAAGCGGCATGAATCAGGTTTGGAGGCTGGATTAATCTGCGTGGATTGATCCAAGAGTTCGGCGGGGACTTTTCAAGAACTGTGGCCGGCGGAGAGTCGATGAGGCGCATTCTGATGCTGAGCATGGCGGCAATCGCGCTCGGATTGTGGCCCGGGGTCGTGTCCGCCCAGACCATGCCGCTCAATGAATTCATCGCGACGGCCGACCGCATTCCACGCAACGTCACAGCACTCCTGCGTTCCGACTATCGCCGGTTGAAGCGTGAAGGAGAGGCCGGCATTTCGGCCGTCCTGACCGAGCAGTATCGCGCCCAGCAGGCGAACCGACCGAGCCAGACCTGCATTCCGATGGACGGTTTCTCGTTCGACTCCGAAGATGTGCTCCGCAGGCTGAAAGCCATCCCCGAACCACAGCGGCGCAGGATGACCATTACCGACGGCATCCGCGAGATCATGCGCCGTCAATATCCCTGCCCCGCACCTTGATAACTTCAGCTGTTTCCAAACTCAAAACTTATTGATTTTGCCTGTCGTCATTGTGGGCATAGGCTGGCTCTACAACCATAATCCACGGGAGCTGAATCATGGACGGAAACGCTGGCGGACCCTCGCCCCTGAGCGACCCCAAGAAGGAAAAAGGCGCGATGCGCAGCCTTTTGGGTCGCACCAACCGCGACTGGTGGCCCAACCATCTGGCGGTCGATATCCTGCACCAGCAGGGCAAGACCGGCGACCCGATGGGCGACGGCTTCAGCTATGCCGAGGCGTTCAACACCCTGGATTACGACGCGGTCAAGCGCGACCTGACGGCCCTGATGACCGACAGCCAGCCATGGTGGCCGGCGGACTATGGCCACTATGGTCCCTTCTTCATCCGCATGGCCTGGCACTCGGCGGGTACCTACCGGACCGGCGACGGGCGCGGCGGCGCGGGCGCGGGCCAGCAGCGTTTCGCACCGCTGAACTCCTGGCCGGACAACGGCAACCTGGACAAGGCGCGTCGTCTGCTGTGGCCGATCAAGCAGAAATACGGGGCCAAGCTGAGCTGGGCCGACCTGTTCATCCTGGCCGGCAATGTCGCCATCGAGTCGATGGGCGGACCAGTCTTCGGCTTCGGCGGTGGCCGTGCTGACGTCTGGGAGCCCGAGAAGGACGTCTATTGGGGTACCGAAGAGAAATGGGTCGGCGAAGAGGGCAATGAGACCCGCATCCAGCCCGACAAGGAAATGGCGCTGGAAGACCCGCTGGCCGCTATCCAGATGGGCCTGATCTATGTGAACCCCGAAGGTCCTGGCGGTGTGCCCGAAGCCCTGCAGTCGGCCCGCGACATCCGCGAGACCTTTGCCCGCATGGGCATGAACGACGTCGAGACCGCGGCCCTGACCGCCGGGGGTCACACCTTCGGCAAGGCGCACGGCAATGGCGACGCCTCCAAGGTCGGCATCAGCCCCGAGGGGGCCGACATCGCCCAGCAGGGTCTGGGCTGGGTCTCCGGCCACGAGAGCGGCATGGGCGACCACACCATCACCTCGGGCATCGAAGGGGCCTGGACGCCCACGCCGATCACCTGGGATATGACCTATTTCGACATGCTGCTGGACCATGAATACGAGCTGGTCCGCAGCCCTGCGGGTGCCAAACAGTGGCAGCCGGTCGGCAATCCGGAAGAGACCCTCGCCCCTGCCGCCCACACGCCGGGCAAGAAGGTGCCGACGATGATGACCACGGCCGACATGGCGTTCAAGGTCGATCCGGAATACCGCAAGATCATGGAGGCCTTCCGCGCCGACCCGGCCTATTTCGGCGACCAGTTCGCCCGCGCGTGGTTCAAGCTGTGCCACCGCGACATGGGGCCGAAGATCCGCTATCAGGGTCCCGAGGTTCCGACCGAGGAACTGATCTGGCAGGATCCGATCCCGGCCCACACCGGTCCGAAACTGACCGACGCCGATATCGATACGCTGAAGGGGCATATCGACTCGTCGGGCCTGTCGATCGCCGATCTGGTCCGCACGGCCTGGGCCTCGGCCGCCACCTGGCGCGGCTCCGACCATCGCGGCGGTGCCAATGGCGGGCGCATCCGTCTGGAGCCGCAGCGCAGCTGGGATGTCAACGAGCCGCACAAGCTGGCCAAGGTTCTTCAGGTCTATGAAGGCATCAAGGCCTCGTCCGGCCTGAACGTCTCCATCGCCGACCTGATCGTTCTGGGCGGCTCCGTCGGGGTCGAACAGGCGATCAAGGCTGCCGGTCACGACATCGCCGTGCCCTTCACGCCGGGCCGCACCGATGCCTCGGCCGAACAGACCGATGCCGACAGCTTCAAGGTGCTGGAGCCCCGCGCCGATGGTTTCCGCAACTATCTGCAGGTGCAGTTCAACGTTCCAACGGAAGAACTGCTGGTCGACCGGGCACAACTGCTGGGCCTGACCGCACCGCAGATGCTGGTGTTGGTCGGGGGTCTGCGGGTCCTGGGGGCCAACCATGGCGCATCCGAGAATGGCGTCCTGACCGATCGTCCGGGCCAGCTGACGAACGACTTCTTCGTCAATCTGCTAGACATGCGCACGGCCTGGAAACAGGTCGACGACCACTCCGACGAAACCTTCGTCGGCACGGACCGCGACACGGGCGAGCAGCGCTGGACCGCCACCCGCACCGATCTGGTGTTCGGTGCCAACTCCCAGCTGCGCGCGCTGGCCGAGGTCTATGCTTCTGCCGACGCGGGAGAGAAGTTCGTGCGCGACTTCGTCAAGGCCTGGGTCCAGGTCATGGAGAACGACCGCTACGACATCCGAAAGCGCGCGGTCCACGCGGAAAAGGTCGCGGCCTGATCCGTAATGCTGGCCCTCCTCGCTATGCAGCGAAGAGGGCCAAGCCCTTCCGATTGATTTTGCCATGTCGATAGCGACAGCCTATGTCGCGCGCATGCTCCCGACCCTGCGACAGCTCCAGTATCTGAAACTCCTCGCCGAACACGCCTCGTTCAGCCGGGCAGCGGAGGCGGCCCATGTCAGCCAGCCGGCCCTGTCGGCTGGGGTGCAGGAGCTTGAGAAGATCCTGGGGGCCGCCGTTGTCGAGCGGACACGCGGCAATGTCCAGCTGACCGCCGTCGGGGTCGAGGCCGTGCGCCGGGCCGAAGATGTCCTAGCCCGCACGGAAGATCTGGTCGAGGCGGCGAAGAATGCGGGCAAGCCCCTGTCTGGCCGGTTCCGGCTGGGCGTCATTCCGACCGTCGCGCCGTTCCTGCTGCCCGCCAAGCTGCCGGGGTTGAAAGTCGCCTATCCGGCCCTGCGTCTGTTTATCCGTGAAGACCTCACACCCCGGCTGATCGCGGCGCTGAAGGCGGGCCAACTGGACGCCGCCGTTATCGCCCTGCCTTATACGGCAGCCGGCATCGACCATGCCCGCATCGGCGATGACGAGATCCTGGCCGCTGCGCCGGTCGGTCATGCCCTGGCCGGCACGGGTCCCATCCCAGCGGGCTCCCTCAAGGCCGAGGACCTGATCCTGCTGGAGGATGGCCACTGCCTGCGCGATCAGGCCCTGGCCGCCTTCGACATCGACCCGCCCAAGGGCGACGACGTCTTTGCCGCCACCAGCCTGCACACCCTGGTGCAGATGGTGTCTTCGGGACTGGGCGTCAGCTTCCTGCCCGAAATGGCCGTGCGGGCCGGTCTGGCCGACATGCCCGGCGTGGTCGTGCGCCAGATTTCGGCCAAGGCCCCCAGGCGGGAAATCGTGGTCGCCTGGCGCCATGGCTCCAGCCGCGCCGCCGAGGCCCGGCTGCTGGCCGAGGCCCTCACCCTGGACTGAGATTACAACTCTGTAAGGTGCGCTCGCATCCGGCGCTGTTAGGGTCCGCCTCGCCCGCCGTCCGGGCGCTCGGAGCCGCCCCATGAAGTCCCGCCTGATCCTGACCGCCTGCGCCGCCGCCCTGCTGATAGGCCTGCCCGCCGCCTCGCCAGCGATGGCGCAGGATGCGGTCACCGCCTCGGCCCCCGCAGGCATCAACGTGCCGCCGCTGGGCTTCGCCAAGCGGACCCTGGCCAACGGCATGGAGGTCTATACGGCGCGCGACACCTCGACATCGAACGTCACGGTCCAGGTCTGGTACCGGGTCGGGTCCAAGGACGATCCGGCTAACCGCTCCGGCTTTGCCCACCTGTTCGAACATCTGATGTTCAAGGCGACCAAGGATTTCCCGGACGAGACGTTTGACCGCCTGACCGAGGACGTCGGCGGCAACAACAACGCCTTTACCAGCGACGACGTGACCGCCTATTTCGAGACCATTCCGGCCAACCATCTGGAGCGGCTGATCTTCGCCGAGGCCAGCCGCCTTGGCTCGCTGGTCGTCAACGAGGACGTGTTCGAGAGCGAGCGCGACGTGGTCAAGGAGGAGTACCGCCAGGGCGTCCTGGCCAGTCCCTATGGCCGTCTGTTCAGCGTCTTCCTGCCGCAGACCATCTATCAGGAGCATCCCTATCGCCGGACCACCATCGGTTCGATCGAGGACCTGGATGCGGCGACGATCGAGGATGTCCGCCGGTTCCACGCCACCTACTACCGGCCCGACAATGCCATCCTGATCGTGGCGGGCAATTTCGACGAGAGCCAGCTGAACGGCTGGATCGACCAGTACATGGCCCCGATCCAGAATCCGGACCGTCCGCTGCCGGTCAATGACGTCAAGGAGCCGGAACCGACCGGCCCGCGCGAAGCGACCTTCCATGCGCCGAACGTGCCTCTGCCTGCGGTCGTGCTGGCCTATCCGACCATCCCCTATGTCGGCGAGGACCGGGCGGCGCTGACGGTGCTGGATGGTATCCTGTCGACGGGCGAAAGCAGCCGCCTGTACCGGTCACTGGTCTACGATCAGCAGGTCGCCGCCTCTATCGGCTCCAGCGCGGACTTCTCGCAGCAGGCGGGGGCCCTGTACGCCTATTCCATCCTGGCCGGCGGCAAGACGCCCGACGAAGGCATTGCCGCCCTGACCGCCGAGATCGCCCGTTTCCGCGACGCACCGGTCACCGACGCCGAACTGGCCGAGGCCAAGAACGAGCTGGTCGCCAGTGCCCTGCGCAGCCGCGAAACCATCGACGACCGTGCCGTCGTGCTGGGCTTCGCCCTGATCAACGGCAATGACGCCGCCTACGCCGACCGGGAGATCGCTGCCATCCAGGCCGTGACCGCCGCCGACATCCAGAGGGTCGCCAACCGCTATCTGACGCCGGAGCGGTCGATCACCATCCGTTATCTGGCCGCAGATGACGCCAACCCGACCTCCCAGCAGACGCTGAACGTCGACGCCCCGGTCAAGGTCGCGGATCTGGCCCCGGTCGGCCGGTTGTTCACCCTGCTGCCAGAGGCGGAGCGCGCCCCCATGCCTGAGGTAACCGCCGCGGTCTCGCCGACGACGCCGACGGTCGCCGATTTCCGCCTGGATAACGGCCTGCGCGTGCTGGTCGCCCCCAAAGCGGGCCTGCCGCTGGTGTCGGCGCGTCTGAGCTTTGATGCCGGATCGGCGGATGATGAGGCTGGAAAGGCCGGGCTCGCGTCCATGACGGCCGCCTTGCTGACCCAGGGCACGGCCAGCCGCACGGCTCCCGAGATCGCCACCCAGATCGAAGCTCTGGGGGCATCGGTCGGAGCCGGGGACGGGCCCGACTTCACCAATGTCTTTGCCAATGCCCCCTCGGACGTCTTCCCCCAGACCGTGGCCCTGATGGCCGATCTGGTACGCAATCCGACCTTTGCCGACGAGGAACTGGAGCGCCAGCGCACCCAGACCCTGGACGGGCTGAGGATCGCCCTGTCCACACCCGGTCCCGTCGCCGGCCAGGCCGCAGGACGGGTCGTCTACGGCGATGCGGCCTATGGCGCACCTGGCGGGGGCACCCTGACCACCGTCGCCGGCCTGTCGCGCGCAGATATCGCCGCCTTCCATGCCGCCCGATATCGCCCGTCAGAGGCGACCCTGGTCTTCTCGGGCGACATCACCCCCGATGCGGCCCGGGCCCTGGCCCAGCAGGCCTTCGGCGACTGGGCCGAACCGGCGCAGGCCGCCAGCCCCGCCGTTGATCCGGCCGGGGCTCCGCTGGCCCCGCGCGTCGTGGTCATCGACCAGCCCGGAGCCGGTCAGGCCGCCGTCACCGTCGCCCTGCGCAGCGTGCCCCGGTCCGACGAAGCCTATTTCCCGCTGACGGTTGGAAACACCCTGCTGGGCGGCAGCTTTACCTCGAGGCTGAACCAGGAAATCCGCATCAAGCGGGGTCTGAGCTATGGCACGCGATCTTCGCTCGGCGTTCGCCGGGACGATGGCCTGTTCACAGCCTCGGCCCAGACGCGCAACGATGCGGCTGTCGAGGTCGCGGACCTGATCCTGGAAGAGGTGCGCCGTCTGGGCGCGACCCAGCCGACCGAGAGCGAACTGACCACCCGCCGCGCCATCCTGACCGGGGCCTTCGGCCAATCGCTGGAAACGGTCGATGGTCTGGGCGGGGCCGTTGCCGGCCTGGCGCTCTACGACATCCCCATGAGCGAACTGGCCACCTATGCCGCCAGTGTGGAGGCGGTGGATGGACCGGCCATGCAGGCGGCCTTCGCCGAGCATCTCCCTGTCGACCGGGCCAGCCTGGTCATCGTCGGTGACGCGGCCCAGTTCATCGAGGCGCTGCGGGCGAAATACCCCAATGTCGAGGTCATCCCGCTGACAGACCTGAACCTCGACGCAGCGGCCTTGAAGTAGGGATCAGGCCGACAGACAGACGACCTGCGCCACCTTCAGATCCCGGCGCAGGTCGTCGGCAACGGCCCCGTAGTTGTCGATGCCGATGGACCGCCCGCGCAGGCGTTCGGTCGGGGTCTGGATACCGCGCACCGCGGGACCGAACGTCTCGGGTGAGGTGGTATAGATGCGGCCCCGGCGCGGGCTCTCGGCGATGGTGACCCCTACGGCCCGGCCCTGACGATCCAGCACGGGTGCGCCCGACAGGCCTGCCAGCGTTCCGCCCAGTCCGTCGGTGCGCCCAACCTCGGCCCAGGCCAGGACCGGCTCATCACGCTGGCCCCGCCCGCGCACGCGCAAGGTCTCGCGCCCCAGCAGGCGCGATGTCGCCTCGCCTGGCCGGGCCTGGGGATAGCCGGGATGAAAGCCGCGCTGGCCGGACCTCAGATCGCGGTCTGTGGTCACCGGAATGGCCGCCGTCCCGCCGTCGGTGATCAGGACGGCGATATCGGCGCGTGAGGCCAGGCGCACGTCGGCGGCCACCGCACGGCCACCTCCGACCAGAATGGCCGGCTGACGGCAGCCTTCCACCACATGGCGGGCTGTGATCCAGCGTCCCGCGCGGGCAACAGAGAAGGCCGTGCCCGAGGAGGGCTGGAAGGGAATGTCCGGTGCATTGACCGTGACGGCCGGATCAAAGGGCGTGACGGGGCCCAGAAGCGCGCCCTCGGTCTCTTCCGGCGCTGTCGAGACCGGCGCATCCGCATTCTCCCGCTTGCTCAGCGAGAACAGCAGCAAGGCTCCGGCGACACCCAGATAGATCAACCAGTCGGGAGGACGCGGCATCGTCCTGCCTCAACCCGTCAGCGCCGCCGCGAGGATCAGCGCGGTCGACAGCTTGGCCCCGACCAGCAGGATGGCGGCGGATATCTCGCCCTGCTGGATACGCTGGGGCAGGCCGGTCAGCAGCATGTCGACCAGGCGGAAGGCCAGCAGTTGCAAGGCCACCGTCGCCACCCCCCAGATAAGAATATCACGCACCGAGGTCGAAACATTCAGGCTGACCGCCAGGGGAATGGCCAGACCGACCAGCACCCCGGCCAGGGCCAGAGCAGCGGCGGCATTGCCCTGGCGGATCAGGGTGATCTCCTTCCACGGCGTCATCCAGACATAGGCCAACGCCCCGCCCAGCATGAGGCCCAGCGTCACCGCCAGATGCGCGATCATGGTCGGAAAGCCGGAGGCGAACGCCTGAAACTCGGCGCTGTCCAGCACGGGAGGGAGGGTCGAGGCGTCCATGGTGATCCGATGATCAGAAGTTGCAGACGCTTGCCCGCTTTTCGCCTCATTCCGCAAGCGTTGCGGGGACACAGTCCATCAACAAAGATGTCACCCTGTGTCCGGAGCCTGCGTCCGAAGCCCGTACCTAGGGGTTCAGGCGGCCTCGACCGTCGCCTGTTCCGCCTTGCGCAGCGCCGACGCCCGCTCCTTTTCGCTTTCTGACTTCAACTGGCCACAGGCGGCCAGGATGTCGCGACCACGCGGCGTGCGGATCGGGCTGGCGAAACCGGCCTTATTCAGGATGGCGGCGAACCGCTCGATCGTGCCCCAGTCCGAACACTGATAATCCGTGCCGGGCCAGGGGTTGAACGGGATCAGATTGACCTTGGCCGGAATGCCCTCGATCAGTTTGACCAGGGCCCGCGCCTCGTCCGGGCTGTCGTTGACCCCCTTCAGCATGACGTACTCGAACGTCACCCGTCGCGCGTTCGACAGGCCCGGATAGGCCCGGATGCCCGCCATCAGGGCTTCCAGATTGTACTTCTTGTTCAGCGGTACCAGCACGTCGCGCAAGGCGTCGTTGGTGGCGTGCAGGCTGATGGCCAGCATGGCCTGGGTGCGGTCGCCCAGTGGGCCCAGTTGCGGCACCACGCCACTGGTCGAGACCGTCATCCGACGCCGCGACAGGGCGATACCCTCCGGGTCAGAAATGATCTCGATGGCGTCGGCGACATGGTCCAGATTGTACAGCGGCTCGCCCATGCCCATGAAGACGATGTTGGACAGGCGGCGGTCCTCCATCGGCGACGGCCATTCGCCCAGATCGTCGCGGCAGACCTGCACCTGGGCCACGATCTCGGCGGCGGTCAGGTTGCGCACCAGCTTCTGGGTGCCCGTATGGCAGAAGGTGCAGTTCAGGGTGCAACCCACCTGGGACGACACGCACAGAGCGCCTGCGCGGCCCACGTCGGGAATATAGACCGCCTCGACCTCGATGCCCGGCGCGGTGCGGATCAGATATTTGCGGGTGCCGTCCTTCGATACCTGCCGCTCGACGATCTCGGGCCGGGCCAGGGTGAAGGCCTCGGCCAGTTTCGCCTGCATGTCCTTGGCGACATTGCTCATCAGGGCGAAGTCGGTGACGCCGTGATGGTGGATCCAGCCCCAGATTTGGCTCGCCCGCATCTTGGCCTTCTCGGGCGGACAGACGCCCGCATCGACCAGCGCCTGACGCAGGCCCGCGCGCGTCAGGCCGGCCAGGTTTACGGGTCCGGCCACAGCGGCGGTCGTGCGTGTAAGGTCGAGCGAGAGGCTCAAGGGCGATATCCTGGACGGGCGGGAGGCGGGCCTTATACCACAGATCGGGCAGGATTTAAGGCAGGGCGGCATGAGGGACTTATGTGCCCACGCAGTCTTCTTGCACTGATGCTCTCGACACGGCTAGTTACTCCGCTTGCGACAAGGTTCTAGAAAATGTTGATAGCGACACTTGCGATTCTGACCGTAGCGTTCAGCACGCCGCAAGAGCCGGTCACGGACGTATCCTCAGAGTATGCTCGAACCTATCAGCTCCAACCGATACCGCCTCAACGATGGCGCGAAGGGTGTGAAGTCAGCTGGAGCCTAGCTAGCAGTGGAGACTTCACCGCGCAGGCCGGTATGTTGGTTACCCAAGGCAAATGGCGCGTAGAGGAAACTGGTCCGGCCGGACCTCAAACGCGAACCGTTCTGGTGCTCGAAGGGTTGACTGAAAACGGCGAACAAGGCTGCGGGGTCGTGCTGCCGGAGGAGCCTATCCGTCTCGATATCATGTCGCTGGTAAATGGGACGGTGTTCGTCATCAATCGGCAGCTAACTTCGGACGGAGTACCTATAATTTCTCCGCAGGTACGGTTGGAGCCAAAAGACTAATAAATTGCGCTGATTGAGCGTTATACTACTCCGCCTCGAGCTCGTGAATCCTTTCGTCGTCCAGACCGAAGTGGTGGCCGATCTCGTGGATCAGCACATGGGCGATGATTTCCGACAGCCCCACGTCACCACGCTCGCACCATTCGTCCAGGATCGGGCGACGATACAGGAAGATGCGTGACGGCTCAGGGGCCGCCCCCATGCCGTCGCGCAGGCCGATATCGACGCCGTGATACAGACCCGTGAGCTCGAACGGGTCCTCCATCCCGAAGCTGGCCAGCGTTTCCTCGTCGGCAAAGTCGTCGATACGAATGACCACGTCCCCCGCCAGCGCCCCGAATGGTGCGGGCAGGGCATCGAACGCCTCGCGCGCCAGCCGGGCGAAGTCGTCCAGAGACGGGGCGGTCTGGTCAGTCCAGGGTGAGGAGGCTGTGTCGGTCATGGCGTCCATATCAGATGTCCGCGCCCTCCTCGCAAATCACGCAGCGCGGGTTATGGTTACCGAATCGGGGCGCGGGGCTCCGCTTCACGGATCAGGGATGGCCGACGCCCACATCGCCTATGTCGCGACCGCGGGAGCTGCGGGTCTTGCGCTGGCGCTCAGCGCCTGGGCGGCACGGCTGCGTGGACAACTGGCCACACGGGCGCTGAAGGCCGAGGCCGATCTGGCTACGGCGCATGTCGATCTGGCCGACCGCGACGGGGCCCTGGCCGCCTTCGAGGATGTCCGCCTGGCCCTGACGCCTGACGGCCAGACACGACGCCTGGGGTCCGAAATGGCCTGGCGGGCCATCGTCTCCGAACTGGCACTGGAAACCCCGGCCCCCGATACCGATCCGGCCCTGATCGTTCTGGACGCCGTGCGGCGGATAGAGGCCGAACGTGTCGATGCTCTCATAGAGCGCGGCGAGGCGTTCGACGGCGTACTTGAAGGCGCGACGGCAGCCTGGACCGTAGAAGGGCGATCATCCGCCGGTGCGGCATGGCTTCGTCTGTCTCGCCTCGCCCTGGTAGGCACGGCGGCCGAAAGCGGACTGGGCCTGCTGGCCGAAGCCTACCCGGCCCCCACATGGATCACCGACGCCTCGGGCAAGCTGGCATGGGCCAACAAGGCATGGCTGGCGGAGCTCAAGGCCGAGAGTCTGGACGCCGCGCGTGAACAGGGACTGAGCTTTGATCGAGGGGCCGATGCCATCGTCGCCGAGGCCGCTCGCCTGCGCCAGCATCAGGAAGGCTTTCGCTGGACCACGGGCGACGGCCGCCGTCGGGCCTGGCGCATCGTGGCCGAACCGGTGCAGGGCGGGGCGGGCGCGGTCCTGGCCTTCGCCCTGGACATGACCGAGGCAGAAGAGACGCGCGACACCCTGCGCCGCCACGTCGAGGCGCACGACGAGACCCTGAACCATCTGGCCGACGCCGTGGCCATCTTCGGGCCCGGCAAACGGCTGGCGTTTCACAACACCGCCTTCCAGCAGCTGTTCAACATCGATCCGGCCTGGCTGGACGAGCGGCCGACCCATGCCGAACTGCTGGACGCCCTGCGCCAGCGCCGCCAGCTGCCCGAGGTCATCGACTACGCCGGCTGGAAGGCGAACGAGCTGGAGTTCTACGGGGCCGCTGAGGCTGCACCGGACGACAGCTGGTCGCTGCCGGACGGGCGCACCCTTCGCATCGTGCGCCAACCCCACCCGCTGGGCGGGGTGCTGTTGCTGTTTTCGGACATCACCGACGAACTCAAACTGCGCAGCCGTTTCAATGCCCAGATCCAGGTCCAGACCGCCACCCTGGACAAGCTGAACGACGCCGTCGCGGTGTTCGGATCCGACGGCCGGATCCGGCTGCATAACGAGGCCTTCGAGGCCTTCTGGGGCCTGCGTGCGGATCAGCTGGAAACAGCCGGCGTGTTCGACGCCATCGCCGCCCTGTGCCAGCAGACCATGCCGGATCCCGCCCTGTGGCTGGGCCTGAAGGCCCGGGTCGCCGACCCCGATCCGGAAAGCCGCGTGCCGATCTCGGGCGAGGGACGCACACTCGACGGAAGGGTCGCCGCCTGGCAGACCCGGCCCCTGCCCGATGGCGCGACCCTGGTGGCTTTTTCCGATGTCACCGCACGGCGCGATCTGGAACAGGCACTGGCCGCCAAGGCAGCGGCCCTCGAGGAAAGCCAGGCCCTGAAACGCGAGTTCGTGGGCAGTGTGTCCTATGAGCTACGCACGCCGCTGACGACCATCGTCGGCTATTCCGAACTGCTGGAAACCATGGGCGACCTGCCCGAGCGCAGCCGCCAGCATGCCGGGGCCATCCGTATCGCCGCCAGTCAGCTGGCGCGCTCCATCGACGACGTGCTGGACATGAGCCAGATCGACGCCGGCGAGATGGAACTAACGCTGGGCGACATCCGCGTCTTCGACCTGCTGGACGAGGCGGCTTCGAAAGTCCGTGCACGGATCGAGGCGCGGGGCGCGACCCTGGCCGTCTCATGCCCGCCCGGACTGAAGCCGATCCGCGCCGACGCCAGTCGCATCGCCCAGTGCCTGGAGCATCTGCTGGACAACGCCACCCGCGCCGTGGCCGACGGCGGAGCCGTCACTCTCAGCGCCGAGGCCACTACTTCGGAAGTGCGAATCCGGGTCCAGGATACCGGGCGCGGCATCCCCTACCACCTGCAGGCCCACGTCTTCGATCGCTTCGTCCGGCGCGAGCGCGGCGGACCCGGCGTCGGCCTGGCGCTGGTCAAGGCCCTGGTCGAACTGCACGGCGGCTGGGCCGAGGTCGAGAGCGAGCCCGGCAAGGGGGCCGCCTTCATCCTGCACCTGCCGCTGGAGGCGACGGTGGCCGCGGCCGCACCGGAGTTGCGGCTAGGTTCTAGGGATTAGGGATTAGGTGCTAGGGAAGCGTAGAAGCCAGAGTCCGCAGTCCTCCCTAGACCCTAACCCCTAGCCCCTAGCCCCTAGCCCCTAGCCCCTATGAAACCCCTCAAGACCGCCCTGATCTACGACTTCGACGGCACCCTCGCGCGCGGCAACATGCAGGAGGTCAGCTTCATCCCGTCCATCGGCATGGACATCGGGGCTTTCTGGGCCGAGGCCGAGGCTCTGACCCAGGCCGCCGATGCCGACGGCATACTGATGTATATGCAGCTGATGCTGCGCCATGCGCGCGACAACGGCGCGCCGATCACGCGCGAAACCCTGGCCGAGCAGGGGCGCGAGGTCGCGCTGTTCGAGGGCCTGAAGGACCTGTCCTGGTTCGACCGGATGAATGCCTTCGGGGCGCAATACGGCCTGGACATCGAGCACTACATCATCTCCGCGGGGCTGGAGGAGATGATCGAGGGCACGCCGATCCGGCCCGCCCTGACCCACGTCTTCGCCTCCCACTATGTCTACGACGAGAACGGTGAGGCCGCCTGGCCCGCCGTCGGGGTCAACTACACGACCAAGACCCAGTACCTGTTCCGCATCAACAAGGGCGTGAACAATCACTGGGAGAACGAGCGGATCAACCATTTCATCCCGGACGAAGACCGCCGCGTTCCTTTCGACCGGATGATCTTCCTGGGCGACGGCGACACCGACGTGCCGACCATGAAGATGATGCACACCAAGGGCGGCTTCTCGATCGCCGTCTATGATCCCCGTTCGAACGAGAAGGACCAGAAGAAGGTCTATTCCCTGATCTCCGAGGACCGCGTCAACTTCGTCGCCGCCGCCGACTACCGCGAGGGCACCGCCCTGGACCTGATCGTCAAGGGCCTGATCGGCCGCATCGCCATCAACTCCGGAACCATGCCTGCCGGGCTTTGATTGGCCAGCGACCGTGACAATCAGGCCAGGGAACGACGCGCCTGCCTTCGCGCTATGCGTGGCGATTGATCAGCCCTGGAAACATTCATGACAGCCTGCCAGCCTGATGGAGCAGAGACACCGGCTCTGCGATCCGCCGATTTCGATACACCCGCTGTCGTCCTGGCCGGAACCGTGGATTATGCCATGTACGATCGGTTCCTCAGCCAGATGGCCGGGGCTCCGCGCGAGGGGCTGGTCGTCGTCGCCCTGTCGACCCTGGGAGGCGATCCGGAAGTGGCCCGCATCATGGGAGAGGACATCCGGTTCCAGAGCGAGATCAGGCCGCAACGTCGGCTGGTCTTCCTGGGGCGCACCGCCATCTATTCGGCGGGTGCCACCTTCATGAGCTTCTTCGCGCGCCAGAACCGCTATCTCACACGCGGAACGCGGCTGATGATCCACGAACGGAAGCTGGACAAGGCGCTGGAGATTTCCGGGCCGCTGACGACCTGCGTGGCATCGGTAAAGGCCATGCTGCACGAGATCGAACACTCGATCACCATCCAGAACGAAGGCTTCGAAAATCTGATCCTGGGGTCGCAGGTGACCATGGACGAGGTCCTGCAACGGGCCCCGTCCAACTGGTATCTGGAGGCCGAGGACGCACGACAGCGTGGACTGATCGAAGGGGTGCTCTAAGGTAGGGTTAATGACGGACGCAACCTCAGACCCATTGAGCCTTTTGACGATCCGGCCATATCTGTCTTGCTACGGACCCTGAATGTCGAACCCGCTGCCGATCCTGCGCTATTCGACCGAAGAATTCCCGCCGGAAGAGCGGTACGCAAGATGGTATCTGCGGGACTGGCCGCGCCAGCGCCCGATCTACCGCACCCAGCCCACAGAGCCGTTCAACACCACCTGGGAAACGACCCAGCTGGGCCCGATCATCTTTGCCGTCGCCACCATCACGGCCATGCGGTGGGAACGGCATATCCAGGACATTCGCGACTCCGACTTCGATCCCATCATCCTGAACCTGATGGTGCGGGGCGAGGCGCAGGGCCAGATCGACGGCCTGCCTTTTCATGAAACCGCCGGCATGGGCCATTTTCACGACCTGTCGTTGCCATCCCTGCACATGTCGACCGGCAGCTTTACCTACAGCATCATCATGCCGCGTCCGGTGGCCGAGGCCTGGTTTGCGCCCCTGCACGACCTTCGGGCCCTGGTCCTGACCGTCGATCAGGCCGCCTTGCTGATCGGCTTCTGCGAACAGGTCTACAGGGCCATGCCGACCCTGACCCAGGCCCAGGCGGAGCCTCTGGGGCGGAGCTTTCTGGAGCTCATCACCACCGTGCTGAAAGCGGCCCGACCCTCGACGACCCCCCTGATCAGTGCCGATGAGGCGCTGCACCTGCGGGCATCGGAAGAGATCGAGCGGCGCTTGGTCGAGGGGGATGTCGGGGTCGAGGCCCTTTGCAAGGCGCTGGGCGTATCGCGCGCCCGCCTGTTCGCGGCCTTCCACAAGGATGGCGGAGTCCAGGCCTTTGTCCTGACCCGTCGGCTGGACAGGGCCCGCGCGGCCCTGGTCGACATCTATCGACACGAGACCATCGGCACCATCGCCCACAGGCTGGGCTTCAGCGACGCGGCCCACCTCAGCCGCGCCTTCCGCGCCCGCTACGGCATGACCCCGCGCGAGTACCGCCAGCTTGTGGCCACCAATCTACAGGTGATGCGCACGGGTGCGGCCCCTGAACGCTGATACAAGATTCAGCGACGGTCGTCCTAACGGGCGCGCAAGCGCGGGTGTATCGGCAAAATGCGTTCAGGACTGAGCGGCGAGGTCACGGTCCGGGGCGACCGGTGGCGCGCCCCTATCCCGGCGCTGGAGGTCGAGGGGATTTCCATCGTGGACGGGGCAGGTGCATCCAGTTGGAGGCTACGCCGATGTCGGATCGGGCAGGGCTCGATCCGACCTTCCACGGCTCGAACGGGAAAGGAGGGGACCATGGCGACGATCAGAAAACAGGGCATCGGTCACAACCCGCCCATCAACACCCACATCGGCGAGGACAAGAGCTTCGGCCGCGCGTCCCGGCTGTTGACCGCCCCGCGCAAGCCCGGCCTGAACCCGCACAACGCCGTCGCCTGTGACGATCCTGTCGTCGATGCCGACGCGCTCTCCGCACCGAAACATTTCCAGACGGCCGGCCAGACACGCCACTAGTGCGAAATCGGCTGTGTGGGACGCAGTCCAACTCGGCTCAGACTTCACTCCAACCTTTATCCGTCAGACAGCCTCTAGCGACCGCCCGATCGCATCCAGGCCGCCCGCGCCGCCGCAAGTCGCGACGGCACCAGCCCGCGCAGGGACGTGCGGACGCCTTCCTTCATTCCGGCTTCCACGCCCTTGCTCCACACCACTTCGGCCTCGATGGCGATGGCCTGTTCCAGATCCACCACGATGACCCGCGCCGGCAGGGACAAGGCCCGGTCCATGCGGATTTTCATCCCGCGTGGGGATCGATCCACGATCAGGCATGAAAGCTCCACCGACGGCGCGACGATCAGGGCGCGACTGTGCGCCGACCTGCGCGGCTCGAACCGCCGCTCGGGTGTCTGGGTCAGTGCTGGTTCTCGGGCAGGCGCACGATCAGGCCGTCCAGATCGTCCCTGACCCGGATCTGGCAGGACAGACGGCTGTTGGGCTGAACGTTCTCGGCGAAGTCCAGCATGGATTCCTCCATCGCCGACGGTCGGCCCGTTTCGACGGCGAAGGCCTCGTCGACATAGACATGGCATGTCGCGCAGGCGCAGGCCCCGCCGCAGTCCGCGTCGATCCCTGGCACATTGTTCCGGATCGCGCCCTCCATGACGGACAGCCCGGTCTTGACCTCCACGACATGCTCGCGGCCGTCGTGCTCGATATAGGTGATCTTGGCCATCAGCCCTCAGGTAGCGAAGCGATAGGGCACCACAACACGACTACGCCGCCTGCTTCTTGCGTCCCGGGGCGACCATCAGTTTCTTTGTTTCGGCGATGGCCTTTGCGGGGTTCAGGCCCTTGGGGCAGACCTGGGCGCAGTTCATGATGGTGTGGCAGCGGTAGAGCTTGAACGGGTCCTCGAGGTCGTCCAGCCGCTTGTCCGTCGCGTCATCGCGGCTGTCTGCGATCCAGCGGTAGGACTGAAGCAGGGCCGCCGGGCCCAGATACTCCGTCTGGTTCCACCAGTAGCTGGGGCAGGAGGTCGAGCAGCAGGCGCACAGGATGCACTCATACAGGCCGTCCAGCTTGGCCCGATCCTCGGGCAGCTGAATACGCTCCGTCTCCGGGTCCGGCTCGTCGGACTGGAGATAGGGCTGGATGCTGTCGTACTGGGCGTAGAACAGCGTCAGGTCCGTCACCAGGTCCTTGACCACCGGCTGGTGCGGCAGGGGGGCGATGGAGATGTTATGTGACGAACACTCGTCCCAACCCTTGGTGCAAGCCAGGGTGTTGCGGCCGTCGATGTTCATCGAGCAGGAGCCGCAGATGCCCTCGCGGCACGACCGGCGGAAGGCCAGGGTCGGGTCGATCTCGTTCTTGATGTGGATCAGGGCGTCCAGCAGCATGGGGCCGTGGTCGTCCGACGACACCTCGAACGTGTCCCAGCGCGGGTCGGCATCGACCTCGGGGTCATAACGATAGACCTTGTAGGTCTTGACGTTCTTGGCACCGGCCGGGGCCTTGTGAACCTTGCCGGTGGAGGGCTTCGACCCGCGGGGGAGAGTAAGCTGGACCATCTTCAGTACACCCTTGTCTTGGGCTCGATGTAGGCGATGTCGTCCGACATCGTGTAGTTGTGGACCGGACGGTAGTCGATCTTCACCGCCTCGCCCGGGACCTTCCAGGACAGGGTGTGCTTCATCCAGTTGGCGTCGTCGCGGTCCGGATAATCCTCGCGGGCATGGGCCCCGCGCGACTCCGTGCGGTTCAGCGCGCTTTCGATAGTGACCAGGGCCTGGTCGATCAGATTGTCGTATTCCAGCGTCTCGACCAGGTCGGTGTTCCAGATCAGGCCGCGATCGGTGGTCTTGATGTCGGCCCCCTGCGCATGGATGGCGCGCAGCTTGGCGGTGCCTTCCTCCAGCGTCTTGCCGGTGCGGAAGACGGCGGCGTCGGACTGCATGGCGCGCTGCATCTCGATGCGCAGCTTCGCGGTCGGGGTCGAGCCATTGGCATGGCGGAACCGGTCCATCCGCGCCAGGTGTTCGTCCGTTGTCGAGGCCGGGGCGTCGGGTACCTTTGACGCCTTGTCCACCACCTCGCCCGCGCGGAGACCTGCGGCACGGCCGAACACGACCAGGTCGGTCAGGCTGTTGGAACCCAGGCGGTTGGCCCCGTGCACGGACACGCAGGCCGCCTCGCCCACGGCCATCAGTCCGGGCACGACGGTGTCGGCATTGTCGCCGACTTTGGTCAGGACCTCGCCGTGATAGTTCGTGGGGATGCCGCCCATATTGTAGTGGACGGTCGGCAGGACCGGGATCGGGGCCTTGGTCACATCCACGCCCGCAAAGATCTTGGCGCTCTCGGAAATGCCCGGCAGGCGCTGGTGCAAGACCTTGGGATCCAGGTGATCGAGGTGCAGGAAGATGTGGTCCTTGTTCGGACCCACGCCGCGCCCCTCGCGGATCTCGATGGTCATGGAGCGCGAGACCATGTCGCGCGGGGCCAGGTCCTTCACGGTGGGCGCATAGCGTTCCATGAAGCGCTCGCCCTCGGAGTTGGTCAGATAACCGCCCTCGCCGCGCGCGCCCTCGGTAATCAGGCAACCGGCACCATAGATGCCGGTCGGGTGGAACTGGACGAACTCCATGTCCTGCAGCGGCAGTCCGGCACGCAGCACCATGGCATTGCCGTCGCCGGTGCAGGTGTGGGCGCTGGTCGCCGAGAAATAGGCGCGGCCGTAACCGCCGGTGGCCAGGATCACCAGCTTGGCGCGGAAGCGGTGCAGGGTGCCGTCGTCCAGCTTCAGCGCCGTCAGGCCGGTGCAGACGCCGTCCTGCATGATCAGGTCCAGGCCGAAATATTCGACGAAGAACTCGACCTCCCGCCGGACCGACTGACCATAGAGGGTGTGCAGGATGGCGTGGCCGGTGCGGTCGGCGGCGGCGCAGGTGCGCTGCACCGGGCCTTCGCCGAAGTTGCGGGTCATGCCGCCGAAAGCGCGCTGATAGATCTTGCCTTCATCGGTCCGGCTGAACGGCACACCCCAGTGCTCCAGTTCATAAACGGCCTTGGGCGCATTGCGGACCAGGTATTCGATCGCGTCCTGATCGCCCAGCCAGTCCGACCCCTTGACGGTGTCGTACATGTGCCATTGCCAGCTGTCCTCGCCCATGTTGCCGAGTGAGGCGGAGATGCCGCCCTGAGCTGCCACGGTGTGCGAGCGGGTCGGGAAGACCTTAGTCACGCAGGCGACCTTCAGGCCTTGCTGGGCGGCCCCCAGCGCGGCGCGCAGGCCCGAGCCCCCGGCCCCCAGGACGACGACGTCATATTCGTGATCGACGAATTCGTATGCGGTCACGCGGTCAGACTCCGAAACCAGCCGGCAGCGGCGCTGAACCTAGCGCCAGCCGCACAATGAAGAAGACGCTGGCAGCGGCCAGCGCGAAACAGATCAGGTTCACCAGCCCAATCAGCAAGCCCTTGGTGCCCGGCTTGTGGATGTAGTCCTCGATGATGACCTTCCACGCCAGGCTGGCGAAGCCGAAGAAGACCACGGCCGTCACCCCTGCAAGGAGGGCGTTCAGCGGGCTGGAGAACCAGGCCGTGACCGCCTCGTAGTCGGCACCGGCCAGGGTGAAGGCGCTCGACGCGACCCAGAGGCCCAGCGGCATCAGCAGCAGCAATGCCACCCGCTCGGTGGCCCATTCGCCTGCGCCGTGGTGCTCGGAGACGCGTACGCCGTTTCTGTATGTAGCGCGACCGCTCACAGCGACACCCTCCCGGTGGAGAACAGGACGACCCAGAACAGCACCGCCAGCGGCACCGGCCCCCAGACCGCGATATTGGACAGCAGGTCGGCAGGCTTGATCTGCAGACCATTGCCCGTGTCGTTGATCAGATGGCGTCCCCCGTTCAGCAGCAGGGAGAACAGCACCACAGTCAGGCCAAAGCCAATGATCAGACCGATAAGCGAACCGGCGAAGGCGGCCGCACCATCGAAGGCGTCCGGGCCAAACGCCACCGCCGCCAGCCACGCCACCAGGAACACGGCCCCGACGCTGGCTGCGCCGATGGTGACGCGGAACAGGATGGAGGCGGTCATGGTCACGTGCCAGCGCCATACCTGCAGGTGTGGCGACAGCGGACGCGGTCGGCCGTTGGGCTGGATCACCAGGCGGCCGGTCTGATCATCAGAAGGGTCGTTGCTGGGGTCGCCCGTCAGGGGGGAGCTTGACATGCGAACGGTTCTCAAAAAAGCCGTGAAAATTCAGGCACGGAATGCCGGTGAACAGGCTTTAGTCAGCAGGGGACCGGGGGTCAACGCACCAGACCGTCGCGGGGTGATCACTGATCGCTCAGGCGTTCCGGCTGAGAGCCTCGATTAGGGTTTCGAGCAGACCGGGATCCCATCGCTCCGCTGACCCCCGCCCCCACACCGGATCGGGCCAGACCGGGTCGTCAGAACGACGACCGATAATGTGGACATGCAACTGCGCCGTCACATTGCCCAGGGCCGCGACGTTCAGCTTCTGGACGGGCCGCTCGAGACGATGCCCCAGATCGCGGACGATAGTTCCAGCGCGAATAACCTCCTGCATCATCAGAGCCAAATCGGACGGCTCCAGCTGATCCAGCTCGGTCAGACCGGCCCGGCGCGGGATCAGGATCAGCCACGGAAACCGCGCGTCATCCTGCAACCGCACCTGACAGAGCGGCCAGTCGGCAGCCAACACTGAACCAGCCTCGAATGCCGGATCGGCGAGAAACTCGGACTCGATGCCCATCAGTTCAGGGCGTAGACGACGCAGGCCTGATCGCTCAGTTCCCGCAGCGGCGGTTGCAGCGCGAGGGTTGCGGCCTCGATCTGGTCTTCCGACGGCGCGAGGCGCGACCCCGTAGCCATGACGGGGGCCGGGGCGGCAGGCGGCGGTGGCGGGACGTAGGCGGCCTCCATGGCGGCATAGGCCACATCCGTGGCCTGCGACGCGCCTCCACCATACGATGGCCAACCGGCCAGCACATCAGTCTCGCAAGCGCGCCCAGTGGGATCGATCACGCGCACACCTCCCAGGGTCGCGCCGGCGTTCGAAGCGGCTTCGCGCGCACGCCGGGCGGCGTCCTTGACCGCTTCGGCCTGCAGCCAGGTCTTGGTCGCGTTGTCAGGCTGCAGGTTGAAGTTGACCGGACTGATCGAGGTCGGCTGGGACGCCACGACGGTGGCGTAGACCCGCTCCAGCACGCGCACGTCGCGCAGCGTCACGCTGACATTCGCTTGGGCCTCATAGCGTTCGATGCGGTCGGCCCGGACGTTGTCGCGCAGGTTGCCGGCCTCGTCGCGGTACTGATCGTACAGAGGACGGGTGGACACCGTCGTCTCAACCCGCACGACATCGACCCCGTAGGCCGCCAGGGCCTGGCTGAGGGCGCGGACCTGATCGGCGGCCTTGCGCGAGGCCTCGGCGGCGGTGCGTTCGACCGACTGGAAGCTGGCCCCAAAGGCGGCGCGGTTGGCCGTGACCTCGGTGCGGACATAGCCAACCGAGGCGATGACCGGATCGCGCATCCACCAGGGGGCCGGGACGTAGCGATCGCCAATGGTCGCCGGAGGAGTCTGGGCCTGGGCGGTGCCGGCCACGATGATCGGCGCAGCAACAGACAAGGCGGTCAGGGCAGCGAGAAGGTATTGCATGGGAAAATCTCCGGTGTGGTCGAACACTGGCCCGAGGATGCCCAATGGTAAAGGTATCGGAAGACTATCGTCAGACTTGGTCAGGCTATGATGGCTATAGAAATTACTGATCGAGATAACGCTCTGGAACGATTGACTTTGTGCAGCGCAACGCTCATTTCGCACCTGCAAACGGCGCTCCCCCGCCGTCCCCAATCACAATCATCGTTTCAGGAGCACCCTATGCTGGGCGTCGGTCAAAAACTGCCGGAATTCAAAATCATCGGCGTCAAGCCGGGCTTCAACAGCCACGAAGAGAACGGCGTGTCCGCTTTCGAAGCGGTCACCCAGGACAGCTTTGAGGGCAAGTGGAAGGTGATCTTCTTCTACCCCAAGGACTTCACCTTCGTCTGCCCGACCGAGATCGCCGAGTTCGCCTCGCTGGCGCGTGATTTCGACGACCGTGACACCGTCGTCCTGGGCGGCTCGACCGACAACGAGTTCGTCAAACTGGCCTGGCGCCGCGACCATGCCGACCTGAACAAGCTGCCGATCTGGCAGTTCGCCGACAACGGCGGCAAGTTCGCCCGCGACTTGGGCATCCTGGACGAAGCCGAAGGTGTGGCCCTGCGCGCCACCTTCGTCGTCGATCCGCACAACGTCGTGCAGCACGTCTATGTCACCAACCTGAACGTGGGCCGCGCCCCGGCGGACACCCTGCGCGTTGTCGACGCTCTGCAGACCGACGAGCTTTGCGCCTGCAACCGCCCCGTCGGCGGCGAGGTGCTGGCGGCCTAAGAAGTTGATGAGTGGCCAGTGACGAGTGGCTAGTGGCGGGTCACCCGCTGCGAACCGCAGCCACTGGCCGCTGATCGCCTCGCGAAATCTTCGGCTCAAGCAGCGAGACGCCGCGCGTCGAGCGATAGCCGACCCCTTTCCGAAGGAAAACGAATGTCTATCGACACCTTGCGCGACCTTATCCCGGCCTATGCCAAGGACATTTCGCTGAACCTGTCGTCGCTGGCCAATGAAAGCGTGCTGAACGACCAGCAGAAGTGGGGCACCTTCCTGGCCTCGGCCCATGCCGTCGGCGTCGCCCCCGTCGTGAAGGCGCTCGAAGCCCAGGCGGCGACCGTCCTGTCGCCAGAGGCCTTGAGCGCCGCCAAATCGGCCGCCGCCATCATGGGCATGAACAACATCTACTATCGCTCGCTGCACCTGATGAAGAACAACGAGTACACCACCCTGCCGGCGCGGCTGCGGATGAACGTGCTGGCCAATCCGGGCGTCGACAAGATGGACTTTGAACTGTGGTCCACCGCCGTCAGCGCCATCAATGGGTGCGGGGCCTGCCTGGACGCGCACGAAAGCGAGCTGCGCAAGCACGGCGTACCCAACACACAGATTCAGGCCGCCCTGCGCATCGGTGCCGTCGTCCACGCCGCCAGCCGGATCGTGGCGTCGGAAGCGGCGCTGGCCGGCTAGTCGAACGAAGAGGCCGGCCCGGCGAGTTCGGCCCGATGAATTAGCCGCTCGTGTTGACCTCGCATCACTGTATCGACGGCGTCGGCAAAGGCACCCAAGCCCGGGCCCTCGACCACGAAAACCACCACGACGCCTGTTTCGTCTTCCTCTAACAGCGCGTCGTTTTCGGGCCAGCTAAAGGTCAAGTCGGCGCGGGTGGTGCGGCCCTTGAGCGGGCCTAGTGGGGCATTGAGGGTCAGATGGTCGTCGTCAAATGCTGTGACCCGCCCATGCTCGAACATCGTACCGTCCGGCAAAGCCTCACAGAAGCAGCCGACCTCGGTGTCCAAAGTCAGGTTGGCCGCATCGCCGCTGTAGGTGTGAGCGCCATCCCACCATTCGTTGATGAGCGCGACGGCACCGAAGACGTCGCCACGGCCCACCCCGACGGATCCTGCGTAGCGCAGGGTGAAACTGTCAGGGGTGCGCGCCACGATTTCTGCGGATGCGGGGGCCGCCGTCAGGGACAGGGCGGCGGTGGCGATGAGGGTCTTGAGCATGGAAAATTCTCCCGCCGCCATAGGCCGACGACCGGAAACCGACGTCAAGCCGCAGCGAAGCTCAGCGGCGCGCCCCAGAACTGGCTGACACGTTCGCTCTGCGGGCCCGGCGTGCCTGTAGTCAGGAAGTCACGGCGGCCGCTCTGTCCAAGCTCGAATTCCGGGTGGTGCGCGAAATAGCGATCCAGGGCATCAGCCACCGCCTCGGGCTGATGGATGATCGGCGTGCCGTCGGGCAGGGCTGCCGCGAACAGCTCGGCCACGATCTCGTAGTGGGTGCAGCCCAGAATGGCCTTGTCCGGGTGACGGCCGATGCGGCGACGCAGGGCGTCGACATGGTCGTTGACGACCATCCTTAGCTCTTCGGTCGGCGCCCCCAGTTCGATCAGACCGGCCAGGCCGGGGCAGGGTTCGGAAAAGACCGCCAGATCCTCGCGCCGCTTGTCGATCTCGATCTCATAGACTCGGCTCATGGCCGTTGCCGCTGTGGAGAAGACGCCGGTTATCTCGATCGCCTGCTTCTTTTCGCCCTCGGCCCGGTCGCGCTCGCCCTCATAGGTCCAGGGCAGGCCGGTCGCCGCCTCGATGGTCGGCACGATGATGCCCAGCACATTGATCGGGCGACCATGCCGCGCTCTGGCCTCGGGCACCCATGTCTGCTGCAAGCGGCGCAGGGCGATGGCGCTGGCGGTATTGCAGGCCAGCACGATGACATTGGCCCCGGCCTCGAAAAGTCGCTCGCAGCCCGCGCGTGTCAGATCGACGATCTCCTCGCCGCCGCGCCCGCCATAGGGAGCGTTGGCCTGATCGGCCAAATAAACGAAGTCGCGGTCGGGGAACCGCCGCGTCAGTTCGCGGTGGACCGTCAGCCCACCTACACCAGAGTCGAATACGCCTATCGCCATGGCGCGGCTTTACCGTCGAGGCCGCGCGGCGTCCACGTTCAAGATTTCGACCGTGTCATGTGACACATCCGTCGCAAACGGCTTATGTAGGGTTCAGACCCCATGAAATACCGGAGCTTCTTATGCACAGACGCCAACTCCTTATCGCCGGGGGCAGCCTTCTGGCGCTGTCCGCCTGCGCCTCCAACGGCATGTCAATGACCGGCACCGACGCCCCCAGCGCGGCGTCCCTGGCCGAAGAAGCGCGCATCGCCCGTGCTGTCCTGCCGACCCAGACCCCGCGCGCGGAGCTGCTGCAGCCCTGGACCGGGCCGTATGACGGGGTGCCGCCGTGGGACAAGGTCACCGCGCCCAAGCTGCGCGAGGCGATGATCGAGGCCATGGATCTGGCGCGCGCCGATGTGGCCGCCGTCGCCAACAATCCCGAAGCCCCCACATTTGCCAACACCATGGTCGCCATGGAGTTGTGGGGCGCGCCGCTGGACCAGATCGTCAACATCTACAGCGTGATGACCGGCAACATCGGCGGCGAGGCCTATGATGCGGTGGACACGGAGATGTCGCCCCTGCTGTCGGCCTTCTTCGACGAGATCAACTTCAATGCGCCGCTGTTCCAGCGCGTGAAGACGGTCGCTGACAATGCCGATGCCATGGGCCTGAGCGCCCAGCAGAAGCGCCTGGCCGAGCGCAGCCGCGACAGCTTCATCCGCTCCGGTGCCAATCTGGACGCCGCCGGCAAGGCCGAGCTGGGCCGGATTAACACCGCCCTGTCCACCGCCTTCACCCGCTTCGGCCAGCGCGTCGTCGCCGACGAGAACACCTGGACGGTCATTCCGAACGAAGCCGGCGTCGCCGGCCTGCCCGCCTCGAACAAGGCCGCCGCTGCCGCGGCCGCCCGTTCGCGCAACCTTCAGGGCTGGGCCAT
This sequence comes from Brevundimonas sp. DW-iso22, assembly GCF_058725425.1. Classification (NCBI taxonomy): domain Bacteria; kingdom Pseudomonadati; phylum Pseudomonadota; class Alphaproteobacteria; order Caulobacterales; family Caulobacteraceae; genus Brevundimonas; species Brevundimonas sp. DW-iso22. The sequence continues at coordinate 431,420 of NZ_JBZXEB010000003.1, read as the reverse complement.
CGTCAACACGCGCTCGGACGTCGATCCCTTCCTGACCTTCGCCGACGACCGTGCCCTGCGCGAGCAGGTCTGGCGCAAGTTCGTCAACCGCGGCGACAATGGCGACGCCAATGACACCAATGCGATCATTGCCGAGATCGTGGCCCTGCGTGACCAGCGCGCCAAGCTGCTGGGCTATCGCAACCATGCCGAACTGCGCATGCAGGACACCATGGCCAAGACGCCGGCTGCGGCCATGTCGCTGATGAACCGCGTCTGGGCTCCGGCCAAGGCGCGTGTGGCCGAAGAGGTCGCCGACATGAAGGCCCTGGCCGGTTTCGACATCGAACCCTGGGATTACCTCTACTTCGCCGAGAAGGTCCGCAAGGCCAAGTACGACCTGGATCAGAACGAGCTGAAGCCCTACTTCGAGCTGAATGCCGTGCGCGCCGGCTCTTTCGCCATGGCCGAGCGTCTGTACGGCTTCGAGTTCCGCCCGCTGGCCAAGGGCACGGTGCCGACCTTCCACCCCGACGTGGAGGTCTATGAGCTGTACGACAAGGCCAGCGGTCGCCTGATCGGCCTGTACTACGTCGACGACTACGCCCGTCCCGGCAAGCGTTCGGGCGCGTGGATGACCACCTACCGATCCTTCTCGACGCTGGATGGCTCCAAGGCGATCCTGGGCTCGAACAACAACAACTTCACCAAGGCCGAGCCCGGCCAGCCGGTTCTGATCTCGCTGGACGACGCCGAGACCCTGTTCCACGAGTTCGGGCACACCCTGCATTACTACAGCTCCAATGTGACCTATCCGTCGTATGGCAATACGCCCCGCGACTTCGTGGAGTATCCGTCACAGGTGCACGAGCACTGGGTGCTATCGCGTCCGATCCTGGACGGCTTCCTGAAGCACAATGAGACCGGCCAACCCATGCCCCAGGCGCTGGTGGACAAGGTTCAGGCCGCGTCTACCTTCAACCAGGGCTATGCCACGGTCAGCTATCTGTCCTCGGCCCTGGTGGACATGGACCTGCATACGCAGGCCACGCCGCCGACCGACATCGACGCCTTCGAGAAGGCCTCGCTGGAACGCTATGGCATGCCCAAGGAGATCGTGATGCGGCACCGCCTGCCGCAGTTCAATCACCTGTTCACCTCGGACGCCTATTCGGCGGGCTACTACAGCTATCTGTGGTCCGAAACGATGGACGCCGACACCTGGGCCTATTTCGAGGAGTCGGGCGACGTGTTCAATCCGGACATCGCCGGCCGCTTCAAGTCGATCATGCTGGCCCCGGGCAACACCACCGACCGCGCCGAGGCCTATCGCGCCTTCCGCGGACGCGACCCCGACGTGGCGGCACTGCTGAAGGTTCGGGGCTTCCCGACCAACTAAAGCCGATCAGACAGAAACAGGAATGGGCCCGGTGGAGCGATCCGCCGGGCCCCTTTTCTAGGCTCAGACTACGTTGGTGGCGCGACTGCGCGCGTAGTCGTGACGCCGGGCGACCGGCAAAGCCTCGATCAGATCATTGCGTACGGCGACACGACAGCGGTGAACCTGCAAGCCCACACCGCCTGCACAGGCCGAGCGGGCAGCCCGGTCGATGCGGCGGTCCAGAACGCCCGCTCCGGCGATAGTGGACAGGTCCAGATCACCGATGCGGACCTGAACGCGACCGTCGGCAAGGAGAGGCGACTGGGCCAGCGCAGGCGTAGCGACAGCAGCCAGAATCAGGACGGAGAGAGAGATAAGCGTCTTCATGGCGAACTCCTGCGGAGGTCAACGTCGCTCTTGGCGGCGACGCAGCGGGAGATACCGACGGTCTGTGGCAGTGGCTTTCGACTTCCAAGTCGGAATGGCGACGTCTTCGTTAAATCGCCGACATGCTTGGCCCAGCTTCAGCCGCTGTTGCGCAAACCCGCGGCCACGCCGTTCAGGGCCAGCAGAATTCCCTCGCGCACACGGGGGTCATCGTCACCACTCCTCCGCCTACGGATCAATTCGATCTGAACGTGGTTCAGCGGCTCGACATAGGGCATGCGCAGGCGGATCAGGCGGTCCAGTTCCGGCTGGCCGCCCAGCAGCCGATCCTGCCCGGTGATGGCCAGGACTGCGGCATGGGTCCGCTCCCACTCCTGCAGCAGCGCCCCATAAACGCGGTCGGCCAGCGCCCTGTCCGGCACCAGCGAGGCATAACGTCGGGCGATGGTCATGTCCGCCTTGGCCATCACCATCTCCATGTTCTGGATCAGGGTGCGGAAGAAGGGCCAGTCGCGGGCCATGGCCTGAAGCTCGTCCATATCCTCGCCCGCAATAGCCGAGCCGAAGCCGAACCAGCCGGGCAGCATGACGCGTGACTGGCTCCAGCTGAAGACCCACGGAATGGCCCGTAGATCCTCGATCGCGGTGGAGGATGTCCGCGACGCCGGACGCGAACCGATCTTCAGGTCGGCAATCTCGGCGATCGGTGTGGCGGCGCGGAAATAGTCGACGAAGCCCTCGGTCTCGTACACCAGCGCCCGATAGGCCGACATGGAGGCCGTGGACAGTCGCGCCAGGGTCGATCCATGCCGCCGGGTCAGGTCCGCATCCGGCGGAGGAGCCAGGGACGCCAGCAGAACACCGCAGGTCAGGGCATCCAGATTGCGCCGCGCCACTTCCGGCTCGCCATATTTGTTGGCGATGACCTCGCCCTGTTCGGTGACTCGGATACGACCCGCCACTGTGCCCTCTGGCTGGGCCAGGACGGCCGAAAAGCTGGAGCCTCCGCCGCGCCCGACTGCCCCGCCGCGCCCATGGAAGAGTTGCAGTCGAACACCCGCTGCATCGGTGACCTCCAGCAGGGCGCGCGACGCCTCGTGCAGTTCCCAGGTGGAGGTCAGGTAGGAGCCGTCCTTGTTGGAGTCCGAATAGCCGATCATCACTTCCTGAACGCCGCGCGCTTCGGCAACCGCCAGAGCCGAAGGCGCTTTCAACAGCCGCTCCAGCGTCGGGCGCGAGGCCCGCAGATCGTCGATCGTCTCGAACAGAGGCACGGCCTGGATCGGACAGGACTGCGGGGCGTCCGGTCGATATAGCCCCACCTCCCGAAGCAACAGATAGACTTCCAGCAGGTCCGATGCCGCATCGGTCTTGGACACCACATGGGTGCGGATTGCTTGGGGGCCGAAATCGGTCAGTGCCCGGGCTGCAGCCTCCAGAATCGCGCGCTCCTTGAGCGTTTCAGCCCGATAATCCGCATACGGATTGAACAAGGGTCGCGACGAGGCCAGCTCCGTCTCCAGCATCGTCAGCCGCGCCTCCTCGTCCAGCGCTTCATAGTCCTCGCATACGCCGGCGACCTTCAGCAGATCCGCCACCACCCGCGCATGCACATCCGAGTTCTGGCGCAGGTCCAGCGTTGCCATGTGGAAGCCGAAGACATCTACGGCAGCAATCAGATTCGTCAGGGCATCGTCGACAAAAACCCTTCCATGATGGGCGATCAGGCTGTCGTGGAGCACCCCCAGATCGGCCCGGAAGGCCGCAGGATTGGGATAGGCATCGGCCTCGAAGGGCGCGGGCCTGGGCGCCGCCCGCCCTGTCAGGCAGACGTGCGTCGCAGACAGCCGCGCATAGATCTGGCTCAGCGCCCGGCGATAGGGCTCGTCTGCCCGATGCGGAGAGATATCACCCGATCCTCCGGCCAGCGCCGCCAGTTCTGGCGACACCCCGGCGAGAGACCCTGACAGGCTGAGCTCCGCACCCAGAGTGTTCACCTCGTCCAGATAGAAGCGCAGCACCGCCCGCGCCGCCGTCGCAAACGCCGCCTTCAGCGCGGCTGCATCCACATTGGGATTGCCGTCACGGTCGCCGCCGACCCAGGCTCCGATGCGGATGAAGGGGCCAAGGTCCGGCGCATCCAGTCGCCGTCGCCAGTCGGCCAGTTGGGCCGGGGCGACCTTCAGGAAGATGCGCTCCAGGAACGACACCACCGTGTCGATCTCGTCCTGCACCACCAGCCCCGTCTGGCGCACCAGTCGCGTGGTCCACAGGATGGTGGCCTGACGCCGCAGCCGGTCGTTCAGCACCTCGGGTGAACAGGCGTCTCCCTCGCGATCGCAGCCATCCAGCAGGTCCGAAACCGTCGTAATCCGGTCGATGACGCTCTTGCGCCGCACCTCCGATGGATGGGCCGTCAGGACCGGAGAGATGAGCGCCCTTGCCAGCAAGGTTCGCGCATCCTGCGTGGATTGTCCGGCTGCCTGAAGCCGCGCCAAGGCTCCTTCCGGCGTATCGGCCCGCGCGCCGGCCGCGCTCTGATCTTTTGCCCGACGCTTACCTGCGCGGTCTTCCGCCACATTGGCCAACAGGGAAAAGGCCGCGAACCCATGCGCCAGTCCAACCGCCTGATCCAGCGACAGCTCGGCCAGCAGGGCTTCCAGTTTCGACGCATCCTGCGATGCCGCATCGCGGTGATAGGCTACCGAAGCCTGCCGCACGGCTTCGATCCGGTCGTACAGATCCTGCCCACCCTCGTCGCGGATCACCTCGCCCAGCAGACCGCCCAGCAGGCGAACCTCGTCACGCAGTTGGTCATCGGCGGCTTGCATCATGGCTTCTTCTCTCAGCGGGGAGGCTGGAAACCCACCGTATCAGCGCTTTCCAGCCTGGCCACAGCAATCGGTAACGCTGAAACCGAGTGTGTGGCGCAGACTTCGGTGCGCAGGGGTCGACAATCCGCCGCTTTTCCCCCATAAGCCGCCGCTTCCGACGCAAGTGAAACTCGCGTCTCCACCATCACGACCCCTGACAGTTCAGGACGAGGATGGCGAGAACCCCCCGCCGACGTGATCGTCGCCGGGGGCCGTTGTCGTATGGAGCCGTTTCGCCTGCGCCATATGAGGTTTGTATGTTCGAGGCTCTGAACGAGCGACTGTCAGGCGTTTTCGACCGGATCACCGGTCGCGGGGCCTTGTCCGAAAAGGACGTGACGGAGGCGATGCGCGAGGTGCGCGTGGCCCTGCTCGAGGCCGACGTCGCCCTGCCCGTCGTCAAGGACTTCATCGCCTTCGCCACCGAGCGCGCCACGGGCGAGGACGTCATCCGTTCGGTTAAGCCCGCCGATCAGGTGGTCAAGATCGTTTATGACGGCCTAGTCGAAATGCTGGGCGGCGAAGAGCCGACGCCGATCAATCTGAACGCCACCCCGCCCGCCGTCATCCTGATGTCCGGCCTGCAAGGCTCCGGCAAGACGACGACCTCGGCCAAGCTGGCGCTGCGCCTGACCAAGTTCGACCGCAAGAAGGTCATGATGGCCTCGCTGGACACACGCCGTCCGGCGGCGATGGAACAGCTGGCCACCCTGGGCAAGCAGATCGAGGTCGCCACCCTGCCGATCGTGGCAGGCGAAAGCCCCGTCCAGATCACGCGCCGGGCGCTGCAGTCGGCCAAGCTTCAGGGCTTCGACGTCCTGATCCTGGACACCGCCGGTCGCATCACCCTGGACGAGGCCCTGATGGCCGAGGTGGCCGAGGTCGCCGCCATCGCCAAACCGGTCGAGACCCTGCTGGTCGCCGATAGCCTGACCGGCCAGGATGCGGTTCGTACGGCCCGCGCCTTCCATGAGCGCCTGCCCCTCACGGGCCTCGTTCTGACCCGCGCCGACGGCGACGGGCGCGGCGGGGCCATGCTGTCGATGCGGGCCGTCACCGGCCTGCCGATCAAATACATCGGTGCGGGCGAGAAGGTCGATCAGCTCGAAGTCTTCGACGCCCGCCGGGTCGCAGGACGCATCCTGGGTCAGGGGGACATTGTCGCCCTGGTCGAAAAGGCGTCGCAGGACCTGGACGCTTCCAAGGCCGAGGCCATGGCCCGCAAGCTGGCCAAGGGCCAGTTCGACCTGAACGATCTGGCGGCGCAGCTTCGGCAGATGAAGCGGATGGGCGGTCTACAGGGCATCATGGGCATGCTGCCCGGCGTCGCCAAGATGAAGGCCCAGATGGCCGAATCCAACATCGACGACCGCATGATCCTGCGTCAGGAAGCCATCATCTCCTCAATGACCAAGGTCGAGCGCAAGAAGCCCGACCTGCTGAACGCCAGCCGCAAGAAGCGGATCGCGGCGGGGGCCGGGGTCGAGGTGCAGGACGTCAACCGCCTGCTGAAACAGCACCGCCAGATGGCCGACATGGTCAAGTCCATGTCCAAGGGTGGCGGCAAGGGCCTGAAGCAGATGGCCGCCATGATGGGCGGTCTGGGCGGCGGCGCGCCCGGCGGGGCCGACATGGCCCGGCTGAAGGCCATGGGCGGCGGCAAGCTGCCCGATACCGACGCCGAACAGATGAAAGCCCTCCAGGACCGGTTCGCCGGCCTGGGCGGCGGACAACTCCCGGGGGGGCTGCCTGGCTTGCCCGGCCTACCCACCAAGAAGAACTGACCTTTATTTCCTAGAAAGAGACTGAAAATGCTGAAGATTCGTCTGGCCCGCGGCGGCGCCAAGAAGCGCCCCTACTACTACATCGTCGTCGCCGACAGCCACTCGCCGCGCGACGGCAAGTTCATCGAGCGCGTCGGCACCTACAACCCCATGCTGCCGCGTGACGGCGAGCAGAAGCGCGTCGTGCTGAAGGCCGACCGCATCGCCGAATGGCTGGGCAAGGGCGCACAACCCACCGACCGCGTCGCCCGCTTCCTGAGCCAGGACGAGACGCTGGCCGACAAGGTCAAGTGGACCCAGTCCAACAACCCGAACAAGGCCCAGCCCGGCAAGAAGGCCCAGGAACGTGCCGCCGAGCGCGCCCAGCGCGAAGCCGACCGCGCCGAAGCCGAAGCCGCCGCCAAGGTCGAGGCTGCCGAAGCCGCCGCCCGCGCCAAGGAAGAAGCCGCCGCTGCTGCCGAAGCCGCCAAGAACGCCCCGCCGGCTGAAGAGCCTGCCGCGGAAGAGGCTCCTGCCGAAGCCGCTGCCGAGGAAGCCCCGGCTGCGGAAGAGCCTGCCGCTGAAGAGAAGACCGAGGCCTAAGCCTCATCCGCTCACCCCGACGACTGTCGGGGCCTTGATGACAGAAAGCAGTGCTCGACGTTCGGGCGCTGCTTTTCTGCTATCTGGACAGCGGCTTTTCGATATGGGTCCCGTCAATCGCCGGGACGAGCGGAGTTTTCGATGTCCAAGGACAAACTCATCCTCGTCGGCCAGGTCGCCGGAGGGTTCGGCGTCAAGGGCGAGGTGCGGGTGACCGCCTATACCGCCGACCCTATGTCGCTGCTGGCCTACGGCCCGCTGCTGCGCGCCGACGGAAGCGTCGGCCTGACCCTGACCAGCGCCCGGCCTGAGAAGTCCGCAGTCGTCGGACGCGCCAAGGAGATCGCCACCAAGGAACAGGCCGATGCCCTGCGCGGGTTGAAGCTGCACGTGCCGCGCGATCTGTTGCCCGCCCCCGACGAGGACGAATTCTACCTGACCGATCTGGTCGGACTTCAGGCGCGCGACCCGGACGAGGTCGTGCTGGGCACGGTCAAATCGGTCCAGAACTTCGGGGCCGACGACATGCTGGAGATCGCGCCCGCCGAGGGGGGCCAGACCTGGTACCTGCCCTTTACGCGTGAGTGCGTACCCGACCTGCACATCGCCGACGGCTGGCTGAGAGTGGTGCGTCCCGTCGAGATCGGCGAGCGCGAGCCGGACTGATCAGTCCGTCGTATCGTCGATCGGCGCGTCGGGACCGTTCTTCTTGATCGACTCTATGGCGTTCTTGGCGGACGCCTTGGACGCATAGCCTTCGGTCGAGAACATGGTCTCGCTGTTGTGCTTGAAGCGAACTCGAAACTCGCCAGCCTTGTCTTTGTAGATTTCGAACTTGTGGGCCATGTGACCACTCCCTCGTTTGGACACGGTGAAGCTGGCACAGCCATCAGGGCCGTCAATGTTCAAATGTCGGCCACCCTACACAGGATCGTGGGGGTGCTGCCGTGCGGATCAGCTCTCTTCGTCCGCCGCCATGCCCATCATGTGGAAGCCCGCGTCAACGTGGATGACTTCGCCCGTGGTCGAGAAGCCCAGGTCCGAGCACAGCCACAGGGCGGCCCCTGCGACGCCCTCCATGGAGGTGTCTTCCTTCATGGCCGACATGGCGCGGCCTTGAGCGATCATGCCCCGCCCGCCCGAGATGCCCGCCAGCGACAGGGTCCGCATGGCACCGGCACTGATGGCGTTGACGCGGATGCCCTTGGGACCCAGATCGCGGGCGATGTAGCGGGTCGCCGCCTCAAGCGCGGCCTTGGCCACGCCCATGGTGTTGTAGTTCGGAATGGCCCGCTCGGATCCCAGATAGGTCAGGGTGACCAGGCTGCCGCCGTTGGGCATCAGCTTCGACGCGCGTTTGGACACATCCACAAAGCTGAAGGCCGAAATGTTCATGGCCAGCAGGAAGCTGTCGCGGCTGGTGTTTTCGACAAAGCTGCCCTTCAGCTCGTCCTTGTTGGCGAAGGCGATGGCGTGGACGACGAAGTCGATGGTGCCGAACTGTTTCTCCAGCTCCTCAAACGCTGCATCCATGGACGCGTCGTCGGTGACGTCGGCCTGGATCAGCAGCTTGGCCCCGACGCTTTCGGCCAGCGGACGCACCCGGCGCTCCAGCCCTTCGCCCAGATAGGTGAAGGCCAGCTCGGCACCCTGGGCGGCCAGCTGCGAGGCGATGCCCCAGGCGATGGAGTTGGCGTTCGCCACCCCCATGATCAGGCCCTTCTTGCCCTTCATCAGTTCGCCGGTCGGCATGTTCCAGGCGGATTCGGTGGCCATGGTCAGTCTCCGTTGTTCGAGCGGGGAGGGTTAGCAGGGGCGGGCGCAGCGGGAAAGGCCGGGGAACCGCATGAGCTGTCACGCCTGGCCAGGCGGGCCAGAAGAGGCGTGGCGGTGACCCCATGCACGATGATCGACAACAAAATGATGAAGCCGACGATCGCCCACAGGCGCTCACTGTCGCCAAATTCGCCGTGGTTGAGGCCATAGGCCAGGTAATAGACCGAACCCACACCGCGAATGCCAAGGAAGGACAGCAGAAGCCGTTCGCGCCATGGCTGGCGCGAGCCTGTCATGGCGATCAGACCCGCGACGGGACGGACGACGAGGACCACTGCCAGGCCGATCAGCGCGTCCGTCCATGTCAGGCTGGACAGAAGACCATTGGCCAGCGCGCCCCCAAACAGCACGAGCAGCAACATGATCAGCAGCCGCTCAATCTGGTCGGAGAAGTCGTGCATCTCCTGATGAAACTCGTGGTCTCGCTCGAACCCGCGAATGACGACGGCGCAGATAAAGACGGCAAGAAAACCATAGCCCTGAACCATCTCGGTCAAGGCGTAGGCGATCAGCGTGGCGGCCAGGGCGATCAGGCCGTCGCCGAGCCGCGATGGACCGCGCCGACTGCGGAACAGCATGAAGCCTATAGCTTTGCCAATCAGCCAGCCTGCACCAAGCCCTGCCAGTAGCTTCCAGACCACCTTGACGCCAAACCAGTCGACGAGACCGGTCTGGGTTGCCAGTCCGCCCGCAGCAGCAAGGATGGCCAGGTGGACGAAAGGAAATGCGAGCGCGTCGTTCAACCCGGCCTCGGAAGTCAGGCCAAAGCGAACCTCGTCATCTTCGCCTGAACCGGGCGGTCCGCATTGTACGTCTGCCGCAAGCACCGGATCCGTCGGAGCCATACTGGCACCGAACAGCAGCGCCATGGCCAGGCTGAAGCCCAGGCCTGCCCATCCCAGCAAGGCTACAGCAGCTATCGTCAGGGGCATGGCTATGGCCAAAAGCCGCCAGGTCGTCGACCACGCCCGCCAACCTGGCGGACGATCAATTTTCAGCCCGGCCCCCAGAAGGCTGATGATCACCACCAGTTCGGTCAGCCGTTCTGTCGCCGTGTCCCAGGTGCGTGGATCCGGGTTGAACGACAGCGCACCGGCACTGAACACCAACACACCGATTGCGACACAAAGTATCGCCAACGTCAGTGGCAAACGCTTCAGGCCCACAGGGGCCCATGAAACAAGCAGGACCACGCCGCCGAGACCGAGCAGAAAGACGATGTAGGGGTCGAAGTTCAAGAACCGCTCCTGGCCTGTGGAGGCCGACTATAGCGTCCTCGGGCGGAAGCCGTTGCCGATTACACCTTCGACAGGATCAACGTCCCGTTCGTCCCGCCAAACCCGAACGAGTTGGACATGACGTGCTTCAGTTCGCCGTCGTGGCGCTTCCTGAGGATCGGCATGCCCTCGAACTCGGGGTCGAGGTTTTCGATGTGGGCGCTCTCGGCGGCGAAGCCGTTCTTCATCATCAGCAGGCAGTAGATGGCTTCCTGGGCCCCGGCGGCGCCGAGCGAATGCCCCGTCAGCGACTTGGTCGAGGAGATCATGGGCATCTGGTCGCCGAAGACGTTGCGCACAGCGCCCATTTCCTTGGAGTCACCGACCGGCGTCGAGGTGCCGTGCGGGTTCAGATAGTCGATCCGCGGATTGCCGGCCATCTCGAGTGCGATCTTCATGCAGCGCTCGGCGCCCTCGCCCGAGGGGGCGACCATGTCATAGCCGTCGGAATTGGCGCCGTAGCCGGTAACCTCGGCGTAGATGGTCGCGCCGCGCGCCACGGCCCGCTCATACTCTTCCAGCACCACGATGCCCGCGCCGCCGGCGATGACGAAGCCGTCGCGGTCCTTGTCATAGGCGCGGCTGGCCTTGCCCGGGGTTTCGTTGAAGTTCGAAGACATGGCGCCCATGGCGTCGAACATGTTGGACATCGACCAGTCGATGTCCTCGACGCCGCCTGCGAAGACCACGTCCTGTTTGCCCCAGGCGATCTGTTCCGCGGCCGCGCCGATGCAGTGGGCGGACGTCGCACAGGCCGAGCTGATCGAAAAGTTAATGCCCTTGAGCTGGAACCAGGTCGCCAGCACGGCGGACGGCCCAGACGCCATGGCCTTGGGCACAGCGAACGGCCCGATGCGCTTGGGGGAGTTCTTTTCGACGGTCGTTGCGGCCGCCTGAAGGATGACCTGGGTCGAAGGCCCGCCCTCGCCGACGATCAGGCCGATGCGGTCGGACTTGATCTCGTCGGCCGTCATGCCGCTGTCCTTCAGCGCCTCCTCGAAGGCGATGTGACCCCAGGCCGTGCCGTTGGCCAGGAAGCGGGCAGCGCGGCGATCGACATGCGGAGCCCAGTCCTCGGCCGTCACGCCCAGCGACGGCGGGGCCCAGACCTGGCTGCGGAAGCCATGCTGGATGTGGTCCGGAGCCGCCTGAATGCCCGATTTCGCCTCGCGCAGCGAAGCCGCGACCTCATCCTGGCCGGTGCCGATGGAGGAGACGATGCCCAGTCCGGTGACGACGACGCGACGCATGGTGGTTTCCTTCAAATCTTTATCAGTCGCCGCGTTGACCGCGGTCTGTCTGCAAGTGGGGTTAGTTGGCCGCCGCGTCCACGGGTTCGCCGCCGCCGAACAGGCCGACACGCATGTCGTTGCAGGTGTAGATCACCTGTCCGTCGGCCTCCAGCACGCCATCGGCGATGCCCATGACCAGGCGGCGGTTGATCACCCGCTTCAGGTCGATCTTGTAGACCACCTTCTTGACGTCGGGCTGGACCTGACCGGTGAATTTGACTTCGCCGACGCCCAAGGCGCGGCCCTTTCCGGGGCCACCGATCCAGCCGAGGTAGAAGCCGACCAGCTGCCACATGGCATCCAGGCCAAGGCAGCCGGGCATGACCGGATCGCCGATGAAGTGGCACTGGAAGAACCAGAGGTCGGGGTGGATATCCAGCTCGGCCTCGACATAGCCCTTGCCGTGGGCTCCGCCGTCGCCGTTGATCTGGGTGATGCGGTCGAACATCAGCATCGGCGGCGCGGGTAGCTGGGCATTGCCCGGCCCGAACAGCTCTCCCCGGCCCGAGGCCAGAAGGGCTTCGTAATCGAACGACGACGGATATTTCGACAGGCTCAAGACGGCGGGCTCCGAAAGGTCGGTGTTGCCGTGGGGGTACACGACCCGTCCGCCCCGCTCAAATGATTTAGGAGGCGCGTCCCGTTCCGGCCGGGCGCGCAGCATTGCACAGAGCCCGTTCCTGCGTCCCGAAGACACCGGACTGGCGGACCCACCCCCGACGGCGTCCCGCCTGGACCCGGCACCAGCCCTCTTCGCATTCGTCGACCGATACGAGGGCGTGAGGCGACAGGCGGGCACGCAACGGCGAGCTGTCGGAGCGGCGCGCATGGATGCCGATCTCGGCCTCAGAGCGGTTCATCACGCTGCGGCGACTGGAGACCACGCTGCGGTGGACCCAGGCGACGGCCCCATCCGGGTCGCAGATCTTGCGCCACTCCTTGGTCTCGGCGATCACCTGCACAGGCAGGTTGCGGACGCGATATTCCCACAGGATTCGGTAATCCAGACCGGGACCGTGGCGGGCGCGGACCTCGTCCGATTTCAGCGACAGCCAGCGCGGCACGGGCTGGCCCGACGGTGTCGGCCGACCATCGGGCATGGCCTGGCCTGCGCCCGCCAGGACGGCGGCACCCATGATGGCCGTGACGACAGCCAGTCTTTGGAGGCCCCGTCTTTGGATGTGAGGGCGAGCTTTGCTAGACACCGGATACGCTCGTTGAATCGAAGGCTCCCAATGTCCGCGCCCAAACTTAAGGTCGTATTAACCAGACGCCTGCCGGACGCGGTCGAAACGCGGATGCGTGAGCTGTTCGACACCGAACTGAACCTGACCGACCGCCCGATGGATCGCGCCGCGCTGGAAGCGGCGGTGCAGCGTGCCGATGTCCTGGTCCCGACCATCACCGACACCATCGACGCCAATTTGCTCTCAGGTGCCGGCGAACAGCTGAAAATGATCGCCAGCTTCGGCGCGGGCGTAGATCACATCGACATTGATGCCGCCGTCGGTCGCGGCCTGATCGTCACCAACACCCCGGGCGTTCTGACAGAAGACACCGCCGACCTGGCCATGGGCCTGATTCTGGCCGCCAGCCGCCGCATCGTCGAGGGAGCCCAGGTCGTCGCTGACGGCAAGTTCGAGGGCTGGACCCCCACCTGGATGTGCGGGCGAAAACTGTGGGGCAAGCGGCTGGGCATCATCGGCATGGGCCGCATCGGCCAGGCGCTGGCGCGCCGGGCCAGGGCCTTCGGGATCCAGGTCCACTATCATAACCGCAAGGCCGTCAGTCCCCTGATCGCCGAGGACCTGGGCGCAACCTACTGGGACGATCTGGACCAGATGCTGGCCCGGATGGACATCATCTCCCTGAACTGTCCGGCAACCAAGGACACCCACCACCTGCTGTCCGCTGAGCGGCTGGCCCGCCTCCAGGCCCACGCCATCCTGATCAACACCGCGCGCGGCGAGTTGATCGACGAGGCGGCCCTGGCCGAGGCAGTCTCCCAACGACGCATCGCCGGGGTCGGGCTGGACGTCTATGAGAACGAGCCCGCCATCCATCCCGGCCTGCTGGGCCATGCCAATGTCGTCCTCCTGCCCCATCTCGGCTCCGCCACACTGGAGGCCCGCCAAGACATGGGCGACCGCGTGATCGCCAACATCATGACCTTCCAGAACGGCCACCGCCCGCCGGACCGCGTCATCCCGGCGATGTTCTAGGCGCAGGCATCTTGACGCGATCATCCGACTGAGGTCCGCTGACACGGTGGTTCGGGGGAACGTTCATGACTTGTGGATTGACGGAAGCGGCGCAGGTTGCGCTGTCGCGGCGGATGGTTCTGGCTGGGGCCGGAGCCCTTTCATTGGCCGGCCTGGCCCCGCCTCGAAGTGCGAGGGCCGAAACAACTGCCTATCCTCTTGAGGCTTTCTTCCCCTGCCCACACACGCGCGGTGCGTCTCTATCGCCGTCCGGCCGGCGTATCGCCGTCTTGCAGGACATTGGCACGGAAGAAGCTCCTCACGGCGTCATAGACCTGATCGAAGCCGACGATCCCGAAGGCCAGCGCAAGCGTATCGACCTGGGCGACATCACGGCGGAAGCCATGGAATGGGGCAATGACGACCGGCTACTGGTCCGCGTGGCCGTAACGGCGACGACCGATTCTCGGACGCGACCCGGATCCAATCGGCGGATCGCCGGCGTTGAGTACACGTCTCGCCGCGTTGTTTCGGTTGGGGCGGATCGGGGTGACGTCGTCCTGCTGTTCCAGGGCCAGCGCAGACGACTGCGCGCAACCCTGGACATGGGCCGGGTCATCGATCTTTTGCCGAACGATCCGGACAATGTGCTGATGACCGCATGGGAAAGCGATGGGCGATTGGCCATTCACCGGGTCGACATCAACACCGGCAGCACCGAGATCATAGAACGCGGCAACATCAACACCTTTTTCTGGAACACGCAGAACGGCATGCCGGTTCTGCGGCACGACATTAATGCGCGCGGTACGATGGAGACCGTCTTCGCCAGGCCGCCTGGCGAGACCGAGTGGAAGCTGCTGCGCCGCTCGCGGGTGGCTGACTCTCCAGACTTCGCTTGGATCGCCGCGACCGACCGGCCCGGCACCGTCCTGGTTTCGGCGCGGGCAGAGGGCGAGGATACCGAATGCATCCGCGAACTGGATCTGGGCAGCCTGACCATGGGTCCGGCCATGAGCGCCCGTCCCGGTCGGGATGTCGTTTATGGGCTGAAAGACACGGCGGGCAAATATGTAGGGGCCGCCTATTACGGCGCTCGGCTGGAGTACGAGTTCAACGAACCCGCGCTGACGCCCTTGCACGCCGGGCTTAACCGGTTCTTCGACGACGACTGCGATGTCCACCTGACCGACATCGACGCCCAGCGGAACCGGTTCATGCTGCGTGTCACGGGGCCCGCAGAGCCCGGAGCCTGGTTTTTCTATGACCGGACAGCTCGCGCCATCGTCAATGTCGGCGCGGCGCTGGAGCTGGATATCGAACGGCTGGGCGTTACAGAGACCCTCGCCGTTCGTACGCGCGATGGCGCGGAGATAGAGGCCTATCTGACCGCGCCGCCCGGTGGCAGACCGGGTCCACTGGTCGTCCTGCCACATGGTGGGCCAGAGGTGCGCGATACACGCAGTTGGGACACGCAGGTTCAGATCCTGGCAGCGCAGGGCTGGTGGGTGCTGCGTCCCAACTTCAGGGGGTCCGGGGGCTATGGCCTGGCCTTCGCTCAGCAGGGATGGACCCGCTGGGGCGACCGGATGCAGGAAGACGTCGAAGATGCGGTGGCCCAAGTCATCGCCACCAAGAGCCTCGACGCCAATCGCGTGGGCATAATGGGCACCAGCTACGGCGGCTATGCAGCCCTCATGGGGGCGGTACGTCGCCCCGAACTTTACAAAGCCTGTATCGCCATCTGTGGTGTCGGAGACCTGCCCGAGATGCTGGCATGGGAAAACCGTGAGGATGATACACCAGGCAAACAGATCTACGACTTCTGGACCAAGCGGATCGGCGAACCCGATGTCATCGGCCCTGCCCTGGCGACCGCTTCACCGCGACGGCGGGCCTCCGAGATCGTCTGTCCCGTTTTGCTGGTTCATGGCGTGGACGACACAATCGTGCCTGTGATCCAGTCGCGGCGGATGCGCGATGCCTTGCGCGCTGCCGACAAGTCGGTCGAGTTGATCGAAGTCGAAGACCAGGGCCACGCCGACTGGCCTGCGTCGCGCGAAAAGGCGCTGATGACGCGCTATGTCACTCTGCTGAAACAGGCCTTCGCCTGATCAAGCGCCGCCGCAGGTCGGACAGCCCGGGTCGGGGGTGACGGCAACAACGCGGGTCGCGGCGGCCAGACCGTCGTAGATCAGCAACCGCCCGGTCAGGGGCTGGCCTGCACCGGTGATCAGCTTCATGGCCTCCATCGCCGCCATGGCCCCGATCACACCGGCCAGCGCCCCGACCACGCCGACACGCGCGCAGGTTTCGGCGTCGGGCGGCGTGTCAGCAACCAGGCAGCGGTAGCAGGGTTGGCCTGCGAACACGCCGACCTGTCCGCTCCAGCGGCCCAAGGCACCTGACACGAGAGGAACTCCGGTGCCGACGCAGGCAGCGTTGACGACGAAACGGGTCTCGAAGTCGTCTGTCCCGTCGATGACAACATCACAGTCAGCCAGCAGGGTCGCCGCATTGCTGTCGGTCAGCCGCTCGGGCACGGCCTCGATCTGGACGTGTGGATTCAATGCCGTCAGACGCTCGGCTCCGACCTCGACCTTCGCGTGGCCCACATCGGCGCTCTGGAACAGGATCTGGCGTTGAAGGTTGGACAGGGCGATCGTGTCGTCATCGATCAGCCGCAGCGTCCCGGCCCCCGCCGCCACCAGATACAAACTGGCCGGAGCCCCGATACCCCCCAGGCCGACCAGGGCGACGCGGGCGGCCTTTAGCCGTTGCTGCCCCGGCCCGCCGACCTCGGCCAGCATCAGGTGCCGGGCATAGCGTTCGATTTCTTCATCGGAAAAAGTCACGGCACTTGCGATAGTCGCATCCGTGCCTGCGGTCACGCTCGATCAGGCGCTGTGAATCACGCAGCCAGACGCTGCTCCAGCATCGCCTCGACGTCAGACGCCGTCAGTCGGTTCAGAGAGGTCAGACCAATCCGACGCATCATGGCGGCGGGATCGCTGCACAGACCCATGGGCTCGTGCAACATGCGAGCGCTGATCGGCGTATCGACGATGATACGCATTCCGGTATGACGCGGATCGACCAGCAGGCGGCGGATCAGACGGTCGATATCGACCCGCCCGCCCTCGATCGCCTGAACAATGCGGCCTTCGTGGAACAGGACACAGCCCGTCAGGTGGTCGCGTCGATTGTTGCGGTCCGAGGCACCCAGAATTTCCGCGACCGACTGGGTCGACACACCAGTAGCACCGACGGATTCACTCACGTAGATGACGCGATAGAGCACGACGTTCTCTCAATCTGGGCATTTGCGGGGTAATTGTTTGCAGATGTAACCCGTTACATTGGTCGAAATGTGACTCAAAGGCGGCGTTGAATTTGCTTCTGTTTCGTCTTGCATGCCGCATTTCGGTCGCCATTTGAGCGGGATGACGCAGACACACGACACCGCCTCCCCCGGCTGGCACGGCACCACCATCCTGGCGGTGCGCAAGAATGGTCGCACGGTCATCGCCGGTGACGGCCAGGTCTCCATGGGGCCAACCATCGTCAAGGGGGCCGCGCGCAAGGTGCGTGTCCTGGCGGGCGGCAAGGTCGTGGCCGGGTTCGCCGGAGCGACCGCAGACGCCTTCACCCTGATCGAACGGCTGGAGGCCAAGCTGGAGCAGTATCCGGACCAGTTGGCGCGGGCCTGCGTCGATCTGGCCAAGGACTGGCGGACGGACCGCTATCTGCGCCGTCTGGAGGCGATGCTGCTGGTCGCCGACGCCTCGTCGATCTTCACCGTTACCGGCGTGGGTGATGTGCTGGAGCCGGAATACGGCGTCGCCGCTGTTGGTTCGGGTGGCAACTATGCCCTGTCCGCCGCCCGCGCCCTGATCGAGGAGACGGAACTGGATGCCGAGCAGGTCGCCCGCAAGGCGATGAAGATCGCCGCCGAAATCTGCGTCTACACCAATGGAAACCTGACGGTGGAAAGCCTCTGATGACCGACCTTTCCCCCCGCGAGATCGTTTCCGAGCTGGACCGCTATATCGTCGGCCAGAACGACGCCAAGCGCGCCGTGGCCGTGGCCCTGCGCAATCGGTGGCGCCGCAAGCGCGTGCCCGATGATCTGCGCGACGAGGTGACGCCCAAGAACATCCTGATGATCGGGCCCACCGGCGTGGGCAAGACCGAGATCGCCCGGCGGCTGGCCAAATTGGCCGGTTCGCCCTTCATCAAGGTCGAGGCCACCAAATTCACCGAAGTCGGCTATGTCGGCCGCGACGTCGATCAGATCATGCGCGACCTGGTCGAGGCGGCCCTGATCATGGTGCGCGACAGCCGCCGCGTGGGCGTCAAGGCCAAGGCCGAGGCCGCCGCCGAGGAGCGCATCCTGGACGCTCTGGTCGGACCGGGATCGCAGCCCGCCACCCGCGACAGTTTCCGCAAGAAGCTGCGGGCCGGTGAACTGGACGACAAGGAGGTCGAACTGTCGCTAGCCGACACCGCCTCGCCCATGCAGGGGATGGACCTGCCCGGCGGCGGCAATGTCGGCATGATCAATCTGTCCGAAATGCTGGGCAAGCTGGGCGGCAATCGCACCAAGACCGTCAAGCTGGCGGTCCGCGATGCCTTCGCCCCCCTGATCACCGAAGAGAGCGACAAACTGCTGGATCAGGACAGCCTGACCCGCGAGGCGCTGCTGCTGGCCGAGAACGAGGGCATCGTCTTTTTGGACGAGATCGACAAGGTCGCCGCCCGCCAGGGCGCGTCGGGGGCGGACGTCTCGCGCGAGGGGGTCCAGCGCGATCTGCTACCCCTGATCGAGGGCACCACGGTCTCGACCAAATATGGACCGGTGAAGTCGGATCATGTGCTGTTCATCGCCTCGGGGGCCTTCCATGTGGCCAAGCCCAGCGATCTGTTGCCCGAGCTTCAGGGGCGACTGCCCATCCGGGTCGAGCTGAAGGCCCTGACGCGGGACGACTTCGTGCGCATCCTGACCGAGCCCGAGGCCAATCTGATCCGTCAGAACCAGGCCCTGCTGGCGACGGAGGACGTCACCCTGACCTTCACCCCCGACGCGGTCGAGGCCATGGCCGACGCCGCCGTGGCGGCCAATACCACCATCGAAAACATCGGAGCGCGACGCCTGCAGACCGTAATGGAAAAGGTGCTGGAGGAAACCAGCTTCAAGGCCTCGGATCTCGCCGGTCAGACCGTCAGTTTCGACGGCGATCAGGTGCGCAACAAGGTGGGGGACCTCGCCCGCGACGCCGACCTGAGCCGGTTCATCCTGTAGCTGCAGGCCTTGAGTCTGGAACGAAGGCGGAACATAAGGGCGAGTGCCCGAGCTTTTGTCCATCGACCTGGTCTTCAGCCGCCCGCAGACGACCCTGGCCGTCACGCGCGGGGCGGCGCGGCTGATGATCGACCTGGGCTATGCGCCGCTTCTTGAAGTCTGCCTGCCCAATGGGCGGCGCGCCGATGTCATGGCGATCGGGCGGCGCGGCGACATCGTCATCTGCGAGGTCAAGTCGGGGATCGAGGACTATCGCGTCGACCGGAAATGGGGGGAGTACGCCCCCTTCTGCGATGCCTTCTTCTTTGCCGTCGCACCGGAGTTTCCGCAGGATATATTATCGGACATGCCCGGCCTGATCGTGGCCGATGGCTTTGGCGGGGCGGTGGTGCGCGAGGCTCCGGTGACGCCGCTGGCCCCGGCACGGCGCAAGGCCCTGACGCTGGCCTTCGCCCGCTTGGGGGCGCTCCGAACCCTGCGCGATCAGCCGGCGGGCTGAGCCGGGGTTACGACCGGACCGCTTTCGCCTGCGCTCATGATCGCTGCCGTCGAGGCCGCGCAGCCTGTCAGGGTCCGCTCGCCCATCTCGACCAGAGCGGTCAGGGGATAGGTTCGGTCGCTCATGCCGTCGGAGCATTCGGTGGCCGTCAGGGTCACGTTCATCGGCTGGCCGTCGGCGGTCGCGGCCTCGAACATCGCCACCGTGCCCTGCACCACCGCGGCCGGCTGCGGGGCGCGCAGTTCGCCCGGCTCCGGGCTGGTGTAGACCATGTCGGTGCCGGTCAGCTCCAGGCTCCAGAAGGGCTCTGTGCCGAGGGCGCGGACCGGCTGGCTCAGATCGACGCCGGCCAGCGTCGGGGGCGGTGCCGCGACTTCGGAGGCCTCGATCTCGGTGTCACCCGACGGTGAACAGGATACGAGGGCCAGGCTGGACAGGGTGGCGAGGGCAAGCAGACGCATGGCTGATATCTCCTAGAGCCAACCCTTGTGCCTGAACCAGGCCAGCGGGAGAAGAGCGGCCACCACCATGGCGGCCAGCGCCGCCGGATAGCCCCAGCCTTGGACCAATTCGGGCATGTGCTGGAAGTTCATGCCATAGATCGAGGCGATCAGGGTCGGCGGCATGAAGGCCACCGCCGCCACAGAGAAGATCTTGATGATCGACGACTGTTCGATGTTGATCAGCCCCAGCGCCGCCGACAGCTGGAAATTGATCGAGGCGGCCACCGACTGATTGTGCGCGATCAGGCTCTGGGCATCGCGCGTGAGCGAGCGCAGATGCTCGCGCGAATCCGGATGTTTCTCGATCCCGGGATCCAGGGCGGCGAAGGCGAAGATGCGGGCCAGGCCGGACAGGCTCTGTTCGATCCGCGCATTGGCGATCTGAGCCCGGCCCAGCTTGCCGATCAGCCGGTCGAAACCGACCGTACGCCCGCCGGTGAAGATGTGGTTGGCCACCGCCTCGACCCGCGCGCCGTTCGTCGACAGGACATCCGAGGCCCGGTCGACGATCGCCTCCATCAGATGCAGGAAGACGTCGACGCCCGTGTCGCAGGACGAGGGTTCGCGCTGCAGCTTTTCCACAATCATGGCGAAGGGCTTGAAATCGAAATAGCGCACTGTGACCAGCGGTCCGCCGGTCAGGGCGAAGGTCACTGGATCTGCGGCAGGAATGTCCTCATCACCCCGATGGATGATGTCGGCGGTGACATAGGTGGCCCCGTTTTCGCGATACAGGCGGCTGGAGGCCTCCAACTCGGCCATCTCGGCCTTGGTCGGCACGGACAGGGCCAGGAACCGCTCCACGATGCGGTCTTCTTCCGGCGTCGGGTCGATCAGATCGATCCAGACCGCGTTCGGGGGCAGCGTCCACTCCTCGCTGGCCACCTCCACCGGTTCGCATCGCCGTCCGTTGGAGCAGTAGATGTGGATCATGGGCTACAGCTAGCCCGGCGGCCTCAACCGATCAATTCTGGCCGCTGCCGATGTTGACCGAGGCCATCATCACGCCGTCGCGCGAGGGGGCGGGCGCATCCTTGTAGATGAAACCGTAGGTCGGATAGACCGAGGAGCCCAGGTCGTTGATCGGATTGTACCAGACCTTGACGGCGGTCCAGTCACCGTTGGCCGAGACGTCCACGACCGTGACGTTCTCCTCGACCTTGCCGCGGCTGCCACCCCAGTTGGCGTGGGTGACGCGGATCACGCGGTCGGTGACGATTTCGGAAACGACGGCGACGTGGCCCCGGCTCATGCGGCCGCTGGGGCGGAAGGCCAGGACTGAACCGGTCTGGGGGCGCTCACCGGTGGTGTATTTGTCTTTAGCCTGGCCCCACCAGGTCAGGGCGTCGCCGTAGATGTTGATGCCCGAGAACATGCGGGCGAAGGTCACGCATTGCCAGTATGGCGCATCGGCCTGAACGGAGGGTGCGGCGACCAGGGCGGAAAAACCGAGGGTCAGTGCAACCAAGGCGGCCGAGAGGCGTTTCAACATACGGTGCAGTCCGGATTGTTACTGACTGTAACCAGACCTAACCGATCGTTTCCGAGGGGTGAAGTCCCCTTTCGGCATTTTCCTTGTGAGCCTTCGCCGCAGCCGACCGCGCCGAACGCCGATCCGCCATGCCGCGCAAAGCCTTGCGGGCCGGGCGTTCGATCAGGTGATAGGTCCCCGCCGCCACCACAGGAATGAGCGCCACGACGCCTAACCACACGATTACGTGAAGACGATCCTCGGCCCCGGTCGCCCTGGCCGCAAGGTTGACCCCCACCAGCAGGACCGGCGCATTGACCATGTAGATCGAATAGCTGATCTCGCCCAGATAGACTCCGGCCGCCGAGGCCATCAGCCCACCCCTGGCGTTCTGGACCGACCCCAGCGCCAGGATCACTCCACCCGCGAACAGGACGATGATCGGGTCCCAGAGGTTCAGCGAGGCGGCGATCACCATCCCCGCCGCGCAGACTGCCGCGATCCAGCCCGCATACGGCAAGGTCCAGCGCCGATGCACCAGATACAGCGCGCACCCCAGCATGAAGCACGGCACGATACGCAGCGCGCCCCACAGGAAGGTGGCCTCAGTCAGGGAAAACCCGGCCAGCGGCTGGAAGGTCGCATAGATCGCCAGGGCCAGGCCCGCCGCCAGCGCGGTCGCCAGCACCGGCCGCTCGCGCAGTCGCCAGGCGACGAAGGCGAAGGCGGGAAAGCTCAGATAGGCGAACCACTCCGCCGAGATCGACCAGGACGGATGGTTGAAGGCCGCCGAAGGGGCCAGCCCCCAGGCCTGGGTCAGGGTCAGGTGGGCGAACAGCGAGCGCCAGTCCAGCAGGCTGTCGCTGACCGCGATCCCGGCCACGGTCGCCCCCAGACCCAGGGCGATCATACCGAACAGGGTCGCCAGATGCAGCGGATAGACCCGCGCCAGCCGCGCCCACAGGAAGCCGCCATAGGAGAAGTTCCTGGTGCCCGCCCCCTCCAGATAGACATGGCTGAGGATGAAGCCGGACAGGATGAAGAAGGTCTCGACCCCCAGATAGCCCTTGGCCACGACATTGGGCGTGAAAGCCACGTCCAGATGCGGCCAGGCGGCGAACAGCACGACCCACAGGGCCGCAAAGAACCGCAGGGTGGTCAGGGCGCGCAGGTCGGCCGGAGCCTCCTGACCGAGGGTCGGAATCGAGGTCATGCCAAAACGCTACAACCTCAGGGTCTAGGAACCGTTAAACCTGTGCCGGAGGCCTCAGGCCGCGCATTCCGCCGGCTTGGTCTCGTCCGGCCCGTATTGGCCGCAGGCCCGGTCGATCTCGCCCTGGATCATCGTGCAAGGATTGGCGGCATTGCAGGGCGGACGGGTCGCGGGGCTGACCATGATGCAGCGCTCGACCAGCCGGGCCGAGGCCTGGGCCCCGACCTCGGCCAGGCAGGAACCTGGTTCACCCGCGGCGGCCTGATCCCCCGGAGCAAGCTCAACGCCCGGGCCGACCTCTTCCTGGGGCGGGGCGTCCATGGGCATTTCCGCCGACGGGGCCGCAATCACCTCATCGCCCCCCTTGGCCTCGTCGATATCGGGCGTCGAGGTGTTCTGTCCGCAGGCGGCCAGCATCAGAGACAGGGAAATGGCGGCGAGGAGGGGCAGGCGCATCACGGGACTCCATGCGAACGCGGGACCCGTCACCTTAGGCATGGTTCAAGGCGCGAATAAACCCGCCTCCGGCATCGCCTCACGCGATCAAACGCGCCCCAGGGCCTGCCTTTGCAGGGCGAACAGCTCGGCACAGCCGCCCTCGGCCAGCTGGAACAGCCGGTCGAATTCGCCCCGGCTGAAGCCGCGCTTCTCGCCCGTGGCCTGGATCTCGACGATGGTGCCCGAGCCGGTCAGGACGAAATTGCTGTCGGCCTCGGCATTGGAGTCCTCTTCGTAATCGAGGTCCAGCACCGGCTGGTCGCTGCACACACCGCAGCTGATAGCCGCGACCTGGTCCAGGATCGGATCGGTCTTCAGGACGCCCTCAGCGCGCAGGTAATCGAAGGCTGATGCCATGGCGACCCACGCCCCGGTGATGGCGGCGGTGCGCGTGCCGCCGTCGGCTTGGACCACGTCGCAGTCCAGCACGACCTGCCGCTCGCCCAGGGCCTTTAGATCGACGACGGCCCGCAGCGAGCGCCCGATCAGACGCTGGATTTCCTGTGTCCGGCCCGACTGCTTCCCCGCCGCCGCCTCGCGACGGCCCCGCGTATGGGTGGCCCGGGGCAGCATGCCGTATTCCGCCGTCACCCAGCCCTGACCCGAGTTGCGCATCCAGCCCGGCACCTTGTCCTCGACCGAGGCGGTGACCAGCACCTTGGTGTGGCCAAAGGTGACCAGGCACGAGCCCTCCGCATAGCGATTGACGCCGGTCTCAAGCGTCACGGCACGAAGCTGTTCGGGGGTGCGGCCGGAGGGGCGGGGCGAGACGGTCATGAGATGGTCCTTGGAGGTAACAGCCGCGCTGCTTATCCTGAAACCATGACCGTGTCCCCCCCCGCCAGCCCCGGCATCACCCTGCGACCGGCGACGCTCGCCGATGCGCCGACCCTGGCCGCCTGGGACCGCGAGCCGCACGTCATCGCCTGCTCCAACGACGATCCGGATGCCGATGTCGCGTTCGGCAGCGACTGGGCCGAGGAGGTCACCAACTCGGCCTACGAACTGACCTATTTGATCGCCGAGGTCGACGGCCGGCCCGTCGGGGCGATGGCCGTCTGCGATCCGCACACCGAACCCAGCCACTACTGGGGTGACATAGAGCCGGGACTGCGCGCCGTCGACATCTGGATCGGACCGCCCGAATGGCTGGGGCGCGGCGTGGGCACCCAGATGATGACCCGGATGATCGACCGCTGCTTCGCCGAGGCGGGGGTGACCGCCGTCATCATCGACCCTTTGAACAGCAATACCGCGGCCCAGCGGTTCTACCGGCGTCTCGGCTTCGTCGAGGTCGGTCGCCGGATGTTCGATGAGGATGACTGTCTGGTCATGCGACTTGAGAAGACGGACTGGCAATCCAGACAGGCGCTTCAAGCATGACCTTCATCGGCTCCCCCTCCGCCTCCCTGTCGGTGCTCGACGGCCGGGCCCGCGACATTTTCCGCCGCATCGTCGAGGGCTATCTGGAAACCGGAGAGCCGGTCGGGTCGCGGACCCTGTCCATGACCGGCATCGCCCTGTCGCCGGCCTCCATCCGCAATACCATGCAGGACCTGACCCTGGCGGGCCTGCTGGCGTCACCCCACACCTCGGCGGGACGGATACCGACCCATGCAGGCCTGCGGCTGTTCGTCGATGGCCTGCTGGAGATCGGCGATATCGGGGCCGAAGAGCGACGCGAGATCGACGGCCGCCTGGCCGGTCGCGGGCGCGGCTTCGAAGAGGCGTTGAACGAAGCCTCTTCCCTGTTGTCGGGTCTGGCCGGCGGCGCAGGCATCGTGGCCAGCCCGGTGCGCGATGCGGGCGTCAAACACGTGGAGTTTGTGGCCCTGGGTCATGATCAGGCCTTGGCGGTGCTGGTCGGCGACGACGGCACGGTCGAGAACCGGCTCATGCCGCTGAAGGCCGGGGTTACACCTTCGACCCTTCAGGAGGCGTCTAACTTCCTCAATGCCCGGCTCAAGGGCCGTCCCCTGCACGAGGCGCGCAGCGAAATGCGGGTCGAGCTGGATGCGGCCCGGCGCGAACTGGACGCCGCCGCCGCCCGCCTGGTCGAGGACGGTCTGGCCGCCTGGTCCGGCGGGGCCGAGCGCGAGCGGGCCCTGATCGTGCGCGGCCGCGCCAATCTGTTGCACGATCACGAGACGGTCGAGGATCTAGAGCGGGTCCGCGTCCTGTTCGACGATCTGGAGCAGAAGGAACAGCTGATCGGCCTGCTGGACGGTGTGTCGACGGCCCAGGGCGTGCGCATCTTCATCGGCGCTGAAACCAGACTCTTTTCACTTTCGGGTTCCGCCGTGATCGCGGCGCCCTATATGTCGGGCCGCCAGCGGGTGCTGGGCGCCATCGGCGTCATCGGACCCGCACGTTTGAACTATGCGCGCATCATCCCGTTGGTGGACTACACCGCCCGGGTGCTGGGCCGAATGCTGGACGGACAAGACAGTTGAACGACTCTCCACACCAAGACCCCGAAAGCGGCTGGGACAACGATCCCGAGTTCGAAGCCGTGGACATTCCTGAGACCCACCGGGCCGCCGCGTCCGAGGACGATCAGGCCCTGGCCAACATCGACGCCCTGATCGCCGAACGCGATGAGTGGAAAGACCGCGCCCTGCGCGCCGTCGCCGATGCCGAGAACACCAAGCGCCGCGCCGAAACCCAGAACAATGACGCCCGCGCCTATGCCATCCAGAAGTTCGCCCGCGAGCTGCTGGGCGTCGCCGACAATCTGGAACGCGCCCTTATGGCCGCGCCCAAGGATGCCGATGCCGGAGAGGCCGGTCTGGTCACCGGGCTGGAACTGACCCAGAAGTCCCTGCTGACGGCCTTCGAGGCCAATAATCTCAAGCGCGTTGCCCCGGCGGCGGGCGAGGCCTTCGACCCGCACCTGCACCAGGCCATGATGGAACAGCCGTCCGATACGGTTCCGGGCGGCAAGGTGCTGCAGACGCTTCAGGCCGGCTACGCCCTGTTCGGCCGCACCGTCCGTCCGGCCATGGTCGTGGTCGCCGCAAAGGGCTCTGGCGCAGCGGCGGGCAATGCCGCCTATGCCGCCGAAGGCACAGCCGATGGCGGGAATTTCGACGGCAAGGCCTAGCCCTTCAGCTTCGCCCCGAACAGCGCCAGCAGCTTGGCCCAGCCGTCGGCGGCATCCGCCGCCCGATAGCTGTCGCGATAGTCGGCATGAAAGCCGTGCGGCGCGTCGTCATAGACGTCGATCCGGCTCTCGGTTTGCCCGGCCCGTTGCAGCGCCGCCCGCATGGCTTCCACGCTGGCCAAGGGAATGCCCCGATCCTGCTCGCCATACAGACCCAGCACCGGGGCCTTGAGATCTGCTGCCAGATCGACGGGCCAAGGCTGGCCGGACGCCACCTGTTCCGGCGTGGCATTGGCGGCGGGAGCCAGACGGCCGTACCAGGCCACGCCGGCGTCGATCGCCGCGAACCGCGCCGCTGCCTGCCAGACGACCTTGCCGCCCCAGCAGAAGCCGGTGATGCCGACCTTGTCCGTATTGGCCCAGGCCTGCAGGCTGGCCCATTCCAAGGTGGCGGACAGGTCGCCCATGACCTGCTCATAGCCTGCCGCTGCCACGATCTGCTGGATGCGGGTCATGTCGGACAGGGGGGCCGGGTCCTCGACACGAACGAAGAAGGCAGGCGCGATCGCCGCATAACCCGCCTTGGCCAGGCGACGGCAGACGTCGCGGATGTATTCGTGCACGCCGAAGATTTCCGACACCACGATGACCACCGGATAGGGGCCGTCGCCTTCGGGCCGCGCGACATAGGCCGGCAGCTGAAAGCCGTCGGGCGCGGCATAGGTCACGTCGGCGCTGACCAGACCTGTCGCATCGGTCGCCACGGGTGCCGCCTGGGCGGCCAGGGCCGCGGGCGCATAGCCGGCGAAGAACAGTCCGCCCACCGCACCGACGCCCAGCGTCCGGCGGCTGAAAATGAGATCATCAGCTTCAGGCCCTTCAGGCCGAACCAGGGTGGGCATGGGCGATCTCCGGCAGGTTGGTCGATGACGAAGACGGGACACTGACCCAAGCCTGACCAGTCGTCCATTCACGAAGGGCGTGACATCAGCGCGCGCGGCGCAGGGTCAGGTTGATGCGCCCTCCCCCCGGCACCAGCGTCGATGACCCCGCGATCAGCCGGTCGATGGCGTGCCTTGCTAGGCGTGCCGGACCCGTCAGGGCACAGACGTCGCCGGACGCCAGCCTGATCGACCGTGTCGGCCCGCCCTCGGCCCCACCGATCCGAAACACCGCCGTATCGCCCAGCGACACCGACAGCACCGGGGCCGTCAAATCCGCCTCGTCCTTGTCCTGGTGCAGGCCCATGCGGGCCTCGTCCCGGTACAGGTTGACCAGACACGCCTGTGGAGGCTCGGGCCAGCCGGTCAGATGGCTCCAGAGATCCAGAAGCGTCTGCGGGATCGGTGGCCAGGCCTTTCCCGTCACAGGGTGGGTCGCCTGATAGCGATAGCCCTCCCGATCGGAGACCCAGCCCAACGCCCCGAGGTTGGTCATCCGGACCGAAAAGGGCCGACCACCGGGCGTCACCGGCCCGTAGAACGGGGCCTCCGCCTCTGCCGAGAGGACCTGTGCCAGAAGCTCGGCCTGCGCCTGTACCGACAGCGCGCCCGGCCACAGCCGGAAACCCTCGATACCCGTCTGAATTTCCTGCATCGGGCCCACCGCCAGAAACTAGCATCACGGACAGACACATCGCCTGCTGATTCGTGCATTAGGGCTTGCGGGTGGGGGGGTGTTTCCCATATCGGCGACAACCGCTGGAAAACCCCGAACTTCGTGGGGCTATCCATCCGGGACCCTGTAACAGACCAAGACCCTTGAAACGGGGGCGGTCACACGCGGCGCTTAACTTTAAAAGGTCGCTGCATCGCCCGCTGCATGGAGTGAAAGACTAAGACATGGCCAAAATTATCGGCATCGACCTGGGCACCACCAACTCGTGTGTGGCCGTCATGGACGGCAAGAACCCCAAGGTCATCGAAAACGCCGAGGGCAACCGCACCACGCCCTCTGTCATCGCCATCCAGGACGGCGGCGAGACCTTGGTGGGTCAGCCTGCGCGCCGTCAGGCCGTGACCAACCCGACCAACACCTTCTTCGCCATCAAGCGCCTGATCGGCCGCTCGTTCGACGACCCCGTGGTCGCCAAGGACAAGAAGATGGTCCCCTATGAGATCGTCAAGGGTCCGACCGGCGATGCCTGGGTCCGCGCCAACGGCAAGGACTATTCGCCCCAGCAGATCAGCGCCTTCACCCTCGGCAAGATGAAAGAGGCCGCGGAGGCCTATCTTGGCGAGACCGTCACCCAGGCCGTCATCACCGTCCCGGCCTATTTCAACGACGCCCAGCGTCAGGCGACCAAGGACGCCGGCAAGATCGCCGGCCTGGAAGTCCTGCGTATCATCAACGAGCCGACCGCAGCTGCGCTGGCCTATGGCCTGGACAAGAGCGACGGCCAGAAGATCGCCGTTTATGACCTCGGCGGCGGTACCTTCGACGTCTCGATCCTGGAGATCGGCGACGGCGTCTTCGAGGTGAAGTCGACCAACGGCGACACCTTCCTGGGCGGCGAAGATTTCGACCTGCGTCTGGTCGACTACCTGGCCGACGAGTTCAAGAAGGAGCAGGGCGTCGACCTGCGCTCCGACAAGCTGGCCCTGCAACGCCTCAAGGAAGAGGCCGAGAAGGCCAAGAAGGAGCTGAGCTCCACAGCCCAGTACGAGGTCAACCTGCCGTTCATCACGATGAACGCCTCGGGCCCGCTGCACCTGAACATCAAGCTAAGCCGTGCCAAGCTGGAAGCCTTGGTCGACGACCTGATCCAGCGCACGATCGAGCCCTGCAAGAAGGCCCTGGCCGATGCGGGCCTGAAAGCGTCCGACATCGACGAAGTCGTCCTGGTCGGCGGCATGACCCGCATGCCCAAGGTCGTGGAAGCCGTGAAGGCCTTCTTCGGCAAGGAGCCACACAAGGGTGTGAACCCTGACGAGGTCGTGGCCTTGGGCGCCGCCGTTCAGGCCGGCGTCCTGCAAGGCGACGTCAAGGACGTGCTGCTGCTGGACGTGACCCCCCTGACCCTGGGCATTGAGACCCTGGGCGGCGTCTTCACGCCTCTGATCGAGCGCAACACGACGATCCCGACCAAGAAGAGCCAGGTCTTCTCGACCGCCGACGACAATCAGTCGGCCGTGACGATCCGGGTGTTCCAGGGCGAGCGTCCCATGGCCTCGGACAACAAGGTGCTGGGTCAGTTTGACCTGATGGGCATTCCGCCCGCACCGCGCGGCATGCCCCAGATCGAGGTCGCCTTCGACATCGACGCCAACGGCATCGTCCACGTCACCGCCAAGGACAAAGCGACCAACAAGGAACAGTCGATCCGCATCCAGGCCAATGGCGGCCTGTCTGATGCCGACATCGACAAGATGGTCAAGGAAGCCGAGGCAAACGCCGAGGCCGACAAGACCCGCAAGGAACTGGTCGAGGCCCAGAATTCGGCCGACAGCCTGATCCATTCCACCGAAAAGGCCATGGCCGAGCACGGCGACAAGATCGAGGGCGACGACAAGACCGCCATCGAAACCGCCCTGACCGACCTCAAGGCTGCGCGCGACGGCTCGGACCCCGAGACCATCCGGACCGCGACCAATACTCTGGCCCAGGCCTCGATGAAGCTGGGCGAGGCCATGTATGCGTCTCAGGCCGGCGGTGAAGGCGACGACGGCGCGGCCCCAGCCGATGACGGCGTGGTCGATGCCGAGTTCGAGGAAGTCGCCCCAGAGGGTGCCTCGGACGACGACAAGAAGAGCGCCTGAATCATTCCTCCCCCATCGGGGGAGGGGGACCGCGTAGCGGTGGAGGGGGCCAGCCGGAAACTCCGGTATCTGGGCCTGGCCCCCTCCACCACCCTTCGGGCGGTCCCCCTCCCCCTCTCGCTTCGCTCCGGGGGAGGATCAACTTGCATCATCGGGCCGGACGCCCATGTCTGTCCGGTCAGCCCAATCCGGCAACAACAGTCTCCGAATGGAGACGGCCTGACGGGCAGGGGTAAGAGGACGAACGCCGCATGGCGACGCGTGACTATTACGAAATCCTGGAGGTCGAGCGGACCATAGACGCCGCCGGCCTGAAGTCGGCCTATCGCAAACTGGCCATGACGCACCATCCGGACCGCAACGGCGGCTCCGAGGAATCCATGGCGCGGTTCAAGGAAATCTCCGAGGCCTATACCGTCCTGTCCGACAGCCAGAAGCGGGCCGCCTATGACCGGTTCGGACACGCAGGCGTCAATGGCGGCGGCGGCCAGCAGCAGGGCTTCCACGACGTCAACGACATCTTTTCCCAGGTCTTCGGCGACGCCTTCGGCGACGTCTTCGGCGGCCGGACCGGCGGTGGTGCGCGTCAGCACGGCCCGCGCCGGGGCTCGGACCTGCGCTACGATCTCGAGATCACTCTGGAACAAGCCTACAAGGGGGCCGACGTCGAGATCCGGGTGCCCACGACCGCCACCTGCGACACCTGCGATGGCTCGGGGGCCAAGGTCGGCACCCAGCCCTCGACCTGCGGTACCTGCGGCGGCGCGGGCCGCGTGCGTCAGGCCAACGGCTTCTTCCAGGTGGAGCGCACCTGCCCGACCTGCGGCGGCTCAGGCCAGATCGCCGATCCCTGCACCACCTGCCACGGCCACGGTCAGGTCCGGAAGAACCGCACGCTGAACCTGAAGGTGCCCGCCGGCGTCGACGACGGCTCGCGCATCCGCCTGTCGGGTGAGGGCGATGCCGGCATGCGCGGCGGCCCCCGCGGCGACCTGTATGTCTTCCTGTCGGTGACGCCGCACGAACTGTTCGAGCGGGACAATCTGGACCTGCTGGTCACCGTTCCCGTTTCCATGACCACGGCGGCCCTGGGCGGCGAGATCGAGGCCCCGTGCCTGGTGTCCGAAGCCTGCGACGGCCGCTGCCGCGCCAATGTGGACGTGCCCGCCGGCTCCCAGACCGGCAAGACGGTTCGGATCAAGGGCAAGGGCATGCCCCATCTGAACGGGCGTCAGCGCGGCGATCTGGTGGTGGAGTTGTTCGTCGAGACCCCGACCGACCTGACCGCGCGTCAGAAGGAACTGCTGGAAGAGCTGGCCGCCTCCCTGGGCGAGACCCAGACGCCGCGCAACTCGTCCTTCACAGGCAAAGCCAAGCGCTTCTGGGCCGACATCCTGGGCGACACCGGCAAGGAAACGGCGCAGTAGGGCGTTTGCAGGCTGGAGCCGCCACGCCTCAGGTGCATAATCATCCGGTCCCGGATCGCCATCCGGGTCGCAAGCGGGGGTCTATCGTTTGAGCGCCATCTTCCACGCCGGTATTTCCGGGGCCCGGGGCCGTATGGGCCGCGCCGTTTCCTCCGTGCTAGACGCGCGTGAGGATGTCGTCGTCGCCGCCCGCTTTGATCGGGGCGAGACGCCGGACCTGTCCCTGTGCGACGTGGTCATCGATTTCTCGACGGCCGACGCCTCCGTCGAATTGGCGCAGGCCTGCGCGGCCAAGGGTGGTCCCGCCCTGGTCATTGGCTCCACCGGCCTGACGCCTGAACAGGACGCCGAAATCCTCAAGGCCGCCGAAAAGATCGCCATCGTCCGCAGCGGCAACTTCTCCTTGGGCGTGAACATCCTTATCGGCCTGGTCGAGCACGCGGCCCAGCGTCTGGACGCCCGCGACTGGGACATCGAGATTCTGGAAACCCACCACCGCAAGAAGGTCGATGCTCCATCCGGCACGGCCCTGATGCTGGGCGAAGCAGCGGCCTCCGGTCGTGATGTCGATCTGGCCGAGGTGCGCAGCGCCCCCTACGACGGCGTCGGCGAGCCCCGACAAGAGGGCCACATCGGCTTCGCCTCCCTGCGCGCCGGTGGCGTGATCGGCGAGCACACCGTCCTGTTCGCCTCGGACGACGAAACCCTGACCCTCAGCCATTCGGCCATCGACCGCTCCCTGTTCGCCAAGGGTGCTGTGGCCGCCGCCGCCTGGGTCCGCAGCCGCCCGCCCGGCCTCTATGACATGCAGGACGTTCTGGGCTTTCGCCAGGCCTGACCGGGCCGATGATCCGGCACGGCACCAGTTATGGCATGGCGCTGCGGGTCGCCGCAGCCCTGTGTTTCTCGCTGATGTACGCCCTGATGAAATGGGCCGCGACGCTGGAGCCCGTGTCGGCTGGCGAGATGGTCTTCTATCGCTCGCTCTTCGGCCTGCCGGTCGTGCTGATCTGGATCGCAAGCGCCAAAGGGGGTCTGGCCTCGATCTCGACCCGCAGGCCACTCGTTCATGTCTGGCGCTGTCTGTTGGGGGTGACGGGCATACTGCTGATCTTCCAGGGTCTGCGACTTCTGCCGCTCGCCGACGCCACGACCATCGGCTTTACCTCGCCCATCTTAGCCACCCTGCTGTCCATCGCCTTCCTGAAGGAAAAGGTGCGGCGTCATCGCTGGGCCGCGATCGCCGTGGGCTTTCTGGGTGTACTGGTCATGGTTCGACCCGGTGCCGAAGGTGCACCGCCCTTGGCTGGATTGCTGTTTGCGCTCGGCGGAGCCTTCGTCGCCGCCTCCGTCACCGTCACCCTGCGCCAGTTGGGCAAGACGGAATCTGCGACGGCCATCGTCTTCTGGTTCTTCATCGCCTGTTCGGTCGTGGGCGGAACCCTCGCCCTGATCGACGGCCACAGTCATGGCTGGACGGTTCTGGCCATACTGGCCGCAGGCGGACTGGCAGGCGGGCTGGCTCAGCTCTTGATGACCACCTCCCTGCGACACGCGCCGGTCTCGGCCCTCGCCCCGCTGGACTATCTGCAGATGGTCGGGGCCCTGGTGCTGGGCTGGCTGTTGCTGAGCGACGTGCCCACCTTGACGACCATGGGCGGGGCCGCCCTGATTGCCGGTAGCGGTCTCTACATCGCCTGGCGCGAGCGTGTGCTCCGGCGGGACAGCACCCTGCCGTCCACTCCGACAGTCTGAAAGCTCTCAGCGCCCCGTCGAGCCGAACCCGCCGCTGCCGCGAACTGTCTCGTCCAGCGTCTCGACCTGAACCACCTCGGCCTGCTCGTGTCTGGCCACGACCATCTGGGCGATGCGTTCGCCGCGGCGGATCACGAACGGCTCCTCGCCGTGGTTGATCAGGATGACGCCGACCTCGCCGCGATAATCACTGTCGATCGTGCCGGGCGAATTCAGGCAGGTCAGGCCGTGCTTCAGCGCCAGGCCCGACCGGGGCCGCACCTGGGCCTCATAGCCCTGCTCCAGCGCGATCTTGAGCCCGGTCGGCACCAGCGCCCGGGCACCCGGCTCGAGCGTCAGCGGCGCATCGTCCGCCACGGCCGCCCGCAGGTCCATACCCGCCGATCCCGTCGTCTCATAGGCGGGCAAGGCCAGGCCCTCGGCATGCGGCAGGCGCTGGATACGCAGGGTGGTCATGGGCAGTATCTCTCAGGCCTTGAAGTGATCGGCGATGCGGGCGGCCAGTTTACGCGCCACTTCGGCCTTGCTCTGGCGCGGCCATTCGTCAGGCTCTGCATCGCGCGTGAACAGCGTCACGGCATTGCCGTCGGCGCCGAACACATCGTCGGATACATCGTTGCCGACGATCCAGTCGCAGCCCTTGCGCGAAAGCTTGGCCCGGGCATTGGTGTCCAGATCCGTCGTTTCCGCTGCGAAACCGACGACAAGCTTCGGCCTTTTGGGACCAGGGGCCGAGACGCCCGCCAGAATGTCCGGGTTCTCGATCAGGGCCAGCGAGGGCGGTCCGCCCGGGGCCTTCTTGATCTTGCCCGAGGCCACGCCGTCCACGCGCCAGTCGGCCACGGCGGCGCTCATGACTGCGATGTCGGCGGGCAGGACAGCCTCCACGGCCGCCTTCATGTCCTGGGCCGTCTCCACCCAGACGCGCGTTGTGCCCACCGGCGCAGCCAGCGCCACGGGTCCGGACACCAGCGTCACCGTCGCGCCCAGCTGGGCCAGGGCCTCGGCGATCGCATAGCCCTGTTTGCCGCTGGAGCGGTTGGTCAGGCCGCGCACGGGATCGATCGGTTCGAACGTCGGGCCGGCCGTCACCACTGCCGTGCGACCTGCCAGGGGCCGGCCGTCCGGCCCGGCCAGCAGACCCTCAATGGCCAACAGAATGGCTGCGGGCTCGGCCATCCGCCCAGGTCCGAACTCACCGCAGGCCATCTCGCCCTCATCCGGCCCGACCATCGCCACGCCGTGAAAGCCATCGAAACCCTTCAGCCGCGCGACATTGGCCTGGACCGCCGGATGTTGCCACATCCGCACATTCATGGCGGGGGCCAGCAGAACCTTCTTGTCCGTCGCCAGCAGGGTCGTGGATGCCAGGTCGTCGGCCATCCCGTTCGCCGCCTTGGCAATCAGCCCCGCCGTCGCCGGAGCTACCACCACCAGATCGGCCCAGCGCGACAGTTCGATATGGCCCATGGCCGTCTCGTCCTCGGGCATGAACAGGGCCTGGCGCACCGGATGGCCAGTCAGGGCGGCCAGGGACATCGGCGTCACGAACTCGCCCCCGGCGGACGTCAGGACGCTCATCACCTCGGCCTCGGCCTTCTTAAGCAGCCGCACCAGTTCCAGCGCCTTGTAGGCGGCGATACCGCCGCCGACGATCAGCAAAATCTTTCGGCCGGTGAGAGATGGCTGGGTCATGTTCACCGTCTAGCGAGGCCAGGGCAGGTCGTCGAGTGACGGTTCGGCAAACAAGAACATTGCAAGAACACAGAACCTGTGATTACCCTACCCTCGGTGGGTTTCAACCGGGAGGGTTCAATGGGTATTAGCGACAAGACGATTGTGGGCGTTCTGGCCATGTCGGCCATGCTGGTCCTGACTGGGTGCGGCAATGGCGACTCCGCCGTGGAGACGCGGGATCGTTCTGCAGAAGCGCCTCAGGCGGTTCTGACCAGTGCAGCGCTCGAAAGTGGCAGCGCCGACAGCGCAGCGGCCGCTCCAAAACCTGCGCTGACCGCCAACCGGCGCGAGACTGTAGATGCCAAGACCGCACGCCTGTTCGAGCGTAATGGTGCCGATTTCGATGCCGCGACTCCGCAGGCCTATCTGACCAAGGTCGAGCAGTTCACGGGCAATCCGCCTGCAGGAACCGAGCGTGTCGAGCGGCCCAATGGCGACGTGTTGCTGTACCAGGCCTCGACCAACACCTTTGCCGTCGTTTCGCGTGACGGCGTGCCCAAGACGATGTTCAAGCCGCGCGACGGTGCATCTTACTGGGCGGAGCAGAAAGAAAGGGCGCCGACCTTTGGTCAGCGCCGGTCGTCTGGATCGTCAGAATAGATATCAGCGCCTGCTGCTGGCGTCAGTCTTCGGCTGGCTCCGGCCGATCGGCCATGTCCCGGATCAGGTCGAGAGCCAGCTTCTGCTGGCGCGTGGTCAGCTGCGGGGCCAATCGGCCGATTTCGATCGTGTAGCGGGTGGCGGGATGGTCATGCTCGAAGGCAGCGCCCTCTTCGGCCATGCCGACGGCGGAGGACCCGGTCAGACCCTCGAAGAAATAGCCGATATCCACCTTGAAGAAGCGCGCGATGTCCCAAAGCTTGGACGCCGAGACGCGGTTGGTGCCCTTCTCGTATTTCTGGATCTGCTGAAACGTCAGGCCTAGCGCGCGTCCCAGGTCACTTTGATTATAGCCAAGCGCCAGACGCTTTTCGCAAACCCTGCGACCGACATGCCGGTCGACGGGGTGGGGGCCGTCCTCGCCAGTTCCTCTCGCCATCGTTAATGCGTCCTTGCGTTAGAGTTCCGCCTGAATGCGCTCCAGCGACGCTTATGTCACCATACAAATGGAGCTTGCGTCACAGGACTTTCAACCTGAACCCCGATAACCACGCAAATATTCCCTCCTCGCGGGAATTCCTATGTGGCTCTAGCTTTTGTAGAGCCTCCGCGCTGAAAAAGACGGGGCCGATACAGGCATGGCGTCAGGCCAGCGACGATCAGAAGCCAGAAGAGCAAGTCGCCGAAGCGCCCGTATACGGTAAGCCCGGTCGCCCTAGGCAGGGCCGCGTCTATGACGCCGCTCTGGCCGCTGTCCAGACGCTGATCTTCAATCACCCGTCCCCAGGGATCGATCATGGCCGACGTGCCTGTCGGCGTCGAGCGCACCACTGGAAGACCCGTCTCGATGGCGCGATAGCTGGCCAGGTTCAGGTGCTGAAGCGGGCCGGATGTGGCTCCGAACCAGGCATCGTTGGAGATGTTCAGGATCCATTGTGGGCGATTGGCACCGGCCGTCGTGAAACCGGGATACAGGCTTTCGTAGCAGATCAGGGGCTGGGCGCGCGGTGCGCCGGGAATGTCGATAGGCGCAGGTCTCGGCCCCGCACTGAAATCGGTCGGCATATGGGTCAGGGCCCGCACACCGAGCGCACCCAACAGCCGGCCGGCGGGCAGATACTCACCAAAGGGCACCAGACGGTATTTGTCATAGGCCGCCGAGACGGCCGGCGACGGATCGCCCAGGTTCTGGACGACCAGCAGGCTGTTGTAATATCGCCCCCCCTCCGGAACCGAAGGGTCAGGCTCGCCAATGCCCAGACCCATCAGCAGGGTCTGGCCGGGCCGGAGCGCGCTCTGGATTGCAGCGGCCTCCCAGGCTCCGGCAGCAAAGACGTCGTTGCCCGACGCTGGCAACGACCCCTCTGGCCAGATGACCAGATCGGGCGTCACCGCGGCGGGCTGGGCACTCAGTGCGATGTAGCGCCGGACGATGCCTTCGTAGGCTTCGGGCGTCCATTTGGACGCCTGGGCGACATTGGCCTGAACAATGCGGACGGTGGTATCTGTCAGCTGAAGCCGTGCCTGCAACAGCCGTACCGAGCCGCCGGCGACCAGGCCCGCGATCATCAGGCCTCCAAGGACGGCGGTCACGATCCGTCCCTTGCGTGGTCCGGCACTGAACAGCGGCCCGAACGCGGCTGCAGCTCCTACCGTCAGGACACCCAGACCATAGACACCGCCGATGGCAGCGAACTGCGACGCGGCCGAGCCCGCCTTCCAGCTGGCCCCCGCCGGGTTCCATGGAAACCCGGTCAGCACATGGCCGCGCAGCCACTCCAGCAGACAGAAAAGGGCGGTGAAAACCAGAACCCGCCGAAGACCTTTCGGGCCGAAACGACGATACAACGCCGTTGCCACGCCCCAGAACAGGCCCAGTCCGGCAGGCAGGGCCGAGGCCGCAAAAGGGGCCATCCAGGCCTGTGCCGGATTGACCAGAAACGCCTCCGCCACCCACCAGCAGCTGATCAGGAAATAGGCAAACCCCGCCAGCCAGCCCATCCAGAAGGCCCCGCGCGTCGTGGCCGACCGCTCCGACAGGATCATCAGCAGGGCATAGCCGAACAGGCCCGGCAGAATGCCGAACGGCGGATGCGCCAGCGCCGCACCGGCACCGGCCAGCAGGGCCAGGCCGATCCGCGCCCAGCGCAAACCCCGACCACTCAGCCGAGCGGGCGGTGTCGTCATCAATGCGGTATCAGGCGCGGTCTGGCTCATCGACGCTGTATGGGTCGGCAATGCCCAGGCTGGCAAGCAGGCGGCGCTCCTCGGCCTCCATCGCCTCGGCCTCATTGTCGATCTCGTGGTCATGCCCAAGCAGATGCAGCACGCCGTGGACGGTCATATGGCTGAGATGGTCGGACAGGGACTTGCCCTGTTCCGCCGCCTCGGCCGCGCAGACGCCGTAGGCCAGGATCAGGTCACCCAGATGCGGCCGGGCGCTGTCCGGTGCCGGAAAGGACAGCACATTGGTCGGGCGGTCCTTGTCACGGAATTGCGCATTGATCTGCTGAACATGGGCGTCGTCGGCCAGCAGAACGACGACGTCGCCCTCGGTGTCGCCCAAAGCCACGGACGCCGCTCGCTCGACTACCCCGGCGACATCGGCCACAGCGTCTTGCCAGGCCTCGTCATCGACCTCGACCTCGATCATGCCTCGGCCGTGTCCTCGAGATCTGCGGGCAAGCGTTTGCCGGCAGCGTCGGCGTCATAGGCCCGAACGATCCGCTCGACCATGGCGTGGCGCACCACGTCCTGGGCCTCGAACTCCAGCACGCCCACGCCCTTCACATCGCGCAGGATGCGCAGCGCATGGGCCAGACCGCTGTCGCGCGGGTTCAGCAGGTCGATCTGCGACGGATCGCCGGTGACCACCATGCGAGCCCCCTCCCCGAGCCGGGTCAGGACCATCTTCATCTGCAGGCGCGAGGTGTTCTGCGCCTCATCCACGATGACGAAGGCATGACTGAGGGTTCGGCCACGCATGAAGGCGATGGGGGCGGCTTCGATCTCGCCCTTGTCGCGGCGGCGCTGGACGTCCTCGGCCCCCAGAATGTCGTTCAGCGCCTCCCAGATCGGAGCCAGATAGGGATCGACCTTTTCGTTCAGGTCGCCAGGCAGAAAGCCCAGCTTCTCGCCCGCCTCCACCGCCGGGCGGGTGATGACCAGTCGATCCACCTGGCCCCGGCGCAGCAGATTGGCACCGTAGGCGGCGGCCAGAAACGTCTTGCCCGTACCCGCCGGGCCGACGCCGAAACTCAGCTCGCATCGTGCCAGTGTTTCCAGATACCGCGCCTGGGCATTGGTCTTGGGCACGATGGCCCCGCGCTTGCCGATGGGCAGTGCCATGGGATCGCTGGTCGACCGCCCGCCGCCGCGAACCTCACCCAAGGCCGCGCGGACGTCCGCTTCGGTCACCGTGGCCCCCTTGGCGGCGCGTGTGGCCAAGGTCTGGATCACCTGTTTGGCATTCGCCCGGTCGCGAGCCCCGCCGTTGATCGAGACACCGCCGCCGGGGGCCTCGACCAGAACCTTGAAGGCATCCTCGATCAGGGCGACGTGGCGACTGTTGGGTCCCGTCACGGCGCGAACAGCGGTGTCATCCAGGGCCAGAAACTCGGTTTCGCGCGCCATGCTTTATGGTGTCCTATCGCTTGCCGCGCGGCGGCTCTCTGCTTGAGGACGCAACTCGGTTTGGTGGTGATCACCGGGCAACTGCCCGGTCAGACTGTTCTGCTCGCCGCTGGCGATGAAGACCGGAACGATCTGACCGATCAGATGATCCGCATCCTCCATGTGGACCGACTGAAGATAGGGCGACCGACCGATGGCC
This sequence comes from Brevundimonas sp. DW-iso22, assembly GCF_058725425.1. Classification (NCBI taxonomy): domain Bacteria; kingdom Pseudomonadati; phylum Pseudomonadota; class Alphaproteobacteria; order Caulobacterales; family Caulobacteraceae; genus Brevundimonas; species Brevundimonas sp. DW-iso22. The sequence continues at coordinate 392,130 of NZ_JBZXEB010000003.1, read as the reverse complement.
TGACGTCTTTCCCGCCCCTTCTTCTCGAACAGGACCTCGAAGGTCTTGCCGCCCTGGGCCGCATTGAAGGCGGCCTGCTGTTCCAGCAGCAGGGCCTGAAGCGCATGCAGCCGTGGGCGTGCCACGGCGTCCGGCACTTGCGCGCCCATTGTCGCGGCGGGCGTACCGGGGCGCGGCGAATACAGGAAGGAGAAGGCGCTGGCGTAGCGAACCCGGCGGACCAGATCCATCGTATCCTCGAAATCGCGGTCGGTCTCGCCGGGAAAGCCGACGATGAAATCGCCGGACAGGGCGATATCGGGCCGCGCCTCCCGTATGCGGTCGATCAGGTCGAAATATTTCTGACGCCCATGTTTGCGGTTCATCAGTCGCAGCAGCCGATCCGACCCCGACTGCACCGGCAGGTGCAGATAGGGCATCAGTTGCGGCAGTTCGCCATGGGCCGCAATCAGGTCATCGGACATGTCGTTGGGATGGCTGGTCGTGTAGCGGATCCGGTCCAGGCCGGGGATGTCGGCCAGGGCATGAACCAGCCGTGCCAGGCTGGACGGCTTGCCATTCGCGCCCTCTCCATCATAGGCATTGACGTTCTGTCCCAGCAGCGTGACCTCTCTCACGCCCCGCGCCGCCAGTTCGCGAGCCTCGGCCAGAACCGCCGCCACGGGCCGCGACCATTCGGCACCGCGCGTGTAGGGCACCACACAGAAGGTACAGAATTTGTCGCACCCCTCCTGCACCGTCAGGAAAGCGGCCACGCCCGTGCCCCCACGCTGGGTCGGCAAAGCGTCGAACTTGTCGTTGGGCGCGAAGTCGGCTCCGATCCGCTCGCCCCGCGCCCGCGCCGTGCGGGTCAGAAGTTCGGGCAGCTGATGATAGGCCTGGGGCCCGACCACCAGATCGACTGCGGGTTGGCGCCGCATGATCTCTTCGCCCTCGGCCTGGGCGACACATCCCGCGACGGCGATGGTCATGCCGCGACCGGATGCGGCACGGTCTTCCTTCATCTCGCGCAGCTTGCCGAGTTCCGAATAGACCTTCTCCGCCGCCTTCTCGCGGATGTGGCAGGTGTTCAGGATGACGAAGTCCGCGCCTTCGGCGGTATCGGTCGTGGCATAGCCCAGCGGGCGCAGCACATCGGCCATGCGCTCGCTGTCATAGACGTTCATCTGACAGCCGTAGGTCTTGATGAACAGACGCTTGGGCGCACCTGCTTCGTCGGCCTGCGCCAGCAGGGATTGAGCGGGGACAAGAATATCGGTCATGCGCGACTGTTTAGTCGCATGCGACTACGGACGCCATGCAGGGGTGACGCTGCGTCAATCAGCTATCAATGGCCTCGGGATCGACCCGCGCCGCGTGGCGCGTGAAGATCAGGCCTTCACGCCCCGACGGCTCGGCTCCCTCGATGGCCTTGCCATAAAGCTCCAGCTTGTGGCCGACCAGTTCGAAGCCCAGGCGCTGGGCAATCTCGCTTTTCAGCCGCTCGATCTCGGCGTCGAAGAATTCGATCACCTCGCCGGTCCGGGTGTCGATCAGGTGATCGTGGTGGTCGTCGCCCGCCTCTTCATAGCGGCTGCGGCCGTCACCGAAGTCGTGCTTCTCGACCACGCCGGCCTCTTCGAACAGGCGCACGGTGCGATAGACAGTGGCGATCGAGATGTGCGGGTCGATGCTCGAGGCGCGCCGGTACAGTTCCTCGACATCCGGGTGATCCTCGGCATTCGACAGCACGCGTGCGATGACTCGCCGCTGTTCGGTCATGCGCATGCCGCGCTCGGCGCAGAGCTTTTCAATCCGGTCCATGGTTTCAGGATAGTGGGCAAAGGCCATCTAGGGAAGCGGCTGGGACAGGTCTCTCGCCAGCACAAGGGCGCCAACGCGCGAACCGTCTGTCCGCGCATAATAGTCGGGGCGGCGACCTGCTTCGGCAAAGCCGGTACGGGCATAGAGGGCCCGTGCCGCGCCGTTGTCCTCGGCAACCTCCAGAAACAGGCGTCGGGCCCCCTGGCTGATCGCCAACGCCGCCCCCCGCTGTACCAGAGACAGCCCCAAGCCGGCCTTTCGTGCCGGAGGCCGCACCGCCAGTGTCAGGATTTCCGCCTCATCGGCGACAGTCCGTATCAGGATGAATCCTGCCGCCTCCAGCAGGGCGAACACCCCAGGCTGAACCAGAAGTTCGGCGAAGGCTCGGGCGTCCCAAGGGGTATCAAAGCATTCGGCATGCAGTTCCGCCAGACGGTGCGCCATCACCGGCTCCGGTGGGGAGCGACCTACGGCCGGGATCACGGCCGCGGCCCTCTGGCCTGCCCCGGGAGACGTGTCGGCGGGGTTGCATCAGGTGCCCGCAAATACAGCGGGCGTGGCGGATGACCTGCGGGATCGGCAGCGGCCGTCAGTCGGGCCAATGCGGCTGGATCTGGGCCATCCAGCGGGCAACCTTCCGCCTGTGAAATCAGCGAGGCGCCGGAACCCACGATCATAAGGCCTTCCCCGTCGGAGCCACTGATCCGATTTACCAGAATTTGCGCATCGGCGACGATCGTCTGTGCCCGCTCGAGCGTCCAGGCTTCCGGTGGCTGGCTCGCCACTCCACTTCGCCAGACACGGCCATAGACCTGACCGCGCCGGGCATCGATCACGGCCACGGTCACGGCTGCAGGCGCGACCGAGGCCGCCAAGGCATCCAGCGATGAAAGGCCAATCACGGGCCGGCCCAGCGCAGCGCCCAGGCCCTGGGCAAATGCCAGACCGACGCGCAGGCCGGTAAAGGACCCTGGCCCTACCGTCACACCGATCCGGTCCAGATCGCCAAAACCTCCACCGGAGTGCCTCACCGCATCGCGGACCATTCCAGCCAGCCGCTCCGAATGGCCGCGCGTCATGACCTCAGAGCAAAGGCTAAGGCTCTCGACCTGACCGCCCTCAACCCTGAACACGCCTGCGGTACACAACCCAAGGGCGGTATCGATGACCAGCACCCTCATTGCGCAGGACCTAGGGGTCGGGCCATTCGCTGGGACCCGGTATTGGCCGACCCTGCGGGCGTTGCGTGAAACGTTTTCATCCCGAAGACCGCCTGAAAAGCGAATTGTTTCATATATCCAGCCGCGCCACGACTGCAAAAACTGAACGCACCTGGGCGCGAGCCAGCCTCTCTTCGGAGCCGAAACCATCGGGACCGCCGCGCAGATATAGCGTCGTTCCATCGGCGCTGTGGTAGAGCCGCGCTAACCGTTGGCCATCCACAAGTTCAATCACGCACCCCTGGTCGCGTCGTGGCCAGCGACCGACTTCATATTCAAGCACGACGCCCGATGCTGCCCAGGGCCAGAGGTCATCATTAGACACCTGGAAACGGTGTCGGCTGGCGGCGAGGGTCTGCAGGGGTCGCGTGCCAATGAATGCCTGCCCCAAGCTTGCTTTGCCGGATCTGGGCGTCGCATCGGTCACGCGTCTCGGCGAGCCGGCTTTGTGCGCCAGTTCCTCAACGGTTGCGTCGATCGCCTGAGCGAGCCGCCGCTGGACATCGGGCCGGAACAGTCCAGGACGCTTGCCGGACTCGTACAGACCCCAAGCCTGACTGGTCATACCGGCGCGTTGACCGGCCTCAGCCTGGCTCAACCCACGATCAAGCCTGAGAGCGGCCAAGGCCGAGCCCAAATTTCGAATTTCCGCGCCGCTTTCAAACCTGGCCATGGCCAAACTCTACAGAGTCGGACGACAAAATCGAACTGGTAACACTTTTGTTTGAAGTCCAATGGTTTCAGAGGACCTGTTCGACCCGGGTCACTTCCGGGACATAGTGCTTCATCATCTGCTCCACCCCCGATTTCAGCGTGGCGGATGACGACGGACAGCCTGAGCAGGCTCCGCGCAGGCGAAGAGAGAGGACCCCCGTCTCCTCGTCGAAACTGTCGAACAGGATATCGCCGCCGTCCTGGGCGACGGCGGGGCGGATGCGACTGTCGAGCAACTGCTTGATCTCGGCCACGACCTCGGTGTCGTCGCCGTCGGGGCTGGTGCTGTCGAAATCTCCGCCGCGCATCAGAGGCGCACCCGAGACGAAATGATCCATGATGGCCGCCAGGATCGGGGCCTTCATCTGGGTCCATTCCAGCCCTTGCGCCTCTCGCGTCACCGACACGTAGTCGGAGCCGTAGAAGACGCCGGTCACCCCCTCCAGTCCGAACAGGGCCTCGGCCAGCGGCGACACCGACGCCTCGTTCGACGTCAGGAATTCGCGCGGTTCGGCCGAGACATCGCGCCCCGGCAGGAACTTCAGGACATTGGGGTTCGGAGTGGGTTCGGTCTGGATGAACATGGCCGGTAAGTGCGCCCGGTGCCGCCAGTGTTCAAGGCCTGACGAAAAAGCCACAACGCGCTCAAGCAGCGAGCGACCGCGTCGCGCGCGTTAGCGCCCTAAAAAAATCAGGCCAGATCCTCGATGTCCTGCTCGGTCAGCTCGCCCGGCACGATCGTCACCGGCAGCTTGCGCCCCGTGAACGCCGCGCCCTGTTTCAGGATCGCCGTCACCAGCGGCCCCGCCCCGCGCGATCCTTCACCTGCCGCCAGCACGAGAATCTTGATCTCGCTGTCTTCGCCCACGACCTTTCGGATCGCGTCCTGAGGCTCGCCGCGTTCGATCAGGATCACGGGCATCTCGCCGGACCGTTCATGCGCCTGTTCCGCCCAGCCGTTCAGAAGCGTCTCGGCTTCGGCGCGGGTCTGGCGCTCGATCTCCTCTCGCACCCCGGCCCAGTGGGCGTCGGACGCAGCGGGGGGAATGACCCTGAGCAGGGCCACGCGTCCGCCCGTCGAACGCGCCCGTCTTGCCGCATAGCGCAAGGCAGCCTCGAACTCGGGACTGTCATCCACGACGACCAGAAACTTGCGCGGCATCGAAGGCCTCCCTCAGCCTGGCAACCCTAGCAGATCGCGGACGATCGCAAACACCCGCGCTGGAGCGCGAGCGTGAGCGCTCGAGAATACGCTCAAGCCGCGAACGACCGCGTCGTGAGCGGTAGCGCCCCTACACCGAGTTGGCGATTTCCCGAATGGCCGAGTTGGCGATGGTCAGCTTGGCGAAGGTCCAGCCGGTGCCCGAGGCCTCGATCTCGTCCACCGAGGCACGCACACCCTCGACGGTCTTCTGACGTGGCCCGATCCAGGCATCGACGGCCGTCTCCGCCGCCGCCTCGCTGGCCCCGACCCCGACGCCGGAGGCCTTGGCCACAGCGCGGGTCAGGACCCTTTGCTCGGCCATCAGATCCTCGATCAGGCGGCGTACGGCCAGACGGTCGAAATGGTCCATCGAGGGGACGTTGCCCGCTGCGGCCCGCAGACGGTCGAAGTCGAAAGCCGCCCCGACCTGATGATACAGCATGGCCATGGCCGGTTCCGGCCATCCGGCCTCTCGAGCCAGGTCGCCGATGTCCGCCGTGGCGACCAGAGGTCTGAGCATGGCGAAGTCCCGCGCCATCGCCTGGGTTGCGCCCAGGGCCACAAAGGCCTCGATCCGGCTGTCCAGACGCGCTTGTTCGAAGCGTGACAGCACAGAGCCTCCCGCTGCCCTCAAGGCATCGGCCGCCGGACGGTAGGCGGCGATCAGGCTGTCCACCGTCGCGCCCGGCTGCATGGCCCGTCGCGCCAGCCAGGAGGTCTGGCGACGCAGCACGGTGGAGATTTCGGCATAGAGGGCCATCTGGGCTTCTGCCGTGATCTTCAGGTCCAGCGCCGAGACCTGCGCCCAGGCCTCGTCCAGTCGGAAGACCTGACGTGCGGCCTCGAAGGCCAGGACCATGGCCCCTGTGTCGCACTGGGCCGAGATGCGCAGACGTTCCGGGAAGGTCGCCCCGGTCATGTTGACGATCTCGTTCGACAGGACGGTCGAGATGATCTCGCGCCGCAGACGGTGGCGCTGCATGTCGGCTTCGTATTTCGCCAGCGGAGCCGGGAAATAGTCGATCAGGGTCTTCTTGAAGAAGGCATCGTCCGGGGCCCTGGACGCAACGATGTCGTCGAACAGCTCCAGCTTGGAATAGGCCGTCAGCACCGCCAGTTCAGGTCGCGTCAGGGCCTGACCCGTGGTCTTCATCTCGGCCAGTCGGACGTCGTCGGGCAGACCTTCGACCTTGCGGTCCAGTTTGCCCTTGGCCCCAAGCCACTGCATGAACCGCTGCTGGGCATCCAGCGCACCGGCACCCTCCGCCTCCTGCAAGGACACCGCCAGGGTCTGGTCGTAGTTGTGGATCAGCACCTTCAGCCCGACCTCGTCGGTCATGGAAGCCAGCAGGGCATTGCGGTCCTCAGCCTTCAACGCCCCCGACGCGATCGCCGCTCCGGTCAGGATCTTGATATTGACCTCGTGGTCGGAGCTGTCGACGCCGGCGGAGTTGTCGATGGCGTCGGTATTGATCCGCCCGCCGTTTCGCGCATAGCCGATACGACCCGCCTGGGTCAGGCCCAGGTTGGCCCCCTCCCCGATGACCTTGGCCCGGACCTCGATACCGTCGATGCGGATAGCATCATTCGCCTTGTCGCCGACCTGGGCGTCGCTCTCGTGGGCAGCCTTCACATAGGTGCCTATGCCGCCGAAATAGAGCAGTTCTACCGGGGCCTTTAGGATGGCCTGCATCAGGGTTGCCGGATCGACAGCGTCGGCGTCGATTTCGAGGAGGGCCCTGATCTCGGGCGACAGCTCGATGGATTTCGCCGAGCGCGGGAAGACGCCGCCCCCCTTGGAGATCAGACTCTTGTCATAGTCCTGCCAGGACGAGCGCGGCAGCTTGAACATGCGGTCCCGCTCGACCCAGCTGGTGGCCGGATCGGGGTTGGGGTCGATGAAGATGTCGCGGTGATCGAAGGCGGCGACCAGCTTGATCGCCTTCGACAGCAGCATGCCGTTGCCGAACACATCGCCGGACATATCGCCGACGCCGGCGACGGTGAAGGGCTCGGTCTGGATATCCTTGCCCATCTCGCGGAAGTGCCGCTTGACCGCCTCCCATGCCCCGCGCGCTGTGATGCCCATGACCTTGTGGTCGTAGCCGACGGACCCGCCCGAAGCGAAGGCATCGTCCAGCCAGAAGCCGTAGTCCGCCGATACGCCATTGGCGATGTCGGAGAAGGTCGCCGTGCCCTTGTCGGCGGCCACGACCAGATAGGGGTCGTCCCCCTCGAACCGCACGACATCCCTGGGCGGGACGACGGAACCATCGGCGGCGATATTGTCGGTGATGTCGAGCAGGCCCGAGAGAAAGGTCTTGTAGGCTCGGATGGCCTCGGCCTGCTGGGCGTCGCGGTCGCCGCCGGCGCGGACGATGTCGGCCAGCTTCTTTGGAAAGAAGCCGCCCTTGGAGCCGACCGGCACGATGACCGCATTCTTGACCTGCTGCGCCTTGACCAGGCCCAGCACCTCCGTGCGGAAGTCGTCGCGGCGGTCGGACCAGCGCAGGCCCCCGCGCGCCACAGGACCGAAGCGCAGGTGCACACCCTCGATCCACGGGGCCCAGACGAAAATTTCCCTGTACGGCTTGGGCAGGGGCAGGTCTTCCAGCTCGCGCGAGGCGATCTTGATCGAGATATAGGGCTTGGGCCGTCCGTCTTCGCCGACCTCGAAATAGTTGGTACGCTTGATCGCCTGGACCAGCAGGGCCAGCCGACGCAGGGCGCGGTCGTGATCCAGACTCTTCACGGCCTGGAGCTGCTCGATGATCTGATCGAAGACGGCCTTCACGGCTGGTTCGCGCGATGCGGCATCGCCGCCCGCGGCCGGGTCGAACTTGGTGTTGAACAGCTTCAGCAGGCTGCGCGCCACGGCCGGATAATCGCGCAGGGCTTCCTCTTGTACTGCCTGACTGGGGTCCATTCCTGTCTGCTGTCGATAGCGGGCCAGGGTGCGGATCAGGGCCGCCTCGCGCCAGTCGACACCCAGCTCGATCACCAGCCGGTTGAAGCCGTCGCTCTCGGTCTGGCCGCGCCAGACGGCCGCGAAGGCATCCTCGAACGGCTTGCGCACATCCTCGAACTTCAGATCGCCGCCGCGGGGGTCCTCCATCAGGAACTCATCGACGTGGATGACCTCCCCGCCCGCCGGGCGCAGGGTATGCCCCCACTCCTCAAGCGTCTTCAGGCCCATGTCGGTCAGGATCGGCAGCACGTCCGACAGCGCCGCCGCCGCACCGCGCCGGTAGATCTTGAAGCGGAAGTTCAGCGGCCCGTCCTCGGCCGTGCGGAAGGCGCGGATGGCGACCGCGTCACTGTGGTCGCCGCCATCGGCTTCAGGCACGCCGGATGCGCTCAGTCGGTCGATCTGCTGGAAGTCCAGCACGGCCTCGGCAGCTGTATAGCGGTCGCGGTAGCCGGCCCCGTAGGCCTCGGCCCAGCGCGCGCTGGTCGGGCCGACGGAGACATCGTCCACGCCCGCCTCTCGCAGGGCGCTCTCGAACCGGTCGACCCAGCCACGGCCCGCTTCCTGGACCATCGCATCGATCTCGGCCGGATCGGGGCAGGGGTGATCGCCCGGTGTAATGCCGATGATGTAGTGGATGCGCACCAGGGGCTGGTCCGACAGCTGCGGATACCAGGCCGAAATCCGCCCGCCCCAGGCCTGGGCCAGCAGCCGACCGATCCGCTCGCGCACGGAGGCGTGGAAACGCTCTCTCGGAATGAAGACCAGAATGGAGACGAACCGGTCGAACGGGTCCTTGCGCGTGAAGGCCTTGATCCGGGGACGATCATAGAGGTGCAGAATGCCCAGGGCACTGTCCAGCAGCTCGTTCTCGCTGATCTGGAACAGCTCGTCGCGAGGATAATTCTCGAGGATGTTCCGCAACCGTTTGTGACTGTGGCTGCCCTCGATCTTGCCGCCTCGTTTCAGGGCCGCAGAAACCTTGGCTCGGATCAGGGGGACTTCGCTGGCGACCTTGTCATAGGCCTCGGCCGTGAACAGGCCCACAAACCGTGTCTCGCCGGACGGTCGTCCATCAGCACCGAACCGCTTGACCCCGACGTAGTCCATGTAGGCGCGGCGATGCACGCGCGACCGCGCGTTGGCCTTGGCCACGGTAACGGGATCGGACAGGTCGAGCTGGCGCTTCATCTGCCGCGTCAGAACGGCCGGCTCATTGGCGCGGCGCAGGACGGTCCGGTCCGGATCGGCCAGGACGCCCAGGCCATCGCCCGACTGCGACAGTGGAGCCTCGGCCTCATAACCGCCGTCCGCAGTGCGCGGATAGTCATAGTCACGCGCGCCCAGGAAAACGAAATGGTCCTGCTGCAACCAGCGCAGGAAGGCGATGTTTTCGGCCAGTATCGCAGGATCGACACCCTTGGGGCCGGCCTCCAGATGCGCGATGGCTCGTCCCATCAGGTCAGCCATGGCGGCATGGTCATTCACCGCGCCCGCGACGTCAGCCAGGGTCTGGGCCATGGCCTCGCCCAAGGCATCACGCCGCTCCTGTGGCAGGGGGTCCAGTACGACGATGATGGTCGATTCGCGCCCGCCGTCCTCATCGGTCACCGGGTGGAACATGCAGCGGACGCTGACGCCCGCCTCGGCCAGTTCGCCCATGACGCTGTCGACCAGGAAAGGTCGATCGTCCTGGATGACGATCAGGACGTCATATCCCAGCGGTCGGCCGTCGGCACCATTCAGCCTCGACAGTGTGATGCGTGCTGGCTCGCCGTGCGAACGGCCTTCTGCCGCCGCCCAGGCCAAGGCCAGCAGGGCCGCCAGATCCTCGCCGCCCAGTTCCGGGGCCTCGTCTGCGGCATAGTCTTCGTGCGCTTGCACCAGGAATGACTTGGCCGCCGGGCCCGGAGGGCCGCCCACCGCAACCGCAAAGCTCGCCTCCAGCGCCTCCAGGGTCAAAGCCTGAGGAAGCACGGGTGCGGTTTCGCCTGACATGGCATATCTCTTCTGGACGCGATCCGCTCCGGACCGCCGATGGTGAACTCACACTAGGCTGGTTCGCTTTTTCGGCAAGCGGGCCGTGTGCAGGCCCGTCCGTAGGCCACCCATGCTGGAACCGGAACCCCCAAAACCGAAACGCCGGCCTCCTTTCGGAGGCCGGCGTCGACTTATCGCCGTTCAGTGATCCGGCATGGATCAGAAGCGGACGTTCATGCCGATACGAACGGCGTGAGTGTCGTACGAATCGAAGCTGGTAGCGATATCCGTGCCCGCCGTGTTCGGGGCCAGGATGAAGGGGTTGCCTGCGGGCGTCGTGCCGCTGTTGCCGGCGCGAACCACCTGACCGTCACCGTCCAGCGAGGTATAAAGATACTCACCCGTCACCGACAGGTTGGGGGCCAGACGCCACTCCAGACCCGCGCCGGCCTGCCAGCCGTCCATGTCGTCCTCGTTCGATTGCTCGACGAAGCTGTTGGCCGTGTTGGTGGTCGAGAACGTATTGTCCGCGCGTGCGTAGGCTGCACCGCCCGTGGCGTAGACCAAGGCCGGCCCAAAAGCGTAACCAGCACGCGCGCGGATCGCGGCCATGCTCTCGATTTCCTGCGTGAAGACATAGTTGGCGGGGGTTGTGCTGAAGCCCGTCACCGAACGCGCACTGTTCAGAGCGCTGACATCGGCGACGGCACCCACGACGAAGTTGCCGAACTGGAAGTCGTAACCAGCCACCAGACCCGCCTGCACGCCGCCCGAACGATCGCTGCAGCCGTCGGCAGCAATCTGGGTGCTGGCGCGGCCGGCGCAGTAGCCGGGGCTGAACGCGTCGTCGGTGGTGCCGTTCAGAACGACGGTGTCGTCGAACTGGCCGTCGAAGTCGCGGTCGAACACCAGACGCTCATCGTCGTTGGTGTCGTTCTCTGCCCAGCCGCCGTAGATGCCGACGTAGGGGCCGCTCCAGTCAGGGGCCGACTGGGCCAGGGCCGGGGCGGCAACGCCCGTCATCAGCAGGGCCGTCGAAGCCATAAAGAGTGTCTTGATCATGAGAAACAAATCCAAGGTAGTGGCGCGCACGCCGGGAAGCCCCCTTCCGGGCGACACAACGCGATGATTTTGCTGGCGTTCCCGCGTAACGGCGGCTGATCAGTCTGTGTGTCTTTACGGTCGCACCTGCAACCTGAGGCCCAGATACGACTAGACCGCCGAACTTTCGTCCGGCGGTCTGTCGGACCGATCCCGGAGGGGGAGGGAGGGACCGATCTCTAGCGCCACGGCTTCGGGGGGAGGGGAGGGCCGTGGCGACAGGTTCGAAATAGGCAGGGGTTGTGGCCAATCAAGGGCAGGACCGGCTCCTGAAGAGCAGTGAGGCGCGGCAGGTTGACGCGGGGTCAGTCTGCGGTGGCCGCAGCCTGGCGTCGGCTACGGGAGGCGGATTTCTCCTCCTCCTCGTGCGCATAGGGCGCGCCGTCGCCGGACAGCAGGATGGCCATCCAGCGCGAGCCCCGGAACTCGGCCAGGATCGCCATGGCCATGACGGCCAGCGGCGTCGACAGGAACATGCCGGTCACGCCCCACAGCTGGCCCCAGAAGGCCAGGGCCAGCAGGACCACGATGGGGTCGATATTCTGATTGTCGCCCTGCATGCGCGGCTGGATCAGGTTGCCGCTGATGAACAGGATCGTCTGCAGACCCACCAGCAGGATCAGCGCGGGCCAATAGCTCTGGAACTGCACCAGGGCGAACAGTGGCGGAACTAGTCCCGCGACGGCTCCGCCCAATACCGGGATGAAGCCGACGACGAAGATGACGAAGGTCCAGAACTCTGCATTCTGTAGCCCGACGGCCCGCATCAGGATCCATGCCACCAGACAGATCAGGGCACCGGTGACGGTCTGGACCCACAGATAGCCCTCCACGCCGCCCCGGATGCGATGAAACACCTCCAGCGCCTCGGCCCGGTCGGCGCGTTTCGGAAACAGACCAGCCATCTTGCGTCCGAAGCCCTTCTGGGCGGCCAGCAGGAAGCCCAGATAGATCAGGACGAAGAAGGCCCCGGACGCCACGCCCTGCGCCTGCATCGCCGCCTGGGTCAGATAGGAACGCACATCCAGTTGGGCGATCAGTTCTGTGGCTGTCGGCGGCTCATTGGCTCCGACCAGGGACCAGACATCCTGCAGGATCTGGTCCAGACGCGGCCCGATGCTGGCAGAGACACCACTGGCTTGACCAAAAAAGCCCGCCGCGCCATCGACGATGATGGCGATGGAAATGAAGAAGCCGATGGTCACGACCGTCAGCGCCGCAATTCCCGACCAGCGGGGGGACAGCGGCGTACGCTTCTCGATCGACCGCTTCACCCCGTCAATCATGATCATCAGGAAGATGGCCATGGCCAGGGGTGTGAGGATGCCCCTCAGCCAGTAGAGGGCGGCCCCGACTGCCACCACGGCGATGATCACCATGGCGTTGCGCGACACGGCCGAGGTCGGGAAGGTGATGGGCAATTTCATTGGCATATGGTCAAGGTCCCGGCGAGCGTCGTCAACGGCCTTGAACCTCGTGGCCCGCCGGTAGACGATGAGTGCGCAACCCCCGTTCGGAGTTCCCATGACCGAAACCGCCCCCAGTCTTTTCCTTGGCCAGTCCATGGACGCCGACAAGGCCTTCCAGACCCTGTTGCTGGGCCGGGCGAACCGGCACGGCGTCGTCGCGGGCGCGACCGGTACTGGGAAGACGGTGACGCTGCAGATCATGGCCCAGGGGTTTTCGGATGCCGGTGTCCCCGTCTTCTGCGCGGATGTGAAGGGCGACCTGTCCGGCATCTGCATGCCCGGCTCGCCCAATGAGAAGCTGCTGGCCCGCGCGGCCGGCATGGGACTGACGCTGACGCCCAAGGCCGCACCCGTCGTCTTCTGGGACCTGTATGGCCAGAAGGGTCATCCGATCCGCACGACGGTCAGCGAGATCGGCCCGGTCATGCTGGCCCGCATGCTGAACCTGTCCGAGGTGCAGGAGGGCGTGCTGTCGGTGGTCTTCCATGTCGCGGACAAGGAGGGGCTGCTGCTTCTGGACCTGGACGACCTGCGCGCCATGCTGGCCCATGTAGGCGAGAACTCTGAGCGCATCGGACGCGAGGTCGGCAATGTCGCGCCCGTCTCCATCGCCGCCATCCAGCGGGCGATCCTGCAGCTGGAACAGGAGGGCGGGGCCGCCTTCTTCGGCGAACCGGCCCTGCGGCTGGAGGACATGCTGCGTACCGGCCTGGACGGCCGGGGTCAGGTCAATGTGCTGGACGCCACCCGCCTGATGAACAGCCCGCGCCTGTACGCAGCCTTCCTGCTGTGGCTGTTGTCCGAACTGTTCGAGCAACTGCCGGAGGTCGGCGATCCGGACAAGCCGCGCCTGGTCTTCTTCTTCGACGAGGCCCACCTGCTGTTCACCGATGCGCCCGACGCCCTGCGCCAGAAGGTCGAACAGGTGGTGCGCCTGATCCGCTCCAAGGGCGTCGGCGTCTATTTCGTGACGCAGAACCCGGCCGACATTCCCGACAGCGTCCTGGCCCAGCTGGGCAACCGCATCCAGCATGCCCTGCGCGCCTATACGCCTGCCGAGCAGAAGGGGCTAAAGGCCGCGTCGCAAAGCTTCCGAGTCAATGCCGCCTTCGACACCGCCGAGGCCATTCAGGGACTGGGTGTCGGCGAGGCCCTGGTTTCGACCCTGGACGAAAAGGGCGCGCCGCGCGTCGTGGCGCGCACGACCGTTCGCCCGCCCGACAGCCGCCTGGGCCCCGCCACCGACGCCGAGCGCGCCGCCGTCATGGCCGCCAGCCCCGTGCGCGGCATCTATGATAGCCCCATCGACCGCGAGTCCGCCGAGGAAGTCCTGGCCGCCCGCCGGGGCGAGGCCGACAAGTCACTGGCAGAGGCCAAGCTGGCCGAAGCCCAGGCCAAGGCCGATGCAGCCGCCGCCAAGGAAGCCGACAAGGCCGAGGCCGCGCGTCTGAAGGACAAGGCTCGCCAGCAGGCCCAGTACGAACGCGACGCCGCGCGCGCCCGCACCTCGGCGCGAACCCCCGCCCGACGCTCGACCCGCGAAACCCCGATCGAAGCCGCGACGAAGTCGGTGCTGCGGACGGCGGGGAGCACGATCACGCGGGAGCTGCTGCGCGGCCTATTGGGTGGGCTGAAGCGGCGATAGGACAGTTCACCTCTCCGTTCGCGCAGGCGAATGGAGAGGACAGACCGGCGCGTCAGCGGCGGTCAGGTGAGGGCGGCTCCGTCAGAGCCGGAGATGTCCTAAACAGCGGTGTCGGCGGATAACAGTCCAACGCCTGCGCCGCCCCCTCCTGATCGCTGCGCGATCGGTCCTCCCCATCGCCTTGAAGTGGCAATGGGGAGGTGAGCGAGGGCGGATCTCAGCCCCTCGGCACCAGCCGCCACATCCTGAGCGGATGCCGCACGGCTCCCGCCTCTTCGCCCGCCGCCTCGCCCCGGCCCATGTAGAGATCGGCGCGGACGGGGCCGCGGATGGCGGAACCGGTGTCCAGCGCCACGACCAGACCCTGATAGCTGGCGCGGGCCCCGGCCAGATTACCGCCGTCGGCGCTGATCCAGACCAGGTCGCCATAACGCCAGTGGGCCGGGTCGACGGCAATGGCGCGGCGGGCGGGCAGGGCGATGCCTGCCGCCCCATTGGGATCGCCCCCGTCGTCGGGATCCATGGCAAAGAAGATGTAGCGCGGGTTCAGGGCCATGACGCGCCGCGCCTCAGCCCCGCGATGCGCGGCCAGCCAGGCCCGGATCGCTTCGCCGGACGTGCCGTTGGCGGGCAGCAGCCCCTGCTGGGCCATCGGCCGGGCGATGCCGACGAAAGTGCGGCCGTTATCGGCGGCGTAGGAAGCGCGGGCCTTCGACCCATCCTCGAATGTCAGATAGCCGGAGCCCTGGATCTGCATGAAGAACAGGTCCTCGGCCCGCATCCAGGCCAGAGGGGCTTGGCTCGACACCGCCTGCGGCGCGGCCTCAATGGCGGCGCGGTCGGGCAGGGTCTGGCCGCGTGACCACCCGGCAGGGCGGGCCAGGACCGGCGCGTCGAAGGTCGCATCCGGCCGACGCCGTGCTTGATACTCCGGCGCGAAATAGGCGGTCAGCAGGCCGGGCGAGCCGTCATCGGTCCGCGCGGCCACGACGACGAAGCCGGTCTCGAAGAAGGCCCGCGCGATCGATGGGGTGACGGGGCGCGACGTGCGGCGGATCTGCATGGCCCGGTCGCACTGGACCTTGGCTGCGGCATCGCGGGCCACGCCGCAACCGTCGACCCAGGCGTTGAAGGCCGACAGATGATCCTCGCTGGCCCAGCCGGCCAGACTGGCCGGGCCGTCGGCGGGCGGCGGGGCGTCCGGCGTCGGTTGCGAGGGCACTGGATATGATGGCGACGGTGACAGGGGCCCGGTTGGCACCATCGGCCCGCTGGAACAGGCGGCCAGCACAAGCGTGGCCATAAGGACCAGACCCGCCCGAACCGTTCCCAAGGAACGATCCGCGCGGTGGCCAAGCATCATGCCGAGGCGGATTCCGTCCGGGCGAGAACCCAGTTCGGGTCACTGGCCCCCAGGGTGCGCTCGAAGGTCCAGAGTTCCGCCACGCGGCGCTCCTCTACCTGTTCCTCGACCGCCTCGCCTGCCGGTTTGATCCGGTTGCGCAGCTCGGCCAGGAAGCGGACCTTGGTGATAGCGCGGTTCTCGTTGACCGTGGCCAGCTCCAGATCGGCGCGGGCGGGATGCAGGAACTCGACGGTCTCGGTCTCGCCCCGTGCCTCGCGCGCCGCGATGCCACCCTCGAAGCTCTCCATCACCACCGGGGCCAGCAGGGGCTTCAGCGTCTCGCGGTCCCCCTCGGCATAGGCCCGTACGATGGTTTCATGCGCCTGACGCGCCCCGTCCAGAAAGCGGGCGGGGTCGAAGTTCGGATCGCGCGCCTTCAGTCCCGCGATCGAGGCCAGGGTGACAGCGTCCAGGACGTTTGGGCGTGCGCCATTGGCAGGCTCGGGCACAGGGCCGGCACCGGCGGGCAACGGCGGCTTGGACCGGGCGTCCTCTTCGGGCTGGCGACCGACCTTCTTGCCCAGCACATTATAGAGCATGAACAGGACGACGGCAGCGATGGCGGCGTAGATGACGATCTGGATCTGGGCCGGCACTGGTATTCCTTAGGCTGTCGCCCGAAGCCGGGCGGCGCGAAGTGTGAGGATTAGGGGCTCATATGGGACGGCGCAAGGCGAACGCCACGCCGTGCGGCACCCTGGCCATTCCCGGGATGGTTGGTAGAACGCTCCAGATTGCCGTGTTCGCCCCCTCGTGTTAGTCGCCGCGCCTCATTGACGCCCGCATGCGTCGCCCAACCTTTCAGACAGATCGCGCCTCACGATGACCGACGTAACGCCCGCCCCGACTGACACGCCGACCGACAGCCAGAACGGCGCGCCCACCGAAGGCCAGCCGACCGGCCCCGGTTTCCGCATCGTCGCCCAGTACGCCAAGGACCTGTCCTTCGAAAACCCGCGCGCGCCCGACAGCCTGCGGATCGAGGGCAAGCCTGCCATCGACCTGGGTGTCGAGATGAATGCCCAGGGCCGCCCCGACGGCTTGTTCGAGGTCGAACTGCGTCTGACCGTCAAGGCGACCACCGACACCATGACCGTCTTCGCGGTCGAGCTGGTCTATGGTGGGCTGTTCGCCCTGTCCGGCGTGGCCGAGCAGGACATCGAGCCGATGCTGCTGATCGAATGCCCGCGTTACCTGTTCCCGTTCGCGCGCGAGATCATCGCCGGCGCGACCTCGGACGGTGGCTTCTATCCGCCCTTCATGCTGGACCCGATCGACTTCGCCGGCATCTATGTGGCGCGCCAGCAGCAGATCGCGCGCGGTCCAATGGACACTGGCCAGGCTTGATCGAGCTTCGGGGGTCGGCTCAGCCGACCTCCACTCCGTACCCTGCCCACAGCGAGTGATCCTTGAGCGTCGCCTTCAGGAAGGCGGCGTGGATGGCCCGTTCCTCGTCGGTTGAGCGCGCGGCCAAGGGGCGCTCGCGCGAGACATAGCCCTGGGCGCGGTCGGCGGCGACGGCAGCGGCTACCGCCTTGGCGGACGACAGGTCCAGGCTGCGTTCCTTGCCGCCGCGCAGTTCCAGATAGACCTCGGCCAACAGCCGCGCATCGATCAGGGCCCCATGCATCGTGCGGTCGACCAGGCTGATCTTGTAGCGTTTGCACAGGGCATCGAGAGAGTTGGGCATGCCCGGAAACCGGCTCTGGGCCAGTTTCAGCGTGTCGATCCAGCGGTCAGCCTCCAGCACTGGATGGCTGCACAAACCGCATTCATGGTCGATGAAGCTGCGGTCGAAGGCGGCGTTGTGGGCGATCACCGGCGCGTCGCCGATGAACTCCATCAGATCACGGACGATCTCCTTGAACTTGGGCGCATGCCTGACCTGTTCGTCGGTGATGCCGTGCACCGCCATGGCCCCGGCGGGGATCAACCGCTCCGGATTGACGAAACGATGGAACGTCCGGCCCGTCGGCAACAGGTCGTGGATTTCGATACAGCCGACCTCGACCAGCCGATCGCCCGTGCGGGGATCAAAGCCGGTGGTTTCCGTATCGAGGACGATTTCGCGTGACATGGCGTCTTAATGGGGCGCTTCGTCCGCCGACGAAAGAGAGCGGCGCGGGGGTGTCCACGCCGGATCCAGAACGGTCCCCACGATTTCGGTCACCCGTGCCCGCGCAGCCTCCAGCCCGTGGCCGGTATCTACGATAAAGTGGGCCCGACGACGCTTTTCCGCATCGGGCGTCTGGCGTTGCAGGATGGCGTCGAAGCGGTCGCGGGTCATGCCCGGACGGGCCAGGACGCGGGCGGCCTGAATGTCCGCATCTGCCGTGACCACCACCACGGCATCGACGGCGGCGTCTCCGCCGGTCTCGAACAGCAGGGGGATGTCCAGAACCGCCAGTTTCACCCCGCGTCGTTCCGCCACCACCAGATCGTCAGTGCGGCCCCTCGCCACGAGCGGGTGCACGATCTGCTCCAGACGCCTGAACGCCTGACCGTCCCGCCCCAGGGCCTCGGCCAGACGGGTACGATCAATGGCCCCATCGACGACCACGCCGGGGAAGGCCGCACCGACGGGTTCAACCGCCGACCCTCCCTTGGCATAGAGCGCATGCACGGCCTCATCCGCATTCCAGACGAGCGCTCCTGCCTCGGCGAACATCTGCGCCGTCGTGGACTTGCCCATGCCGATGGAGCCGGTCAGACCCAGCACAATCATGCGGTTTCCCCCAGAGCATCAAGAACCACGCGCCGGATATCCACCGGCGGCACCGGCACCCCGAACATCGCCTCGAATGAGGGTCTGGCCTGGCCGATCAGCATGGCCAGCCCATCCACGGTGCGCAGACCCTGCGCTCGTCCGTCCGCCAGAAACGGCGTGACCAGCGGTCGATAGGTCATGTCCATCAGGACGGCTTCGCGGCTGAGCCGGCCCACATCGAAATCCGGCTGTACCGACAGGGCATTGACGACGAGCGCGGCCTTTTGCAGCACCTCGGGGTCCGCCACCTCGATACCCAGGTCTTCGGCCAGCAACTCGGCCTTTGACCGCGTGCGATTGATCAGTCCGACCTTGGCCCCCGCGGCCTTCAGGGCAACCGCCGCCGCTCGCGTCGCCCCGCCCGCGCCCAGAATGACCACGGACTGGCCCGCCACGTTCAGATCCGGGGCCTGTTCGGCCAGGGCCTGCATCAGACCCTCTCCATCCGTGCTGTCCGCATGAACCCGCCCCTCCTGAAACGTCAGCAAATTGGCCGACCCGCAGGTCGAGGCCACGATACTGGTCTGATCCGCCAGGGCGAGCGCCAGGCTCTTGTAAGGGGCCGTGACGTTCAGCCCCGTCAGCCGCCCCGCGCGGCCCTCGTCCACCAGGGCGGCGAAGGCGAGCTCATCCATCGGACCGAACGGCTCATAACTGGCGTCCAGCCCCGCCGCTATGATCCAGGTCGAATGGATCAGCGGGCTGAGCGAGTGGGCGATCGGCTGACCGGCGACTCCGGCGAGGCGCGACAGGGCGGTCATGACATCAGCACGCCCGCACGGCGCAGTTCAGCCAAGACTGGCGATAACGGGAGGCCAAGGACGGTGAAATAGTCACCCTCGACCCGCTCGAACAGTTGCGCGCCCATGCCTTCCAAACGGTAGGAGCCGACGCAGGACAACAGGCCCTCGCCTTCGGTCGCCATATAGAGGTCCAGAAAGCCGTCGGAAAAATCGCGCATCGTCAGGGTCGCTGTATCCACGCCCGACCAGGCGATCTGACCATTTCGAGCCAGGGCCGCGCCGGAATGCAGCTGATGCGACCGACCCCGCATCTGCGCCAACCGCACCCGGGCTGCCTCCAGCGACTTCGCCTTGGATACCCGACCGCCGTCGAAGGCCAAGGTCTGGTCCGCGCCCAGCACCCACGCGTCTTCATGATGGCGCGACACCGCCAGAGCCTTGGCCCGGGCCAGTTCGACGGCTAGCTCGGCGGCGTCGTGATCGGCCAGCTGCGCCTTGATCGCGTCCTCGTCCACATCGGCGACATGGACGGTGAACGGTACGGCCGCCCCCTCCAGCATAGCGTGGCGGGCAGCGCTCTTGGAGGCCAGGATCAGACGTTCGCTATTCTGGCTCACCAGTTGGCTCCCGCGCGCTGGGTACGGCGCTCATTGAGGACGTTGATGATGGCTGCCGCCGTCTCCTCGACCGACCGCCGGGTCACGTCGATGACGGGCCAGCCGCGACGCTCGAAGGCCCGGCGGGCCTTGACCGTCTCGTCGCGCACGGCCTCCTGATCGGTATAGGCGCTGGTGTGGGAGGCGTTCAGCCCATCGATGCGGTTACGCCGGATCTGGACCAGTCGGTCGGGCGAAACCGTCAGGCCCACGACCAGAGGGTTCTTGAGCCCCACCAGCCGCTCGCCATCTTCCTGATTGGGAACCAGGGGCACATTGGCCGCGCGGATGCCGCGGTGCGCCAGATAGATGCAGGTCGGGGTCTTGGACGTACGACTGACGCCGCACAGGACCACGTCGGCCCCCTCCAGCTGCTCCGTCGTGCCCTGGCCATCGTCATGCGCCATGGCGAAATCCAGGGCCGAGATGCGGTTGAAATAGTCGGTGTCCAGCGCATGCTGCGCCCCCACCCGGGTCGACAGGGCCGCGCCCAGATAGCGGGACAGGGCCCCGACCAGCGGATCCAGCGCGGCGATCTGGGGCATGTCCAGCACACGGCACCCCTCCTCCAGCTGATCGCGCAGCTCGCGATCCACCAGGGTATGCAGAACCACGCCGGGGGCCGAGGCGATCTCGGCCAGGACGCGCTCCATCTGACGATCCGAGCGAACCAGGGCATAGATGTGCTCGATCGGAATGACGCCATCGAACCGCGCCACCACCGCCTTGGCCATGGCATTCAGGGTCTCGCCGGTCGAATCCGACACCAGATGCACGTGGAAATAGGTGGCAAGGCGAGATCGCCCGGCTGTGCGCGCCGCATTCATGCCTGTGCGCCCCTGACAGATGTCGATGATCGCAGGTGGGGATGATCGCTCACGATGGCACGGACTCCTGTGGACGGGCCGGGGCGCCGAAACGCGAAGACCGGGGTCCAATCCCTATAGCGCCCGCATCTTCACCCGGCGAGCGGGGACGACGGTGGACGGCAGCGAGCCTTCGGGTGCCAACTGTCCAGAAGGGTAATCCTGTCCCCCGATCGACTGTGGAGTTCCTTAACAAGGTCTTAACGACCCCCAGCTGGTCCCAGGCCCGATGAGCCTCAGAAGGCCGCCCGTTAAGGTCTCGTTAGAACTTATCCCCGTTTCCCCCAGCCTGCCGATGCGCCCGTCGACCGAACATGACGACCTTGGGACAAACGATCCGGAATCGGAGCGATGCTGACGATTATCCCCGCTGTCCCCGGCCCTACCTTCCTCCTCAATTCAATCTTCGATTCTTTTATTGAGAAGGAAGGGGGTGCGACATGGGCGGGCTTGAGCGGGGCGGTACCGAAGGCTAAGCCCCAATCTAATGATCACGCACCCTGACACCCCCCTGCTTCTCCGCGTTCTGGCCGGAGAGACGACCGACCGGCCTCCGGTGTGGTTCATGCGTCAGGCCGGGCGCTACCTGCCGGAATACCGGGCTCTGCGGGCCCAGGCTCCCGACTTCATCGCCTTCTGCCTGAACCCGCAGATGGCGGCCGAGGCGACGCTGCAGCCGATGAAGCGGCTGGGCTTTGATGCGGCCATCGTCTTTGCCGACATCCTGTTGATCCCCCAGGCTCTGGGCCAGGACGTCTGGTTCGAGACCGGTGAGGGGCCACGCCTGGGCGAAATGCCGTCCGTCGGCCATATGCGTGAGAAGGCTGAGGGCGCGGGCCGCTATCTTCATCAGGTGGGCCAGACCCTGTCCCTGGTCCGGGCCGAACTGCAGCCCGAGCGAGCCCTGATCGGCTTTGCCGGTGCCCCCTGGACCGTCGCCACCTATATGCTGGACGGACATCACAATACGATCGGCAAGGGCGAGCGCGCCACGGCCCGGAAATATGCCTACGAGGACCCCGCCCGCGTCGACGGCACGCTGGAGGTCCTGGTCGAGGCCACGGCCCATTATCTGAAGATGCAGGCCGATGCCGGGGCCCAGGTCCTGAAGATCTTCGAGAGCTGGGCCGAGGGTCTGCCGGACGATCTGTTCGAGCGCCTGGTCCTGCGACCGCATCAGGCGCTGGTGGCCCGTACCCGCGAACTGGGCGTCACCGTGCCCCTGATCGGCTTCCCGCGAGGCTCTGCCGCCCATGCTGAACGGTATGCCGCCGAGGTCGATGTTCAGGCGGTGGCCCTGGATACCGCCTGTCCACTGGAGATCGGCAAGCGGGTTCAGGCCATCAAACCCATTCAGGGCGCGCTCGATCCCCTGCTGCTGCGGGCCGGTGGCGATGCGCTGGATTGCCGGGTTGATCAGTTGATGGCCGCCTGGGGCGACGGGCCGTGGATCTTCAACCTAGGCCATGGGATCATGCCGGATGTGCCGGTCGCCCATGTCGAACAAGTCCTGCGCCGGATCGGTGCCCAATGACGGACGTTGGCCAAACACGCAGCGGACGGCGTATCGCCATCGTCCTGTTCAACCTCGGCGGGCCGGACGACCAGGCCTCGGTCAAGCCGTTCCTGTTCAACCTGTTCAATGACCCGGCCATCATCGGCCTGCCCGGTATCTTCCGCACCGCCATCGCCAGGCTGATTTCCAGCCGACGCGAGACCAGTGCCCAGGCCAACTATGCCCTGATGGGGGGCGGTTCGCCCCTGCTGCCCGAGACGCGGCGTCAGACCGAGGCCTTGCGCGCCGTGCTGGCCGATCGCCTGCCGGGGAACGAGGTTCGGGCCTTCATCGCCATGCGCTACTGGCATCCTCTGACCGAGGAGACGGCGGTCGATGTCGCCGCCTTCGCCCCGGACGAGATTGTGCTGCTGCCGCTCTATCCGCAGTTTTCGACGACGACGACGGAGTCCTCGCTGAAGCGCTGGCACGAGGTCTATGCGGGATCGGGCCAGAGCCGGACCGTCTGCTGCTATCCGCAAGGGATCGGCTGGATCCAGGCCCAGGCCGAGGCCGTGCGCCAGAAGCTGGCCGAGGCCGGTGACGCCGCCGTGCGGGTGCTGTTCTCGGCCCACGGCATCCCCGAAATGCTGGTGACCAGGAAGGGCGATCCCTATCAGGAACAGGTCGAGGCGACCTGTGCCGCCATCGCTGCCGCCGCCGGGCTGGCCCCCGACGCCTGGACCCTGTGCTATCAGAGCCGGGTCGGGCCGATGAAATGGCTGGGCCCCTCGACGCCGGATGCCATCAAACAGGCCGCCCAGGATGGGGTGGGGGCGATCGTCGTGCCCGTCGCCTTCGTCTCCGAACATATCGAGACCCTGGTCGAGCTGGACATCGAATACGGCGAACTGGCGCACGAGCTGGGGGTCTCGCCCTATCTGAGGACACCGGCAGTCGGTGTATCGCCCCTGTTCGTCGATACCCTGGCTGATGCCGTGATCGAGGCCCTGCCGCGACAGGGTGTTGCCCCGCACGGGCCGGGCTGCCAAGGGCGCTGGAAGGCCTGTCCCTATCAATGCCAGCGCAAGGCGGCGTGATGGACGTCGCCACCACCTTCGAGATCGTCCGTGGGCTTCATATCCTTGCGGTCATCGCCTGGATGGCCGGTCTGCTGTTCCTGCCGCGCCTCTATGCCTATGACGCCGAACAGGCCGCCAAGCCCGAGCCGCTGCGGTCCGAAATGCGCGCGCTGCTGTGTCCCTGGCAGCGCCGCCTGCTGAAGATCATCCTCAACCCGGCCATGATCGCGTCGTGGATCTTCGGTGTCTGGATGATCGAGATCCATGTCGTCCAGTTCGGCCAGGGCTGGGCCTTTCTGGCGCAGCCGTGGATGGCGACCAAGCTGATCGGCGTCGTCCTGCTCAGCGGCTGGCACGGCTATCTGGCGGGGCAGTTCAAGCGGATTCAGGCCGGGACTTCGACCCGCACCGGCCGCTTCTGGCGCATGACCAACGAAATTCCCTTCCTGCTGGCCATCGTCATGGTGCTGTCGGTCACGACGCAGTGGGTGTTCTGAAAAGCGGCGACGCTTGACCTGAGCGTCGCGCCGTGGTTTCGCTGGCCGCGAACCGTCCTCCGTCTTGGGGCGGTCCCTCTCTCTTTGCGACGCCCGCCGGTTCGACCGTGGGAGCCCGTCGTACTCCCCTGACCCTCGGGTCCGACATTTCCAGATTTTTCCCGCCCGCCCGACACCCTGTCCGGCGGCGATGACGCTGATGGCCCTTATGACCGACCAGACCGACACCCCCACTGAAGCCGAAACCCCCGTCGATGACGCCGCGACCGAGGTCGAACACGGCGCACCCGCTGCTGCCGACCTGCCCATGGTCGATCAGGAGGTCAGCGAGGACGAGGATGAGGAGGGCGGCGAATCCAGCGTCCCCAACGGTCGCATCACGCTCCAGGAGCTGAACGACAAGACACCCGCCGACCTGGTCGCCTTCGCCGAAGGCCTGGAGATCGAAAACGCCGGCAATCTGCGCAAGCAGGACCTGCTGTTCGCCATCCTCAAGACCCTGGCCGACGAGGAGGTGGAGATCATCGCCTCGGGCGTGCTGGAAATCCTGCCCGACGGCTTCGGCTTCCTGCGCAGCCCGGACGCCAACTATCTTCCGGGTCCGGACGATATCTATGTCTCGCCCTCGCAGATCCGCCGCTTTGGCCTGCGCAACGGCGATACCGTCCACGGAGCCGTGCGTGGTCCGCGCGAAGGCGAGCGCTATTTCGCCCTGCTGAAGGTCGACACCATCAACTTCGCAGACCCGGAAATGGTCTCGACCAAGGTGTTGTTCGACAACCTGACACCGCTCTATCCCGACGAGCGTCTGATCATGGAAATCCAGGATCCGACCCTCAAGGATCGCTCGGGGCGGGTCATCGACATCGTCGCCCCCCTCGGCAAGGGCCAGCGCTGCCTGATCGTCGCCCCGCCGCGGGTCGGCAAGACCGTGATGCTGCAGAACATCGCCAAGTCGATCGAGCGCAACCACCCAGAGGTCTTCCTGATCGTCCTGCTGATCGACGAACGCCCGGAAGAAGTCACGGACATGCAGCGCACTGTGAAGGGCGAGGTCGTGGCCTCGACCTTCGACGAGCCCGCCACGCGTCACGTCGCCGTCGCCGAAATGGTCATCGAAAAGGCCAAGCGCCTGGTCGAGCACAAGCGCGACGTCGTCATCCTGCTGGACTCGGTCACGCGCCTGGGCCGTGCCTACAATGCGACCGTGCCGTCGTCGGGCAAGGTGCTGACCGGCGGTGTCGACGCCAACGCCCTGCAAAGGCCGAAGCGCTTCTTCGGCGCCGCGCGCAATGTCGAGCAGGGGGGGTCACTGACCATCATCGCCACCGCCCTGATCGACACCGGCTCGCGCATGGACGAGGTGATCTTCGAAGAGTTCAAGGGCACCGGCAACTCCGAGATCGTGCTGGACCGCAAGGTGGCGGACAAGCGCATCTTCCCGGCGATCGACGTGCTGAAGTCCGGCACCCGCAAGGAAGAGCTGATCACGCCCAAGGATCAGCTGGCCAAGACCTATGTCCTGCGCCGCATCCTGAACCCCATGGGCCCGCAGGACGCGATCGAATTCCTGCTCGACAAGCTGCGTCAGTCCAAGAACAACGCGGACTTCTTCCAGTCCATGAACACATAATTCTGGCCCTATCGCTCGCGCCGCGGGCGCTCGCTATATGAGGGACCGTTCCTCAAGTAGCCTGACACCGCGTGTCAGGCGTTAGGAACATCAAGCATGTTGTTTCACGTGAAACGTACGGAGCGGAGCCATGAAGGTCACGGTAGAGGTGGATTGCACCCCGGCGGAAGCGCGCGCCTTTCTGGGCCTGCCGGACGTCGCGCCGCTGAACGACCATCTGGTCGCCGAGATGCAGCGCCGCATGGACGAGAACATCACCGCCATGAAGCCCGAAGAGCTGATGAAGACCTGGACCAGCTATGGGCTCCAGGCCCAAGACCAGTTCCGCAAACTGATGGACGCGGCGGTGCCCAAGGGGTAGTTGCTCTTGTCTCCTCCCCGTCGCGCAGCGATGGGGAGGTGGCTCCGGAGCGAAGCGGAGGAGACGGAGGGGTGTATTTCGCAGCCTTCACCCCTCCGTCAGCTCGCGAGGGGCTCGCTGCCACCTCCCCATTCGCCCAGCGGCGAACAGGGAGGAGACATTGACCGCGAACCCCACCATCTTCGCCCTCGCCACCCCGCCGGGTCGCGGGGCTATCGCCATCCTGCGACTGTCCGGTCCGCGCACCAATGAGGCCTTGGCGAAACTCGGCGCGCGCGAACTGAAGCCTCGCATGGCCAGTCTCCGGACGCTGACCCACGATGGGGCCATCCTCGACCAGGCCCTCGTCCTGCGCTTTCCGGGCCCGAAATCCTACACTGGCGAGGACTGCGCCGAGCTTCACCTTCACGGCGGACGTGCGGTCGTGGAAGGCGTGAGCGCCGCCCTGATCGCACTCGGTGTCCGCCCGGCCGAACCGGGTGAGTTCACCCGCCGTGCCTTCGAGAACGGCCGCATGGACCTTGCCCAGGCCGAAGCGGTAGCCGATCTGATCGACGCCGAGACCACAGCCCAGGCCGCCCAGGCGCTGGGTCAGCTGGACGGGGCCCTATCCCAGACCTATGCCGGTTTCCGCCGCGACCTGCTGAAAGCCCTGTCGCTAGTCGAGGCCGAGATCGATTTTCCGGACGAGGAAGTGCCCGACAATCTGGCTCGCACGGCGGGGCCTGTGCTGGACGCACTGATCGCGGACCTGAAGGCGGCCCTGGCGGACGCCCGGCGCGGAGAGCGGGTCCGCGACGGCTATCGCATCGTCCTGATCGGCGAGACGAATGCGGGCAAGTCGTCGCTGTTCAACGCCCTAGTCGCGCGCGAGGCGGCGATCGTCACGCCGATCGCCGGCACGACCCGGGATGTGCTGGATGCCGAACTGGTCATCGGCGGCTATGCGGTCACCTTGTCTGACACGGCCGGTCTGCGCGCCAGCGACGATCCCATCGAGGCCGAGGGCGTGCGGCGGGCGAGGGCGCGCGCCGAGGCAGCGGACCTGCGTGTGTGGGTGCGCGGTCCAGGTGATCCCGACGGTGTGGCGGCGACATTCGTCAAGGCCGACGATCTGACCGTCTTCACCAAGGCTGACCTCGGGGCGGTACCGCTAGCTCATGCGTCTGCACTCACCGTCAGCACCACGACCGGCGAGGGGCTTCAGGGCCTGCACTACTGGCTCGCCGCCCGGCTGCAGGCGGATCTTTCTGGGGCCGACTTCCCGGCTGTCACCCGCGAGCGGCACCGGTTGCGTCTGGTCGAGGCCTTGAGCGCGGTCGAGGCAGGCCGCCGGGCTTTGGACATCGCCCCCGAAATGGCGGGCGACGACTTGCGACGGGCCGCCGACGCCCTGGCCCGCGTCACCGGCGCCATCGGGGTTGAGGACGTGCTTGGCGAAGTCTTTTCAAGCTTCTGCATCGGCAAGTAACGCCGGTCTGTTTCACGTGAAACACGGTACGGTCTTACCGGCATGACCTTGTGCCGTCTGGCTTTTCGGCTCGGCCTGTCCTATGTCCCACGCATGAACTCCACCCCTTTCGACGTCATTGTGATCGGCGGCGGCCACGCGGGATGCGAGGCCGCGGCGGCGTCCGCACGCGCCGGGGCCAGCACCCTGCTGCTGACCCAGAAGCTCGAAACGATCGGCGAGATGAGCTGCAATCCCGCTATCGGCGGTCTGGGCAAGGGGCATCTCGTCCGCGAGATCGACGCCATGGATGGCCTGATGGGCCGACTGGGTGACCGGGCGGGCATCCAGTTCCGCCTGCTGAACCGCTCCAAGGGCGCGGCAGTCCAGGGCCCACGCAGCCAGATAGATCGCCGCCTCTACCGCGAGGCCATGCAGGCCGAACTGGCGCAGACGCCCAATCTGACCATGATGGCCGGGACCGCCGAAGCGCTGATCATGGACGGTGCCCGCGTCGTAGGCGTGACGACGGGGGAGGGGCTGGAGCTCCGCGCCGCTGCCGTTGTGCTGACGACCGGCACCTTCCTGAATGGCGTGATCCACAAGGGCGACCTGCGTATTCCTGCCGGACGCCACGGCGAGGCCCCGTCGACCGGCATGGCAGCAGACCTCTATGGCGCGGGCCTGATGATGGGCCGGCTGAAGACGGGCACGCCCGCGCGTCTGGACGGACGCACCGTCGCCTGGGACCGGCTGGAGATGCAGGCCGCCGATGACGAGCCCGTACCTTTCAGCTTCCTGACCGACCGGATTGACGTCCCTCAGATCGCCTGCGGCATCACCCACACCAATGCCGAAACCCACCGGATCATCGCGGAGAACCTGGGCGAGAGCGCCGTCTATGGCGGCCATCTGTCCGGTCGCGGACCCCGCTATTGCCCCTCGATCGAGGACAAGGTGGTGCGGTTCGCCGACAAGACCTCGCACCAGATCTTCCTGGAGCCCGAGGGTCTGGACGATCCGACCGTCTATCCCAACGGCATATCGACCTCGGTGTCGGATGCGACCCAGTCGGCCTTCCTGCGCACCATTCCGGCGCTGGAATCGGTCGAGGTATTCCGCTTCGGCTATGCCATCGAATACGACTATGTCGATCCGCGCGAACTGACCCCCGCGCTGGAGGTCAAGAAGCGGCCGGGCCTCTATCTGGCTGGTCAGATCAACGGCACAACCGGCTATGAAGAGGCGGGGGCGCAAGGGTTGATCGCCGGGTTGAATGCCGCACGTGCCGCCTCGGGGTCCGACTCTGTTATCCTCGGCCGGGACCAAGCCTATATCGGCGTCATGATCGACGACTTGGTGACGCGCGGTGTGACCGAGCCCTATCGCATGTTCACCAGCCGGGCCGAGTATCGCCTGACGCTCCGTGCCGACAATGCCGACCAGCGCCTGACTCCACTGGCTATCGCGGCGGGCATCGTATCTCAGGAACGTCGAGTAGCGTTTGAGATCAAGGCGGCACAACTCGCCGAAGCCGCCGTTGTTTCACGTGAAACACGGTTCACGCCCAAGGAGGCGGCTGCCTTGGGGATTCCGGTGAATGCTGACGGCCAGCGGCGCACGATGCGCGAGCTTCTGGCCTATCCCAATGTCAGCCTGGCCGATTTTGAAGCCGCCTATCCCCAGATCGCCACATGGTCCCGCGCCGTGCGAGATCAGGTCGAGATCGACGCAGGCTACGCCACCTATCTGGATCGTCAGGCGTCCGATGCCGAAGCGCTGCGCCGCGAGGAGGCCTTGGCTCTGCCTGTCGACCTGGACTATGCGGCCATCGGCGGCCTTTCAAACGAGGCGAGGGAGAAGCTGTCCCTGGTTCAGCCTCGTACGCTCGGCCAAGCCGGCCGGATCGAAGGCATGACACCGGGAGCTCTGACGGCCCTGCTGTCGCACGTGAAACGCAAGGTGGCCGCTTGACCCCGACAGAGTTCCAAGTCCTCACCAACGCAACCCCCGCCCAGATGGGTGATCTCGAACGGTTCATCACACGGCTGACCGAGGCCAATGCGGTCATGAACCTGATCGGGCCCGACACCCTGCCGGACGTCTGGAACCGCCACATCTGGGACTCCGCCCAACTTCTTGAGCATGCACCCGGTGCCCAGACCTGGGCCGACCTCGGCGCCGGCGCTGGCTTTCCTGGCATCGTTCTGGCCATAATGCTGAAGACTCAGCCCAAGAGCCACGTCTGGCTGATCGACAGCCTGCGCAAGCGCTGCCGCTTTCTGCAGGAGGTGGTCGATGGCCTGTCCCTGCGGGCCACCGTGTTGAACGGGCGTGCCGAAGATAATGCGGTGACCGTCGAGGTCGTGACGGCCCGCGCGGTGGCCCCGATGGAAAAGCTTCTGGGCTATGCACAGCCTTATCTACAACGCGGTGCCACAGGCCTGTTCCTGAAAGGGGAAAAGGCCGAGGGTGAGGTAGCCGAGGCGCGCAAGGTCTGGCAGTTCAAAAGCAACCTCTCCATCTCGCGCAGTGACCCGCGCGGCCGTATCGTATCTGTTCGGGGCATCAGCCGTGTCAAATTCTGGTAAGACCCGCGTCCTGGCCGTCTCGAACCAGAAGGGTGGGGTCGGCAAGACCACGACCGCCATCAATCTGGGCACAGCCTTGGCGGCAATCGGCGAAAAGGTGCTGATCGTCGACATGGACCCTCAGGGCAATGCGTCCACGGGTCTCGGTGTTCCACGTGAAACACGGCGGGTCACCATCTACGACGTGGTGGTGGACTCGCGGTCGGTGGACGATGCCGCTGTGCAGACGACGGTGCCGGGCCTCTGGATCATCCCCGCCGATGCCGACATGTCGGGCGTCGAGATCGAGCTCAGCCAGGCGGACCGTCGATCCTTCCGGCTCAAGGATGCCTTGGCGGGGCAGGGCGCTGATGGCCATACGAAGTATGACTATGTCCTGATCGACTGCCCGCCGTCTCTCAACCTGCTGACGCTGAATGCCATGGCCGCCGCCGATGCGGTTCTGGTGCCGTTGCAGTGCGAATTCTTTGCACTGGAGGGCCTGACCCAGCTGATGAAGACCATCGATATGGTGCGTCAGAGCCTGAATCCGTCGCTGGACATTCAGGGGCTGGTGCTGACCATGTATGATCGACGCAGTGCCTTGTCCGGCCAGGTCGCCAACGATGTGCGGGCCCATTTCGGCGACAAGGTCTATGACGCCATCATTCCGCGCAATGTGCGGGTGGCCGAGGCCCCGTCTTTCGGCAAGCCCGCCCTGATCTACGACCTGAAATGCGCCGGCAGCCAGGCTTACTTGCGCCTCGCGCGCGAGGTCGTGTCGCGCGAACGCAAGCGCCGCCTGCTGGCGGCCTGACTTTAACAGAACGGAATCAGCATCTTGACCGACGCCAAACGTGGCCCGCAACGGGGTCTGGGCCGGGGCCTTTCGGCCCTTCTGGGCGAACAGGTGAACGAGGCCCCGGTCGACGGCTCGCCCGTGCCCACCGGCGTGCAGATGGCCCCGATCGAGAGCCTGAAGCCCAATCCGGACCAGCCGCGCAAGATCTTTGACGCTACCGATCTGGAAGAGCTGTCGGTCTCGATCCGCGACAAGGGCGTGCTTCAGCCTATCCTGGTGCGGACACAGCCGGGCGAGGACGGCGTCTGGCAGATCATCGCCGGGGAACGTCGCTGGCGGGCGTCGCAGATGGCCCGCCTGACCCAGGTGCCGATCGTCGTGCGCGAGATGGACGACGTCGAAGTCTTCGAGGTCGCCATCATCGAGAACGTCCAGCGCGCCGACCTGAATCCGCTCGAAGAGGCGGACGCCTACACCCAACTGATGCAGCGGTTCGGCCGCACCCAGGACGCGGTCGCCGGCGTCGTCGGCAAAAGCCGCAGCCATGTGGCCAACACCTTGCGTCTGCTGCAGCTGCCGGACGATGTCCTGCAATATGTCCGCAGCGGCCAGATGAGCGCGGGTCATGCCCGGGCCCTGATC
The DNA here is from genome assembly GCF_058725425.1 of Brevundimonas sp. DW-iso22. NCBI lineage: Bacteria > Pseudomonadati > Pseudomonadota > Alphaproteobacteria > Caulobacterales > Caulobacteraceae > Brevundimonas > Brevundimonas sp. DW-iso22. The sequence continues at coordinate 361,057 of NZ_JBZXEB010000003.1, read as the reverse complement.
ACCGCACCCAATTCTGGGGCGCTGGCTGAGCAGATCGTCAGGGATGGGCTGAACGTTCGTCAGGCCGAGGCCCTGGCCCGCCGCGCCGCCGAAGGTCCCAAGCCGAAGAAGACCCGGCCCGGCGAAATTGACATGAGCGGCAATGCCGACATCGCGGCGCTGGAACAGGATTTGGCCGACGCCCTGGGCCTGAAGGTCAGCCTGGCCGACAAGGGCGGCAAGGGCGAGCTGACCCTGCGCTATGGCTCGCTGGAACAGCTGGATGATCTGTGTCGCCGTTTGATGCGGCTGTGACATGACCACGGCGGCGAACGGGATAGTCAATCTCTACAGCCGCCGTGCGTCTGATTTCGACGCCGATCGCACCAAGACCTTGTTCGAAAGAGCCTGGCTTGATGCCTTTCTGGCGCACGTGCCTTTCAGTGGCGGCATTCTGGATCTGGGCTGTGGGTCGGGCGAACCGATCGCCCGCTATCTGATCCAGAGCGGTCGTTCAGTGACTGGCGTGGACGCTTCGCCTGGTCTGATCGCCCTGTGCCGCGAACGCTTTGCTGATCAAAACTGGATCGTGGCGGATATGCGCGACCTCGATCTGGCGCAGCAATTCGATGGATTGGTCGTCTGGCACAGCGCGATCCATCTGACACCTGAAGCTCAGAACAGCATGTTCGATGTCTATCGACGTCATATGAAGCCGGGCGGCGTCCTGATGTTCACAAGCTCATCCGAGGCGGGCGAACACGTCGGTGAATGGCGTGGCGAACCCCTCTACCATGGCAGCCTGTCTCCCGAGGCTTACCGAGACCATCTGACACGCGCCGGGTTCGAGCTTTTGCAACATAGGAACAGCGACCCCCACTGTGGCGGCGCGACCGTTTGGCTGGCGCGACGACGCGTGTCAGACTGCAGACATGACTGAAAAGCCCTCGAACCCGACCGCCGAAGCGATGAAGAAGGCCCTTGCGGCCAAGAAGGCGGGAAGCGCCGCGCCCTCAAGCGGCGGCTTCAAGCCTGGCCAGCATGCCGAGAAGAAGGTCGCGCAGCAGAATGCGGCGGCCAACAAGCCGGCGTTCCGCAAGGCGTCCAAGCGGGGCTAGGGCCTCAAGTAGCGCGAAGCGCGTTAGGCCTAAAATTCAAAGCCCCAGCCGCCTCGCGCGCGCCGAAATCTCCAGGATCAGACGCTCGGCGATCAGCAGGTCTGGCGAGCCGGTCGTCTTGGTGGCGATGTCGGCGGCATTGACGCTGTCCAGCACGCGATCGAGGTCCTCCAGACGCCAGTTGCGGGCCTGGCGCAGCATTTCCGCCTCCTGTTTCCAGAAGACGCCGGCGGCCTTGGCGGCTTCCTTCGAGCCGGCGCCATTGGATTGCAGCACATTGATGCGGCGTAGTTTGCCCAGATGAATCGAGGCCTGGCGCACGGCCATGACCGGGGATTCCCCCTCGGCGAAAGCCCGGCGCAATCCGGCCTGGGCGGGGGCGGGGCGACCGCCGAAGGCTTGTAAGGCGGCGTCCTGAAGCGAGGCATCGGGTTCAACGCCCAGATGGGTCTCCAGCTCCTCGACATCGATGGTGCGGCCCGAGCCGGGGCCGATGTAGAGAGCCAGCCGCTCGATCTCCTGACGCATCAGGCCACGCTCGCGGGGCAGGCGGGAGACGAACCGGTCCAGGGCATCGCCGGTCAGGCCGACCTTGTCCGCCGCCAGGGCCTCGCGCGTCATGCGGGCGACGTCGCCCGTCTCGTCCTCATAGCAGGCGATGCCGACGGCCCCGCTGGAAGCCTCCGCCGCCTTGCGCAGGGCCGAGTCGCGGCCAAGCGCCCCGGCCTCGACCACCAGCATGGCGTCGGGATTGTAACCGCCCTCGGCATGGACCTTGAGGGCGGCGGCCAGCATCTTGTCGATCGAGGCCTTCTCGGCCCCCAGACGCACGCGGACCAGACGGCGGCCGCCGATCATGCTCAGGGCGGTCAGGGCCTCTTCCAGTCGGGCCTCGTCGCCGTCGATGTCACTGTCGGTCAGCAGGGTGACGTTGAACGGGTCGTTCAGATCCGGCGTGATCGCCTTGCACAGCGTCTCGGCGCGTTCGGCCACGCCGGACCGGTCCTTGCCGTGGATGACGGCGGCGCGGACGCCCTTGTCCGGGGCCTTCAGGAAGCGATCGACCTCGGGCCGTTTGGCCAGGATCACGTTCTCCTCCCCCGCTGGGCGAGGGGGACCATGCGCAGCATGGTGGAGGGGGCCAGCATCACTCGGCCGACAGAGTCCGCATCAGGTCCAGGCGGATCAGGCGGGCCAGTTCGGCGGCGGCGCGTTCCTCGCCGTCCTGCTGGGCGGCGATGGCGGCATAGGGCTGATCGGCGGCGGCATAGGTCGTCGTCACGGTTTCGATACCCGTGACTGGCGCGCCGCCGTTGAGAGGCGTCAGGGTCCAGGCCCCGCGCACCGTCAGCTCATAGCGGGTTGCGGTGTCGTCGATGCGGCGTCCCAGCGGGCGGCGGGATTGTTCGATGGCCGTCTCCAGACGGTATAGAGGCGCGACGGCCCCATTCCGGCCCAGGGCGTCTTCCAGCTGTTCGCGGACGCGATAGCCGAGGCGATCGTCCTGTGTCGTCACGGCGATGCGCGACAGGCTGGAGCCGACGGCACCGCCATCGCCATAGATCGGCGTAAAGCCGCAGGCGCAGACCAAAAGTCCCGCAACCGCGACAACCGTTACAGCAAGCCCGCGCATCACCCGACCACCAGATTGACGATGCGATCCTTGACCACCACGATCTTCCTCACCGTCTGACCCTCCAGTCGTGCCTGCACCTCTGGATCGGCCATGACGATCGCCTCCACCTCTGCCGGGTCCAGCCCGCGGGCGACGCGGATCTCGCCGCGACGTTTGCCGTTGACCTGGATGGGCAGGGTGACCTTGTCGTCGGCCGCCAGAGCCGGATCATAGACCGGCCAAGGCGCGTCCAGGATCATCCCCTCTCCGCCCAGTCGCGTCCAGCCTTCCTCGGCCAGGTGTGGCGTGAACGGCGCGACCAGTCCCAGCAGGGCCTTCAGCGCCTCACGCTTGGCCTCGCCCCCCGCCTTGGCGCTGTCGCGGATCGTGGCGACGAAGGCATAGAGTTTGGCGATGGCGGAGTTGAAGCGGAAGCCGCTGATCCCTTCGGACACGGCCTTGATCGCCTTGTGCGTCTCGCGGACCAGGGCGGCATTGGCTTCGGCTTCCCCGGCAAAAGCGGGGTCATAGCCATCGACTTCAGCCCAGACACGCTGGACGAAACGGCTGGCCCCCTCGACGCCGCCGGGCGTCCATTGCACGTCCCGCTCCGGCGGGCTGTCGGACAGGACGAACAGGCGACCGGCATCGACGCCATAGGTGTCGACGATTTCCTGGGGCGCGACGACGTTCTTCTTGGACTTGGACATCTTCTCGATGTCGCCGATGGTCAGGGTCTCGCCGGTCGAGAGCTGGCGGGCCGAGCGCTTGCCGGCGTCATTGGTCAGCTCGACATCCGTGGGCTCGACCCAGGCACCGTCTGCCCGGCGATAGGTCTCGTGGACGACCATGCCTTGGGTGAACAGGCCCGCAAACGGTTCCCTGACCGTCATCAGCCCGGCATCGCTGAGGGCACGGCTGACGAATCGGGCATAGAGCAGGTGCAGCACCGCATGTTCGACCCCGCCGATATACTGATCCACTGGCAGCCAGTGGTTGGCAGCAGCATGCGAGATTGGCTCGGAGGCCGTCGGGTCGGTAAAACGGGCGAAGTACCAGCTGGAGTCGACGAATGTGTCCAGCGTGTCTGTCTCGCGTGTCGCATCACCGTGACACGAGGGGCATTTGACGTGCTTCCAGGTCGGATGGCGGTCCAGTGGATTGCCGGGTGTGTCGAAGGTGACGTCTCTGGGCAGTTCGACCGGCAGGTCCGCCGCGGGCAGCGCCCCACACTTATCGCAGTGGACGATGGGAATGGGGCAACCCCAGTAGCGTTGGCGGCTGACGCCCCAGTCACGCAGGCGGTAGATGGTCTTGCCCTCGCCCTGGCCGGCCGCCTCGATGCGGGCGATGGCTGCGGCCTTGGCGGCCTCGATCTCCAGCCCATCCAGAAAATCGGAGCGGAAGATGGTGCCGGGGCCCGTATAGGCCTCGCCATCAACGCCGAAGTCGTCTCCTGCGCCATCGGGTCTGACCACGGGCAGGATGGGCAGGCCGTATTTGGTCGCGAACTCGAAGTCGCGCTGGTCATGCGCCGGGCAGCCGAAAATGGCTCCGGTGCCATAGTCCGACAGGATGAAGTTGGCGATCCAGACGGACACTTCGCGCCCGTCGAAGGGGTGGATGACCTTCAGGCCGGTGTCGAAGCCGATCTTCTCGGCCTGTTCGATTTCGGCCTGGGTCGAGCCACCCTTGCGGCACTCGGCGACGAAGGCTGCGGCCCCGGCGTGAGTTTCGGCCAGGGCGCGGGCGACCGGATGGTCGGCGGCGATGCCCATGAAGCTGGCCCCGAACAGGGTGTCAGGGCGGGTGGTATAGATTTCCAGACCGTCCGGCGTGGCGTCGGGGGCGTCACCGGCCCACTGCCAGGTCATCTGCAGACCCTTGGACCGTCCGATCCAGTTTTCCTGCATCAGCCGGACCTTGTCGGGCCAGCGGCCCTCCAGCTCCTTCAGCCCCTCGATCAGATCGTCGGCATAGTCGGTGATGCGCAGGAACCACTGGTTCAACTTGCGCTTCTCGACGACGGCACCCGAGCGCCAGCCGCGCCCGTCGACCACCTGCTCATTGGCCAGGACGGTGTTATCGACCGGATCCCAGTTGACCACAGCCTCCTTGCGATAGACCAGTCCCCGCTTGAACAGCTCGAGGAACCAGGCCTGCTGCTGGCCGTAATAGGCCGGGTCGCAGGTGGCGAACTCTCTGGACCAGTCCAGGGAGAGGCCCAGCAGCTTCAGCTGGTCGCGCATGGTGGCGATGTTGGACCAGGTCCAGTCGCCGGGATGGATGCCCCGCTCGATGGCCGCGTTCTCGGCCGGCAGTCCGAAGGCGTCCCAGCCCATGGGGTGCAGGACATCGAACCCTTGCGCCCGCTTGGAGCGCGCCACCACGTCACCCATCACATAGTTGCGCGCGTGGCCCATGTGGATGTTGCCCGACGGATAGGGGAACATCTCCAGCACGTAGTATTTCGGCTTTCCGGTACCTTCGGTCGGCGTCGAAAAGGCGTCAGCCTCAGCCCAGCGGGACTGCTGACGGGGTTCGGCGGTCTTGGGTTCGTAGCGAGTGGCGGCCACGGGTATCCTTCAGGCAGTCGCTCCTAGAGGGCGAGCCTGAAGGAGGCAGGTCTTGGTAAAGCGGGTTTAGCGGGTGTTGGACAGGTTGAGCTGACGCGCCTTGGTCAGGATCGCGTTTTCTAGGTCCGTCTCGGTCTGGGCGGCGACCGGGGCGGCGGTCCACTGACCGGCGGCGTCGCGGACTTCCTTGTTGACCGTGACGTTCAGTGCATCGGCGCGCAGGCGCGTGTCCAGGATGAAGACGGTCGCCTTGAACCGCTCGTTCGGCGTCTGGGGGTCGCTGTACCAGTCGTAGTTCACCACGCCGCCCCAGGGATCGGCATTGGCCAGAGGCATGAAGCTGAGAGTGTCCAGGGTGGCGCGCCACAGGAAGGCGTTTACGCCGATGCCGGTCTGGGCATTGGCTGCGGCTTCGCGTGTCGCGTTGCCGCCTCCGAAGACGTCGCCGATCGTCGGTCCAAAGGGACGGTCCGCCGAGCAGCCACTCAGCAGGACGCCGGAAGCGATCAGGGCAATCGTTGCGCCGCGAACCAGCACCATTAGACACTCCATCCCTATCGAAGGCGTGCAGCGGACCCATCCGCGCACGAGCGTGACCCGATCCGTACAGGATAGAGGTCTCATTGCTGTGCTCTATAACACGGCGAAAAGGGGCGATGACAAGGCGAAGTCGCGTTGCGGCTGCGGATCATACCAGAGCAAGGCGTGATGATAGCGCCACAGCAGCGGTACGGAGTCTTGTGGAACAGGCGCTCACTCGCCACGTTCGGTTGACCGCGAGGGCGACTGGTGCCTAATCGCGGCAAGGATCGCGCGGAAAAAATCCAGCGCGGCGGCAAGGGCAGGACATGCGTGCAGGTAACGTCATCGCTGGACTGGTTGGGGGGCTGATGCTCCTGACCGCCGCTGACGTGGCTGCGGCCCAGACGTCAAGGTCGCGCACGGTGCCTGCTGCCAATCTGACCGAGACCCAGCGGGCGACCCCGGTGGTGCCGTCCGGACAGTCACGCCTTCGTTTCACCGAGCGTGGCCGATGGGGTCTCGACCTCAATCTGAATCAGCCCGTAAGCCGTGAACGTAATCTCGGCGATGTCGAGGCCGGGGCCTATTATCGCGTCAATCCGCGCCTGCGCGTGGGGGCTGCGGCCGGTCTTGCCGAGCCTGACGCCGATCCGGCGCGAGCCCGTGACCCGGATCAACGCGCCGCCCCGCGCTTTCGCCTGGAATCGATCTTCCGGTTCTAGTCCCGGTCAGTGGGGCCCAAAGGCCGCCTGTATCGCACCGACGCCCGCCAAGCCGTACACACCGGAACCGATGAGCGATCGCGCATTGCCGCCATCGATGCCGCCCAGTGCATAAACAAGCCGGCTGGATGTCGCAGTCATCAGCTTCAGGCCCTCCAGACCCAGAGACGGCTTGGTCGAGGATGCGCCGCCGGCCACAAACACAGGCGAGACCACGACGGCATCAAGGTTAGCGGCGTGTTCGAAGGCCTGTAGGCTGTGGGCCGTGCCCGTGATGCGCCAGTTCGGCTGGGCCATTGATAGTGCCTTTGCCTGGCTCAACGCCCGTTCCGGCAGATGCACACCGTCGGCCCCGACCTGCTCGGCCAGTTCCGCGTCCAGGCCGATCAGCAGCAGGCAATCTCGTCGAGCCGTCACCTCTCGCAGTCGCCTGGCGGTGTCATGAGCGTCTGCGTGGCCAAAATGCCGGAATACCACGCCGCTTCCTGCGGGTAGCCGCGCCGCCGTCTCCCAAGGGCGAGGCGTCCGGTCGGGATCGGTGAAGAACAGCAGGGGCGGCAGGTTGCCTACCGCGCGACCTTCGGTGCGGCTGACTTTGGCCGCGTCGCGCGCTAGGACGCTGGCGACATCCCACAGGGTTTTGGCATCCGACCGGTTCATGGCCATCTCTTCTCCCCTTACCGAAGCGTCGTCCAGCCTGATCGCAGCGCGGTTCGCCGCCGTGCGGGCCGACATCGAGGCCGCCTGTCGAGCTGCGGGACGCGGCGACCCCGGCGACGTGACCCTGACCGCCGTGACGAAGACCCAGCCGCCCGAGGCCATCGACGCCGCCCTGGCCGCCGGCCAGCGCGTGTTCGGCGAGAACCGGGTTCAGGAGGCGATGGTACGCTGGACCGACCGCCGTGCGGATCACCCCGACCTGCATCTTCGCCTGATCGGACCGCTGCAGACCAACAAGGTCCGGGAGGCTCTGGCGCTGTTCGACGTCATCGAGACCCTGGACCGGCCCAAGCTGGCGGAGGCCTTGGCGACGGTAGGTCAGGTGTTGGGCGTGGCTCCCCGCGTATTGGTCCAGGTCAATACCGGTGCCGAACCGCAGAAGGCGGGGGTGGCGATCACACAAGCCCCGGCCCTGATCGAACGGGCCCGGGCCCTGGGGCTGACCGTCGAGGGGCTGATGTGCATCCCGCCCGCCGACGAAGACCCTGCACCGCATTTCGCGCTGCTGGCGCAAATGGCGCGCGAACACGGGCTGGACATCCTGTCGATGGGCATGAGCGGCGACTATCCAGCGGCGATCGCAGCCGGGGCGACCCATGTCCGGGTCGGATCGGCCCTTTTTGGCCAACGGGACGGCTGAAACCGCGTCTAATCGCGCCCCGCTCTTGGCGAATGGCCCGACGCTCGCCATTGTTACAGCCATGGCTGCACCCAAGACGATCCTGATCATCGACGACGACGACGACCTGCGCGAGGCACTGGCCGAGCAACTCGCCCTGCACGAGGCCTTTCGTCCAATCCAGGCCTCGACGGCCGGAGAGGGTGTGCGCATGGGCCGCGAAGTGCGCGCCGATCTGATCCTGCTGGACCTCGACCTGCCGGACATGGACGGGCGCGAGGCCTGCCGCCTGCTGAGGGCGGGCGGTGTGACGACGCCGATCATCATGCTGACGGCCCAGTCTTCGGATTCCGACACGGTCCTGGGCCTGGAATCCGGGGCTAACGACTATGTGACCAAGCCTTTCCGGTTCGCCGTCCTTCTGGCCCGCATCCGCGCCCACCTGCGCAGCCATGAACAGTCCGAAGACGCCGTCTTCCGCATCGGCCCCTATGAGTTCCGGCCCGCCGCCAAGATCCTGGTAGACGACAAGGCCAAGAAGGTCCGGCTGACGGAGAAGGAAACCAATATCCTGAAGTACCTCTACCGCGCGGGCGGCAAGCCGGTGATGCGCGAGGAGCTGCTGACCGAGGTGTGGGGCTACAATGCCGGGGTCACGACCCACACCCTGGAGACCCACATCTATCGCCTGCGCCAGAAGATCGAGCCCGAGCCGGGTCAGGCGCGGCTGCTGCTGACGGATGCGGGCGGGTACCGGCTGCAGCCGTGAGGTCAGGCCCGTGGGATCCGCGCCCGGCCCAGGTTCGGATCGTCCAGCGTCCTGAAGGCGAGGCACCGGAATGGGTCAGGGATGCCTGGATCGGATTGGTTCTTCCACTCGTGATCGATTACCCAGTGGAGACCAAGGGCTCGGGCGTATTATCCGGACCTAAGAGCCGCTTGTCCGAATGGTTATATTTTACGCTGGGTCGCGGGCGTCCAACGAGTGGCTACGTCGTCCACGCTGACCGCGCGGTGGACGTTCTGGCCGAAACTCAACCAGAAGCTGCGGACTGGTGGCGGCGTGAGGCGGCTTACTTTATCCGACCAGGATCGCAGTTCGTGTTCGATCTGCCCGCTTGCGAGCCAGTCAACTAAAGCGCCAGATCCATCGTCACCGGCGCATGGTCGCTGGGCTGGGTCCATTCGCGGACGGTGTCGTGGATGCGGGCCGTGCCGGGCAGGACGGCGGGCGTCAGGCCGGGCGAGGTCCACAGGTGGTCCAGACGCAGGCCTCGGTTTGACTTGCGGAAGTCGGCGGCGCGATAGCTCCACCAGCTGGCCAGTTTCGTCGGCTCCGGGATCTGGTCGCGGATCACGTCGCAGAATCCTCCGGCGGCCTGGAGACGACGCAGGGTCTCGACCTCCAGCGGGGTGTGGCTGACGATCTTCGACATATAGCGGTGGTTCCAGACGTCGTTCTCGCCCGGCGCAATGTTGAAGTCCCCGGCCAGGACCAGCGGGCGCTGTTTGTCACGCGCCGCCATCTCGCGGGTCAGGCGCTCGTAATAGTCCATTTTGTGATCGAACTTGGGATTCAGCGCACGGTCGGGTACGTCGCCGCCCGCAGGGATGTAGAAATTCTGCACCTCGACGCCATCGACCATCACTCCGACGCAGCGCGCGTGTTTCTCACGACAGACGTCGAGAACAGGAGCCTCGGTGATCGGCTTTCTGCTAGCGATGGCGACCCCGTGCCAGCCCTTCTGTCCGCCGATCTTGAGGTAGGACATGCCCATCGCCTCGAAGGGCGCGCGGGGAAACTGGTCCTCCAGGCATTTGATTTCCTGCAGGCACAGCACGTCGGTGCCGCTCTCGGCGACGAAGCGGGCGACCTGATCGATGCGCAGGCGAACGGAGTTGATGTTCCAGGTGGCGATACGAAGCATGCGCCGGTCTTAGCCGCCCTGCCGCCAAGGCGAAACCGCACATCTCGCGCTCAAGCAGCGAGGCTCCGCGAGCCGAGCGATAGCGCCTAAAAAAATGCCCGGTCGTTTCCAACCGGGCATTTCAGGTGTCTCTCTCGCCGCCGGGAAGGGGATGACAATCCCAAACGGTCAGATCGGCTCTCGCCGCTCTGTGTCAAGAAAGACACAGGGCGTAGAAAAAGTCAAGCTTAGCTGCGCCAATTCTAGTTGCGGCGGGGGCGCTGGGTCGGGTCACGCAGCTGGAACAGGCTGGCGGCCAGATTGGGGGCAGCGGTAACGCGGGTCAGCTGGGTACGGGTCATGGTCCCCTGCGCATCGCGGATGGTCCATTCCAGCAGGCGCTCGGGCGAGCCGCCGAACATCAGGACCACGGCCCCATCGTTGGGGCGCCGGGCGTCCAAGGCGGTGATGGAATAGCCGCCGTCCTGCATGCGCACGACGCGGTCGATCCGGACGCCCTGATCAAGGCGGACGGTGCGGGCCAGGAAGGTCGACAGCGGCGTCTGGCTGAGCGGAACCTGACGGAAGACGTTCAGGCGCGGGTCGTAGCGTTTGACGTTGTTGCCGTCGGACACGACCAGTAGCCCGGCCGGGTTGCTGTATTCGAACCGCATCTTGCCGGGGCGTTGCAGCCAGAACCGGCCCTCGCGGCGCTGGGCACCCGAGGTTTCGACGAAGCTGCCCTGGGCCGAAGCCAAGTTCTGCAGGGTCGCCTGGGCGCGGGCCAGGATGGCGCGATCGTCAGCGGACAGATTGGCCTGGGCGTGCACCGGCAGGGCGGCGACACCGGCGATGGCGGCGGTTCCCAGCGCAAAGGCGCGGCGAGTGAAGGTCATGGGTCGTCTCCCGTTCGGGATGGTTGTTGAAGCGTCAGGTCATGCCCGGTCGGCGCGGCGGTGTCATGACACAAGCCTGACCATAATCGGACCGTGGGATGAAGCGCCGTTCATCGGTTGGGGTTCCGAAGTTGGTGCTCGTCTTGCCAAAGCGCCCCCACCCGGCCTCGCCTGACGGCTCGGCCACCCTCCCCCAGGTGGGAGGGGGAAATGCCGTCACGCGCTCAAGGAGCGAGCGGCCGCGTCGCGAGCGTTAGCGCCCCACTTTACAGGGGCGGCGGCCCGGCCAGCACGTCGCGCTTGCCGGCATGGTTGGCGGGGCTGACCACGCCTTCCTGTTCCATCCGCTCGATCAGGGAGGCGGCGCGGTTGTAGCCGATCTGCAGGCGGCGCTGGACATAGCTGGTCGAGGCCTTGCGGTCGCGGGTGACCACGGCGACGGCGCGGTCGTACAGGTCGTCCCCGGAGGAGCCGCCCCCCTCGTCGAAGGGCGAGGCATCGCCGTCGCCGTCGGGATCGTCGGTGATCAGGTCCAGATAGTCGGGCTCGGCCTGGGCCTTCAGGTGGTTGCAGACGGCCTCGACCTCCTTGTCGTCCACGAACGGGCCGTGCAGGCGCGTGATGCGCCCACCGCCCGCCATATAGAGCATGTCACCCTGGCCCAGCAGCTGCTCGCCGCCCTGTTCGCCCAGGATGGTGCGGCTGTCGATCTTGGAGGTGACCTGGAAGGAAATCCGGGTCGGGAAGTTGGCCTTGATGGTGCCGGTGATGACGTCGACGGACGGGCGTTGCGTCGCCATGATCAGGTGGATACCGGCGGCGCGGGCCATCTGGGCCAGGCGCTGGACTGCGCCCTCGACGTCCTTGCCGGCGACCAGCATCAGGTCGGCCATCTCGTCCATGACGACGACCAGGAAGGGCAGAGGTTCGGGCCGGATCTTCTCGCTTTCGTAGACCGGGCGGCCCTGTTCATCGAAGCCGGTCTGGACCGTGCGTTCGAAATGCTCGCCCTTGGCCTGGGCCTCGCGGGCGCGCTCATTGTAGCTGGCGATATTGCGCACCCCCAGCTTGGACATGCGGCGATAGCGGTCCTCCATCTCGCGCACCGTCCATTTCAGCGCGACGACGGCCTTCTTCGGATCGGTGACGACCGGGGCCAGCAGGTGCGGGATGCCGTCATAGACCGACAGCTCCAGCATCTTGGGGTCGATCATGATGAAGCGGCATTCGGCGGGCGAATGCCGGTACAGGATCGACAGGATCATGGCGTTGACCCCGACCGACTTGCCCGAGCCGGTGGTGCCCGCGATCAGCAGGTGCGGCATGCGCGCCAGGTCGGCGACATAGGGCTCGCCGCCGATGGTTTCGCCTAGCGCCAGCGGCAGCAGGTGGCTGGTCTTGTCGTATTCGGTCGAGGCCAGCAGGTCGCGCAGATAGACGGTCTCGCGCCGGGCATTGGGCAATTCGATGCCGATGGCGTTGCGGCCGGCCACGACGCTGATGCGGCAGGCGCGGGCCGACATGGAGCGGGCGATGTCGTCCGACAGGGCCACGACGCGGCCATGCTTCACACCGGGCGCGGGCACCAGTTCGTACAGTGTGACAACCGGGCCGGGCCGGATCTGGTCGATGACGCCCCGGACGCCGAACTCCTGAAGCACGCCCTCCAGCATCTTGGCATTGGCCTTCAGCGCCTCTTCGTCGACCGTGCCGACGCGCTTCTCGGGCTTGGTCAGCATGGTCAGCGGCGGCAGGTCGAAGCCCGTCGAGGGACGGGCAAAGTCGAAGGCGACCTGGGCATCGTCGGCCTCGCGCTTCGACGCCTTCGGCGCCTTGACGGCGGCGACCTTGGGCTCAGGGGCCGACTGGGCGGGCAGGGGCGCATAGGCGGGGGCGGGCTCGGCCCAGGGCGGGGTGTCGGCAGCATCCGCAGCGACGCGTCCGGTCGGGACGGCTTCCAGATCAGGCTCGGGAGCCGGGCGTTGACGTTTCGGTGCAGGCGGGACGGCTTCGCGCTCGGCCTTGGCAGTGGGGGCCCTGCGTCGCATGCCGCCCATCCAGCTCAGACCGTCGGTCAGGTCCGAGAAGCGAAGGCCGATGGCATAGCCGATGCCCCACAGGCCAAGCGGCAGGAAGATCACGCCCGCCCAGATCGGAGCGCCCGGTACGCGAATGGCGGCGCAAAGGCTGCGCACCAGGCCCACAATGCCGTCACCCCACAGGCCGCCCAGGCTGGAGGCCAGCGGCCAGGCGGCGGGCGCGGCCAGGGCCGACAGGGCGGCGGACAGGCACAGGACGCCCAGGGTCGCGGACAACGCCTTCAGCGGCGTGGGCTTTAATCTTTGCTGGATGATGTCGCCGATGGCGCGGGACAGGCCGAAGGCGATCAGCAGCAGGGTTGCGGGCCAGGCGGCCAGGCCGAGCGACTGCATGAACAGATCGGCGAACAGGGCACCATTGGCCCCCAGCCAGTTGGTCGGGGCCGCGCCCGAGGCGGCATTCAGGCTGGGATCGGACGGGTTCCAGGAGATCAGGGCGACCAGCAGCAGGGTCGCCAGCAGGGCCTGCAGCACGCCGCGAAACTTCACGGCTATCGGCGCATCCCACAGGATCCGCGCACCGGTCCAGGCCTGCATTCCAATGGCGAGGGCGGCGGACATGCGGTGGCGAACTCCGGGAGTGGGAAAGCGGATGCTCTTGTCGCCCCGACAGGGTTAAGGGGGCATTTACTAGATCGCTCGCAACGCGGTCGCTCGTGGCTTGAATGCCGCGACATGCAGCACCCTCGACCCTCATCCCTCATCCCTCTAACCTTGTCGGCATGACACAGGCTGATCGCTACGACGTCGTAATCGCCGGGGCCGGAATGGCGGGGGCGACCTTTGCGCTGGCTGCCGCACAGGGCGGGTTGAAGGTCGTGCTGATCGATCCGCAGCCGTTCAGCGCCCAGTTGGCCCCAACCTTCGATGGCCGTTCCACCGCCATCGCCTTTTCGACCTTCCGCATGCTGGACGCCCTGGGCGTCGGAGAGGGCTTGCGGCCCCATGCCTGCCGGATGGACCACATCCTGGTCACCGACGGGCGGCGGCCCGGTGCCGCATCCAGGGCGGCTTCACTGGCCTGGCTGCGGTTCGATGCGGACGAGATCGGTGATCGAAACGGCGGCGAGCCGCTGGGCTATATGGTCGAGAACCGGCGCATCCGCTCGGCCCTGGCCGAGGCCATTACCGCCGCCGGGATCGAGGTCCGCGCCCCCGCTGCGGTGAGCGCGGTCGAGGCCGGGCCGGGATTCAGCACCGTCACCCTGGCCGACGGATCGGTCCTGACCGCCAGCGTCGTCGTCGGGGCCGAGGGGCGCGGGTCGCTGGTGCGCCAGGCGGCGGGCATCGACACCACCGGCTGGACCTACGGCCAGAGCGGCGTCGTGGCGACGGTGCAGATGGAGCGCGACCACGGCAATGTGGCGCATGAGTATTTCCTGCCCGCCGGGCCCTTCGCCATCCTGCCCCTGACGGAGCGTCGGGCCAGTCTGGTCTGGACCGAGACGACACGCCGGGCCGAGGCGCTGCGCGACGCGTCCGACGAAGCCTTCCATTCGCACCTGCGCCGCCGGTTCGGCGACTTCCTTGGTCAGGTTTCGGTCGCGGGACCACGCTTCGTCTATCCTCTGTCGCTGCAATTGGCGGAGGCCCTGACGGCCCCGCGCACGGCCCTGATCGGCGATGCGGCCCATGCGGTGCATCCGGTGGCGGGACAGGGGCTGAACATGGGGCTGAAGGACGCTGCCGCCCTGGCCGAGGTGCTGATCGAGGCGATGAGGCTGGGCGAAGATATCGGCTCGGAGACGACGCTGGACCGCTATGCCCGCTGGCGCCGGTTCGACAATGCGGCTTTGGCGGCCGGCTTCGACGCCTTCGTGCGGCTGTTCTCCAACGATATCGCGCCGGTCCGGCTAGCGCGCGACCTGGGCATTGCCGCCGTCAACCGCATCGCCCCCCTCCGCCGCGCCTTCATGCACGAGGCGGGCGGCGCGACGGGCGATCTGCCGAAGCTTTTGCGGGGTGAGGCGGTTTAGGGAGGTTCTAGGGGTTAGGTTCTAGCGCGAAACCCGTCGGACCCGGACATCCTGATTTTTTCCCTAGAACCTAGTCCCCTAATCCAGCACCCGTGCTTCTTCCGTCAGCATGATCGGCACGCCGTCGCGGATGGGGAAGGCCAGCTTTGCTCCTCTGGACACCAGTTCCTGCTGCTCCCGGTCATAGGTCAGTTTCCCGCGCGTAACGGGGCAGACCAGAACCTCCAGCAGGCGAGGATCGACGGCGGTCGGCGTGTGGAATGTGTCGGACATTCTCGAAGGTTATAGGGTCTAGGTCCTAGGTTCTAGGGAAAGACGCAGAAGTCGGGATTGGATTTCCTTCTCCCTAGAACCTAATCCCTAGACCCTGGAACCTCGCTTCACTGCATGGACGGCGCTTCGCCGTCTCCGGCCTCGGCGGCATCAATGGTCAGCAGGGCGGTCAGGACAGCGGCGCGGTCGGGCAGGGTGACGGCCTCCAGCAGGGCCTGCTTCTCGGCCCCGTCAAACGGCAGGGCCATCGACAGGCTGTTGATCAGGGCCTCGGGCGGCGCGGTCTCGGCGGTGTCCCAGTCGATGTCCAGGCCGCGCGTCTCCATATAGGCCCGCAGCGCATCCAGAAGCCGGTCGCGATCCATGTCGTCGTCCTCGCGGGGCGGCGCGGTCAGATCGGCCTCGAACGACGCAAAGTCGGCGCGGATCTGGCGATACGGCGTCTGGGCCGGGATTTCGCTGGCCAGACGAAAGCGCGCACAGCCGGTCAAGGTGATCAGATACCGGCCGTCAGAGGTTTCGGCGAAACTGGTGATGCGTCCGGCACAACCCACTGACGACAGACTGGGCAGACGGCGCGGGCCGGCCGTGGGCTGGATCATGCCGATGATCCTGTCGCCCGCCATCGCGTCGTCGATCATGTTGAGATAGCGTGGCTCGAAGATGTTCAGCGGCAGCTGCCCACGCGGCAGGATGATGGTTCCGGGCAACGGAAAGACCGGGATCACCTGGGGCAGGTCGCTGGCTTTCACATAACCCTGGGCCACGCGGCGCTCCTTCAGGCGAACAGAATGGAGGACAGGCGGCGGCGTCCGTCGCGGGCCACGTCGGAGGCCGGTCCCGCCGCCTCGAACACCGTCAGCAACTGCTTGCGGGCGGCTTGGTCATTCCACTCGCGGTCGGCCGCGACGATAGCCAGAAGGCTATCGACCGCCCCCTTGAAATCGCCGCCCGCCGCCTGGGCCAACGACAGGTCGTAGCGGGCCTGATGATCGGACGGATTTGCAGTGAGGCGGGCCTGAAGCGCGTCAGCCTCGCCCGTCGGGGCGGCCGAAGCGAGCGATAGCTGCGCACGCAGGCTTATGACGTCGGCATTCTTGGAATCGGTCGAGGCCATGGCCAGGGTCTGGCGGGCCTGATCGGCGTCGCCGTCGGCCAGATAGACCCGCGCCATTCCGGCGATGGCCGTCTCGTTCTCCGGCTCCAGCGTCAGGACCTGGGCATAGGCCTGGGCCGCGCCGCCGAGGTCGTTCAGCGAAAGGGACTCCTCACCCAGTGACAACAACTGGATAACGTCCGAGTTGATGCCGGGCCCGCCCGACAGCTTTTCGATGAAGGCCTTTAGCTGGCTTTCCGGCACCGCTCCCTGGAAACCATCGACCGGCTTGCCGTCGACGAAGGCATAGACGGTGGGAATGGACTGGACCCGCAGCTGGCCCGCATAGGCCGGGTTGGCGTCCACATCGATCTTGACCAGCTTGACCTTGCCCTCGGCGGCACGGACGGCCTTTTCCAGCATGGGCGTCAGGGTCCGGCAGGGCCCGCACCATGTGGCCCAGAAGTCGACGATCACCGGCTGGACCTTCGAGGCCTCGACGATGTCGGCCATGAAGCCGGCGTCGGAGCCGTCCTTGATCAGGTCATCGGACGCAGCTTTGGGGTCGGCGAAACTCATGAAACGATCCTGTGCAGACAAGCGGTAACGCGGCAACCGTCAGATGGTCGCGGCAGGGCGGAACCTCAAGGTGGAGCGGTGACGGATCAGGACGGATCGGACCCGGCGCCGGCGGGGCTCAGCTTCCAGCGGATCTTCGTTTCCGCATCCGTGCGCGCCGAACCGCGCACCACGATCTGGAGCGAGCGGCGGGTCAGACCCTCATCGACATGGACCGAGGGCTCGATGGCGACGTCCGGCCCGTCGGTGCGGAACCACCAGCCCCGGCCAGAATGGCCGCGCAGCAGGATGGAACGTCGATCGCGGGCCAGGGATGCCTGAACCCCCGGCTCCAGCTGGAAGCGGACAGCATAGGGGGCGGCGATCGGGCGAGCGCCATCACGATGACCGGGCGAGGGATGCAGGCGCTCCTCGGCGCGCAGCTCGTCCAGCTTCTGGTCCAGGTACAGACGTCGTTGATGCAGCAGTCCGAAGCGCGAGGCCCAGCCGTCGTGCTCGACCTCCAGCCAGACGGCGGCCTCGCCATCGCGGTGGTTGACCTCGAAATGCAGCGCCGGTCCGATCAGGCGCGGTCCCATGACCTCGGCCTTCCAGCCTCCCAGTGGCTCGGCCACCGAGCTTTCGCCCAGGGTCAGGGTCGAGTGGCCGGGGGGCAGGCGAAGGCCTTGGCGATCCAGCGCCTGGGGTGTCCAGCCGCAGCCGGTGACCAACCGGTCCTTGCCGCACAGAATCTCCAGCGCCATCGGCTGGGCACAGGCTGTGGCGGACCAAGGCCCTCGCGCCGGACCCGCGACATCTGTGATGATGGTCAGCAGGGGGCTACGGATCCGAGAAATGCCGCCAACGATGCCGGACAGATCGGTATCGGGGCCGGCGTCCCCTTGGGCGTGTGCCGCTGCCACACGAGCCGCCGTCGAGGGCCCGCCGCCTTGCAAGGTGATCAGTCGCCCATCCGGCAGAGTGTGCAGGCTTAGAGCCTTGGTCAGGCGCTGGATGGCGCGGCGCACCGGCTCGGGCGTCGTCTCCGATACCTGGCCCAGGACGTCATGCAGCGTCTGCAGATCAAGCAAGAGCTCCATCCCCGCCTCGGGGCTGCGTGAGGCATGGCTGCCGTCGGCCATGACCGTGCGCGCCAGAGCCGCTGTCAGTCGGTGCAGGGCGGTCCGGCGCAGGCCCGCACCGGACTTACCGGCCAGAGTGCAGCCCGCGACGGCGACGGCGGTCAGGCTGGTCGCCTGTTCGGCCACGCTGTGCGGCGGGCGCAATAGTTGACGGGCTTGACGGGCCAGCAGGTCGGCCAGTTTCAGTCGTTCGGCCTCGGTGGCGACCTGGCCTATCCGGCGAGCCGCGCAGGCGAGGTTGAAGACTCGACGCGCCAGGATCGACGGGTTCCAGGCGAACGGCGACCAGCGGGCGAAGGTATTGGCCCAAGCCAGGGTCAGCCGCAGGGCCTCTCGTGCGCCGCGCTCCTCCTGCATCATCAGCGATGGCAGCCACTGAAAGGCGTGGAGTTCAGAAGCGAAGGCACGGGTCGGACTGGGACGGTTCCAGGGGTCTTCGGGGGCCGGAGCCTCCAGGCTATGGCCCGCAAGAGTGAAACGACCCGCCAGCAACAAGCGTCCCAGGTTCGGATCGACCGGTCGCGGATCGCGCGGGCTGGCGGCAAATCCCTGCGCCGGACGACCGCCCAGGGTCAGCGCATAGCCGGGCAGACCGTATAGCTCGATCCACAGCTGGCGCGATATCAGCCTTCCAGCCAGGGCAGGCCATTGGCGCACGTCACCATGTGTCTGGCTGTTGCGGACAGGTGTGCGCACGGGAGCTCCGCGCAAACCAGGAATGGTGTCGGACACGGCACCACCCGAGACGACATCAGCCGCATTGGGCGCGTTCCGCTCGCTTTGGCCGGGCATAGTCACGCGCGCTTCAACGCCGCGATATTGTCCGCATAGGCGGCCGGTCCACCCTTGAACACGAACGACCCGGCGACCAGGGCATCGGCCCCGGCCGCGACACAGGCTGCGGCATTGGCCGAGGTCACGCCGCCGTCGACCTGAAGATGCGCTTTCGATCCGGCGGCATCCAGCAGGGCGCGGGTCCGCTCGATCTTCCTCAGCGTCGTGTCGATGAACGACTGGCCGCCAAAGCCTGGATTGACCGACATCAGCAGGACCAGGTCGACCAGGTCCACGACCTCGGCCACGACATCGACGGGCGTGCCGGGGTTCAGGACCACGCCGGCCTTGGCCCTCAGCTGGCGGATGCGACCGAGCGTCCGGTGCAGATGCGGCCCGCTCTCGGGATGGACGGTCAGGATGTCGGCCCCGGCCTCGCGGTAAGCCTCCAGCCAGGGATCGACCGGGGCGACCATCAGGTGGACATCGAACGGCAGGGTGGTGTGCGGCCGGATGGCTTTCACGATGTCGGGCCCCAGGGTGATGTTGGGCACGAAATGGCCGTCCATCACATCGACATGGATCCAGTCGGCCCCGGCAGCCTCCAGGGCGGCCACCTCCTCGCCCAGACGGGCAAAATCGCTGGCGAGGATCGACGGGCAGATCAGGGGCGCGGTCATGACGGGGGGGATAAGCCGGGATGCCCGCAGGGGCAAGCGCGGGCTTAAAGCTGGGGCGCGACGGCCGTGTCGTTCAACAGAGCCGAGAAGCGGCGGATGGCCTCGGCGGTCAGGTCCGGGTCGTGGCGCATGGGCGGGGCCGAGGTCGGCTCGTCAAAGGCGTGGGTGCCCTCGGCGATCCAGGTCTCGACTTCGGCTCCGCAGTTGCGGACCATCGCATGGACCCGCTCGGCGTTGCGGACGCTGGTCAGGTGATCGGTGCGCGAGATGACGGCCAGGGTCTTGGGACAGTGGGTCCAAGGCCGCATCCGGTTCAGGGCCGCAATGCCTATATAGGGGTAGCAGAGATAGACGGACTTCACGCCGTCCAGGGTGACCTCGCCCGGGTTCTGGAGCCCAAGCGTTCCGGGCGTCCGCGCCGAACTCATCGCCTCCATGATGCCCCAGCCGCCGTGGCTCCAACCTGCCAGGACGACACGCGAAGCGTCTACGTCTCGCCTTTGTGACACGCCGTTCAGCGCGGCCAGCACGTCTCCCGCTCGCTTGTCACCGCGCAGTTGCAGGCCCGAGCAGACGGTGGCCAGGGCATAGACCCGGCTCCAGCCGCGCGGGGCATAGGAATCGACGATGAAAGCGCGCCAGCCCGCGGCCCTTGCGGCCTCGGCATAGAGCGGGAGATGCGGCCGCATTCCGCCGCAACCGTGGAACAGGACCACCGCCGGACGCGGCCGGTCGTCGTCGGGGCCAACGACGATTGCGTGCGGTTCAAGCTGGGTCCAGCGGGTGGAAAGAGTGTCCATGGCAGAACCTTAGCCTTTGTCGAACCAAACGACAGCCGCGCGACGTGGATCACCGCCTAATCGCGCTCATTCAGCGAGCGACCGCGTCGCGAGCGATAGCGCCCCCAAAAATCAGTGCCTGAACACCCGCACCCCGGTGAAGGCCATGGCGATGCCGGCCTCGTCCGCCGCCGCGATGACCTCGGCGTCGCGCATGGAGCCGCCGGGCTGGATCACCGCCGTGGCTCCGGCAGCGACCGCTTCCAGCAGGCCGTCGGCGAAGGGGAAGAAGGCTTCGGACGCGCAGGCAGATCCATGGGCGAGGGAGTGGGCCAGCCCCTTGGCTTCCCCGGCTTCCTTGGCGCGGATGGCGGCGATGCGGGCGCTGTCGCGGCGGTTCATCTGGCCTGCGCCGATGCCGGCGGTCTGGCCGTCCTTGGCATAGACGATGGCGTTGGACTTGACGTGCTTCGCGACGGTGAAGGCGAACAGCATGTCCTGCACCTCCTGCTGCGTCGGCTGGCGGCGCGTGACGATCTTCAGGTCTTCGGGCTTGATCAGGCTGCGGTCGCGCGACTGGACCAGGAACCCGCCGGCCACGCTGCGGAACACCTCGCCCGGACCGTGCGGATCGGGCAGGCCGTCGGTGATCAGCAGGCGCAGGTTCTTCTTGGCGGCGAAGACGGCGCGGGCCTCGTCGTCGGCACCCGGTGCGATGACGACCTCGGTGAAGATGTCGGTGATGGCACGGGCATCGGCCCCGTTCAGCGGCCGGTTGACGGCAATGACACCGCCGAAGGCCGAGACGGCGTCGCATTCCAGGGCGCGGCCATAGGCCTCGCTCAGGTCGTCGCCGACCGCCACGCCACAGGGGTTGGCATGTTTGACGATGACGCAGGCCGGCGCTTCGAACTCGGCGACCAGTTCATAGGCGGCGTCGGCATCGGCGATATTGTTATAGCCTAGCTCCTTGCCCTGGATCTGCTGCGCATGGGCGACGCCAGGGCGGGTCTCGCCGGTGCGATAGAAGGCCCCGGTCTGATGCGGGTTCTCGCCATAGCGCAGGGTCTGGGCCAGCGAGCCGGCGATGGATTTGCGGGCCGGGGCGGCGTCTTCCAGCTGACCGGCGAACCAGCCGCTGACGGCGGCGTCATAGGCGGCGGTGCGGGCAAAGGCGCGGGCGGCCAGCCGCTTGCGCAGGGCCAGTGACGTCGTGCCGTCCGCATTCAGCGCCTCCAGCAGCTCGGCCACCGAGGCCTGATCGACGCAGACGGCGACATAGCCGTGGTTCTTCGATCCCGAACGGATCATGGCCGGGCCGCCGATGTCGATGTTCTCGACCACGGCATCGAAGCCGCCGCCCGAGGCGACCGTGGCCTCGAACGGATACAGGTCGACCCAGACGATATCGATGGGACCGATGCCGTGGACGGTCATGGCCTCGGCATGGTCAGCGGCGTCTCGCACGCCCAGCAGGCCGCCGTGGACCACCGGGTGCAGGGTCTTGACCCGCCCGTCCATCATCTCGGGGAAGCCGGTCAGGTCGGCCACGTCCTTCACCGGCAGGCTTAAAGCCGCGATCGCCGCGCGCGTGCCGCCGGTCGAGACCAGCTCGACGCCCAGCTCATGCAGGGTCCGCGCCGCCGCCTCCAGCCCCGTCTTGTCGGACAGGGAGATCAGGGCGCGAACAGGCCTCACCGCATCGGGCGCAGGCGGAAAATCGGGAGCGGCGGGCATGGCGGCATCCGTATCTGGAATGAGGTCGGGGAGACGCGGGCGGCTCTAGCACTGTCCGGGGCGCGATAGAACCGCAGCCGACCGTTGGGCCGTCAAAATCGACGAGCGCCGCCATAACCGCGCGGCCACTAAAGCTTGCTCAACCTCTTGCATGTCAGATGGTCGCTTGGGGTTGGGGTTTTTGCGATGTCGAACCGCGTCTTTCTGGCGGTGCTGAGTATTTTCTTTGCATCCGTGGTGGCTGCGCCGGCCTCGGCGATGGCCCCGGAGCCTGTGTTGCCGCCTGCCGCAGAGGCCGAGGCCCTGGCCCGGTTCGTGGAACGCCGCGCCGCCTCGACCAGCTTCGCCGAGCTGGAAACCTTCGGTCAGCGCGCTGCGACCCGCAAGGACCGGGAGGGATTGAACCGGCTGTATCACGTCACCTGGACGATCCTGAACCAGGGCGAGTTTCAGCGTGCGACCCGGTGGAACAACCGTCTGGCCGCTGCCGCCCGGGACCAGGACGACAAACGCTATATCGACATCGCGGCACTGAACGCCCTGACCATTCGCTACGATCAGGGTGAAGCGGCGGCGGCCGCCGCGATGACCGACTATGTAGAGCACGGTCACGACTGGTTTGTTCGGGCGCACGCGGCGCGACTGGTCGCGCTGAATCTGGTCGATCAGGGCCGGATCGGCGAGGGTCTGCAACTGCTCACCCGCGCCCAAGCCGACATTCCCGCGCGCGATCCCTATGCCGACACCGCCCGCGCCGGCATCTGGGAGGTGGTCGGCATGGGCTTGAAGGATATCGACGATGTCGAGGGCGCGACCGCGGCCTTTCGCAAGTTCGAGATCGACTATTCCAATCCCGCCTATCCCCGCCCCGATTTCGACAGCCTGTACAATTTGACCAAGATGGCTGTTCGGATGGGGGATCTGGAGCGAGGTCGGGCGTTTGCGGCTGCGCACAGTGCGGTGGCGTCCCGATCCGACCTGCCCGCCCTGGCCATTTACGACGCCGCCTTGTGCGCCCTCGTCGCCGATGCCGGCGCACAGCCGGGAGGCGTACTAGCCTGTCTGGATCCCTATGGCGAAAACCTTGGCGACGCCGCCTTCCTGGCGCTGGACGTTCTGCCCTTGCGGGCGATCGCCAGAGCGAGGACGGGCGACGTGGGCGGAGCCATGCGCGATCTGGAGGTTCTGCGCGGGCTTGAGACGTCGGCGGGCGACGGCTCGCGTCTGAGCGAGGTGCAGGCGGAAATCCTGTTCGCCCAAGGACGGCCGGCCGAGGCTTTTGCCCTGCTGCGGCGTTTCACAACCGAGCAGGATGTCGCTGAAGCGCGCGCCTTTTCTGCCGGCGTCCATCAGGTCACGGGCGACATGCAGCAGCAACTCGACGACCGCCGCACTCAGCTGGAAACGGCCCGGACCAAGACGCGCCTGCAATGGCTGGTCATCGCCGTCGGGGTCATTTTTCTGCTGTGCGTCGGCGCGGGCCTGGTCTGGCAGATGCGTCAGGCTCGACGGCTGAAGGCGGCCCAGGAACGGGCCGAAGCCGCCAATCGCGCCAAGTCGGAATTCCTGGCCAATATGAGCCACGAAATCCGCACGCCGCTGAATGGTGTCGTGTCCATGGCCGACGCCCTGTCGCGTCAACACCTGGACCGGAATGCCCATGAGATGGTCGATCTGATCCGGTCTTCCGGGGCTACGCTGGAACGCCTGCTGACCGACATCCTCGACAGTGCCAAAATCGAGGCAGGCCAGGTGGCGCTGGAGGAGACGACGTTCGATCTGAAGCACACCGTCAATGACATCGCGCTTCTGTGGCGGGCCAAGGCGGAGGATCGGGGGGTCGCCCTCGTCTTCGATCTCGATCCCTCCGCGCCGAAATACGTGTGCGGCGATGCGGTACGGCTTCGCCAGGTCCTGACCAATCTCATCTCCAATGCGCTGAAGTTCACGGAGCAGGGGACTGTGACGATGACGGTGACGGCGGCGGACGCCGGCCGCGTCAGATTCGAGGTCCGAGATACCGGCATCGGCTTTGACGCCGACCAGAAGGCCAGAATCTTCGGTCGTTTCCAGCAGGCCGATGGATCGATCACCCGCCGCTTTGGCGGAACGGGTCTGGGCCTGGCCATTTCCGCCGCGCTGGTGGAGCTGATGGGCGGTACCCTGGATTGCGACAGTATGCCCGGCCAGGGGTCGGCCTTCATCTTCGAGATCGACCTGCCCGAGGCGGCAGCACCGGTGGCGGCCTCCTCGCCCATCACCCCGGCAACCGATATCACCGGACTGCCCCTGCGCATCCTTCTGGCCGACGACCATCCGGCCAATCGCAAGGTGATCGAGATCATGCTGGGGGTCACGGCCATGGAGATGGTGGCGGTCGAGAATGGACAGCAGGCGCTGGAGCGCTTCAAATCCGAGCCCTTCGATATCGTGCTGATGGACATGCAGATGCCGGTCATGGATGGGCTGAGCGCGACGCGGGCCATCCGCGACGTCGAGACCGATCAGGGCAAGGAACGCACCGCCATTCTGATGCTGACGGCCAACGCCATGGCCGAACATGTCACCCAGAGCCTGGCGGCCGGAGCGGACGGACATTTGACGAAGCCCATCACCATGAACGCGCTGCTGACCGCCATGAGCGAAGTTCTGGTCGGCAAGACCTGGCGCGAGGCGGCCTGAGGCCCGTCTTTACAGCTCGCTGAAATCCACGACCACCGGCTCTCGCTCCATCAACGCCAGGGCCTTGCGAAACGCCGCCTGATCCAGCGCTGTCGTTGCCGTGTTGGTCAGCGGATGGAAGTTGACGATGTCGGCGTCCCAAAGCGCCTGATCTAGCACGAAGCTCACTCGCCGGTCGGTGTCATTGATCAGGCCCAGGGCCGTGACCGAGCCCGGGCGGACGCCCAGCGTCTCCCACATCAGGGTCTCATTGCCGAAGGACAGGCGGTCCGAGCCGATCAGGGTGGGGGCGCGTTTCAGGTCGATGACCGTGTCCTGACGCGCTGAGATCAGCCACAGCCTGCCCTTCTTGTCCTTGAGGAACAGGTTCTTGGTGTGGGCTCCCGGCAGGGCGGCTTTCAGCTCCAGCCCCTCCTCGACGCTGAAGACGGCGGGGTGGTCGTGGGTGGTCTGGGCGATGTCGTGTTCGGCCATCCACGCCAGCAGGCGGTCGCGGTCATAGGCGGGAGTATGGGTCGGCTTGTCTTGGGTCATCATCGGTCGCTAGGAATGTATCCGTCCTCGATACCCGCCGGAGATCGCCCGTGGAACTGGAATGCTATCCGATGTCGCAGCGCCCGCCGGACCTGGTGCCGGGGCGGCAGTCGCGCGACTGGATGGACGCCTTTGCCAGCCGGCATCCCTATCGCTGTCTGCCGCTGAACATGGCCAATACGACGGGGTGGGAAATCCTGTGTCCGTTCGGCTTTTCCGCCGAGTGGAACGGCGGCCCGGCCCAGTCGGACATCGTCATCACGCCAGACCGGCCGGAGCCGGACGTGAAGCATTTCGTCGTCTCGCACTTCACGCGCGGCGTTCTGACCATGCATCCGCAGTATCTGTTCCGCACCCCGCCGGGCTGGAGCATGACCTGCCAGGGCAGCCCGAACCACATCAAGGACGGCATTCAGGCCCTGGTCGGGGTGGTGGAGACCGACTGGCTGCCGTTTCCGTTCACGATGAACTGGATCTTCACCCGGCCCGGGAAGATCCGTTTCGACAAGGGCGAGCCCTTTTGTTTCATCACCATCGCCCAGCACAAGAAGGCCGAGGAAGCCCAGCCGGTGATCCGTACCCTAAGCTCCAACCCGACCATGCAGGGCCAGTACGAGGCTTGGCTGAAACAGCGCAGCGACTTTAACGGTCGCCTCGCCTCGGGTGATCCCGAAGCGGCCAAGGAGGCCTGGCAGCGGTTCTACTTCAAGGGAGAACTGCCCGACGACCTGGGCAAAGCTCCCGCCAGCCACACCAACAAGCGTCGGATGAAGATGCCGCGCATCGGATAGGGCGCAAGGAAAAGGGCGGCCCCTGTGCAGGGGCCGCCCGGTCCATTTTGTTCAGCCTGGTTGTCCAGACTTATCCTGTCGTATCCAAGGCTACATCGCCCGGGCGACGCGGGGGCCGATGTTCTCGATCACTTCCCGCGCGTTGAAGGCATTGGGATCGTTGGCAGGTTTCGGGCCGCGACCAATGACGATCTCGGACGTAGCTTCGTAACGGTCAATCTGGCGAACGTCGAAGTCAGGGCCGAAGGGCTCACGCCAAGGGCTCCAAAGGCCGCGACGCGAATAGCGCCACGACGGGCCCCAGAATCGCGAATACCGGTCGTAATAGAAGGGGTCGCTTCCGCCGGTCAGGCGGGTGTCGCGATCAGTGGCGCGGTTGACGGTGGTAAACCAGTCCCCGCCGTTCTCGACAGTAACTTCTGCTGCACGCAGCAGAAGCGACATCTCGACCTGGTCGCGCGAGGTCACGGAGTTGCCGGCGAAGTTGACCCGGAAGCGGTCGCCTTCGATCCTTTGCTGGGAGTAGCCGTATCGGCTGTCGGGGCTGGCGGGGGCATAGGGGGTGGCGGTGGCGCAGGCCGACAGGGCGAGCGCAGCTGCCGCCGCCAGAAGCACGGGCTTGAACATACGCATCTTCATGAATTTTCTCCTTGGCGATCATAAAGACGCCAGAACAGTTGAACGGGACATGAACAGGCCGGTTCCTGCGGCCGATCGTCCGCTACAGTCGCGTCAGTATAAGTACGCAGGCCGCCAGCAGAAGGATGCCGGTCAGCAGGCCGAAACCGCGCCGGAACCGGGGCTCTGACATCCGCCGCGCCAAGGCGGCTCCGCCCAAACCATAGGCGGACATCGACAGCACATCCATGCCGATGGTGGCGACCGCGAACAGGGCCAGTTGGGGCGCGGCCGGGCGGTTCACATCAAGGAATGGCGGCAGGACGGCTGTGAAGAATAGCACGGCCTTGGGATTGGCGATCTGGACCATGAAGCCGTCGACCAGGGCGCTGCGGCCGGGCCGGACCGTCGTGTCCTCGGGATCGGCAGCCGTATGGAAGGCTCCGCGCAGAGCCTTCAGCCCCAGCCAGGCGACATACAGCGCACCGGCGACGGAGATCAGGCGAAAGGCTTCAGGAAACGCCACGACCAGCGCACCCAGACCCAGGGCCGCCGCTCCGAACCAGACCAGGGTCGCGGCATTCATGCCCAGCACCCCCAGCATGGCACCGGCCTTGCCCCGCGCCACGCCATTGGCGACAGAGAACAGGTTGGCCGGTCCCGGTGTTATGGCCATTACGGCCATGACCCCCAGGAAGGTCAGATATAGATGCGGATCGACGGGCAGGCTGGCCATATCAGGCCCTGTCGGGCCGTCCGGTCACCCGGTCAAGGGGGCGGGATCAGTCTTCGTCTGGAGCAGCCGCTTCGGCGGCGCGGGCCACCTCGGCCTCGGCCTGTGCGGTCGCTGCGGCGATCTCCGCCGAGGCTTCGTCGATCGAGTCCATCGCCTCGCCGACGGCGTAGTCGGCCATCAAACCGTAGGTGGCCATGTGCTCGGGATCGTTGGAGGCCCAGGCTCCGTTGTTGGCCACGCCTTGCGCCGTCGCCATGACCCCCGACAGATCGGCCTGACCCATGGCGTCACCGACCAGCGCCTCGACATCGATGTCGGCTAGGGCTTCGGCGGCAATGGCGGGGGCGACCTGGCTGGCCAGGGCAGTGAAGGCCATCACGTCTGGCTGATATTCGGTCCAGAGGGCCGCGATCCGCAGGCCCTTCTGCTCGTCGGTCAGGTCGGCGTCTTCGGAAATGGCCTCGGCGCGTTCGCCGAAAGTCTCCATCCGGGCCTCGAAGGCCTCGGCGGCGGCTTCGAGCGCGTCTTCGGATGGGCCTCGGACATCACCGGCGACGGCGGCGGAAATCGGCAGCAGGGCGAGGGCTGCGGCGAGGGAAAGGGCCTTGATCATCGGGGCGCTCCTTGTGGATGCGCTCAAGCTCTGCCCATACCCGCACGATCTCAAGTGAAATCGCGGTAAGGCGGCGAGGTAAGACCCCACCGCCTTGATCGTGCGACACTTATTGAGGAACGGCGGGGGCGGCTGCAGAGGCTGCGGCGGCAAGGACATCGGTCTTGGCCTTGGCGGGAACGCCCGTGATCTCGGCGGTGATCATCGGGATCATCTGTGCCATTTGAGCCTGCTGTTCAGCCGGAGCAGTGGCGGATTGAGCCGTGATGAAGGCGGCCACTTCGTCACCGAAGGCGTCGGCTTCAGGCTGGTAGCGGGCGACGATGACATCCAGATCGGCGTTCGCCTTAGCCGTGTCGCCGGCAGCCGCCGTGACGGCCGACTGCATTTCGGTGGCCATCTGCTGCATACGTGCCCCGAACGCTTCCCCCTTGGCCTGAAGAGCGGCTTCTTCGGCCGACGGCGCGGCTGGAGCGGCGGGTGCCGGAGCTGGCGCAGGAGCGTCTTGTGCAAAGGCAGGAGCGGCGAAGGCGAATACGGCCGAGGCGGCCAGAACAGCGCGGAATGACATGGCAAAGGGTCCTGAAATCATTGAGCGGAGCCCATGCTCCTGAGCCCAAGGTGGCGCCATTTCACGGCGAGGGCGAGATCATTTGTGGCAGGCGTCAGTCCTGATTGCGCTTGGTCCGTTTGCCGAGCACCCGCAGGCGCAGGGCGTTGAGCTTGATGAAGCCCTCCGCGTCGTGGTGATCATAGGCCTGGACGCCCTCCTCAAAGGTGACCAGGTCCTGATCGTATAGACTCTGGTCGCTCTCGCGGCCGATGATCGAGACATTGCCCTTGTACAGCTTGACGCGGACGGTGCCGGAGACGTGGGTCTGGGAGTGATCGATGGCGGCCTGCAGCATTTCGCGCTCGGGGCTGAACCAGAAGCCGTTGTAGATCAGGTGGGCGTATTTGATCGCCAGCTCGTCCTTCAGATGCATGGCCCCGCGATCCAGCGTGATCGACTCGATGCCCCGGTGCGCGGCCAGCAGGATGGTGCCGCCGGGCGTCTCATAGACCCCGCGCGACTTCATGCCGACGAAGCGGTTCTCGACCAGGTCCAGACGGCCGACGCCATTGTCGTGACCCAGTTGATTCAGTTTCGTCAGGATCGTGGCGGGCGACATGGTCTCGCCGTCGATGGAGACGGCGTCACCCTTTTCGAAACCCAGGGTGAAGACGGTCGGGGTGTCGGGCGCATCCTCAGGGGCGATGGTGCGCTGATGCACGAACTCGGGGGCTTCGACCGCCGGGTCTTCCAGCACCTTGCCCTCGGAGGAGGAGTGCAGAAGGTTGGCGTCGACCGAAAACGGGGCCTCGCCGCGCTTGTCCTTGCTGATCGGGATCTGATGCTTCTCGGCGAAGTCCAGCAGGGCCTCGCGGCTGCGGAACTCCCACTCGCGCCACGGGGCGATGACATGGATGTCGGGGTCCAGGGCATAGTAGCCCAGCTCGAACCGGACCTGGTCGTTGCCCTTGCCGGTTGCGCCGTGACAGACGGCGTCGGCGCCGACCATTTTCGCGATCTCGATCTGGCGCTTGGCGATCAGGGGCCGGGCGATGGAGGTGCCCAGCAGATACTGACCCTCATAGACGGTGTTGGCGCGGAACATCGGAAAGACGAAGTCGCGCACGAACTCCTCGCGCAGATCGTCGACGAAGATGTTCTCGGGCTTGATGCCCAGCTTCAGGGCCTTCTCGCGGGCGGGGGCCAGTTCCTCGCCTTGACCCAGGTCGGCCGTGAAGGTGATGACCTCGGCGTTGTACTCGGTCTGCAGCCATTTCAGGATGATCGAGGTGTCCAGGCCGCCGGAATAGGCGAGGACGACTTTCTTGATGGGCTTGGTGGGGGCTGCGGACATGGCGTGATCCTTGGTCAGACGCGGGGGAGGCGTCTTTGGCCGCGCTTAAAGGACCAGACGGCCTGCAATGCAAGTGTGGCGGTCCTTACGAAGGTTGTCCCGGCGTCAGCACGGCTCTAGGACAGAGGGGTTCCCAAGACCGAAAGCCGACCATGCCCGACCTGACCGACAAACAGACCTTCTCCGACCAGGACGCTCTGGATTTCCACAGCCATCCGACGCCGGGCAAGATCTCCATGGCCCCGACCAAGCCCATGGCGACCCAGCGCGATCTGTCGCTGGCCTATTCGCCGGGTGTGGCCATTCCGGTGCTGGCGATCGCCAGGGATGTGGACAAGGCCTACGACTATACGGCCAAGGGCAACCTCGTCGCCGTGATCTCCAACGGCACCGCCATCCTGGGTCTGGGCAACCTGGGTCACATGGCCTCCAAGCCGGTGATGGAGGGCAAGTCGGTCCTGTTCAAACGGTTTGCCGACGTCGACAGCTTCGATGTCGAGGTGAAGACCACCGACCCGGACGAGTTCATCACCGTCGTCAAGAACATCGGCGACACCTGGGGCGGCATTAATCTGGAGGACATCAAGTCCCCCGAATGTTTCGTGATCGAAAGCGAGCTTCAGGACCTGCTGGACATCCCCGTCTTTCACGACGACCAGCATGGCACCGCCATCATCTCGACTGCCGGTCTGATCAATGCCTGCCATGTGACGGGCAAGCGGATGGAGGATATCAAGGTGGTGCTGGCCGGGGCCGGTGCGGCCGGTCTTTCGTCCATCGCCCTGATGAAGGCGGCGGGCGTCAAGGCCGAGAACACCGTCATCTGCGACCGCGACGGCGTGGTCTACAAGGGCCGCCCGTCGGGCATGGACCAGTGGAAGGCCGCGCACGCGACCGACACACCCCTGAGAACCCTGGCCGAGGCCATGGTCGGGGCGGACGTCGTGCTGGGCCTCTCGGCCAAGGGGGCGATCACCAAGGAGATGGTGGCGTCCATGGCCCCGCGTCCGATCATCTTTGCCATGGCCAATCCGGATCCTGAGATCACCCCCGAGGATGTGTTGTCGGTGCGATCCGACGCCATCATCGCCACCGGTCGATCGGACTATGTGAACCAGGTCAACAACGTCCTGGCCTTCCCCTATCTGTTCCGCGGGGCCCTGGACGTGCGGGCCCGGCGCGTGAACCACGAGATGAAGATCGCCTGCGCCCAGGCCCTGGCCATGCTGGCGCGCGAGGATGTGCCGGACGAGGTCGCCGCCGCCTATTCGGGGCGCAAGCTGAAGTTCGGGCCGGACTACATCATCCCCACGCCGTTCGATCCGCGCCTGATCTGGTACATCCCGCCCTTCATCGCCCAGGCGGCGATGGATACCGGCGTCGCCCGTGTGGCGATCGAGGACATGGATGCCTATCGGACGTCGCTGAGGGGCCGGATCGATCCGTCTGCGGCCTTGATGCAGAAGATTTCCTCGGCCGTTCGCGCCGCGCCGGACAAGCGGGTGGTCTTTGCCGAGGGCGAGGAGACCACCGTCATCCGCGCCGCCTGGGCCTTCAAACAGGCCGAACTGGGCACGCCCATCCTGCTGGGCCGCGAGGACCTGATCCGCAAGAACGCCATCGAGGCGGGTCTGGATTTCGACGCCCTGGGCATCGAGATCGTCAACGCCCGGGTGTCTGACAAGAACACCGAATACACCGACTTCCTGTACGAGCGCCTGCAGCGCCGGGGCTATCTGCGCCGCGACGTCCAGCGGATGATCAATCAGGACCGAAACTATTTCGCCGCCTCGATGGTGGCGCGTGGCGACGCCGATGCGGTGGTCACCGGCTCGACCCGCAACTTCAACATGGTGCTGAAGGAGGTCCGGCGCGTGCTGGACGTCAAGGAGCGGATGATCGGCCTGTCGATCCTGCTGGCCAAGGGGCGGACCCTGTTCGTGGCGGATACCTCCATCCACGAACTGCCCGACGCCGAAGAACTGGCCGAGATCGCCATCCAGGCGGCGGCGGCCGTGCGTCGCCTGGGCCGGACCCCGCGCGTGGCCTTCCTGTCGTATTCGACCTTCGGCAATCCCCCCGGCGATCGGGGCGAAAAGGTACGCGAGGCGATCCGCATCCTGGACCGCAAGGGCGTGGACTTCGAATACGAGGGCGAGATGCCGCCGGAACTGGCGCTGGATCCCGAGGCGCGGGCCAACTACGCCTTCATGCGGCTGAGCGCCGATGCCAACGTCCTCGTCATGCCGGCCATCCATTCCGCCTCAATCTCGACGCGGCTGGTCCAGGCTCTGGGCGGGGCGACCGTGATCGGACCCCTGCTGGTCGGGCTGGAGAAGTCGGTGCAGATCGTCAGCCTGGGGGCCTCGGTGTCAGAGATCATCACTGCCGCCACCTTCGCCGCCTACGACGGCGAGGTCGTCAGCGAGGGCTGACCGTTTCTCCCGTGCGGTCGAGCTTGCGACGCTCGGCCGCCAGCCGGATCCATTCCAGGAGGCAGAAGACGACGGCGATGCCGCCCAGTGCGGCGGCGAACAGGAAGACCGGGGCGAACCCCTGGTTCTCGATCATCTCGCCCAGCGCCCCACGCCCCAGGGTGCCGATCAGCAGGGCCAGCGACGTGAAGACCGCAAACTGGACCGCGCCAAACATCCGGCTGGACAGGGCCGAAAGATAGGCGACGAAGGCCGCGCCTGCGAAACCACCCGCGATGTTCTCGCCCGCGATGGCCAGCATCAGACGCGCCATCGGCTCGCCCGCGCCAAAAGCACCGAACAGAGCGTACAAACCTGTCGCCTCCATGAAGCGGCCGATAACCGGCGCGCCCATGGCGAGGTCCACGAACAGCAGATTGGTCGCCGCCGCCAGGACCGCCCCGATCAGCAGCGACGCCATTCGCCCTATGGCCAACAGCGCCCAGCCGCCCAGGCCGATACCGATGATGGTCATGACGACGCCGAACGTCTTGGAGGCCAACGCCACCTCGCTCTTGGTGTGGCCCAGCGCCCCGCCCGTGTCGCCCATGTAGAAGGGGAAGGCGAAGGGTCCCCAGACGCCGTCTGTGATGCGATAGGTCAGGATCAGGCCTAGCACGATCAGCGCCCCCCAGCCCAGCCGCCCCATCAGCTCGACCAGCGGGGCCAGTATGGCGTCATAGAGCTTCGTCAGGACCGGCCGATCTCCCGGTGCCGGCGTGGCCACCTTGCCGCGCCAGACCACGAACCCGGCCAGGGCGCAGGGCAGCAGGACGGCGGCGGCAATGATCCACGGCCCCCAGGTGCCGGTGAACTCGCCCGCGCTTGGCGCGGGCGTCGTGGTCAATGCCGTGACCATGAAGTTCACCAGCATAAAGGCCGCCCAGGCCCAAGCCGCGAGCGTGGCGATCAGGGCGATCTGGCGCAGACGCGGCGAACCGAGGCGCTCCTTGGCGATGGCCTGGGGCGGTGCAGGCGTGGGCTCGGGCGCGATCAGTGTGCCCAGCACCCCCAAGCCCATCAGCATGCCGCTCAACATATAGGTGACGGGCCAGCCTACCGCGTCGGCCAGCAACAGACTGCCTGCGCCGCCCACGAGTGCCGCGCTGCGTGATCCGAACTGATAGATGGTAGATAGCAGGTCCAGCGGGGCACCCGGTCCTGCGACCTCGATCCGCCAGGTGTCGATGACAATATCCTGAGTGGCCGAAGCGAAAGCGGCCAGGGCGGCGGCGATGGCCAGGGGCACCAGAGTACTGCCCTCGGGATTGGAAAAGGCGATGACGAACAGCGCACCGATCACCACGACCTGACAGGCGATCAGCCAGCTGCGGCGACGGCCCAGCCGCTTTCCGATCACGGGGGGACGGATGCCGACCAGGGGCGACCACAGGAATTTGAAGGCTGCGAAAAGCCCAACCCAGGACAGGATGCCGATCGTCGATATGGCGACGTCGGCATCCGTCAACCAGGCGTTCAGCGTGCCCAACACCATGGTGATCGGCAGGCCCGCAGAGAACCCCAGCAGCAGCATGGCCAGGGTGCGCCGGTCGCGGAAGGCGACCTTGATGACGCCCAGACCCTTGGGCGTGGTGTCGGTGACGGCCAGTGGTTCAGTGGGCATGCGGGCAGGGGTGTCGTTCATTCGGTCGGCGTCTCCAGCAGACGCCCCCGCGTCTTCAAATCAGACGGCGACCTTGGCGCGGACGTCCCGGTTCGTCCAGCGGGCAAGTGTCGATCGCAGCGCTTCCAGCTCCAGCGGCTTGACCAGATGGTCATCCATCCCGGCCTCCAGACAGGCCCGCCGATCCTCGGCGAAGGCATTGGCGGTCAGGGCAATGATCGGCGTCCGGTCGCCTGCGGCCCGGATGGCGCGCGAGGCGGTCGGCCCGTCTACGCCGGGCATACGCATGTCCATCAGTACCAGGTCGTAACGGGCGCGCTTGAGGGCGGCGATGGCTTCGGCCCCGTTGGCGGCGGTCTCGACCGCGCAGCCTTCGCGTTTCAGCAAGGTCGTGGCCAGCAGGGCCCCGACCGGATTGTCTTCGACCAGCAGCACGCGGGTGCCGGAAAAGCGCGAAGGGATAACCCGGTCGTCGTCGGACGGGGTCTGGCGCAGCCCGGCCGTGCCGCTGCTTTGGCCGATCGCCGCCAGCACCCGCTCGGCCAGGGAAGCGCGGCGCAGGGGCTTGATCAGATAGCCGTGGAAACCGGCCGAGCGATAGGCGGCGATCCGCTCGCGCTCCTCCGGCTTCAGTAGGACGATGGCGCGGACATCGGCGGGGCGCGGGACCAGGGCGTGGCCATCAGGCCGTGCGGCGTGGTCGATCAGGACGACCGGAGCCTGAGTATGGACCTGACCGCCCGACGCCTCGATCTGGGCGGTGGCGGCGGCACGGACGAAGGGGTCGGGACTGACGATGCCGACGGTGCGGCCTCCGAGCTCGCGCAGTCGCTGTGTGCCCTTGGCGACGGGGAAGTCAGCGGTGAAGCGGAAACGGGCCCCGGGACCATCGGGCCGGTCGGACACCTCTACCTGTCCACCCATGGCGTCGGCCAGGCGGCGTACGACAGCCAGGCCCAGACCCGCGCCGCCGAAGCGGGAGGCGTCCGAGGCATCGACATGGCCGAACTCCTCGAAA
The DNA here is from genome assembly GCF_058725425.1 of Brevundimonas sp. DW-iso22. NCBI lineage: Bacteria > Pseudomonadati > Pseudomonadota > Alphaproteobacteria > Caulobacterales > Caulobacteraceae > Brevundimonas > Brevundimonas sp. DW-iso22. The sequence continues at coordinate 326,272 of NZ_JBZXEB010000003.1, read as the reverse complement.
ATGCGAGCGCGGGCCTCGGGAGGAATGCCGGGCCCCGTGTCATCGATGATGAAGGCCAGGCGAGGCTTGGACGCCGGGCCGCCCGCGCGCTCGACGCTGATGCGGACCCCGCCCGTCTCGGTAAACTTGACGGCATTGCCAGCCAGGTTGAACAGCACCTGCCGCAGCCGCCCCTCGTCGCCGACGATATCGGGCGCGTCGGCGGCGACCGACCAGGCGATCTCCAGCCCTCGCTCATGGGCACGCGGGCTCAGCAGTTCGGCGACGCCGCGCACCAGGGCTTCCAGATCGACGGGGGCGGAATCGAACTCCAGCTTGCCGGCTTCAAGGCGAGCATAGTCCAGCAGGTCGTTGACCAGGCCCAGCAGGTGTTCGGCCGAGGAGCGCGCGGCGTCCGCATAGGCGCGCTGGGCCCCGTCCAGCTTGGTGCGCGACAGCAGGCCGAGCATGCCGATCACCCCGTTCAGGGGGGTGCGCATTTCGTGGCTCATCAGGCGCAGGAACTGCTGCTCGGGCGCTGCCGCAGTGCTGTCGTGTGATTGGGCTTTGTTCTGCCGCGCCATCGTCGTCTCCTGACGGGACGACATTGCCGCAAACCCCTTAACTTTGGCTCAAGCGGTCCGGCGGGGCCTGGTCAAATGCCGCCCGCTATTGGGCCGCACCCTTTCGTGCCGCACATCAGTGACGGGGTCGTAGTGCCTTCCGTGGCAACGCCGCTGTGTTATTGCTGACTTGCCAAATGTAACGCCCTGTAACACGCTAGGTGGTCAGCGAATCGTGGAGACAAGCTGCACGTGTAGCGAGTGTTGAATGCTCACGCCGAAAGAAATGCTCTGTTTATCGGGCGTCGCCAGGCATCTTCAGGCCGACGAGATTGCGCGGGAGCTCGGCCTCTCTCCGAAAACCGTCGAAACCCACCTCGCCAACATCCGCAAGAAACTTGGCGTCTCTAGCAGCCGTGTCGCGGTCAGGCGTGTGTTTGGCGAAAGCCTACAGACTGAACCCGTAGAGGGTTTTTCCTCGATACCTCAAAGTGAGGATCATCTGCACGCTGACCTTCTCAACGGGGGAGGTTGGTATGCCGAGGACCATCAGACAAGTGCCGGAATGGTATACGCGGGACTGGTCGCCAGCGACCGCGCGCAACGAGCTGAGCGCCATGAAATGGGAGGATGTGGAGACCGCGATCGACACGCTGATCTCCAATCCGGAGAAGCGGCAAAAGCCCAAGCACCTCGTCAGGGCGCTCTGGTTGGCGAGCACAGACATGCCGACAATGAATTTGCTCCAGCAGCTTTTGCTGACAATGGCGAAATGCCTGGACCCGACTCGATCATCAGAGATGAAAGCTGGAGAATCGGTCATTCCCACACCGGCGAATGGGCCGATGCCGCGATGGAGCTATACGGATCTGGAGGTCGCCCTGTCCTACACCTGGTCGGGTCTGGCGCTGGAAATAGCCATAGCCCGTCATCACGACTGTCTGATGTTTCGGGACGACCGGTTGTCGGGGGCGGCAACGGCACGACAGTTGATGCTGCTGGTTTGCGGGCTCCCCACGCCGAACGCACTCCAGTTCAGAGCGGAAATCGATCAACGCCCGAGTTCGGCCAGAGCGGCCTGACGCCCGAGCTTCTATTTCGGACGCTGGTGCTGATGGGTTCAATCCTTGGGCTCACGATTCTCGCGCTCGCCCTCTTAACAGTGCAGAATTTCTCGCTATGGTTGCAGAACCTGCTATTCCAGTAGGCGAGGAAGCCAACATGAAACGTATTGAACTTGCCCGTGGCACCGTGACGGGTGTCGCTGAAACCCTGTTCCAAACTGAAGACGCGATGGACCATGCGATCAGTCAGATTGCATGTTTTGCCCAAGCCCTTCCATCAGCAGGGAAGGAGGCGGGCTTTGCCGCTACGCGCGGCCAGGCCGTCTATGAGCGATTGGCAGAAGCCATGGTCGCCCAATCCCAGGCTCGCGCCAGGATTGTAGAGGTGCATGAGCTTCTGGCGGAGCTGAAGGCTGACTCGCACATGCGAACGGTCGCCATAGGTGGGGGATCGAAAGACACGCCCGTAGGCGGCACAATTCCGCCTGGCAACCACCTTGCCGTGGTGCACGCCGCCGGGTGATGGTGTCGGGGCGAGGGCCCCGTGATTCATGTAACGCTTGTCGAATGGTATGGTCTGGGGGCGCTCCTCCTTGTCTGTCTTCTCGCATTATGGAGGGGAGGAGCGCCTGAGCGCAGGGCTACCGCAGCCGTGGCTATATGCTGGGTGGCATCCGTAATCGTCGATAACGACGGGTCCAGAGGCGTTCAGTGGGCCATTCTGGCTGTCGACATCCTTCTGGCGGTGTGGCTGGCGGTTCAAGCTCTGAGCAGCGTCCGGCTATGGCTCATGTTGGCCGCAGGGGCGCAGATCATGATCCTGCTGACGCACGTCGGCTTCGCCCTGACGCCTGCGATGATGCAGGAAGGATTTTTCAGCGCCTACTATATCTGGAGCTATGTCGTGCTTCTCGCGCTGGCTTTGGGCTGTCTTCTAAGGCGTCGGAAGACTGCTCAGCAGCACCAAGGGTAGCTGCCTGCCCTCGTCGGCACTTTTGCCAATCGAGTCTCCGGCAGCCTCAGAAAGCAGAGGTGCTGTGATGATTGGTCTGGCGTTCGAAATCGCCCTGGGCCCCGACGGTGGTGCGGCGATAGATCAGGGCCTCGGCGATGTGGCGGCGCAGCACGCCCTCGCAATCGTCCAGATCTGCGATGGTGCGCGCCAGACGCAGGGTTCGGGTCCAGCCGCGCGCGGTCAGGCCCCCGGCATCGCCCGCCCGCATCAGAAGGGCGCGCCCCGCCTCGTCCGGCCGGGCGAAGCGGTCCAGCGTCTCGCCCGAGGCGCGGGCGTTGATGGCCTGATCGCGGGCGATGTCCGGGTCTATACCGGCAGCGCGCAACCGATCCTCCTGCATGGCGCGGGCGGTCTGGACGCGGGCCGAGGCCTCGGCCGTGCCTTCGGACGGCGGCGGCAAGGCCATGTCGGCGGCGGTGACCGGTGGCGTCTCCACCGTCAGGTCGATCCGGTCGAACATCGGGCCGGAGATGCGGTTTTGGTAATCCCGCTGGCAACGCGGAGCCTTGCCGCACGCCCCGCGGCCGCCGCCGCCCAGGCCACAGCGGCAGGGGTTCATGGCGGCGATCAGCTGAAACCGGGCCGGATAGCGGACATGGGCATTGGCGCGGGCCACCACGATCTCTCCGGTCTCCAGCGGCTGGCGCAGGCTGTCCAGGGCCTGGGCCGAATATTCGGGCAGTTCGTCCAGGAACAGCACGCCGTTGTGGGCCAGCGAGGCCTCCCCTGGCTTGGCTTTGTGCCCGCCACCCGTAAGCGCAGCCATGGAGGCGGAATGGTGCGGCGCGCGAAACGGGCGTTCGCGGGTCAGGGAGCCGCGCTCGATCATACCTGCCACGGACCAGACCATGGAGGTTTCCAGCAGTTCCTTGGGCGTCAGCGGCGGCAGAAGGCCCGGCAGGCGCGCCGCCATCATCGACTTGCCCGAGCCGGGCGGGCCGACGAACAGCAGATTGTGACCTCCGGCGGCGGCGATCTCCAGCGCCCGCTTGGCGCTTTCCTGACCCTTGACCTCGCGCAGGTCAGGCACGCGGGCTCCATCGCGCATGGCCCCCGGCTCGGGCCGCCGCAGGACCTGCACGCCCTTGAAATGGTTGACCAGACCGATCAGCGAGCGCGGAGCCAGCACGGCGACATCGCCCGCCCAGGCCGCCTCCGGCCCATTGAACTCCGGACAGATGAGGCCCAGCCCCATGGCGTCGGCGGCCACGGCGGCGGGCAGGGCTCCGCCCACCGGCGCGATCTGGCCGTCCAGCCCCAGCTCCCCGATCGCGGCCCAGCCTTGCAGGGCGTCGGGCGGAATGACCCCCATGGAGGCCAGCAGGGCCAGCGCTATGGGCAGGTCGAAATGGCTGCCTTCCTTGGGCAGGTCGGCAGGGGCCAGGTTGGCTATGATGCGCTTGGACGGCAAAGCCAGTCCTATGCCCGCGAACGCCCCGCGCACCCGTTCCCGGCTCTCGGCCACCGCCTTGTCGGCCAGGCCGACGATGGTGAAGGACGGCTGATCGCTGGACAGCTGCTGGACCTGCACGTCCACGCGCCGCGCATCCACCCCCTCGAAGGCAACCGTGACGACACTGGCGACCATGACCCGCTCCCGCTATCCGCGAAAGAACGAACCATGAACTGAAGTGGATTGCAATACCAGCAACCCTGTTCAGCGAGCGAGGGCGGCTTCCGGGGCGAGGGTGTGGATCACCTCGCCGGCGGCATTCAGAAACTCGATCGCCCCATAGCCTTCCGGCGTCACGGTCATGCGAACGCGGGTGCGGTCGTCGCTGTCTGCAAGACCAACGGCAGGGGTTCCATCTGCGGCGACGCTCAACTGAACGCGCGTGGAGGTCTGGACTCCGGGGACAAGCCGGTCGCCCAAGGCGGGGTCGCGGATCGGCGGAGGAGCCTGATTTATGCTGAAGCTGACGGAACCGTCCGGGGATACTCGCCAGCCGATAGCGTCCATGGCTGGATGATCGAGAGCCAGCACGGCCATGCCGCCGTCTACGTCTGCGACACCGAAGCCGCCTCGCTCACTGCCATCCTCGTCATAGAGGATCAGTCCCGAAACGCCGAAGGCCCGGCGATACTGGATGCCATCGATGATCGGGGCCGGAGTGTCCGCCGCCAGTGTCATGCGTATGGTGCCGTCCTCATCGACGACATCGATCCGTCGAACCGCGATCCGGTCGTGATCCACGGTCTCCACGCGCGTTTGCGGACTGCGTGTCTCGATGATGGATTCCAGCTGTTCGATTGTCGGGCGGCGAGGTGACGCGGCGTCCTGCGGCGGAGCCGGTTGGGCTGAGAGGACTGAAGCAAGAAGCAAAAGGGCCTGCATTGAAAACTCCGATACAAAATTACGCTGATGGGATGCGCCGCGTCTCGATCGCGTCCCACATCAGGGCGGCGGCATCCACGCCGCTGAACTGCTTCAGCTGCTGGGCCCCCGTCGGCGAAGTGACGTTGATCTCGGTCATCCAGTCGCCGATCACGTCGATGCCGACGAAGATGAGGCCGCGCTCCCTCAGGGTCGGGCCGATGGCGGCACAGATTTTCAGGTCGCGCGGCGTCAGTTCGACCGGAGCCGCCGTGCCACCGACGCGCAGGTTGGAGCGGACCTGATCCTTCAGCGGCACGCGGTTGATGGCCCCGACGGGTTCGCCATCGACCAGCAGGATACGCTTGTCGCCCGCCGACACCGCCGGCAGGAATTTCTGGATCACCAGCGGATCGCGCGATCCGGTGGCGTGAATCTCGATCAGGGCCTCCAGATTGGGGTCGTCCGCCTTCAGACGCACGACGCCCGAACCGGCCGCGCCGTGCAGGGGTTTCAGCACCACATCGCCGTGCCGCTTGTGGAAGTCGCCCAGGGCGACCGGGTCCGAACTGATCAGGGTCGGCGGGGTCAGGTCGGGGAAGTGGGTGACCAGCAGCTTTTCAGGCGCGCTGCGCACCTGGGCCGGATCGTTGACGACCAGGGTCTGCGGGTGGACCGTCTCCAGCAGATAGGTGGCGGTGACATAGGCCATGTCGAAGGGCGGATCCTGACGCATCAGGATGACGTCGACATCCTTGCCGAGGTCCAGCTTGACCTCCTCGCCGAAGGTGACGTGGTCGCCCTCGACCTGGCGCAGGGTCACCGGGCGGGCGCGGCAGTGCAGGCGGCCTTCGTCCAGGGCCAGGGTGCGGAAGTCATAGACCCAGAGCGGATAGCCTCGACCTTGCGCCTCCATCGCCATCAGCCAGGTGGTGTCCGAGGCGATGTTGACCCCTTCGATGGGGTCCATCTGGATGGCGACTTTCATGGGCTCGGTCCTCGGCTGCTCTGCCCCAGACTAATGGGCAGGCGGGCAAGGCGGCGCAAGGCCGGGCGGTCTCAGTTCAGCTGAAGCCGGACCCGGTCCAGACTGATCTGGCGGCGCGCGGCCAGCGGGTCGTCCAGGGTGCGGGCGCAGGCCAAGGCCTGGAGCGCGCCGGTCAGGGCCCCCTGCTTCTCGCGCGCGGTGGCAACGTCCAGCCAGGGACGGTGGTCCTCGGGGTCCAGCAGGGCGCATCGCAGGGCGGACCGCTCTGCCCCCTCATAGTCATGGGCGTGAATGGCGCGGACGAAGACCATGTTCTGCAGCCGGATCAGGGCCTCGCGGTCGCTGACCGGGGCCATGAGCAGATCCAGCCGGTCGGCGACGTGGGGCGTGAGGCCCGCCCTGAGCGCGCGGCGGCTGAGCTCGGACGGCAGGACCAGCCGCCCCTGGCTGAACGGGTCCAGTGCGACCGGCCCCTCAGGCGTTTCCACCCGCAACAGGAAGTGGCCGGGGAAGTCCACGCCGTCGGCCCGCAGGTCGTTGCGCCGGGCGGCATCCAGATAGAAGACGCTGAGCGCCGCGGACAGCCCCCGCCTGCGCTCGGCGATGTCGATGACGTCGGTATTGGCCGGGTCATCGTGATGCAGCAGGTCGCCGTTGAGGCGGAAATCGCTGCACATCGTCTCCGACAGGGCCTCGTCAGGACTATCCTCGATCAGCCGCTCGGCCAGGCGTTCGGCGGCGCGGTCGGCCAGGGCGCGGACGGGGGCGGGGTCACGCAGGGGGGCGTCGTGGATGGCGCAGGCGATGGCGGCGTCCAGGAGCGGAAAGGCATCGTCCTCGGCCTGACCGGCCTGGGTCAGAACTTCGATGGCCTCGTCGCGCGTCATGCTTCAGCCCCCCTCCTAGCCCCTCCCCATGGGCTCTATGCCGCGACGATGAACCGGAAACCGTCCGGGGGCCAGCGCCACGATATCGATACGCAGCAGATGACCGGCCAAGCTGGGTCTTTGGCGCAACACCGCACGTCCGGCGGACAGCAGGCGGTCGTACTGGTCCGGGCTGATGGCCAGCAGCGCCTGTTCGACGCTGGCGCGACGTTTGACCTCGACCACGGCCAGCGTCTTGCCCCGGCGGGCCAGGATGTCGATTTCGCCGGCGCGGGTTTTCAGGCGAAAGCCGAGCAGCTGATAGCCCTTCAGCATCAGCCAGGCCGCCGCCAGCCATTCGGAGCGGTGGCCCTGGCGGTGGGCATCGCGGCCCAGGGTCATGCGCCAGCCCTGCTTGGCCCGCGCGACGGTTGCGGGTTTCAGCCGGGGGCGTTTCCGGCTCACCGGCCCTGCATCTCCAGCGCCCGCTTGTAGAGCGGTTTGCGGGGCAGGTTCAGGGCGCGGGAGACCTCGGCGGCGGCCTCGCCCGGTGGCAGGCGGGTCATGGCCTCGGCCAGCGCGGCGTCGGTGTCGGCCTCGCTGGCGACCTCGACCTCGCCGGGGCCGATCACGATGACGATCTCGCCCTTGGGCGACTGGCAGCGGGGGTCGGTGGCCAGCTCAGCCAGCGTCCCGCGCACGCACTCTTCATAGAGTTTGGTCAGTTCGCGGGCGACGGCGGCGGGGCGGGGGCCGAGCACGGCGGCCATGTCGGCCAGGCTGTCGGCCAGGCGCGGCCCGCTTTCGAAGAAGACCAGCGTCTGTCGGGTGGTGCGCAGCTCTTCCAGGGCAGAGCGGCGGGCGCCGGATTTGGGCGGCAGGAAACCCGCGAACGTCACGCGGTCGGCAGGCAGGCCCGCGATGCACAGGGCGGCGAGCAGGCTGGATGCGCCGGGGATGGGATGGACCGGCAGGTCCTCGGCAATCACCGCCCGGGCCACTACGAAGCCGGGATCGCTGACCAGGGGCGTACCTGCATCTGACACCAGGGCCACCACCGCCCCTTCGCGCAGCCGTTCGATGGCCAGCTCCGCCGCCCGGGCCGAGGCGTGATCGTCGCAGCGTTCCAGCCGGGCCTTGAGGCCGTAAGCCGACAGCAGCTTGCCGGTGACGCGCGTGTCCTCGGCCAGGACCAGATCGGCGGCGGCCAGAACGTCCAGCGCCCGCAGGGTCATGTCGCGCAGGTTCCCGATCGGCGTCGCCACCAGATACAGGCCGGGCGAAACGAGACGCGGTGGCGGGGCGGTGGGGGGGAAGGGGGAGAGCTCGGTCATCTGGGGGCGACCCTGCCAGCGCAGGCGGTCAGGGTCGAGAGTCTTCATCGCGCCCGAAAAAGGTGCGGACGCGTGTTTCGGGTGAAACGGAGTGAGCGGGCCGGGCCCGGTTCGCCTGTGCGTCCCGGCGCAACAGAGGAGATCGACGTGTCAAAGACCGGCTGAATCCCGCGCGGACAGGGTCCGGCAGGTTCAGACGAGGATTATACCCCGGCTGGGGAGTGTGGTGAGGAGAAAGCGGCCCTTGCGCCGGACCTGAGGGTCCAGTGTCTCCATTCACAGGCGCGAAGGGACGGGAGGATCAGGGTCCGGATTACACTCGTGGGATTATGTCAGAAGGGAGCTGAGAACGCTGTCCAGTACGGGTCGCCCCGTCGCGGTCGCGCGGACCTGTCCGGCCTCGACCTCCAGAAACCCGTCTGCGATCAGCTCGGCCAGCGGTCCCCCATCCACAGTCCGCCTCAGCGTCGCCAGCTCCGCCAGCGCCACACCTTCGACTGTGCGCAAACCCAGCAGGACCTTTTCCTCAGCGGCGTCGGAGGGGGAGAGGGGCTGGTGTTCACTCCAGGGGGTACCGGCCGCGACACCGGTGACATAGTCGGCGATGCCCCGCTGGGCGACCGTGGCGGTGCGGACGCCGTCCAGGGTCAGGCGGCCGTGGGCGCCGGGGCCGAGGCCCAGATAGTCGCCGCCGCGCCAGACATGCAGGTTGTGGCTGGAGCGGGCCGCGACGCCGCGCGCGTGGTTGGAGACTTCATAGGCGTCGAAACCGGCGGCCTGGAGCACGGTCTGCGTCGTCTCATAGAGGTCTGCCGCCAGATCCTCGTCCGGCGGCGACCAGGCCCCGCGGGCGACGGCGCGGCCGAAGGCGGTCGTGGGCTCGATGGTCAGCTGATAGGGCGAGATGTGCTCGAACCCCAGATCGAGCGCCTGGGTCAGGTCGTCGGTCCAGCCCGCCACCGTCTGGCCGGGGCGGGCATAGATCAGGTCGATCGACAGCCGGTCGAAGGCGCGGGCGGCGACGGCGACGGCGCGCCGGGCCTCGTCCGCCGAATGGTTGCGGCCCAGAAACCTTAGCGCCGCGTCGTCCAGCGCCTGGACCCCCATCGACAGGCGGTTGATGCCGGCGTCTCTCAGGGCCGCGAACCGGTCGGCCTCTGCATCGGTGGGATTGGCCTCCAGCGTAATCTCGATGGGTCCGAGGGGAGCGAACCGGCCCGTGGCAGCGGCGATGATGCGGGCCACGGCGTCGGGGGCCAGCAGGGAGGGCGTACCGCCGCCAAAGAAGATGGAGGCCAGGCGGCGCGGGCCGGTCAGGGCGGCCTGCGCCTCCAGATCGGCCAGGATCGCCTCGACCAGGCCGGCCTGTTCCCGATCCCGCCCCCGGTCGCGCACGACGTTGAAATCGCAATAGGGGCAGATGCGCGCGCAGTAGGGCCAGTGGATGTAGAGGGCCAGGGCGTCGGGACTGGCGTCAGTCAATCAACGCATCCCTCAGCTTTTCGAAGGCCCGGGCGCGGTGGCTGATGGAATCCTTGAAGGCGGGGTCCAGTTCGCCGAAGGTCTGGTTGTGGCCCTCGGGGGTGAAGATGGGGTCGTAACCGAAGCCGCGCGTGCCTCGGGGCGGAAACGTCAGGGCGCCGTCGACCCGGCCCTCGACCACCACGGCCGGACCGTTCGGCCAGGCCACGGCCAGGGCCGAGGTGAACCAGGCGCTGCGGTCTTGCGCGCCGATTTCCTCCAGCCGCTGCTCGACCTTCTTCATGGCGAAGGCGAAATCCTTGTCCGGCCCGGCCCAGCGGGCGGAGAAGATGCCGGGGGCCCCGTCCAGCGCCGCGATCGACAGGCCGGAATCGTCGGCAATGGCGACCTCTCCCGCCAGGTCCGCCGCATGGCGCGCCTTCAGCAGGGCATTGCCGACGAAGGTGCTCTCCGTCTCGTCCGGTTCGGGCAGGTTCAGGCTGCCGGCGGTGACGACGCTGTAATGTCCGCCCAGCAGGGCCTCGATCTCGGGCACCTTGCCGGGATTGTGCGTCGCCAGGACCAGACGCATCCCCTTGATTAGCTTCAGATTCATCGCCTTCACGCGCTCCGTTACAATCCATTGCCAAAGTTTAATATCGTTAAACGATATGTAACATGACTTCGTTCAGCGCACGGCCTATCTATTGTTTCAAGGACGGACGCCGCGACGTTCTCCGATCCAGCCGAAAACGGCAAGATCGATGCAGCGGAAACTAAACGAGGGGTGAAAACATCCCTCACTCAGGATCAACGGAGAACGACAATGAACACCATGAACGCTTCCTACTTCATCGAAAAGATCGGCCACGGCGTGATCAACACCATGCTGCTCGCCGCCCTGCCGGTCGCCCTGATCGCGACGCTCGTCCAAGGTCTGTAAGAACAAAACGGAGCTTTGACGATCGGCATGACAAGCGCGAGAGTTAAGACCGCGTGTGGGTTCGCCGGACCCCGCGCGGCATCCTCGCCCTCTGCCCCGGCCTGACGACGAATAGGCCTTATTGCATGCGCCTGCCGAGACTGAAATTTCCGGTGAATCGCCGAACTCGTGTTCCCGGCCTGTCCCTCGGTTCGATGACCAGCCTGTTGAGCGTAGCCCTTGGGGCCGCCTTCTGGATCCTGGCCCTGGTGACCATCGCCGTCACTGCTGTCTTCATTTTTCTCGTGTTTTTGCCTCTTGAGCAACTGAACCTGACGTTCAGGGACACGCAGGTTCCCGTAGGCCGGGCCTACATATTGTTCGGTGTCGGCGCGGCCTGTGCCTACCTGGGCGGATTTACCCTCATTCTCAGGCATCTGCGCCAGATCGTGCAGACACTGCGCATCGGCGACCCCTTTCATCCTGCCAATACCGGGCGCCTCAAGCAGATCGGCTTCATCCTGGCCGTCGTGACCGGCGGCGCGTGGATTGGCCAGAGCCTTGTGTCGCGCCTGGTGCGAGGCGCTATGGAAGCGCCCAGTCTGTTCGACCTGGTGACGCCCGCCTTTTCAGTTCTGGTGGTGACCGTGCTGGCGCAGATTTTCCGCGAAGGGGCGCGCCTGCGCCGCGAATCCGAACTGACCATTTAACTGGCAGCGCGGTCAGACGGCTCCGCCCTTCTGACGCTTCGCGCCGCCCTTCGGGTCGACCCGATGATTGCCGTTAGATAGAGAGACATCATGGCCATCCGCATCCAGCTTGACCGCATCCTGCTCGAACGGCGCATGTCGCTGACCGAGCTGGCCGATCGCGTGGGCGTGACCCTGGCCAATCTGTCGATCCTGAAGACGGGCAAGGCCCGCGCCGTGCGGTTCACCACCCTGGATGCCCTGTGCCGCGAACTGGATTGCCAGCCCGGCGACCTGCTGGCCTATGCGCCGGGGCCGCAGGATCAGGGTTCGGACGAGGATGCCGACGGGACCGCCTCCGGCACGACATGAGCCCCGCCTCGTGACCAGACGCGATGATCTGAGCCCCGACGACCGGCACATCTGGTCCCGCGTGGCCGGATCGGTGACGCCGTCCAAGCCGAAGAAGGCTCCGCGTATCGTCGTCGGGGCGGTCCAGCCCTATCCTCCAGCGGCGCCCCTTCCCACCGGCAAGGGCAAGGCTGCGCCCCGGCCGCTGCCGTCCTTTTCTCCAGCCGTATCTCCCCCCGCCTCCCGCAGCGTGCCCGAGGTGCTGGAGCCGCGTCGCCAGCGGCGACTGTCGCGCGAGCGCGATCCGATCGAGGCGCGGATCGACCTGCACGGCTATGGCCGGTTTCAGGCCCAGGACGCCCTGACCGCCTTTCTGATGGGGGCGCAGGCGCGGGGCTATCGCTCGGTACTGGTGATCACCGGTCAGGGGCGACGCGGCGGCACAGGCGTGATCCGGGGCTCGGTCCATGAGTGGCTGACCGGCCCGGCCCTGCGCGGGGTCGTGTCCGGCTTCGCCCCGGCGGCGCGGCACCACGGGGGCGACGGGGCGCTGTATGTGACGATCAGGCGGGGTTAAGAGCCAGCCCGGCCTCTTTCGCCAGCGCTTCCAGCGACGTCATGGGTCGTGGTCCCCAGTGGGCGATGACTTCCGCCGCCGCCAGCGACCCCAGCGTCCCGGCGTCCCTCAGCGACAGGCCGCGCGCGAGGCCCAGCAGGACGCCGGCGGCGTATTGGTCGCCCGCGCCGGTGGTGTCGATCACCTTGTCGACCGGGAAGGCGGCGACCTCGACCCGTTCGTTGCCGGACAGAAGCACCGAGCCCTCGGCCCCGCGCGTGATGGCGGCGACCTCGGTCATGGAGGCCAGGCGGGCGGCGGCGGCGTCGAAATCGTCTGTTTCGAACAAGGCGGCCAGCTCGGCCTCATTGGCCAGGACGATGTCGGCCGAGGCTTCGATGAAGGCCAGCAGTTCGGCACGCCAGCGGGCGACGACAAAAGTGTCAGACAGGGTGATGGCGACCTTGCGTCCGGCGGCGTGGGCGGCAGCGGCGGCGGCCTCGAAGGCGGCGCGGGCCGGGGCCGGGTCGAACAGATAGCCCTCCAGATAGACGATGGCCGAGGCCGCGATCTGGTCGGCATCGATGTCGTCCGCCGACAACTGGTTGGCGGCCCCCAGGAAGGTGCACATGGTGCGTTGCCCGTCCGGCGTGACATTGATCAGGCAGCGACCGGTGCCCAGACCCTGTTCGGCCCCGCCGGTCAGGACCGGGCTGTCGAAGGCCACGCCGGCGGCGCGGATGTCGTGGGTGAAGACGCCGCCCAGGGTGTCGTCCGCCACCTTGCCCACATAGGCGGCGCGACCGCCGAAGGAGCCGACGCCCGCCACGGTATTGCCCGCCGATCCGCCCGAGGCCTCGACGCCCGCCGCCATGGCATCATAGAGGGCCGCGCTTTGCTTCGCATCGACCAGCTGCATCGAGCCAGGCGTCAGGCCCTGGGCGTTCAGGAAGGCGTCGTCGCAGGGGGCCAGCACATCGACGATGGCATTGCCGACGGCGCAGACGTCGAAGAGAATTTCGGGCGAGGTGTTCTGGGTCATTGCGAGGCCTTACCCGGCGCGGGGCTTTCGCGCTAGATCGCCGCCATGACCCAGATCGCCGTCCTGACCCCCGACCCGTCCGATCCGTCCTATGCCGGTCAGTGGCCGGGCGTGCTGGAGCGGTTGCAGGCGGCACTGGCGACCCAGGGGATCGCGGTCGAGCCGATGCCTTGGACGGACTACATCGAGGATGGATCGCGGCTGGCGGCGTTTCCGCTGGTCCTGCCGCTGATCGTCTGGGGCTATCACCGCGATCATGCGCGTTGGGTGAAGGCCTGCGCGACGTGGGAGGCGGCCGGGGTGCGGATGCTGAACCCGCCGTCGGTGCTGACCTGGAACTCCGACAAATCCTATCTGCGGCGGCTGGCGGAGCGCGGCGTGGCCATGCCCCAGACGCAGTGGGTCGAGGGTGTGACCCAGGCCGATGTCGATGCCGCCTTCGACCGGTTCGGCACCGGGACGGTGGTGGTCAAGCCGCGTGTCTCCGGCGGGGCCTGGCAGACCCTGCGTCTGTCGCGCGGCGAACAGATGGAGGGCGCGCCGGACGGGGCGGCGATGATCCAGCCCTATCTGCCGTCCATCGAAACCGAGGGGGAGACCTCCCTGCTGATCTTCGGCGGCCGGCTCAGCCATGTGGTCAACAAGCGGCCCGTCAACGGCGACTTCCGCATTCAGGTCCAGTACGGCGGCCAGTATGTCGCCCTTCCGGAACCGCCCGAGGGGGCCTGGGCACTGGCGCAACAGACGCTGGCCGCGATCGACGAGGACCTGCTGTATGCCCGCATCGACATGGCGCGCGGGTCCGATGGGCAGTGGCTTCTGATGGAGGCCGAACTGATCGAGCCGGACTTCTACCTGGGCTCTGCGTCAGAGGGCGGACGGCGGTTCGCGGCGGCGGTGAAGGCCAGGCTGGCCCAGGCTGCGGCGTGAGGTCGCCTGTCGCGGACGGGGCGGCGTCCCCATGTCGATGGGCATGAAACGCCGACATCTCCTCGCCGCCGGCCTGAGCCTGCCCGCCCTGTCCGTGCCTCTGGTCGCCTGCGGCCAGTCGGCGGTGCCTGCCCCGGCTTCCGCCCCTCGCACCGAGGGTCTGGATGCTGCCCTGACGGCGTCGGCGGTCGAGGCGGCCCGTGATCTGCCCAAGATGCGCGCCCTGATCGTGGCGCGGGACGGCCAGCCTCTGGTCGAGGAGGTGTTGCGCGGGCCGGGGCTGGACACAGCCGTCAACGTCAAGTCCGCCTCGAAGTCCGTGCTGGCTGCCGTCGCCGGGGCGGCGATCGGCAAGGGGCTGCTGACCGGGGTGGATCAGACCGTCGCCCGCTTTCTGTCCGACCGGTTTCCGGCCAATCCCGATCCACGCCTGAATGCCCTGACGGTGGGCCATCTTCTGTCGATGCGGGCCGGTCTGGCCTCGACTTCCGGAGCCAACTACGGCGCCTGGGTGTCCAGCCGTGACTGGGTCCGCTACGCCCTGGCCCAGCCGTTCGAGAGCGATCCGGGCGGGACGCTGATCTATTCCACCGGCACCTCGCACCTGACCTCGGCGGTACTGACCCGGGCGTCGGGGCGGTCCACCCTGGCCCTGACGCGCGAACTGCTGGGCGAGCCTATGGGTCTGACCATTCCCGAATGGCCTGCCGACCCGCAGGGCATCTATTTCGGCGGCAACGAGATGCGCCTGTCGCCGCGCGCGCTGCTGGCGTTCGGCGAACTGTATCGCAACGACGGCCTGCATGAGGGTGTCAGGGTCCTGCCCGAGGGCTGGGTCGATGCGTCGTGGGAGCCGCGCGGAAACTCGCGCTGGACGGGCGACGGTCACGGCTATGGCTGGTGGATGCGCAAGGCGCGCGGCCACGATGTCTTCTATGCTTGGGGCTATGGCGGCCAGATGGTCTTTGTTGTGCCGGACCTGCGGCTGACGGTGGTGATGACGTCCGATTCCGCCCCGGTCGAGGCACGCGACGGCCATGTCCAGGCCCTGCATGCGCTCTTGGCTAACGGCTTCATCCCCGCCGCCAAGCGCGGGGCCTAGGCGGCCGCCTCACCTGACGCCATCAGGTCGCCGCGCGACGGGCACAGGTCCGAGATCACGCAGGCTGCGCACTTCGGCTTGCGGGCCGTGCAGGTGTAGCGACCGTGCAGGATCAGCCAGTGATGCGCCTTGGGCAGCCAGGCGGCAGGCACGACCTTGTGCAGTTGCGCCTCGACCTTGTCCGGCGTGGCGGCATTGGCCAGGCCCAGGCGGTGCGAGACGCGGAACACATGGGTGTCCACCGCGATGGCCGGCTCGATGCCCAGCTCGTTCAGCACCACGCTGGCCGTCTTGCGCCCCACGCCAGGCAGGGCCTGAAGATCGGCGCGGTTCAGCGGCACGACCCCGCCATGCTGCTCCAGCACGATCCGGCTCAGAGCGATCACGTTGCGGGCCTTGCCGCGATACAGACCGATGGAGGCGATGTAGGGCACCAGCCCCTCCTCCCCCAGGGCCAGCATCTTCGCAGGCGTATCGGCGACCTTGAACAGGCGATCCGTGGCCTTGTTGACCGAGACGTCCGTCGCCTGGGCCGACAGGGCGACGGCGACGACCAGGGTGAAGGGGTCGACGAAATCCAGCTCGGTCTTGGGTTCGGGCATGATGGCCGAAAGCCGCTCGAAGATCGTCTCGACGCGATCCTCGTCCGGCGGCCAGCCCAGGGCGCGGGGTGCGCGCTTGGGTGTCTTGGCTCTTGGTCTTGGGGGGTTCGGCACGGGCGGCATGATCATGGCTTCGCCGTCCAAGGCTTCCGGGTCAAGCCGAAGGCGGGCCGTTCGCGGTTGGCCACGTCCGGCAATCGGCCTAAACCGCACCCATTGTTGTTGAAGGAGCGTCGCCCATGCTGATCCATCTGTCGTCCTGGCCCGAGATCGATGCGCGGCTGAAACAGACGAAGACGATCGTGGTGCCGATCGGCTCCAACGAGCAGCACGGGCCGACCGGCCTTCTGGGCACGGACTGGATGTGTCCCGAGATCATCGCCCATGCGGCGGAGCAGGCCGATGAAAATCTGGTGGTCGCCCCGACCTTCAACATCGGCATGGCCCAGCATCATCTGGCCTTTGCGGGGACCATCTCCCTGCGCCCCTCGACCTTCATGGCCGCGATCACCGACTGGGTGTCGTCTCTGAGCCGGCACGGGTTCGAGCGGATCTATTTCCTGAACGGCCACGGGGGCAATGTCGCCACCATCGAGGCGACCTTCGCCGAGATCTATGCGGAGTGGAGCTTCGTCGAGGAGCGGCCTCCGTTCGTGCTGAAGCTGAAGAACTGGTGGGACCTGCCGGGCGTCAACAGCCTGTGCAATCGCCTCTTCCCGACCGGCCATGGCATGCATGCCACCCCCTCCGAGATCGCGGTGACCCAGGCCGCCTATCCGCAACACATCAAGACCGCCGACTACAGCCCGCAGATCGCACCGTCCGGGCCGATCCGCGATGCGCTCGACTACCGCGCACGCTTTCCCGACGGACGTATCGGCTCCGATCCGGCTCAGGCCAGTCCGGAAAAGGGCCAGACCATCATCGATGCCGCCGTGCCCGCCCTGCTCAAGGATGTGGCCGACTTCTCCAACGAGGTCTTGCCGGAGGCCTGAATGAGGCGCAGGGCTGAGCCATGACACAGATCGATCGCGCCGTGAAAACCGGCCGCAAGCTGACCCGCAACGCCAGTTCGGCCAGCCACACAGCCCTGTCCGGCGGCGAGATGCTGAGCGCGGCCGGTGACGTGATCGCCGCCCGGATGAAGATCATGGCCGACGGCATGACCGATCCGGCCAAGGTCGACCTGAAGGAAATGTCGCTGATGAGCAGCGAAAAGATCGAGGCCCTGTCGGAATCGGCGGCGGCCATGGGCAAGACCTTCGGCGACATCGGCCAGCGGCTGAACGCCAATGCCGTCACCGAGGCGGGCCTGGCCAGCCGCGCCGCTTCGGCTATCGCCGGGGCCTCGACCCCGGCGGCGGCCATGCAGGCGCAAGTCAGCTATGCCCTGGGCTGGTGGAGCCGGGCGGCGGGCCAGATGCTGACCCTCAACACCGAACTGCTGAAGGGTCAGGCCGAGGCGTTGAAGCCCATCCACCGCACGGCCGTGGCCAATGCCCGGCGGCTGAAGAAATAGGCCGAGAAATCTCCCTCCCCCGAAGTGGGGAGGGAGATTCACATTACCTGAACGGCGGCTCGTCGAAGGCGCGCAGCTTGCGGGAATGCAGGCGGTTGCCCTCGGCCCGCAGCAGGTCGATGGCGTGGATGCCGATCTGAAGGTGCTCCGAGATGGAGCCCTCGTAAAAGCGGTTGGCCTGACCCGGCAGCTTGATCTCGCCATGCAGGGGCTTGTCGGACACGCAGAGAAGCGTGCCGTAGGGGACGCGGAAGCGGTACCCTTGCGCGGCAATGGTGGCGGATTCCATGTCGATGGCCACGGCGCGCGACTGGTTGAAGCGCAGCGCCGACTTGGAATAGCGCAGCTCCCAGTTCCGGTCGTCGGTGGTCACGACCGTGCCGGTGCGCAGGCGACGCTTGACCTCTTCGCCCGGCGCGCCGGACACCTGTTTGGCCGCGTCGTACAGGGCGCGCTGGACCTCGGCGATCGAAGGGATCGGAATGTCCGGCGGCAGTACCGCGTCCAGCACGTGGTCGTCACGCAAGTAAGCGTGGGCCAGGACATAGTCGCCGATCGTCTGGCTGGGACGCAGGCCGCCGCAGTGGCCGATCATCATCCAGGCGTGCGGGCGGGTGACGGCCAGGTGGTCGCAGATCGTCTTGGCGTTCGACGGCCCGACCCCGATGTTGACCAGGGTGATGCCCGCATGGCCGGGTGCCGTCAGGTGATAGGCCGGCATCTGGTGCTTCTTCCAGGCCGCGTCCATCGCCGCCGCCTCCAGATCCGGCGTGTCTCGCGTCAGTAACACGCCGCCTGCACAGGACAGGGTCTCATAGGCGCTGTCCGGGTCGGTCAGCTGGGCGCAGGCCCAGCGCACGAACTCGTCGACATAGCGGTTGTAGTTGGTGAACAGCACATAGGACTGGACGTCCTCGACCGGTGTGCCGGTGTAGTGGCGCAAGCGCGCCAGGGAGAAGTCGGTGCGCAGGCCGTCGAACTGGGCCAGCGGAAAGTCCTTGCCCAGGTCGAACAGGCCGTCGGAAATCTCGTCGCCGATATGAGCCAGGTCCGTGGTCGGGAAATAGCGGGCGACGGCGGCGGTCTGGGTCCGGTCCAGCACGACGTCCGAGCCGTCCATCACATAGGGAAACGGAATCTCCTGTTCGGACGGGCGCACCTCGAATGTCGCGCCATAGTCCTGTTCCAGCAGGGTCAGCTGTTCCAGCAGATAGGATCGGTACAGGTCCGGCCGGGTTACGGTGGTCGCATAGACGCCGGGCCTGGACAGGCGGGCATAGGCGCGGCTGGCCAGGTTTTCAGGCCGGTCGCCGAACCAGCTGACCCGCAGTTCGGGATAGGCGAACAGGCCCTTGGCCCGGGCCTCGGCATCGGCGCGTTCGCCGGTTTTCAGGAAGCTGCCCACGGCGGCGCGCAAGTTCGCGACGGATTGGGCGTAGAGGGTTTCGAGGCGGTCCAGTGCCGCCAGGGCCTGCGTCGAGGCTGTCATTGTGTTTGTCATGATCTCCCCTAGCGGAAGAAGATGACCTTGGCGAGACGGCCACGCTTTGTTGTGGCGCTAGCGCTCGCAAGGCGGTTGCTCGCTGCTTTAGCGCGCGTTCAGCCCAGCTCGCGGCGCATAAAGCCGGTGACGTCGTCCAGAACGGGGGCCTTCTTGCGGAACAGGGGAGAGAAGGTCGCGATCAGGTCGGCGTGGTTCAGGCCGGGATAGAGTTTGGCCTCGCAGCGTCCGCCGACGGCGGTCATCCGTTCGCACAGGATGGTGGTGTCCTCGTCATGCACCACGACATCGTCGGTGCCGTGGCCCAGCCACAGGGGAGGCGCATCGGCGCGGGCGAAGGTAACCGGCTGGGTCAGGGTCGGGTCGGGCGCGCGGCCAAAGGCATTGCGCGAGGCGGCCACGTCGAAGGGCAGGAACTCATAGGGTCCGGCCAGACCCGCAGCCGCCTTGATCAGGGTCGGCTGGTCCACGGCCGCCATGTAGCGCCGGTCCAGCGCGATCATCATGGCCAGATGGGCCCCGGCGGAATGGCCGATGACGCCCAGGCGGGCCGGGTCGCCGCCATAGGTCGCAGCCAGCGCGCCCGCGCGGGCTGTGGCCTCCGCCGCGTCCTGGATGAAGGCCGGGAAGTGGACCTGGGGCACCAGACGGTAGTCAGGCACAAAGACGACGAAGCCGCGCGCGGCCAGAGCCTGCGCCGCCCAGCCATAGACGGTGCGATCCCCGGAATCCCAGCCGCCGCCGTAGAAGAAGACCAGAACGGGCAGGTTCGCGGCCTGGGCCGGAGCATAGACGTCCATCCTTTGGCGCGGGTCGTCACCGTAGGGCAGGTCCCGGGCGATCCGCCCGGCCCCGCGATCGCGCGGCCCGACCGCATTCAGCAGCGATAGCGGCGAACAGGCGGCGGCGGCAAGGCCCAGCAGGGGGGCGAACAGGCCTCTTCGGGTCATGGGTGTCCTGTTGAATGCGGCTTCGCGTCAGATACGCACGAAGCCGCGCTTCGGCTCAATCTCGAACGAAATTAATGCCCTGCCGGTCGACACTCGCCGCGTGCGTCATTTTTCATTCCCGAAACTGTCGTCAAAACTTTACAAATGCAGAAAAGAGCGCATTCTTATGTCCGAACCCGGAGCGAATTCGGGATGATTTGGAGGATTTCCTGATGCGCTTGTTCGCAGTTTCCGCCGCCACCCTGCTGGTTCTGGCCAGCGCCGCCCCTGCCCTGGCCCAGAACTTCTCGACGCAGAACCAGACGCAGCTTCCGCCCGCCCCGCGCGCGTCGCAACAGGTCGCCCAGCCGCGGGCCGTTATGGTCTGCGACGCCGACGCCGCCACCCGCGTCGCCTTCACCCGCGAATATGGTGCCGCGCCAGTGTTTATCACCGCGCGCCAGGCCGTCGAAGTGCGCCGCACGGGCGAGACCTGGTCCATGCCGCGCTGCATGACCGCCCGCGAACACGATCGCTACGTCAATCTGACCCGGTCGATCGCCGCGCGCTAATTTGCGCGCGCTCAAGCAACGAGGTCCCGCGGGCCGAGAGATAGCGTCCTAAAAAGAAAAGCCCCGCAGTCCGGTCGACTGCGGGGCTTCTGGCTGTTGTCAGCCCCGGATCACTCCGCCGGCTTCAGATACTTGTCCAGCCAGCCGAACACTTCGTTGTGCCACTGCTGGCTGTTGGCCGGGCGCAGCACCCAGTGGTTCTCGTCCGGGAAGACCACCAGCCGGCTGTCGATCCCCTTCCGTTGCAGGGCGGTGAAGGTCGACAGGCTCTGGGCGGTCGGAATGCGGAAATCGAGATCGCCCTGGATCACCAGCATCGGGTCGCGCCAGTTGCGGACGTGGTTGGCCGGGTTGAATTCCTGATACCCACGCGGGTTTTCCCAGGGCGTGCCGCCATATTCCCACTCGGTGAACCACAGCTCTTCGGTCGAATAGCCCATGCCGAAGGTGTCGAAGACGCCGTCGTGATTGACCAGGCATTTGAACTCGCCAGACCAGTTGCCCGCGATCCAGTTGATCATATAGCCGCCGTATGACGCGCCGAGCGCACAGGCGTTCTCGCCGTCGATGAAGTCGTACTTCTCCTGTGCCGCCGCCCAGCCCTTCTGCAGATCTTCGAGAGGGCGGTCGCCCCAGTGCTGGCTGATGGAGTCGGTGAAGGCCTGGCCGTAGCCGGTCGAGCCGTGGAAATCGATCATCACGACTGCGTAGCCTGCGCCCGCATAGGTCATGGGGTTCCAGCGGTAGGACCAGCTGTTGCCGAACGAGCCCTGCGGCCCGCCGTGGATCAGGAAGGCCACCGGGTATTTCTGGCCCTCCACCGCATTGGCGGGCTTGATGACATAGCCGTGGACCTCCTCGCCGTTCCAGCCAGCGAAGGTGAACTGCTCGGCCTCGCCGAAGGCACGGTCGTCCAGTTGCGGGTTCACATTCGTGATGCGGATCGGCATCTCGCGACCCCGGAACGTCTTGACGAACAGCTCGCTGGGCCGGGTCAGGCTGTCCTGGGCGAAGACGAAGCCGGACGGCGTCTGCTGGAAGGCCGAGACATGGCCCTCGCCCGTGATCGGCACGACGGAGCCGCTGGTCACATCGATGGCGAACAGACGGGTCTGCCCGACGTCACCGGCGGTGGTGTACAGGGTCTGGCCATCCTTCGACCATTGCAGGCTGTCCGCCGAACGGTCCCAGTTGGCCGCGATCTGGCGCACCTGCCCCGAGGCCACATCGCGCAGGAAGACCGCGTATTTGTCGGCCTCGAAACCGGGCCGGGCCATGGCGCGATAGGCCAGGGTGCGACCGTCGGGCGAAAACACCGGGCCGGTGTCCCAGGCCTCGTTGTCGTCGGTCAGGTTGTTCAGCTGTCCCGGAGCCGAGACAGAGACCTGATACAGATCGAAATTGGTGCTCCAGGGCTCGGACTGACCGGCCTGACGCGAGGCGAAGACGACCGACTGGCCGTCAGGCGCAAAGGTGAACTCGCTCTCGTCGCCGAAGGGCTTGGAGGGGGTGTCGCCGTCGAAGCCGCGCGTGACCCAGACGGGCTCGCCGATCGCGGCACCGGTGGCACCGATGTCCTGAACGAACAGATGGTTCTGGGTGTGGTCGTTCCAGGTGTCCCAGTGGCGCACGAACATGCGGTCATAGACCTGGCCGGTGTTCTTCTGGGCCGCCACGGCCTGGGCGCGCGCGACCGATGCCGCCAGGGTTTCGGCCTCGGGATAGACGGCCAGGGACACGACGACGCGCCCGGCGTCGGGGCTCAGGCGATAGGCGTTGACGTCGGTCGGCAGGTCGGTGACCTGCACCGGTCCGGTGCCGTCCGCCTCGGCCCGCCAGACCTGGCTGGAGCCGGACCGGCCCGACAGGAAGTACAGCTTGCCGTCCGCCCCCCAGCGCGCTGTGCTGGCCCCGCCCTCATTGATGGCCAGACGCACCGGCTCACCCGGATTGGTCAGGTCCAGAGCATACAGTGCGCCGGCGCGGCTGTTCGCCGCCACATCCGTGGTCGTCAGCGAATAGACGACCCAGCGCCCGTCCGGCGACACCTGCGGATCGCCCAGGCGATTGGCCGGGATCATGTCCTGGTAGGTGAAGGGCGTCTGGCTCTGGGCGGATGTGGCCGCGGCGGGTGCCACAACGGCGTGGGCCTCGGCCAGGGCCGGGACGGCAGCGACGAGCGCCAGGGCGCAGCAGGCGCTGGCAAGCAGGGAGCGGTGGCGCATCGGACGGTTCTCCTCAATCAGGCGACTGGCCTAGCACCGTCGTTCGCCCCGGCAAAGCCGGGCCGCTTGCGGAGGCCCATGCAAACGGCGACAACCGGACCTGCATGACCCCGACCGCTTCGGCCCCCTTAAAGACAAAGCCTGCACCGCACATCTGCGAGGTGCTGATCGCCGAGCGGGCTCCGCGGTTGACCCGATCGGTATTCTGGCCGGTGGTGCGCCCGCTGCTGTACCGCCTGCTGGGGTTTCGGCATGCCGTGCGGATGGCCGATGCGATCCTGCCCTTGTCGGGCCAGGAGGCGCTGCACCACGTCAGCAACTTGCTGGATCTGCGGGTCTCGACCCTGAATCTGGAGCGGATACCGGCCAGCGGTCGCTGCCTGATCGTCGCCAATCATCCGACCGGCATCGCCGACGGCATCGCGGTCTTCGACGCGGTGCGCAAACGTCGGGACGACGCCATCTTCTTCGCCAACGCCGATGCGATCCGTGTCGCCCCGCGCCTGGGGGAGGCCATCATCCCGGTCGAATGGGTGCATGAGAAGCGCACGCGTGAGAAGACCCGTGCCACGCTTCAGGCCGCAAAGGAGGCGTTCGAGGCGGAACGCTGCGTGGTCATGTTCCCCGCCGGCCGGCTGGCCCGCGTCGGCCCCGACGGTAGCTTGACCGATCCCGAATGGGCCCAGACGGCCGCGTCCTTGGCCCGCAAATACGACGCGCCCGTGGTGCCCATCCATGTGGCCGGGCCGACGTCGAAACTGTTCCATCTGTTCGACCGGTTCTCGCAGGAACTGCGGGACATCACCCTGTTCCACGAACTGCTCAACAAGAAGCGCGGGGCCTTCCAGCTCAAGGTCGGCAAGCCGATCCCGGCCCGACGGCTGGACATCGACGCGGGCAAGGCGACCTATGCGCTGAAGGCCTTCACCGAACGGGTCCTGCCCGGCCAGCCGGATGCGGATTTCGCATGAGCGGGCTGACCCTTCCTCTCGCTGATGCCGACGCCACCACACGGTTGGGCGCTACGCTTGCCCCACTCATGGGACACGGTGAAGCCCTGCTTCTATACGGCCCACTGGGCATGGGAAAATCGACTCTGGCGCGCGGCCTGATCCGCGCCCTGACGCGGCCCGACGAGGATGTGCCCTCGCCCACCTTCACCCTGGTTCAGTTCTATGACAGCGAGCCGCCGGTCGCCCATTTCGATCTCTACCGCCTGACCCGGCCGGAGGAGGCGGTCGAGATCGGGCTGGACGAGGCACTGGACACCGGCTTTGCCGTCATCGAATGGCCCGAACGTCTGGGCGACGATCCCGCCGCCTGGCTTGGGCCGGACCGCCTGATCGTCACACTGTCCGAAGACGGCGAGGGACGTGTTGCGACCGTTTCTGGCGTAGGGG
Source organism: Brevundimonas sp. DW-iso22 (assembly GCF_058725425.1). Classification (NCBI taxonomy): domain Bacteria; kingdom Pseudomonadati; phylum Pseudomonadota; class Alphaproteobacteria; order Caulobacterales; family Caulobacteraceae; genus Brevundimonas; species Brevundimonas sp. DW-iso22. The sequence continues at coordinate 302,348 of NZ_JBZXEB010000003.1, read as the reverse complement.
CGTGGGAAGCCAAGTTGAAGGATCTGCATGTCTGACCGCGAGCATCAACGTCTGGAGTTTTTGAAGGCCGCCGGTCTGGGCGAGGCCGTGCGTGTCGCGCTGCCCGGCGATGCGTCCACGCGTCGCTATGAGCGGCTGACCTTGCCCTCAGGCACCACCCTGATGCTGATGGACCAAGCCGCCTCGGCCGAGAGTCCGCCTGCCGACCCTGCCTGGACGCCCGAGCAACGCCGCGTCTCCGGCTGGAACGCCACGGCCCGCCTGTCTGCGGGGCGGATCGAAGCCTTCGCGGCCGTGGCCGCGCATCTGCGCTCTTTGGGTCTGTCTGCGCCCGCGATCATCGCGGTCGATGCCGCGGCCGGGCTGGCCGTTCTTGAAGATTTCGGGGACGATCTTTTTGCGCGGGTCATCGAAGCGGGCGAGCCGGAGGAGCCGCTGTATCTGGCGGCGGTCGAGGCACTGGCGCGGCTTCATGAGGCTCCGACACCGGATGTCCTGAACGGCGCGGCGGGCGACTGGCCGCTACAAACCTACGACGCGACGGCGCTGCAAGGCGGGGCCGATCTGTTCGTGGAGTGGATGCCCCAACTGGAGCCAGGTCTCACTTTCGACGCCGCCGCCATCGACGACTGGCACTCGGCCTGGACTCCGGTGGTGGCGCGGGGCGAGGACGGGGCGACCGTCATGGCGCACCGGGATTACCATGCAGAGAACCTGATCCGGCTGCACGAGCGGGCAGGCCCGTCGCTGGTCGGCATGATAGACTTTCAGGACGCGGTGAAGGCCCATCCGTCCTGGGACCTGCATTCCCTGCTCCAGGATGCGCGACGGGATGTGTCGCCTGCGCTGGAGGCCCGGGCTCTGGATCATTATTTCGCCCTGCGGCCCCAGGTCGAGCGCGAGGCCTTCATGCAGGACTATGCCGGTCTGGCGGCACTGAACGAGGCGCGCATCCTGGGCATTTTCGCGCGCCTGATCGTGCGGGATGGCAAGCCGCGCTATCGCGCCTTTATGCCGCGCATGTGGCGGCATCTGAGTGCCAATCTGGACAAGCCGGGGCTGGAGCCGGTCCGCGACTGGTTCGCCCGACACGTGCCCGAGGACAGCCGCCGATGAGCACCGCCCCAAAAACTGCCATGGTTCTCGCCGCTGGTCTGGGCACCCGCATGCGTCCGCTCACCGACGACCGGCCCAAGGCACTGGTCGAGGTCGGGGGACGCGCCCTGATCGACCATGTGCTGGACCGGCTGGCGGACGCGGGCGTCGAAAAGGCCGTCGTCAATGTCCACTGGTTCGCTGACCGTCTGGAGGCGCATCTGGCCGCACGAGGGCGCGGGCCCGAGATCTTCATTTCCGACGAACGGGCCGAGCTTCTGGAAACCGGCGGCGGGCTGAAGAAGGCCGCATCCCTGCTGGGCGACGCGCCGGTGTTCGTGGCCAATATCGACAGCGTCTGGCTAGACCGGGGCAACGCCCTATCTGAATTGTCTCGCCTGTGGGACTCGGAGAATATGGACGCGGCCCTGCTGCTGGCCCGCCGTGAGGGATCCATCGGCTTCGAGGGCGACGGGGACTTCTTTCTGGCGGACGATGGGCGGCTGACATTCAGGGGCGAGGCGGCGTCGGCGCCGTTCGCCTATATGGGCGTCCACATCTGTCGGCCCGACTATGTCGCCGAGGGTCCCGAGGGGCCGTTCTCCCTCAGCGGCCTGTGGCGGAAGTCGGCGGCGGCAGGGCGGCTTTATGGCTGCGTGCTGGACGGCGACTGGATGCATGTCGGCTATCCCCAGGCCCGCGACGAGGCCGAGGCCCGGCTGGCGCAGGGCGGATGAACACGGCGTTCGACCCCTTCTCGGGCCCCTCCCCGCGCTGGTACGCCATCGAGGCGCGACGGCCGTTTCTGGACGATCTGGCGGCGGGCGTTCTGGCCTGGCTGGGCGAACATCCGCCCGAGTCCCTGTCCGATGCCGTCATCCTTCTGCCCAATCGCCGGGCGGCGCGGGCCTTCACCTCGGCGCTGACCCGTCAGGCGCAGGGGCGATCCCTGCTGTTGCCGCAGGTCCGACCGCTGGGCGATCTGGAGGAGGACGAGCCGCCGTTCGCGCCCGGCGAACTGGGTCTGGACCTGCCGCCCGCGATCGCCCCCCTGACCCGCCGGTTCGAAATGGCGCGGATGATTGTCGAGGATTTCCGGCCCGGCCTGACTCCCCTGCGGGCGCTGGAGATGGCCGACGCCCTGGGCAACTTTCTCGATTCCTGCCAGCTGGAAGAGGTCGAGGACGTGGCGCGGGTCGCCACCCTGGTCGAGGGCGATCTGGCCGAGCACTGGCAGGCGTCGGCAGAGTTCCTGGGTCTGGCCGTCGAGGCCTGGCCCCGGCGGCTTGACGCCATGGGCCTGGTCGATCCGGCCTGGCGTCGGGCGAAGCTGCTGCGTCTGCTGGCCACGGCCTGGACCGAGCGCCCGCCGCAGCAGCCCGTGATCGCCGCCGGTTCGACCGGGTCCGCACCGGCCGCCGCCGACGTGCTGGCCGCCGTCGCCGCGGCGCCGCAGGGGTGCGTGGTTCTGCCCGGGCTGGACTTCGATCTGGATGCCCGTGTCTGGGAAGACCTGGGTGAAAGCGAACAGCACCCGCAGAACGCCTTTTGGCGTCTGCTGAACCGTGCCGCGGTCGCGCGCGATCAGGTCCGGCCCTGGTTCCAGCCGCCCGAACCAGCCGAGACCGCATCGCGTGGTCGCGCGCGCCAGCGGCTGCTCAACGAGGCCCTGCGTCCGGCCAAGTCCACCGCCGACTGGCGCCAGACGATCCGCGATCTACGCGCCAGCGCCGCCAGCTTACAATCTGCCGATCCGATCGCCGAGGGGCTGGAGGGCCTGTCGGTCGTCACGGTCCGGGCTGAGGAAGATGCCGCCGCCGCCATCGCTCTGATGATGCGCGAGACTCTGGTAGAGCCCGGCAAGACCTGTGCCCTGGTCACCCCCGACCTGGCCCTGGGGCGACGGGTGGAGGCGCGGCTGGAGCGATGGGGGATCACGGCAGACAGTTCGTCCGGCCAGCCGCTGTCGCGGATGGCGGCAGGGCGGCTGGTCGATCTGGTGGCCCGGTTCATGGCCGAGCCGCTGGACCCGCATGTGCTGCTAGGCCTGCTGAAACATCCGTTGGTCCGGATCGACATGAACGACGCCGATTACGGGCAGGCGGTTGCAGCTATGGAACGTCATGCCCTGCGCGGCCCCCGCCGCCGGGACTGGGCCGGGGCACGGCGCGCCTTGCTTAAGGCTACACAGCCTCGTGACGACGGCCAACTGCCTTCGGACCGTACAAGGGCCGATGTCGCAATGGCGGGACACTTGCTGGATCGACTGGAGTCGCTGTCGGGCAGGGCACGCCCGGCCCTGTTGCCGACCGACTCGCTGGACGAGGCGGCGCGCGCTCTGACCCGCCTGATCGAAAGTCTGGCAGGCTCCGAGGTCTGGGCCGGTCCGGATGGAGAGGCGGCTGCGGCCTTGCTGTCCAGCCTTATCGAGGGTGGTGCGGCCCTGCCGCCGGTGGCGCCGGCCGAGATGGCCGATCTGGTCTCGACGCTTCTGACGGAACAGACGGTGCGGACGGGTGGGGCCAGCCAGCCGCGCCTGCGCATTCTGGGGGCCATCGAGGCACGGCTGGTGCGGGCCAACCGGATGATCCTGGCCGGGCTGGAGGAGGGCGTCTGGCCCAATGCCGCCCCGACCGATCCCTTCCTGTCGCGGCCGATGCGCAAAAGTCTGGGCCTGCCGCCGCCCGAGCGTCGCCTGGGCCAGACCGCCCAGGATTTCGTCCAGGCGGCCTGCGCCGATGACGCCATCCTGGTCCATTCCGAGCGCCGCGGCGGCCAGCCAGCAGTCAAGTCGCGCTGGCTGTGGCGGCTGGAAATGCTGACGCGCGGTGCTGATTCCGAGGCCACCCCTGTGCGCGTGCACCAGCCGTCGATCCAGCTGCATCAGACCCGCGCCCTGGACGCCCCGACCCGCACCACGCCGGGCTATGCCCGCCGCCCCGCGCCCCGACCGCCGGTCGAGCGCCGTCCGCGACAACTGCCGGTGACCGGCGTCGAACGCTGGGTGCGCGATCCTTACGCGGTCTATGCCCGCTATGTGCTGAACCTGCGGCAGCTGGACCGGCCCGGTCAGTCGGCCGAGGCCATCGCGCGTGGTCAGGCTGTGCACAAGGCGGTGGAGCGACTGACCCTCAGCTGGCCCGACGTCCTGCCCGACGATTGCGAGGGCGAGATTTCCAAGCTGCTGCATGAGGAACTGACCCACCACGGCTTCGAGGACGCGGCCATGGCGCGCGAGGCCCCGCTGGCCCGCAATGCCGCCCGCTGGCTGGCCGGGTTCGAGATGCGGCGTCGCGCGCGCGGCATCGACATCCGAGTAGAGGAGACGCTGTCCCTGACGTTCGACGCCCCCGCCGGGCCGTTCACCCTGACGGCCAAGGCGGACCGGCTCGAGCTGTCGGGGTCCGGCGCGGCGGTTCTGGATTTCAAGACCGGACAGATCCCTTCGGCCAAACAGTTGAAGACCGGCTTTTCGCCCCAACTGACCCTGACCGGGGCCATTTTGGCGGAGGCGGGATCGAAGACCTCCGGCCCGGTTGAGCCGGAGGAGCTGACCTACGTCCGCGTCGTAGGGCGCAAGGTGCCGGGCGAGGCGAAGACCCTGGCGGAGGGGGCGGAGGCGGCGCATCTTTCGCAGGCGGCGCTCGCCGGTCTGAAGGCGCGGGTGGCGCGGTTCGACAGTGAACGCACCCCCTATCTGAGCTGGGTCGCGCCTCAGTTCATGGGCAATTTCGGCGGCAACTACGACCATCTGGCCCGCGTCTGGGAATGGCATGTCGTCGGTGGCGAGGAGGGCGAGACATGAGCGCGAACCTCTCAGCCCGCATCCTGCCCGACCCCAATCAGATCGCGGCGGCCGACCCGCGCCAGTCGGTCTTCGTCACCGCCAATGCGGGGTCGGGCAAGACCTCGACCCTGGTCGACCGGGTGGCGCGTCTGCTGCTGGAGGAAGTCCAGCCCGGCGAGATCCTGTGCGTCACCTATACCAAGGCCGCCGCCGCCGAGATGCAGGCGCGGCTGTTCGACCGTCTGGGGGCCTGGGCGGTCATGGACGACCGGGCGCTGGCCCGTTCGCTGGCCGATCTGGACGGGCGGGATGAGGCGGCGCTGTCGGACCTGGACCTGTCCAAGGCGCGCCAGCTGTTCGCCAAGGCGCTGGATACGCCGGGCGGGCTGAAGATCCAGACCCTGCATGCCTTCTGCGAAAAGCTGCTGCGGCGGTTTCCGATCGAGGCGGGTGTCACGCCGGGTTTCACCGTGCTGGAGGATCAGGCCGCGACGGCTCTGTCGCACGGCGCGCGCGAGGATCTCGCGCGGGAAGCCCTGAAGGACGAGGACGGCGCGATCGGCCGGGCCTATGCCCATTTCGCGGTCGAGCTGAGCTGGCCCGATTTCGAGGCCCTGCTGGCCCGGGTGGAGCAGGATCGCGTCCGTCTGATCGACTATACCCGCCGCGTGGTCGAGGGACTGGCCCCCGGCCCGCACGCCTTGGTCGGGGCCGATCCAGACCGCGACGTAGCGTCTATTCAGGACGACTTCATGCGCTGGCTGGACCACGCCGAATGGCTGGCCGTCGCCGAACAGATGGCGACCGGCAGTGCGGATGACCAAAAGTGCGCCGAGCGAATGTGGAGCGCGGACTGGACTTTTCCAGCGGTAGCCGGAGTCTTTCTAACCGAAGGCAAAGCAAGGTCCCGGATCGCGACCAGCAAAGCACCGCCTGATGCCAAGGCTTGGCTAACGGCGATGCAGGACAAGGTGGTCTCGGCACTGGGACAGGTGCGCAAGGCTCGCGTCGCCGAGGACACCGTCCACGTCCTGACCCTGGCCCAGGCGCATGGTGCCCTCTATGACCAGGCCAAGGAAAAGAAGGGTGCGCTCGACTTCGGCGATCTGGTCGCGCGGACGGTCGAGCTGCTGACCGTTCGGGCCAGCGCCGCCTGGGTTCTGTACAAGCTGGACGGCGGCATCGAACACGTCCTGATCGACGAGGCGCAGGACACCGCCCCCGAGCAATGGGACATCCTGAGGGCCCTGACCGAAGGCTTCTTTGCGGGCGAAGGCTCGCAGCGTTTCGGGGCCGGTCATGTGGACCGGACCGTCTTCGCCGTCGGCGACGAGAAGCAGTCGATCTATTCCTTCCAGGGCGCACGGCCCGAGCGGCTGCGGCAGGAGGCGCAGCGGTATGACGGTCTGGTGCGCGGGGCAGGACAGGCCTTCGAAGGCGTCGAACTGGCCACCTCTTTCCGCTCCACGCCCGAGATTCTGGCCTTCGTGGACGCGGTCTTCGAAGGCCCGGCGCGCACCACTGCGTTGGTCGGGCAGGAGATCGCGGCCATCCCGCCTCATAAAGCCATGCGCGCGGGCGATCACGGCTGTATCGACCTGTGGCCGCTCTACATCGACGAAAAACCGCCCGAGCGCGACGCCTGGGACGACCCGCTGGATCAGGAGCCGGTCCAGAGCGCGCGCAAGCGGATGGCCGGGGACCTGGCCCGCGAGATCAAGCGCCAGGTCGAGACCGGTGTGGCGGTGCAGGACAAGGCTAAACGGGAACTTCGCCCCTGCGGCTACGGCGATTTCCTGATCCTTGTCCGCCGCCGCGACGCGACGTTCGAGGAGATCATCCGCGCCCTGAAATCCGCCGGCGTGCCGGTGGCAGGGGCGGACCGGCTGAAGCTGTCGTCGCATATCGTATTTGACGACCTGATCGCGATGGCGAGGTTCGTTCTGTTCCCCGACGACGACCTCAGCCTGGCGGGCATCCTGCGCAGCCCGTTCTGCGACGTGGACGAGGACGGGCTTTACGAACTGGCGGGATCGAATCCGAAGCGACGCAGGTTGTGGCAGGAGTTACAGCGTCGGGCGATCGAGCGCACGGAATGGCGGCGGGCGCGCGACCTGCTGGCCTTTGCAATCGGGGCCCGCGATCGGGATCCCTTCGCCTTCTTTTCGGCCCTGCTGAACCGGGTGGACGAGACAGGTGTCTCGGGCCGGGCGCGCGTCCTGACCCGGTTGGGGCGCGAGGCGGAGGAGGCGATCGACGAGACGTTGAACCAGGTCCTGGCCGCCGAACAGCGCGGCGCGACCGATCTGGAAACCTGCCTGGCCCTGCTGGAGGCTGCCGACGTCGAGGTGAAGCGCGAGCTGGAGGGGGCGCGGGGCGAAGTACGTGTCATGACCGTGCACGGGGCCAAGGGGCTTGAGGCACCGATCGTGATCCTGCCTGACACCACGGCGCGGGCTAAGGCGCAGGGGCCGACATTGATGCCGGTGGAACAACCGGACGGAACCGAGGCCTGGCTGATGTGCCCTGGCTCAGAGAAAGAAGACTGCGAGGCCTCGGGCGAAGCGCGTCAGGCGCGTCAGGACCGGGTCGATGCCGAGACGCTGCGACTGCTTTACGTCGCCCTGACGCGGGCGCGGGACCGGATCGTGATCCTGGGGCGTGGCAGCGGCAAGTCGAAGCTGGGCTATGACGAGGGCAGCTGGTGGGCGGTCCTGACCGAGACCTTCGAGCGTCTCGGCGCGCAGGTGCGCAACATCGGCGACGGCCGTCAGAGGTTCGGTGTCGATCCGGCCGTCCTTGCGGTGGGCGTCGGTGCCGTCGCCGAGACAATCGAGGTCCCGGCCTGGGCACGCACAGAACCCGCGCCCGATACCGCCGCCCGTTTCGCCTCGCCTTCGACGATGGAGGGTGCCGTGCGCATCGCTGCGCCATCGCCGCTCGCGAAATCGGGTGTGTCGCTGGGCCGGTTCCGCCGGGGCGACCTGATCCACCGCCTGCTGGAACGGCTCCCTGACATCGCGCCTGACGACCGCGCAAAAGCGGCCTTGCGCATGCTGTCGCGCGAGCGAGACATCGACGAGGTGCAGCGCCATGAGATGATCGGGGCAGCTTTCGGCGTTCTCGACGATCCCCGGTTCGCGCCCGTGTTCGGGCCGGGTTCGCGTGCCGAAGTGGCCCTGACCGGCGTCGTGGATAGCGTACCTGTCTCGGGACGGATGGATCGGCTGGTGATCGAGCCGAACCGCATTCTGGTCGTCGATTTCAAGAGCAATCGACCCGCACCGGACCGGATCGAAGACGCCGATCCGGCCTATGTGCTTCAGGCGGCGCTGTATGTCTCCATCCTGCGACAGCTTTATCCGGTCCGCCCGGTCGAAGCCGCCCTGGTCTGGACGGATGGGCCCAGGCTGATGCCGGTGCCCGATACCCTGCTTGAAGCCGCACTGTCGCGTTAAGCCGGAAAGGCGCGTTGACCCGCGCGACCGTCGTCCCCACATTCGCGCCAACGGCCCGATTCAGGGCTATGAAACCAGCCCGCCGCGCGGGTCAGAAGGATCGTTTCTCATGGCCACTGTCAAAGTCACCGACGACAGCTTCGACGCTGACGTTCTGAAGTCCAGCACACCCGTGCTGGTCGATTTCTGGGCCGAATGGTGCGGGCCGTGCAAGCAGATCGGCCCGGCCCTGGAGCAGATCGCCGACGAACTGTCCGGCCAGGTGACGATCGCCAAGGTCAACATCGACGATTCGCCCATGATCCCGTCCAAACTGGGCGTGAAGGGCATCCCGACCCTTATGCTCTTCAAGGACGGTCAGATGACCTCGATGAAGGTCGGCGCCATGCCCAAGGGCAAGATCGTCGAATGGCTGGCCGAGGCCGGCATCGGCCAGACCGCAGCCTAGGCGCTTTCGGCCATCCGGCTGAGCTGATCCAGCACCGCCGACCCGTAGCGTTCGATCTTGGACTGTCCCACTCCGGCGATTCCGGCCAGCACGGTCAGATCGCCGGGCTGGCGGATGGCGATTTCCAGCAGGGTCTTGTCCTGGAAGATGACATAGGGCGGCACGCGCTGTTCGGCCGCGCGGTCACGGCGCCAGGCGCGCAGGGCCTCGAACCGGGCGCGGACGTCGGCGTCCATCGTCTCCAGCGCGGCGTTGCGGCCCGTGCGAGTGCGCTCGCGCGGGGACGATGAGGCGCGGGCCGGGGCATTGCGGACCTCCACGACCCGCTCGCCACGATAGACGGCGCGGACGGCCTCCGGCTCACCCAGCCGGATCAGGGGCTTGCCGTCGTTGGGGTCCTCGACCAGCAGGCCGTCGAACATCAGGTGATCGACCACGTCGCGCCAGGTGTGACTGGCGGTGTCCGCCCCGATGCCCCAGGTCGACAGCGCCGTCTCCCAGCCCTGCACATCCCGCGTCTTGCCCAGCAGATGGTCGATGACGCGCGTCTTGCCGAACCGTTCGCCCAGACGCTGGACCGCCGCCAAGACCTTCTGCGCCTGGACCGTCGCATCGAACACGGCGGGCGGATCGAGACACAGGTCGCAGACGCCGCAGACCTGGGCATCGGTTTCACCAAAATAGCGCCGCACCGCCTGGGGGCGGCAGGTGGCTCCGTCCAGCATGGCATAGAGGCGGCGGGCCTTTGACACCTGGACCGCCTTAACCTCCTCGGCCATCGGGCGACCCTCCAGCCGCTTCAGCGTCCAGGCGATGTCGGAGGGACCGTAAAGCGTGATGCCCTCGGCTGGTTCGCCATCGCGGCCCGCGCGCCCGATTTCCTGCCAATAGGCTTCCAGCGACCCGGGCGGATCGGCGTGGATGACGAAGCGGACGTCCGCCTTGTCCACCCCCATGCCGAAGGCGATAGTGGCGACCATGACCGCCCCGTCCTCGGCCAGAAAACGCGCCAGAAGGCGGTCGCGCTGCCGCGCATCCATGCCCGCATGATAGGCGATGGCATTGACGCCCGCATCGCGCAGGGCCCCGGCCACGCGCTCGCAGCCGTCGCGGCTGCCGCAATAGACGACGCCCGACTTGCCGCGCCTCTGGCGGACCAGTTCGATCACATGGGCGTCGGCCTTGGCGCGCGAGCCATTTTCCTTGCGCTCGGCGGACAGTTGCAGGTTTGGCCTGGCGAAGCTGTCGACCAGCACCCGCGCCCCGTCCAGCCGCAAGGAAGCGACGATGTCCTCGCGCGTCCGGGCATCGGCGGTGGCCGTCACGGCGATGCGCGGCACATCCGGGAAAAGCTCGGCCAATCGCCCCAGGCCGCGATAGTCGGGTCGGAAGTCATGTCCCCATTGCGAGACACAATGGGCCTCGTCGATGGCAATGAGGGACAGCGGCAGATCCCGCAGCCGATCGATCAGATGCGGCTGGGCCAGTCCCTCGGGTGAGACATAGAGCAGATCGAGCTCGCCCGCCCGCGCCTGCCGCCAAATTTCGGACCGGTCGTCCATGGAAACGCCCGAGTCCAGCCGCGCCGCCGCCACCCCCTGCTGTTTCAGCGCCTCGACCTGATCGGTCATCAGGGCGATCAGGGGCGAGACGACCAGCCCAAGGCCGGGGCGCAGAATGGCCGGTATCTGATAGCAGACCGACTTGCCCCCACCCGTGGGCAGGACGGCCAGCACGTTTCGGCCCCCCAGAATCTCCGTGACCACCTGGGACTGCAGGCCACGAAAATCGCCATGGCCCCAGACCCGCTCCAGGGTCGCACGGGCGTCGTCCAGGGTCGGCGGGGGGGCATTCAGGACTGAGTCGGCCAGCATCGGGGCCTTGTGCCGGATTTGTTCCGGGCTCGCCAGCTTCGCCTATGGCTTGAAAGCGGATAAGGAGCCGCAGATGACCAGTACCCTCCTCTATGGCCGCCCGCCCGCCGTCTTCGATCCGCCCGATAGCGCGATCCAGGTCTCGCCCCTGATCCCCGGTTCGACCTCGCTGGAAGACGTCGCGCCCGGTTCGGTCGATGACATCATGATTTATGCCCCGCCCGGCGTACTGGAGCGGCGCTATACCCTGGCCCTGGCGCTGCGGGCGCTGAAGCCCGGTGGACGGCTGGACGTCATGGCCGCCAAGGACAAGGGCGGCTCGCGCCTGAAGAAGGAGCTGGAGGCTCTTGGCGTCACCGTGGGTGAGACGGCCAAGGCCCACCATCGCCGCTGTGTCGTCACCGCGCCCGAGACGGCGACAGGTCTGGATGAGGCGATTTTCGCAGGCGCTCCGCGTCTGGTCGAGGGACTGGATGCCTGGTCCCAGCCCGGGGTCTTTGCCTGGGACCGGATCGATGCCGGATCGCTGTCGCTGGCCCAGCACCTGCCGCCGATGAAGGGGCGCGGGGCGGACCTGGGCTGCGGCTACGGGGCGTTGAGCACCGTCGTGCTGAAATCGCCCGCCGTGACAGCTTTGCATATGGTCGATCTGGACCGGCGCGCGGTCGAGGCGGCGCGGCGCAATGTCGAGGACGCCCGCGTCACCGTCGACTGGGCCGACGTTCGCACGCTGGACGCCGCGGGCGATCTGGATTTCGTGGTCATGAACCCGCCCTTCCACGACGGTGGAGCCGAGGATCGCCGTCTGGGTCAGGCCTTCATCCGAAAGGCGGCCGAACTGCTGGGCAAGGGCAGTGTCCTGTGGTGCGTCGCCAACCGGCACCTGCCCTATGAGGCCGAGCTGAACGCCGCCTTCAAGCGCGTGCGGCTGGTCGCCGATGCGGGCGGCTACAAGCTGTTCGAGGCGGTGAAGTGACCCTGCCCTCGAGTAGCCCGACGGGCGATAGGGCAAACAAGAAAGTCCCCACAAGCCGAGTGGACAAGCTGCTGGGCTCGATGGGCTATGGCTCGCGCACCGAGATGGCGCGGCTGGGTCGGGCGGGCGGCATCGTGCTGGACGGGGTCGAACTGACCGATGTGTCCAAGCGCATCCCGGTCACCCCCGACCTGCCGATGCGGATGCAGGTGGATGGCCGTCCGCTGGACCCGCCCGCCGGCCTGGTCATGATGCTGCACAAGCCGCTGGGCATGACCTGTTCGCGCAAGGAGGACGGGGCGCTGGTCTATGACGTTCTGCCCGATCGCTGGCGACGGCGTGACCCGGCCATTTCGACCATCGGGCGGCTGGACAAGCAGACGACAGGTTTGCTGCTGCTGACCGACGACGGCGACCTGCTGCACCGGGTGATTTCGCCGAAACGCCATGTGGCCAAGGTTTATCGCGCCACCCTGGCCCGGCCGCTGGTGGGCACCGAACAGGCGATATTCGAGGCGGGCGGTCTGGTGCTGGAGGGCGAGGACAAGCCCCTGTCACCCGCCGTTCTGGAGGTGCTGTCTCCCACCGAAGCGCGACTGACGGTGACGGAAGGCCGCTATCACATGGTGCGTCGGATGTTCGCGGCGGTCGGCAATCATGTCGAGGCCCTGCACCGCGAGCGGATCGGTGGTCTGAGCCTGCCGAGCGATCTGGAGCCCGGTCAGTGGCGGCTGATGACGCCGGACGAGATTGCGCTGATCTTCGCCTGACGGAACCGCAAGGCTTGTCGCCGCTTTAGCCTGCGCCCTGGAGACGACGGACATGAGCGGCGCGACACACAAGCGGGATTTGCGAACCAGCCAACCGCTCTGGGCGGACAGCCCGGGCCTGGGCGTCCCCGCGCATCCCTTGAAGGCGGCCATCTCCGTCGATGTCGCCATCGTCGGCGCAGGCATCAGCGGGGCCTTCATGGCGCATGAGCTGAGCCGCGATCATTCCGTCGCCGTGCTGGATCGTCGTCCGCCGCTGACCGGATCGACCATGGCCTCGACCGCCATGCTGCAGTGGGAGATCGACCTTCCGCTCACGGCCCTGACCGACAAGATCGGGGCCGAAAAGGCGCGCCGGGCCTATCTGCGGTCATTCAGCGCGGTCGCTGCCCTGAAGCGGACCGTGGCCGAGGAGCGGATCGTCTGCGGCCTGAAGGACAAGTCGTCGCTGTATCTGGCGGGCGATGAATACGGGCACCGGGCGCTGGAGGCCGAGGCGCAGGCCCGCGCCGAGATCGGGCTGGACAGCGCCTATCTGAAGCCTGCCGACCTGCGCGAACGCTTCGGCATCGATCGCACCGGAGCCCTGTTCAGCAGCGGCTCGGCCGGAGCCGACCCTGCCCGTCTGGCGGCAGGCCTGCTGCGCCGCGCCCAGGCGAAGGGGGCCAAGGTCTATTCTCCGGTGGAGGTCATGCAGGCCGCGAGCGATCCGGAGGGCGTGACGCTGCTGACCGACGCCGGTCATGCCGTGCGGGCAAAATCGGTGGTGTTCTGCTGTGGCTATGAGTTTCCTGAAGGCGTTCCAACCCCGGGGGCGGAGATCATTTCGACCTGGGCTCTGGCGACGAAACCGCGCACGGCGTGCCCGACCTGGCTGCGCGATGCCCTGGTCTGGGAGGCGTCAGATCCGTATCTGTATTTCCGCATGGGCGGCGACGGGCGACTGATCATTGGCGGCGAGGATGAGGCTTCGCCCGATGCGCATGAGGACCAGGCCAAGCTGAAGCGGAAGTGCGAGACCATCTCCGCCAAGCTGAGGCGGCTTCTTCCCGAACTGGATTTCGAGATCGACTACAGCTGGGCCGGGGCGTTCGGCGAGAGCGCGACCGGCCTGCCGTCGATCGGCCCGGTGCCCGACATGGACCACACCTGGGCCGTCATGGGCTTCGGCGGCAACGGTATCACCTATTCGGTGATCGCGTCGCAGGTCGTCGGTGCGGCGGCGAGGGGGACGGTGGATCCGGACGCGGACCTGTACCGTTCCTAGGTGGACGATGGCCATCCAGATGGCTATATTCTATGCATGACCCATTATTCATTCTATGCATGACCCATTATTCCGTTGCCGAGGCCAAGAACAACCTGCCCAAGCTTCTGGACCGTATGCTGGCAGGGGAGGATGTGGTGATCACCCGTCGCGGAAAGCCGATCGCTCGGCTTGAGCCGGAGTCCAAGCCACAGACGGATTTCAAACTCGATCTGGAATGGCTCGACGCCAATCGCATCAAGCCCGCGTCCGGTCCTGTCGATACCGCCGCATGTGTCGCCGAAATGCGGCGCGGATATCGGTATTGAGGACCTATCTTGATACCAGCGTCATCGTCTCCTTCTTCATCGACGACGTACACGCGACAACCAGCCGAACCTGGGCGGCAAGCCAGCCGGCTGTCGCCCTGAGCGAATGGACGCTGACAGAATTCACATCGGCCCTTTCGCACCTCGTTCGCGCCCGAGCATTGAGCGAACGAGAACGCAACATCGCCGAGCTTGCATTCGACCGATGGGCTGCGGGCGGGATCGTCCTTGAAGTTCCGCGCGAGCGATTTCAGGAGGCCCGCACGCTGATGCGGGTGCACCAACGTCTTCGTGCACCCGACGCCCTGCATCTGGCCATTGCGCGTCACGCTGGACTGGCGTTGGCGACAGTCGATCGGGACATGAAGGACGCGGCGGTCGCCGAAGGTATGGACGTTGTGGACCTATGACCCACGTCAAGATCTGTGGCCTGACCACACCCGACACCCTGAACGCTGCGCTTGACCATGGCGCAGCCTTCGTCGGGGCCGTCATCTTTCCCAGAAGCCCGCGCAACATCGACGTCCTGCATGCCGCGACCCTGTTCGAGCGGGCGAGGGGGCGGGCAAAGATCGTGGCCGTGACGGTCGATGCCGACGACGCCCTTCTGACCGAGATCGCCCTGATCCTGCGTCCGGATCTGATCCAGCTGCACGGGGCGGAGACGCCTGAGCGGGCGGTCGAGGCGCGTCGCCTGACCGGGGCGGGGATCATCAAGGCGCTGCCGGTCTCGACACCCGCCGACCTCGAGGCTGACGCCAGCTGGGAGGATGTCGCCGATCACCTGATGTTCGATGCCCGGCCGCCAGAGGGGTCCGATCTGCCCGGCGGGGTCGGGGCGCGGTTCGATTGGACCATGATGCAGGGTCGTACCTATCGCCATTCCTGGTTTCTGGCGGGCGGATTGAACCCGCAGAATGCGGCCCAGGCTGCGGCGATCAGCGGCGCACCGATGCTGGACGTGTCCTCTGGCGTCGAAAGCGCGCCGGGTGTTAAGGACAGCGCCCGGATCGCGGCGTTTCTGGACGCCGTGCGCCGGTCGTAATTCCGACGCCCCCTTGCGTGAAAGCTGCGCCCGTGAACGCCATCATTCCCAATCAGTACGCCATGCCCGACGCCGAGGGCCGGTTCGGCCCCTATGGCGGGCGGTTCGTGGCCGAGACCCTGATGCCGCTCGTGCACGAGCTGACGGCGGCCTATGAGGCGGCCAAGGCAGACCCGTCGTTCCAGGCCGAGCTGGACGGCTTTCTGACCGACTATGTCGGCCGGCCCAGCCCGCTGTATCTGGCAGAGCGGCTGACGGAGCACTACGGCGCGGCCAACATCTGGTTCAAGCGCGACGAGCTGAACCACACGGGCGCACACAAGATCAACAACTGCATGGGCCAGATCCTGCTGGCCATGCGGATGGGCAAGACGCGGATCATCGCCGAGACCGGCGCGGGCCAGCATGGTGTAGCGACCGCGACGGTCTGCGCCCGCTTCGGCCTGAAATGCGTGGTCTACATGGGTGCGACCGACGTCGAGCGTCAGATGCCCAACGTCTTCCGCATGAAGCTGCTGGGGGCTGAGGTGGTGCCGGTCACGGTCGGTCGTGCGACCCTGAAGGACGCCATGAACGAGGCGATGCGCGATTGGGTCACCAATGTCGAGGACACCTATTACCTGATCGGCACGGCGGCGGGTCCGCACCCCTATCCGGCCATGGTCCGTGATTTCCAGAGCGTGATCGGCAAGGAAACCCGCGCCGCCATGCTGGCCCGCAAGGGCAAGCTGCCTGACGCCTGCGTCGCGGCCATCGGCGGCGGTTCGAATGCCATCGGCCTGTTTCATCCCTTCATCGACGATGCCGAGGTTCGGTTGATTGGCATCGAGGCGGCCGGGCGCGGTCTCGACGGCCCGGACCATGCGGCGTCGCTGCAGGGCGGTCGCCCCGGTGTGCTGCACGGCAACCGCACCTACCTGCTTCAGGATGACGATGGCCAGATTCTGGAAGGGCATTCGATTTCGGCGGGTCTCGACTATCCCGGCATCGGGCCGGAGCACGCCTGGCTGAAAGACCTCGGCCGCGCCGAATACCGCGCCACGACGGATGCCGAAGCGCTGGAAGCCTTCCAGCTGTGCGCCCGGCTGGAGGGGATCATCCCTGCCCTGGAGCCCAGCCATGCCCTGGCGCGCATCGGCGAGATCGCCAGCGAAGTTGGCAAGGGCGGCGATGTCGTGCTGAACATGTGCGGGCGTGGCGACAAGGATATCTTTGCCGTCGCGGCCCATCTGGGTGTGGAGATCTGAGTGCATGAGTATTCTGGCAATCGCCGCGGTCACGGCCGCCCTATCGTCACCTGTTCCCTCACAGGCCGCCCCGGCCACTGACAGCGCCACTCGCCCGGCCCTGAACGTGGAGCTTCCCAATGTGGCGGGCACGACCGCCGACCCCACATGCGGTGGATTGGCCGAACTGGCGCGCATCGCCTTCTGTGTCGCCTCGACGCAGGCGGGGATGCAGGCGGTCGCCGACGCCTATACGAGCGATTTCGCACAGCAGGGCTGGCTGGTCGGCGCAGGGGATGAGAATCTGATCGTCTATGTGCGTCGTCGCGAAGGCGGCGGGTGCGACGCGTTCCAGATGAGGGCTTTTACGGACGAAAGCCGGGTTCCCGCTCCCGGAGCGCCTGCCTATCTGGCCTTTGCCACCATCCCTGGCGACATCTGTTCGACCGCACCTGTTGAAAGCGCGCCACCACAATGAGCTTCATCGTCGCTGCTTTCGCCCTCGCTCTGGCCTCCCAAACGCCGCCCGCGACCAGTCCCTTGCCCTTCGTTCCGGGAACGACGCCCGCCCCCGACTGCGGTGGCATGCGGGATGTCGTGAGCCGGGGAAACGAGGCGATGCAATGCATCACCTTTCCGATCGAACAGGCGGCTGACCAGTTCAATGCCCAACTACAGCAGGTCCGGCTTGCCGGCTGGTCTCCCGCAGGCGGACAGGCCAACATCATACTGTTTCAGAAGCCTGACGCCGCAGGAGGCTGTGAACGCCTGACTGTCGCCGGGTTTTGGGATTTCCGACAGCATCCCCAGCCAGCGGGGGGTATTCCAGCCTACATCGGTTTGATGATCGAGCCCGGCCAGGCCTGCCAGACGCCAAATGGTTCGGCTGCACAATGACGACTGCCCGTATCGATGCCCGCTTCGCCGCGTTGAAGGCCGAGGGCCGGGCCGGCTTTGTCGCCTATGTCATGGCTGGCGATCCCACGCGCGACCAGGCGCTGGATATCCTGCGTGGCCTGCCTGCCGCCGGGGCCGACATCATCGAGCTGGGCTTTCCGTTCAGCGATCCGATGGCCGAAGGGCCGCCGATCCAGCGCGCGGCCCTGCGTGGATTGAAGGCAGGCCTTACGCTGAAGGGTACGCTGGATCTGGCTGCCGCCTTTCGTCAGGGCGATGCGGACACGCCCCTGATCCTGATGGGTTATCTGAACCCGATCGAATCTTACGGCTACGAAGCTTTCGCCCGCGATGCGGCCGCCAGCGGCGTGGACGGGGTCATCGTCGTGGACTGCCCGCCGGAAGAGGCTGCACCGCTCAGCGATGCCTTGGATGCGGCCCATATCTCCCTGATCCGCCTGGCCACGCCGACATCAGACGACGCGCGGCTGAAGATCATCGCCGAGCGGACCTCCGGCTTCGTCTACTATGTCTCGGTCGCAGGCGTGACCGGCGTCAAGGAGGCCCAGGCCCTGTCGGTGGCCCCCGCCGTCGAGCGTGTCCGCAAGGCCTCTGGCCTGCCCGTCGCCGTCGGCTTTGGCGTCAAGACGCCCGAGCGCGCCGCCGAGATCGCCCGCGTGGCCGATGCCGTCGTGGCCGGCTCGGTTCTGGTCGACGAGGTCGCGGCCGCGCTCGAAGCGAACGAACCCGCCGCCCCGCGCGTTCTGGCCAAGGTCCGCCAGCTGGCCGATGCGGTCAGGGGTGCGCGGACGCCGGAAACCGTCTAAAGCCGCGCCATGATCGACAAGACCAAACCCGCTGCCCCCGCCGTCAAGCCTGACGCCAAACCCGCCGAGAAACGCGGCGGCTGGCTGTCGCGCTTTGCCCCAGGCGTGCGCAAGATCGTCAACCGGCGCGACGCGACGCCCGACAATCTGTGGGTCAAGGACCCGGACAGCGGCGAGATGCTCTACCGCCCGGACCTGGAGGCCAGCCTGTGGGTCACGCCGTCCGGCCGTCATATGCGCATCGACGCCCCCACGCGCCTGGCCGCCACCTTTGACGACGGCAAATACGTCTCCATCGACACCCCCGACGTGCCCGAGGACCCGCTGAAATTTTCGGATGGCAAGCCCTACAAGGATCGTCTGGCGGCCGCGCGCAAGGCCGCGGGCCGCAAGGACACGATGGCTATCGGCTTCGGCACCCTGGACGGGACGCCGGCGGTGGTGATCGTTCAGGACTTCACCTTCATGGGCGGCTCTCTGGGCATGGCCGCAGGCGAGGCCTTCATCGCCGCCGCACGCGAGGCCGTGAAGCGCGGCGTGCCGCTGGTCTGCTACACCGCCGCCGGCGGAGCGCGCATGCAGGAGGGCGCGCTCAGCCTGATGCAGATGGCCCGCACCACCCTGGCCATCCAGGAACTGAAGGCGGTCAAACTGCCCTTCGTCGTCGTGCTGACCGACCCGACCACCGGGGGCGTGACCGCCAGCTATGCCATGCTGGGTGATGTCCATCTGGCCGAGCCGGGTGCCCTGATCGGCTTTGCCGGTCCGCGCGTGATCGAGGCGACCATCCGCGAGAAACTGCCGCCGGGCTTCCAGCGCGCCGAATACCTTCAGGAAAAGGGCATGGTCGACAAGGTCGTGGCCCGCGCCGATCTGCCGGCCACCCTGGGGCGCATCCTGTCGATGCTGATGGACGGCCAGCGCCGCGCGGCCTGATCCCGCGGCCATGGACCCCATCTCCGCACGCCTGCGCGCCCGCCACCCCCAGCGGATCGACCTGTCGCTGGACCGGATGCGTCTTCTCTGCGCGGCTCTGGGTGATCCGCAGGAGCGGTTGCCGCCTGTGATCCATGTGGCCGGGACCAACGGCAAGGGCTCGACCGTCGCCTTCATCCGCGCCATCGCCGAGGCGGCCGGGCTAACGGTCCACACCTATACCTCACCGCATCTGGTGCGGTTCAACGAGCGCATCCGGCTGGCGGGACAGCTGATCGAGGACGCACCGCTGAACGCCATTCTGGACCGGATCGAGCGCGTCGCGGGCGAAGCCACCGTCTTCGAAAGCACCACCGCCGCCGCCTTCGTCGCCATGAGCGAGACACCCGCCGACCTGGCCATCGTCGAGGTCGGCCTGGGCGGCGTGCTGGACGCGACCAATGTCATCGCGCGCCCGCTTCTGAGCGTCATCACCCCCGTCGATCTGGACCATGCCGAGTTCTTGGGCACTTCCCTGCGCGGCATCGCGGTCGAGAAGGCTGGTATCCTCAAGACTGGCGCGCGCGGTCTGATCGGTCGTCAGTCCGAAGAGGCGATGGACGCCATCACCGTCGCCGCCGACGCGGTTCACAGCCCCCTGACGGTCATGGGCACGGACTTCGACGCCTTCGCCGAGCGCGGCGGCATGGCGTTTCAGGATCAGGAGCGGTTTCTGGATCTGCCGCTGCCCGCACTCGCCGGCGCGCATCAGATCGACAATGCCGGGCTGGCCGTGGCCGTGGCGCTTGAGCTGGATCTGCCGGAGGCCGCCATCGTCGAAGGCCTGTCATCCGTTCGCTGGCCCGCGCGGATGCAGCGGCTGACGGCTGGCCTCTATGGCGAGATGGCCCGCGCCGCAGAGGCCGAGCTGTGGCTGGACGGCGGGCATAATCCCCACGCCGCCCGCGCCCTGGCCGAGGCCCTGGCCCAGCGCCAGGCCAGGGCACCGCGTCCCCTGGCCCTGATCGTCGGCATGCTGGGCAACAAGGATGCCGGCGGCTTCTTCGAGGCCCTGAAGGACAGCGGTGCCCACGTCTTCACCGTGCCCTTCGACGGCGCGGCAGCAGAGCCGGAGGCGCTGGCAGCGGTCGCGCGCGGTCATGGCCTGGGGGCCACGCCCATGACCTCGGCTCAGGAAGCCCTGTCGCGCGCCCTGGCCCTCGGGGCCGGGCGCGTGGTCATCTGCGGCTCGCTGTATCTCGCAGGCGAGGTCTTGGGGGCCAGCCGCGAGACGTGGCCGGACTGACCAAATCTAAGGCTGGGCCGGTGCAGCGCCTTCACCGGTCAGCATACGGGCGAAGGCCCGAAGTTGCTGGATCCAGATGACGGTCGGCTCCTGAAGCTGGTCCGGGCCGGTCTGGGTCAGCAGAACATCGTACTGCAGCACGATGCTGGGGTTGCCGCCGGTCGCCGGCGCCGGAGAGAAGGCGGCCTTCAGATAGCGGCTTTGCAGGTTCCAACGATTGGCCTGTTCGATCGTTAGCGGGCCAGTGAAGACGGCGCTGAACTGCAGGTCATCGCACAGGGCCGTGCAGGCGTAGAAGGTCAGGTTCCAGGGCAGGGGCTCGTCGGCCACGCGCAGGATCTGGGCCCCGGTCACCGCTTCCGGTTCGCCCACCGATCCGCCCAAGCCGGTCAGCCAGGTTCGGGCATCGGCAACCGTGACGCCGACGGCGGGGGCCGGTGCGGCTGCGGGCGCGGGCGTCTGTGTTGGCGTCTGGGCGAGTGCCACAGTCGGCAATAAGGCACTCATGGATAGGGCGGCGATCAGGGCGGGCAGGCGCATGGGCGGGTCTCTCTTGATATCAGGCGACAACGGTGCACCGCAGGGTCCAGCGGAATTATGGCCAAAGCCTAGACCGAACGCTCGCGCGTCATCCAGTCCGCGGCCTGCATTTCGTTCAGGCGCGAGGCGGTGCGCTCGAACTCGAAGGCGCCGACACCCTCGGGATACAGCGCCTCCGGCGCGGCGGCGGCCAGGGTGACCAGCCGTGTTCCGGCTTCGTAGAGCGCGTCGATCAGGGTCACGAGACGCCGCGCCTCCTGCTGATTGGCGGGGCTGAGCAGCGGCACATCCTCAAGGAACAGGGTATGGAAGCGCTCGGCGATGGCCAGATAGTCCTGTGGGCCCAGCGGCCTGCCGCACAGCTCGGCGAAGGTGGCGCGGGCCATGCTCCCGGCGGTACGGGCGATGACCACCTCTCGGCCTAGGACCGTCAGGTGCGCGGGCTCCTCCGGCTCGCCGCCGCGCAGGTCGGACCACAGGTCCTCGAACCCCAGTCGCGCCGCCTCGTCCACCGGCGAGAACCAGACCTTGCCGCCTGTCAGCCGGTGCAGGCGCCAGTCGCGCTCGCCGGTCAGCGACACCACCTCGCATCGCGCCTCGATCTGTTCGATGAAGGGCACAAACAGCTGGCGGTTGATGCCGTTCAGATACAGCTGATCCGGCGCGCGGTTGGAGGTGACGGCCAGCACTACCTTTTTCTCGAACAGAGCCTCGAACAGCCGCCCCAGGATCATGGCATCCGCGATGTCGGTGACCTGCAGCTCGTCGAAGCACAGCAGCCTTGCCTCCGACGCGATCAGGGCGGCGATCGGCGGGATGGGGTCGCCGCCCTTGTGCGTGCCGAAGACGGCCTTGCGGGCCTTGGCATCCCCCTCGCGCCACTGGCGGACCAGGTCGTGGATACGGGCCATGAAGGCGTGGAAGTGGGCCCGCAGCTTCTTCGGCTCGGGCGTCGAGGTGACGAACAGGTCCATCAGCATGGACTTGCCCCGCCCCGGCGGCCCCCAGATGTAGAGGCCCCGCACCTCGGGCAGTCCGCCGAACAGGCCGCGTTTGGCCAGATCCTCCTCCAGCCGCTCCATCGCCGCGATCAGCGGGGCCTGGGCCGGATCGGGCGCGATGACCCCTTCCTCAATGCGGATGTCATAGGCGGAACGAATGCGGGACGTCATGGCTCCGATTACCGAGGCAACGACAGCGAAGGAAGAAAAATACAGTCCACTCAGTCCACTTCGTTTGCCGGGTCTGGCCCATCCAGCCGACGGGAGGTCGGTCGCGCTACGGACCGTGGGGACATCCTAAGGCAGCCGCACGTCAAAATCGGACGCAAGTGATGAGAGCGGATTGTCCGTAGCAGCAACGCCATAAGGACGATGAATGGCATGGCGTTGCGAACTTGACGGAGTTAAAGCCAAAAACCGTTGCTTCGCGCCTGCGAAGGCCTACATGCAGAAGCTTCCCGCACTACCCCAGAGCCCTCAAGCAGCGAGCCGCCGCGCGGCGAGCGACAGGGCGTCCGAAGGACACACCAATATGAGCTATAAAGTCGCCATCGTGGGCGCTACCGGCAACGTCGGGCGCGAGATGCTGAACATCCTCGAAGAGCTGGAGTTTCCGGTCTCGGAAATGCACGCCGTCGCGTCGCGCAAGTCCAAGGGCGTCGAGGTGTCCTGGGGCGACAAGACCATCAAATGCGAAGACATCGACAGCTTCGATTTCTCGCAGGTCGATCTGGTCCTGATGAGCGCCGGTGGCGACGCCTCGCGCGCCTGGTCCGAGAAGATCGGCAAGGCCGGGCCCATGGTGATCGACAACTCGTCGGCCTTCCGCATGGACCCGGACGTGCCGCTGATCGTGCCGGAGGTGAACCCGGACGACATCAAGCTGGCGTCCAGGAAGAACATCATCGCCAACCCCAATTGCTCGACGGCGCAACTGGTCGTGGCGCTGAAGCCGCTGCATGACGCGGCCAAGATCAAGCGCGCGGTGGTCTCGACCTATCAATCGGTGTCGGGCGCGGGCAAGGCGGGCATGGACGAGCTGTGGAACCAGACCAAGGCCATCTACGGTCTGGGCGACGCGCGGCCCAAGCTGTTCCCCAAACAGATCGCTTTCAACGTCATCCCCTTCATCGGCAGCTTCCGCGATGACGGTTTCACCGACGAAGAGGCCAAGATGTGGGACGAGACCCACAAGATGCTGGACCCCGACATCAAGCTGACGGTCACCTGCGTGCGCGTGCCCGTCTTCGTCGGCCACTCCGAGGCGGTGGCGCTGGAGTTCGACAAGCCGATCACCCCTGACGAGGCCCGCGCCATCCTGCGTGACGCGCCCGGCATCCAGGTGGTCGATAAGCAGGAGCACGACGGCTACATCACCCCGGTCGATGCCGCCGGCGAGCACTCGGTCTATGTCAGCCGCATCCGCAAGGACCCCTCGGTCGAGAACGGCCTGATGCTGTGGATCGTGGGCGACAACCTGCGCAAGGGGGCGGCATTGAATGCCGTCCAGATCGCCCAGCTGCTGGACGAGACCGGGATGATCAAGCCGTCCTCGGGCTATCGCACCATCACGGTCTGAGGCCGTGACCACCGCCCCGGCCGGTGAGGATCGCAAGGCCCTGATCGCGGGCGTCGCCTGCTATGCCATCTGGGGCTTCATCCCCCTGGTGTTCCAGGCGATGGACCGGGCCGGGGCCGATGCCTTCGAGATCATGGCGCACCGCACCGCCTGGGCCGTGCTGTGGGCCGGGGCGCTGGTCCTGGTGGTGCGTCAGGGCGGGCAGGTCATGCAGGCCCTGCGCTCGCCGCGCGTCATGGGCTGGATTGCCCTGTCCACGACGCTGATCGCGGTGAACTGGACCACCTATGTCATCGCCGTGAACAACGGGCGGACGCTGGATGCCAGCCTGGGCTACTACCTCAACCCCTTGCTCAATATGGCGGCGGGGGCCTGGCTGTTCCGCGAGAAGATTTCGCGCACCGGCCTGGTCGCCATCGCCCTGGCCGGGTGCGGGGTGGTGCTTCAGGCCGTGGCCCTGGGGCATCTGCCCTGGGTATCTCTGCTGCTGGCCACGACCTTCTGTGCCTATGGGGTGATCCGAAAGCGGGTGTCCGTCGACGCCCAGAGCGGCCTGTTCCTGGAATGCCTGCTGCTGGCCGGGCCCGGCCTGGCCTGGGTGCTGTGGATCGCCTCCCAGGGTCAGGGCCATTTCGGCCAGTCGACGGCGGCGACCCTGTGGCTGCTGGCCGCCGGGCCGATCACCGTGGTGCCCATGGTGCTGTTCGCCTGG
This sequence comes from Brevundimonas sp. DW-iso22, assembly GCF_058725425.1. Taxonomy (NCBI): domain Bacteria; kingdom Pseudomonadati; phylum Pseudomonadota; class Alphaproteobacteria; order Caulobacterales; family Caulobacteraceae; genus Brevundimonas; species Brevundimonas sp. DW-iso22. The sequence continues at coordinate 278,317 of NZ_JBZXEB010000003.1, read as the reverse complement.
GCCGCGCGGCGCATGCCCCTGTCGACCATGGGCTTCCTGCAGTTCCTGGCCCCGACCATCGTCTTCGTCATCGGGGTCAGCCAGGGTGAGCCCTTCGGCCTGCTGCGGGCCATATCGTTCGGCTTCATCTGGGCCGGGGCGGTTGTCTTCGCCATCGCGGCCGTCCGGTCGCGGCGCAGGTCCGTCGTCGTCGCCCCCGAGCCCGGCCTGCTGGACGATCCCGCCGGGGACCGGAGCCGCGAGGCCGGACGCTAGACCGCCCACGGGAAGGCGGCGTAACGTCTGTTTCCGACTTGGGGGACAAGCGATGGACGGCCCGCACCGAAGCCCCTGTAACGAAGGCCAGGTCCAGGCGGCCCCGCCGCCGACGCAGGCCCTGTCTGCCTCTCGCAAGCGCTGGATACTGGTCGCCACCGTCCTGGGCTCCAGCCTGACCTTCATCGACGGCTCGGCCCTGGGCGTGGCCCTGCCCGCCATCCAGCGTGATCTGGGCGCAGGCCCCGCCGCCGTACAATGGGTGTCCAACGCCTATCTGCTGACACTGGGCGCCCTGGTCCTGACCGGCGGTGCGGCCGGGGACCGGTTCGGGCGGCGCAGGGTCTTCCTGATCGGTGTCGTCGTCTTCGCCCTGGCCTCGCTGGCTTGCGGCCTGGCCCCGACGGTTGAGTTGCTGATCGGCGGGCGAGCCTTGCAGGGCATCGGCGCGGCCTTGCTGGCGCCCGGAGCGCTGGCGGTCATCGGCGCGACCTTTCCGCCAGAGGAGCGGGGCAAGGCTTTCGGTACCTGGGCGGGGGCGGCGGCTCTATTCGGCATGGTCGGGCCGTTGATCGGCGGCTGGCTGGCGGATCAGGCCGACTGGCGCTTCATCTTCTGGATCAACCTGCCGCTGGCCACCCTGACCATTGCCGTCACTCTGAAGGCCGTGCCCGAAAGCCGGGACGACGACGCGCGGGGGCTGGATTGGATCGGAGCGCTTCTGGCTGTGAGCGGATTGGCCGCCCTGACCTGGGCCCTGACTGCCGCGCCCGATCTGGGCTGGACCAGCCCTGCCATCATCGGCGGCATGGCGGGCGGTGTCGTGCTGCTGGCCGTTTTCCTGCTGTCCCAGGCGCGGCAGAGCCATCCGATGATGCCACTGGCCCTGTTCCGGTCGCCGGTGTTCAGCGGGGTGAACGTCCTGACCCTGCTGCTCTATTTCGCCCCGGGTGGGGCCATGTTCTTCCTGCCCTTCGACCTGATCCGTGTGCAGGGGTTCAGTGCGACGATGGCCGGGGCGGCGATGCTGCCGTTCGCCGTGGTCATGGGGCTGTTCTCGGGCGTCGCCGGGCGGCTGGCCGACCGGTTCGGGGCGCGGCTGTCGCTCAGCCTCGGACCGATCCTGTCCGGCATAGGTCTGGCGTTGCTGGCCTGGCCGGGGCCTGGCGCGGGCTATGTCGATGGGCCTCTGGCGGGGATGACGGTGCTGGCCATCGGCATGACCCTGGCCGTCGGCCCCCTGACCGCCACCGTCATGGGGGCGGTCCAGCCGGGCCATACCGGCGTGGCCTCGGGCGTGAACAATGCCGTGGCCCGGGTCGCGGGCCTGCTGGCCGTGGCCTTGCTGGGTGTGATTCTGTCCGCCGTCTTCGTCTCGCAGGCCGACAGTCCGGACGCCCGCGCCCTGCTGGGCCAGGTCATGGCCGGGGGCGATCTGGACAGCGCCGCCACCGACGCCTTCCATACGGCCTTTCGTGTCGTGATCCTGACCTGTGCGGCATGCGCCGTCCTGGCCGGGGTCGTCGGTGCCCTCACGGCTCCGGGGCGGACTCAGCGCCTCAAGTAGCGCTTAGTGCGATAGGCCCTACAAAGTGCTGTAGAGCGCTTCGATCAGGCGCTTCGCTCGCGGGTCGCCCAGCAGGTGCGGCGACTGGCGGGTCATGACATAGGCCGCTGATAGCCTCGCGCCCGGATCGGCCAGGGCGCAGCTGCCACCCCAGCCACAGTGTCCCAGGGTTTCGGGATTGGGGCCGAAGATGTTCAGCCGCTCGTTGCGCATGACCCCCGCCGCCCAGCTGACGTCGAAGGGCACGACCCGGTCCAGACCCGCGATCCGCTCGCGGCGCATCTGGTTCAGCGTGTCGGACAACAGCACCGTCCGACCGTCCAGCACGCCTGTCGTCAGCACGCTCATGAAACGCGCCAGATCGGCGGCGGTGGCATGCATATTGGCCGACGGAATCTCCATGGTCCGCCATTCGGTCGAGCCACGTCCGCCGGGGGCCGAGCCCTTGTCCAGAAAGGCGGCGCGCTTGACCGCGTCGATGATACCCAGGTCGGGAGCCGAGGCGGGCTTGCGCATCTGGGCCACCCGCCCGTGCTCGGCCTCGGGCAGGCCGATCCACAGGTCCAGGCCGGGAAAGTCCTGACGCAGGGCCGTGCCCATGGTTCGCCCGTCCACGATGAGGAACAACTCGCCCGCCAGATAGCCGATGGTGATGGGGTGATAGCCACTGGCCGTGCCCGGCGGCCACATGGGGACCTGGGCGCAGAGCTGATCCAGCACCGCCTGCCGGTCGAACCAGATGGTCGGATCGACCGTCTCCGAAAAGCCGGGCAGGCCAGACTGATGGCTCATCATCTGGGCGACGGTGATGGCGTCCTTGCCATTCTGGCCGAAGGCGGGCCAGTAGCGCGCCACCGGCGCGTCATAGTCCAGCAGGCCGCGCTCGACGCAGGTGGCGATCAAGGCCCCCATCACCGCCTTGCCGGTCGAGAAAACGGGCGTCAGGCTCGCGGGACCATAGGGCACGGTCCTGGCGGCATCGGCCCAGCCGCCCATCAGGTCGATGACCACCTCTCCGTCGACGCAGACGCTGAACCGCGCGCCCTGTTCATTCAGCCCCTCGGGCGCATCGGTGAAGTTGGCGGCGAAGGCGTCCTTCACGGCATCGAAACGCGGCGGGCACAGGCCCTGGATTTCAGGCAGGTCGGTCATTGGGGGGGTTCTAGCCAAGGCGAGGCGGGCCGTCACCCGGCACTGGCGCGGTCTTCGGTTCCGAGCGTGGCGCCGCCGCCCATGCCGCCACCCATTCCTCCGCCCATGCCTCCACCGCCGCCGCCTCCACCGCCCTGACCGCCGCCGCCCTGACCGCCGCCGCCTCGGCCACCGCTGGAGCCGGAGGGGCGCGAAGGCCCTTGCGCCGGGATCGCCAGTCCAGCGGGAATGGGATCGAGGTCCAGGGCATGGCGGATGAAGTCTCTCAGCGACACGACCAACTCATGCATCTGCGCCGGTCGCCCTTCCACGAGATCGAGCGCCGCCCTCTGGGCCAGTCGCACGTGTTCCTCAGTCCCCAGCAGGATGATGTCGGACAGGGCGGCCTCGACCGCATCGCGGATGCGCCGCGCGCGGTCGGAGCCATTGGCCGAACTGTCCGTGCCAGCGGTGCCCTCAGTCTCCGCCTGTGCTCGGCGCAGCTCACGCATGTGGCGCGGGTCCACGGCCAGGTCGCCCGTGAACGATCCGCCCAGCACCTTGTAGGCCGCGATCAGCGTCTTGAGCCGCTCGTTGATCTGGCGGTTCATGCGCTGCTGGCGCTGCTGGAAGGTCATCATCATGACCAGCCGGATGCCCACCCCGATCAGGGCGAACAGGGCCAGGCCGACCAGACTGGCCACCACGCTTTCCCACGAGCTCAGATCGATGCCGCGCATGCCGTCCTCCTCAGTTCGCCAGCCCTTGACCGGCCAACCAGGCCAGCACCCCGTCCGCCGCCACGACACCCGACGCCATGGTCGCCTGCAACAGATAGCCCCCGGTCGGGGCCTCCCAGTCCAGCATTTCCCCGGCTACGAAGACGCCGGGCAGGGCCTTCAGCATCAGGCCGTCGTCGACCTGATCCAGACGGACGCCGCCCGCCGACGATATGGCCCGCTCCAGCCCCTGCACCCCGGTCAGGGTCAGGCGCACCGCCTTGATCCGCTTGGCCAGCTTTTCGGTGCCCAGCGGCAGGTCTCCGGGAATCTCACGCAAAAGGCCGACCGCCACCGGCGACAGGCCGCCGGCCTTCCTCAGCCAATTGGTGACGCTGTCCTTGCCGCGCGGTTTCGCCAGCCGCTGGGCCAGGGCCTCCTCGCTGAGGTCGGGACGCAGGTCGATCACGACGGCGGCGGTGCCGTCGCGCTCGATGGCCTCGCGCAGGCCGGCCGACAGGGCATAGACCGCGCCGCCTTCCAGCCCATAGCGGGTGACCATCGCCTCGCCACGCACCGTCTCGCCATCATGAGTGAGGGCGATGGGCTTCAGCGGCTGGCCCGCGAAACGCTCGGCGAAAATCTCGGTCCAGCCCACATCCAAGCCGACGTTGGAGGGCCGGAAGGGCGCGACCTCGACGCCCTCCGCCATCAAGCCCTCGCACCAGGCTCCGTCGGACCCCAGTCTCGGCCAACTGGCTCCGCCCAGCGCCAGCACCACCGCATCAGGCCGCTCGATCCGCTCGCCGTCGGGCGTGGCAAAGACGAAGCCGCCGTCGCGCCGCCCGACCCAGCGCGAGCGCGTTCGCACCTCGACCCCCAGCTCCGCCAGTCGTCCCAGCCAGGCCCTCAGCAGCGGCGAGGCCTTCATCGCGCGCGGAAAGACCCGCCCCGACGACCCCGTGAACACCGGCTGGCCCAGCCCCTCGGCCCAACCGATCAGATGTGTCGGCGAAAACCGCTCCAGCCACGAGGCCGCCGTCGCTGACGCCTCGCGGTACCGCGCCGTGAAGGCCTCGATCCCTTCCGAATGGGTCAGGTTCAGCCCGCCGCGTCCGGCCATCAGCAGCTTGCGCCCGACCGACGGCATGGCGTCATGCACCACCACAGCCACACCTGTGCGGGCGAGCCGCTCGGCGGCCATCAATCCGGCGGGTCCCGCCCCGATAACGTGGACGGTGGACTTGGAAGGGGCGGGATCGGTCATGTCGTCTTCCTAGCGGCAACCGCCCTCAACGCCTATCTTCCGTACCATGAGCGTTGCCTTCACCCGCGAAGAGGATCTGGAGGCCACAGCCGCCGATCTTCCCGACCGCCCGATCTCGCCCCATCCCAATCTGGTCACGCCTGCGGGCCTGGCCGCGATCGACGACGCCCTTGCCTCCTCGCGTGCCGCATATTCTGCGGCCCAGGCGCACGGGGATATCGAGATCGACCGCACCGCCATGGCCCGCGCCACGCGCGACCTGCGCTACTGGTCCGCCCGCCGCGCCTCGGCCCAGCTGGTAGAGACCCAGCCCGATGGCCGCGTCCGTTTCGGCGGCTCCGTCACCATCGAGCGCGAGGATGGCCGCACCCAGGCCTGGCGCATCACCGGCGAGGACGAGGCCGACCCGGCCGCCGGCTCCGTCAGCCATGTCTCGCCCCTGTCGGTCGCCCTGATGGGCAAACAGGTCGGCGACGAGGCGGTGATCGCGGGTCAGACGGTCGAGATCGTCGCCGTCGATTGATCTTCCGATCACGGCAGAGGTTGTCCCCGACGCCCGCTTGCTCCACTTTGTCTGAAAATAGAGAGACCAATATCTATGGCCCGTAAGCCCAACTACAGTTTCGAACGTCAGGAACGCGAGCGCGCCGACGCCAAGAAGGCCGCCGAGAAGGCTGCCGCCAAGGCCGAAAAGAAAGCCGCCGCCGCCGCCCGCAAGGAAGCTGGCCTGCCGCCGCTCGAAGAGGACTGAGCTCTAGACCAGCCCTGTGAGGGCCGGAGCCTCGGCCGCACTGTCGGGGAAGACCCGGGCATCCAGTGCGGCCCGGTCCACGCCCAGGTGATCGCGCAGCACGCCCTTGAACACTGATCGTACGTCCAGCGTCGGGGCCAAGTCGCGGTCTTCGAACAGACGATTGTCGGCCAGGGTCGGCCAGTCGCCGATGGGTCCGCCCGGCTTCAGCGCCCCGCCGGCCAGCAGCAGGGACGAGGCCGTGCCGTGGTCCGTGCCTTGCGTGCCATTGGTGCGGGCCGTGCGCCCGAACTCAGTGGCGACCACCAGCGCGGTCTGGCTCCATTGCGGCCCCAGGCCCGTGCGGATGCCGCCGATCAGGGCGTCCAGCCCGTCCAGCCGGGTCTGCATCTGCGCATTCTGACGCGCATGGGTATCCCAACCATCGACCGACAGGGCCACGACATCGGCGCCCTGTTCGCCGGTCATCAGCCGCGCCACGGCCTGACCCAGACCGGCGACATCGGCGCGGCGCAGAGGCGTGCCGTCGCTCATGGCCGAGGCCAGCGCCTCGGTCTCCAGTCCGCGCGCAAGGCTCGTGCCCAACATGGGATCCTCGACATAGAGATCCTGAAGCAACGAGGCGATGCGATCCTCGCCCTTGACCTGACCGCCGGGGGCCCAGCTGGACGTCTCGGCCCGGCCGCGCAGGATCAGCGGCGTCTGTGCCCCGATCGACAGGCCCTTCAGTGCGCCTTGCCCGCCTGCCGAAACCAGCGCCCGGTTCAGCCAGCCGTCGCTTTGGGCCCGCAGACCCTCGCCGCCGTTCTCCAGCACGTCCTGGGCGTCGAAATGCGAGCGGATACGGACGGGAATGGCGACGGCGGGCGCGAACCGCATCTGCCCCTCGTCATACATCTGATGCAGGGTCGTCAGGGCCGGGTGCAGGCCGAAGCCCTCTGACAGGGCCAGCGCCCCGTTTGTCTCGCCTGGCGCAGCGATGGCCAGGGTCCCGCGCAAAGCCTGATAGTTGGCATCGCCATAGGGCACCGTCACCGACAGCCCGTCCATGGCTCCGCGCGCGATGACGACGACCAGCTTGGGCCGGGTGGAGGCGGATTGCGCCGCCACACGCCCGGCATAGGCCAGGCCGACACCGGCGGCCCCGAGACCGCCCAGCAGCAGGCGGCGATTGAGATGGATCATCTGGGTCATCGACGTTGGAACTCCGGCGACATCAGGAATAGGGTCAGGGCTTCGGGACGGCTTTCGGCGCGGGCGATGGCCAAGCGACTGCGTTCGCCAAGGCGCGAGCCCAGGGCGGTGGCGGCCACGGCGTCGGCATCGATCTCGGCGGCGCGATCGCCCACAGTCTTGGCCCAGTTCAGGCGTTTGACCAGGGCATCGGGACCCGCCCAGTCCGCTGCCGTATCGGGCCAGCCCTCGGGTGAGGGGGCGGAAAAGGCCGGTTGCCCCATCTGGATCAAGGCCTGCTGCAAGGGCTGCGGTCGCTGCGGCCGGGTGCCGAGCGCGCGGTGGGTGGAGACGATGAACTCATAGGGCGTCTTGATCTTGGCGGCCTGCGGTTCCCACGCTTCCGGAGCCTCGATCAGGGCGCGCGCCACCTGCGCCAGGTCGCCGCGCGACGAAGTCCAGGCCGCCTCCAGCTTCTGGACCAAGGAGGGCGGTGGCTCGTCGGCCACGAAATGCCGGGCCAGATTGTAGCTCAGTCTCCTGGCCGTCTGGGGTACATTCGCCAGATCGCGCAGGATGGCCCGGCCCTGTTCGGCCCCACCCTCTGCATAGGTCTTGCCGAGCACCGTCCGTGTGCCCGGCTCGTGAATGATGGTGCGGAAGACGAAGCCGTTCTCGCTTGCGGGTTCGGCCAGGGCGGCGGCCCGGCGTCCTCGACGCCCTTGGCCCCGTCCTTGACCGCCAGCGCCCCGATTGGTGGGGATCGACCAGCCGGTGAGCGCCCGCGCCAGTTCCGTCACATCGGCCTGGGTATAGCCGCCGTCGGTGCCCAGGGTGTGCAGTTCCAGAATTTCCCGCGCCAGATTCTCGTTCAGTCCCGCATTGCGCCTCTGGCCCGCGACGCTGCCGGGACCGACCGACTGGGCCTGATCCAGATAGGTCAGCATGGCCGGATGGCTTTCGGCCGCCAGCACCAGGTCCTCGAACCGGCCGAACACATGCGGCCGGATCGCCTCGCGCTCATAGGGGCCGATGAAGACGCCGGACTGGAATTTTGTTGCCGAGACCGTGAAGGCATTGGCCCAGAACAGGGCCCAGCGTTCTGCGAACCCGTCGGGCGTCGTCGCCCCCAGATCGGCCCGGGCCACGAACTCCCTCGCCGTCTCCTGCGCCAGATCGCGCCGGCTCTCGCGTCGCGCATCGAAGGCGGCCTGGGCCTCGTCCGACAGGGGTGCCGTCTGCGCCGGGGTCTGCCCCTGCTGCGCCATGCCCGACATCGCTGCGCCCTCGGCCATGGGCTGAGCCCTTGCCGCGGGCGGTAAAGCGTTCTGCGGGCCTGCACCTTCCTGACGGCGAATCTGCCGCCGTTGCTGACCCGTCTGCTGATAGGCCAGCCAGTCCTGCACCCGCTCGTCAGTGGTCGGCAGGTCGCCCTGAGGCGAGGGTGCCCCATCGGGCCGGATCTGCGCCGCCAGCCAGTCGCGCGCATCGTTACCGACAGCCTCGATCTCGCCGGGGCCCGCACCCAGCCCGAACCGGGTCAGGGCGATGGCCGCATTCAGACTGGCATTCTGGCTAGGACTCTGGCGCATCCACCGTCTCCTTGTCGCCCCGACAGTGACACGGGGCAGGCGCAAGAGTCCGTCGCAGATGCAAAAAGGGCGGGCCCGTTTCCGGACCCGCCCTCCTGTTCGTTCAGCGTGAGCTGAGCGTGGATCAGAAGTCCATGCCGCCCATGATGTTCTAGTGCTTATCGCTGCGCTGCCAGTTGCCTTGCGATCTTCGCCGCCTTCCCGCTGCCTGTCACCTGTGCCAGCGCATCCTGCGCCGCCTGGCCGAGAGGCAGGCCAGTCACAGCCTTTGCCTCGAGGACCACTTCAAGCAGTCGAAAGGCGTTGTTCTGCTGAAGGTCCAATCGCGGCAACCAAAGCTGCAGGGCTTCGCTGATCACATACGCGTGGGTCGGGGATGTCGGGATCACCTGCACAAGCGCGTCACCCAACCGATTGAGCTTGATCCACTCCCCCTCGGCGAGCCCGGCCAGCGTCGCCGCAAACAATGCCGGGTCAAACAGCCTGGTCTCGATCCCTTCAATCAACGCATCGACGGCCAGCCCACGCGCATCGGCGTCCTTGCCGATCAGCGCGATGCAAAGCAGTAAATGGCCGGGCTCCCGCCAAGGTCTGCCCGGCTGGAACAGAACCTGGAGATGACCGTGAGTCGGGCTCCAACTACTCGCGTTGTCGTCGATGCGCTGCACTAGGGTGACAGCGCCGCGCACAAAGGCGGCCGCCGGGTTCTGGGGCCAGAGCCAACTCGCCCATTGCGCCACCCACGGCGTCCCCATCTCACCCCAGGTACGCCGCTTGCGGTCCAGCAGCCGGTTTAATGCTGCACTGGGAAGTTGGTCACGATCGACCGTCCGCCGCGATGCGAAGGCTTGCGCTATCCGGTCACGGAACGTGTTAGGCGCTGCCGGGGCTGCGCTCGCCTGGCTTTCCACTGAAACGATCAGCTTGGGGACTTTCGTCCCCTGTCGGCCGTATTGGTCTTGCCCGGTCCCGGCCAACCAGCTGTATCGAGCCGGTCTGATGCCATCCGGTGCCGCATCATCTACGCGGAGGGGGGCCAGTTCGGCGCTCCAATCCCTCAGCGGATCGCGACAGCGAGCGGCAGTGATCCAGGCCGCATGGAAGGACTGATCCGATGCCGTCGGTCGCGCATCGCCTCCTAGCGCAAAACCCGCCACGGCTCTCAGGGTTTGGGGAATAGCGGCGACTCGCCCCGACGCCTCGGCGCGCCGGTCCGGTGCCAGCCGCAACAGCGACAGGCGGAAGTCCATGCTGTCGATGATGGACGGATCGCGCACGGTCTCCAGTCGATCCATCCAGACCATCGGGTCGATCCAGCCGCCCTTGTGAGTTGGGGCCGACAGCAGTGGACGGCTCTGCCCCTTGTGCACCCGCTCGGCGATCTCGCTCAGATGTGTCCGCAGAGGGATGAAGGCATCCTCGACGCGGAAATACGCCGCCTCCTGCTCGACCGTGCGGTTCAACTGCCCCGTCAGCCAGACGTTCAACAGGTTGCGCAGCGACCCGCCAAGGCCGGGACTCCCCAGCACGATAGAATGACCACCGCCACCTGAAGTCATGCGGTGCAGCAGCGGCGCGACCCGCGCATCGAAGTCGGCGGGCCGCTCGCCCGCCAGCCGCGAGATGGCATCGATGATCCGCTCGACCTCGTCCGGCGCTTCCACCACCTCGGCCGCGTGGAAGACCGCCTCGATCAGTGCGTCCACGGTCTGAATCGGTTCGAGGATGTCCTCAGGCCGCAGGAGCGTGTCGGCCAGCCGATCGGCGGGGGCGGGGCGATAGTCAAACTCAGACGGCAGCGCTGCGGCGACGGACGCCCGTTCGAACTTTGGCTCGCCGTCCCCTTCACCTCCGCCCAGCGCGGCCAGCAGCCGCCCGAATCTCACACGCTGAGTGGCCGCAATGAATGGCTCCATGTCACCCAGCATCGCCTCGTCGATCAGGTCGCGATGATTTTCCAGCAGGTCCAGCGCCGCGCCCTGAACGTCCGCATTGGCGTGCCGCAGAGCCTCCAAGGTCACCGCTACCGCCGGGCGCGCCGACGACTTGTTGACCGCAATTCGTTTCAGCAGCTTCAATGCGGCGATTGCATTGCCTTTGGCCTCGCCGCCAAACACTACCGGCAGCTCGCGCAGCACCGGTTCGATCTGCAAATCCCCGGCCTTCTGTATCTCGGCCAGCATCTCCAAAGCGAATTTGGTCACATGGCCGACCGGGTGGCACAACAGACCGACATAGGCCGCCTGATGACGCAGCCGCTCGGCCTGATCCGGCTTCAGCCGTTTGTGGAAGCTGTGGAAGCCCGCCAGTTGTGGCTGCTTGAGCTCACGCATCAGCCCGTTCAGCGACCATTGCAGCAAGTCGGCGCGGTCCAGATGTCCAGAGACCGACAGCTTTTCCAGCGCGTCCGGCCAGGTCTCGTGATCCGGCGGCGCGTCCTTCTTCATCCACTCGTTGGTGCCGAAGGCGATGCTCTCGACGCGAAACAGGCCCTCGACATCGGGCAGCAGATCCGGATCGGCCAGCAGCTGACGAGAGATCGGAGGGATGACCTCGTTGGTCCCCCACGGTCTGCGCCGCATCATGTGGCCCGCGAAAAGGCTGTAGTAGCGATCAGCATCCGGCTTGGCGCAGACACCGTCGCGGACCCAGCCATGAAGGGTAGAGAATTTCAGGTTCGTGAAGTCGGCTTCCAGTTCCTTCGCGACCCAGTTGTCGATCCAATCGGGGCGTCGGTCCAGGATGACCTGTTCAATCAGTTCGTAGTGTTTGAAGAGACTGAAGCGAATTTCAAGTTTGCTTAGCGCCGAGAGCGGTCCCACCGCAAAAAGAGCGACGATCAGAGCGCTCTGGTTGCCGCTGAAACCGCGATGCGTCCAGAACATGCCCGAAGCGCCGTCCAGGAACTTCGCCAGACGATCCGACGCCGTGGGGTCCGGCTTTCCGCGACCGAGTTGCCTGTACAGCTTCTGCACCGGTGCCGACAATTTCGCCCGCGCCTTCTCATCCAATGGTGCCAACGCCCGTTGCACCGCCCAGCCGTCGCCGCCTTCTAGGACCAGCGCCTCGAGTTCATCGTAGGTCATGCCGTCGCCGCGTCCGTCTCTTCAAGCAGGACCGATGCGGCCAGGATGTGTTTGCACGGCCCGCGCTGGCCCAGATATTTGCTGAACCAGGGACAGGTGCAGTTGTGGCTGTCCTCGGACAGACGCACCCGGTGCACCGTCCCGTTCCCTTGCACCGCGAACGTCGCCCCATCGCCGTCGGTGACGGGTTTTACCAGTCCGTCGTGCACCAGCCTGCGTGCGTTTTTCAGGCGCGGCTGCATCTCCTCCACCCGATCAAGGTCGAACGGCAACTCCCGATGGAAGTAGCGACCGGATACGGCGTCGAATCCGGCCAACCCCCGGCTGCCCAGCACCGCCATCGCCGCCTCCACCTCGTCCTGGCCCAGGTCCAGCGACTGGCCCAGCATGCCCGCATCCAGCTGCGACTGCCATTTCAGACTGGCTCTGACCCGGGCGATCACTGCGTCCTCAGGTGGCCGGGCCAGAACCGACAGAACCTGCCCCTCGCCCGAGAAGCCGCGGAACACCTCTGGGCTGATCATCAGGAAGAAAGACCCGACGGCATAGCGGACCTCCCAGGCGCTGGCCCCGCTGTCTTCATCGCTCCAGATTCGCAAACTCTGCGCGCGAGGCAGCAGCGCCTCGATCACCTTGACCCGGTGCGTACCCAGGATCGCCACCGCGCCTTTTTGTGGCCGCTGGCTCAGGCGTACCGACCGTCCGACCGAGATCGCATAGCTGGGCATGCGAGGGCGGGCTGCCTTGGGCAACATTCGGACGAAGCGTAGCGCTTCGGCTGCGCTGACCTCCATCTTCAGCTCAAGTCGGGGCTGATAGGCCTGAACCTCGCTGAATCCCTTGATCCACCTCAGGGGCAATTTGACTTTCTTCTCGACGGTGGCTTCGCCGCCGCGCTCCAGCACGACCCCCTCCGCGCCGACCGCGAACCGGACATCCTCCTCGTCACGCAGCCGCAAAAGAGCGTTTCGCATCGGCGTATTGAAATCCACATTGGTGGTTCCCCGCCCATGGCATTCGCCGTCGAAGGCCTCGGCGGGCAGGTCCACCCGCGCATAGACCCCACAGCAGCCGCTGAACCCTTCCAGACGCAGCAACTCCTCGTTGCTGGTCAGCACCGGGTCCAGCATGCCCGGCTTCAGCGGCATGAAGAAGTGCGTCCGCACGACGTCGCTGAGTGTGTAGAGCATCTCGCCCAGCACACGCGGTTGCCGTACGCGACCGTCAAAGAAGTGACGCGATCCGAGGTTTGCGTCACAGGTGGCCAGCGACAGCTGCGGCCGGCCATTCTCATTGGCGGCGACACCCGATGCGAAGGCATACTGATAGGTGAAATCCAGTGCAGCAGACACGCCATCCCCCAGCCGAATGTCTGCCAAGAACAGTAGGGGGGTTCCCTCCCTTGTAAAGCCAATGCGTCGTGCGCTGAGGCAGCAAAAAAGGGCGGGCCCGTTTCCGGACCCGCCCTTCTGTTCGTTCAGCGTGAGCTGGCGTGGACTAGAAGTCCATGCCGCCCATGCCGCCGCCCATGCCGCCCATGTCGGGGGCACCGCCGCCGGACGCCTTCTTGGGCGCATCGGCGACTGCGGCTTCGGTCGTGATCAGGATGCCGGCCACGGAGGCGGCGTCCTGCAGGGCGGTGCGGACCACCTTGGCGGGGTCGATCACGCCCATGGCGACCAGGTCGCCGTACTCTTCCGTCTGGGCGTTGAAGCCGAAGGTGACGGAGTTGTTTTCCAGCACCTTGCCGACCACGATGGAGCCTTCGACGCCGGCGTTTTCGACGATCTGACGGATCGGGGCCTGGATGGCGCGGCGGATGATGGCGATGCCTGCGGTCTGGTCGGCGTTGTCGCCGGTCAGGCCTTCCAGCGACTTGGTCGCCTTCAGAAGGGCGATACCACCGCCGGGGACGATGCCTTCTTCAACGGCTGCACGCGTGGCGTTCAGCGCGTCGTCGACGCGGTCCTTCTTCTCTTTCACTTCCACTTCGGTCGAGCCGCCGACGCGGATGACGGCAACGCCGCCGGCCAGCTTGGCCAGACGTTCCTGCAGCTTTTCCTTGTCGTAGTCCGAGGTGGTGTCCTCGATCTGCTTCTTGATCTGGCCGATGCGGGCTTCGATCTCGGGCTTGCCGCCGACGCCGTCCACGATGGTGGTGTCGTCCTTGGTGATCGTGACCTTCTTGGCCTTGCCGAGCATGTCGAGGGTGACGTTCTCAAGCTTGATGCCCAGGTCTTCCGAGATGACCTGGCCACCGGTCAGGACGGCGATGTCTTCCAGCATGGCCTTGCGGCGGTCACCAAAGCCGGGGGCCTTGACGGCGGCGACGCGCAGGCCGCCGCGCAGCTTGTTGACCACCAGGGTGGCCAGGGCTTCGCCCTCGATGTCCTCGGCGATGATGACCAGCGGGCGACCCGACTGAACCACGGCTTCCAGGATCGGCAGCATGGCCTGCAGCGACGACAGCTTCTTCTCGTGCAGCAGGATCATCGGCTCTTCGAGCTCGACCTGCATCTTGTCGGCGTTGGTGATGAAGTAGGGCGACAGGTAGCCGCGGTCGAACTGCATGCCTTCGACGACGTCCAGCTCGGTCTCGGCGGTCTTGGCTTCTTCAACCGTGATGACGCCTTCGTTGCCGACCTTTTCCATGGCCTTGGCGATCATCTCGCCGACTTCCTTGTCGCCGTTGGCCGAGATGGTGCCGACCTGGGCGATTTCGGAGTTGTTGGAGACCTTCTTGGCCGAGGCCTTGATGTCGGCCAGGACGGCGGTGACCGCCTTGTCGATGCCGCGCTTCAGGTCCATCGGGTTCATGCCGGCGGCGACGGACTTGAGGCCTTCCTGCACGATGGATTGCGCCAGGACGGTCGCGGTGGTGGTGCCGTCACCCGCCTTGTCGTTCGTCTTCGAAGCGACTTCGCGGATCATCTGGGCGCCCATGTTTTCGAAGGCGTCTTCCAGCTCGATTTCCTTGGCGACCGAGACGCCGTCCTTGGTCGAGCGCGGGGCGCCGAAGGACTTCTGGATCACGACGTTGCGGCCCTTGGGACCCAGCGTCACCTTGACCGCATTGGCCAGGACGTTGACGCCGCGCAGCATTTTTTCGCGCGCGTCGGTGGAGAACATTACTTGTTTGGCAGCCATGAGGCAGCTCCTAGTCTTGAATTATCAGGGAAAAGGTCGGCGACGCGGGTGCTTAGGACAGCACGCCCAGGACGTCGGATTCCTTCATGATGATCAGGTCTTCGCCTTCCAGCTTGACCTCGGTGCCCGACCACTTGCCGAACAGGATGCGGTCGCCGGCCTTCAGTTCCAGGGCATTGATCACGCCTTTTTCGTCGCGCAGGCCGGGGCCGACCGAGACGACTTCGCCTTCCTGAGGCTTTTCCTTGGCGGTGTCGGGGATGATGATCCCGCCCTTGGTTTTGGATTCTTCTTCCACGCGCTTGACCAGCACGCGATCGCCGAGAGGACGAAACGCCATCTGTGTGTTCTCCGATGAAGTCTTCTAAGGTTTCTTCGCCAGTTCCCCCGGATCGGCCGTTTTGGCAGCCGCCACCCGAGAGTGCTAACGCGTCGGGGACGTAGGAGGGGGTCGCTCTCACGTCAAGCGCCGGCGGACATTCTTGCCTGCATTGGCAGATCAAACCGGCTCCGAGCCGTGACTTTGCGATGAACGCGCAATGAACGACCACCTCGCGGGGCGTTCAGGCTCGACCCTCTAGGGTGATTTCATGTTCGGCATGGTGCCGCACGAAATAGTCCGGAAGGAATGATCATGAACATGTTTTCCAAGATCGCTCTCGCTTCGCCGGCCGTGATCGGTGCGGCGGCAGTCACCCTGATGTCGGCCAGCCCCGCCGATGCCCAGAGCTACCGCGACCGCGACAACAACACGGGCCGCGACGCCGTGGTCGGTGCCGTGGTCGGTGGCCTCGCCGGGGCCCTGATCGGTCAGGGCGACGGGACCTATATCGCCGGGGGTGCCCTGGCCGGTGCCGCCTTGGGTGCCACCGCCTCAAACCGTGGTTCGGGCTGCGAATATTACCGCGGCGGCCGCTGCTACCGGAACCAGGGTCACTGGGAACGCGAGCACGGTATCAACAGCCGCGATCCGCGCTGGGAACAGCGCCGCGACTACCGCGAGCATCGCTACGACCGTCGCGACAATCGCCGTTATAACCGGGACTATCGTTACGATCGTCGCTGGTAACAGCCTCCTGCCGGTCGCGTGAGTAGGACCGGCCGTTGAAGGCGAGGAAGGGGCGGGGATCTTCGGGTCTCCGCCCTTTCTGCATCTGGATCAGACCAGAAGGCGCTTCATGAGCTCCGCCGTCGAGGCGTCCAGATCCGGCGATGGTTCGCCCTTGCGCACGTCTTCAAGCACCGCCCTGGCCAGTTGCTTGCCCAGTTCCACGCCCCACTGGTCAAAGCTGTTGATGTCCCAGATCACGCCCTCGACGAAGGTCTTGTGCTCGTACAGCGCCAGCAGCGCCCCGACCGCCTCGGGTGTCAGCGCGTCCATCACGATCGTCGTGGATGGCCGGTCGCCGGGAAAGGTCTTGTGCGAGGCCAGACGGTCCGCCTCGGCCTCGTCCGCGCCGGCCGCGATCAGTTCGGCCCGCGCCTGGGCTGCCGTCTTGCCGATCATCAGGGCCTGGGCCTGGGCCAGGGCATTGGACCACAGGGGCGCATCGCCCTCTCGATCATCGACGGCGGCCTTGGATGTATGACCGACCACCACGAACTCGGCCGGGACCACCTGTGGTCCCTGATGGATCTGCTGGAAGAAGGCGTGCTGGCCATTGGTCCCCGGTTCGCCGAAGACGATGGGGCCGGTCGCCGTATCGACGAGGGTGCCGTCACGCTTCACCCGCTTGCCGTTCGATTCCATCTCCAGCTGTTGCAGGAAGGCCGGCAGGCGGCGCAGGCCGTGGGCATAGGGGGCGACGGTGCGGGCGTGTCTCCCGCGACCCTCGACATTGTAGATCTGGGCCATGGCCAGGACGATCGGCGCATTGATCTCGGGCGAGGCCTCCAGGAAATGCTGGTCCATGGCCCGCGCCCCGTCCAGCACGCGCTGGAACACGTCCCAGCCCAGGGCCACGGCGACTGACAGGGACACCGACGACCAGAGGGAATAGCGCCCGCCGACCCAGTCGCGGAACCCGAATGTGCGCCCGCATCCCCAGGCCTCGGCCTTCTCCGGCGCGGCCGTGACGCCGACCAGATGCTTGACCATGCGGCGCGGCGACAGGCTTTCGGCCAGCCAGGCCTTGGCCAGTTCGGCATTGGCCAGTGTTTCCTGGGTGGTGAAAGTCTTGGACACCACCACGACCAGCGTCGTCTCCGGGTCCAGGCCGGACAGGGCCTCGGCCATGTCGCGCGGATCGATATTGGCCACGAAGCGCAACTGGATCGTCGGCTCCAGCGGCTTCAGCGCCTCCCACAGCAGACGCGGCCCAAGATCCGATCCGCCGATGCCGATGTGGACGATGGCATTGAACGGCTGGCGCGTGCCCCCGACCTCGGCCCCCGAGCCGATAGCCTGGGCATAGGTGGCGATCTGGTTGCGGGTCTCGGCCACTTCCTGCGAGACCGGCTCGCCCAGGGCATGAAAATCGGCATCGTCGGCGGCGCGCAGTGCGGGGTGCAGCACCGCCCGCCCTTCCGTGACATTGACCGCCTCGCCCGCGAACAGGGCATCCCTACGCCCTTCGATGTCGCAGGTCCGCGCCAGGTCCAGCGCCGCCTCGAAGCCCTCCAGGCTCCACGACTGTTTCGACACATCGAGATACAGTCCCGCCGCCTCGATGCCCATGCGCTGCACCCGGCCAGGATCGGTGGCGAACTGGTGCACGATACGGGTGCCCTCGTCCTTGCGAGCGACGGCGCGAAGCATGTCCAGGGCCTGGGTGCGGGGGGTCATCGGCGGCACTCTGAAAAGGGGTCGGGTAAACCCTCGTTTACGGGTGAGGCGTAGAGGGGTTCAACCGCCGAATCGTGAATCGGCCTGAATAGAGATGAGGTTCGCCATGTCCTGTGGTGTCGCCCTGGCCGTTTCCCTCCTGCTCAGCGATCCGAATGTAGCCCTGGCCGCAGCCCAGCCGCCCGCCTTGGCGTCGGCTCCGGTCTCGGTTGCGGGCGAGCCCCTGTTCGTCGACATCGTGACCCGCTCGACCACGCTGAAGACGATGGTCGAGGGCTGGGGCACCTCGGGCCTGATTGATCAGGACGGCTTTCTGAACGGCGCTGCCTTCGCCGACTTCAAGGTCCAGGCCAATGCCCTGGCCGAGATGGACATGCAGGGTCACCTGATCCTGAAAGAGCGCGGTATCGACGGCGACCTGAAATGCATCCTGCGCGGCATCTCCGAGGACATGCCCAAGAAGGTTGCGGCCCTGGAAACCGCCGCTACCTCCGCCGAGCGCCGCGTCGCGCTCGACGAACTGGCCTATCTGCTCAACGACAACGTCGAAGTGATCACGGCTCCGCCTCAGCCGGAGGTTTGATCGGACCGGGTGCGGAGGGCCTCAGCCCTCCACCGTCTCGGGATATTTGACCGAGCAGCCATAGGGCGTTGCGAACGCCGTCCGCACCGGGCGGCCCGCCTCCATATCGGCCAGGGCGGCGCGGACGTAGTTGTTGGCGCCCTCAAGGTCCTCGACCTTGTTGGTGGGCCGGTCGTCGATCCCGCCGACGAAGCGCACGATGCCGTCGGCATCGATCACCCGCATGTCCGGCGTGGTCTTGGCGTCGAACAGTTTGCCGATCTCTCCGGTCGGATCCAGCAGCAGATGGGTCGAGGCACCATTGGTGCGCGTCCGCCATTCCCGCGCGGCCTGACCCTCGACGAACCCCTGGGTGCCCGGTGCCGATGAAATGATGGTCAGCCAGATCACGCCGTCGGCCACCGCCTCGCGCTGCAGCGCCTGCATGGCCCCTGAATAGTGTTTGATCACATAGGGACAGCCCTCGTTGGTCCATTCCAGCACGACGGTCTTGCCGCGGAAGTCGGCCAGGGAGCGCGGCGTCCCCTCGGCATCGACCAGGGTGAAGGCCGGCGCGGCCTGACCGGCCGACGGCGGCGTGGTGGCGGTTGTCGCGACGGGCGCGGGCGTTTCCGCATTGTCCGGCGCAGCGGCCTGCTGCTGGCAGGCGGACAGGACAAGGGTGGCGAACGCGACAGACAGGAACCGTGAGGCGACGGGCAGGCGGGTCATCGGGCAACTCCTTCTAGGGGCGGATATCCTCCAGGGCGTCGATCACGACCCCCTCGGTCAACAGCTGGGGCAGGATGCGCGGCTCGGTCGAACCGGGCGCATAGAGCAGATACAGCGGAACGCCGGAGCGGCCGTGCCGCTGCAATTCTGCGGCGATGACGTCGTCGCGCCGGGTCCAGTCACCGACCAGATAGACGGCATTGGCCTGTTCCATCGCTCCCTGAACCCTGGCGGACGACAGCGAGGTTCGCTCGTTGATCTTGCAGGTCACGCACCAGTCGGCGGTGAAGTTGACCAGTACCGGACGGCCCTCGGCCATTGCAGACTGAACCGCCGCTTCGGACCACGCCGCGCTGGCCAGTGTCGTGCCGCTGTCAGTGCCGGATGCCTCGTTGGGCGCGACCGGTGTGCGCGCAGCCAGAAACAATGCCCCGCCCGCCAGCATCAGGCTGACGATACCCGCCGTCAGATGCAGAAGGCCGCGCCGACCTGCGGTGCGTTCCGCCTGCCCACCCCCGATCAGCCAGACCCCCACCGCCAGCAGCAAACCCGCCACGAACAACAGGCCCAGGGCGTCGGTGCCTGTTTGTCGTCCGAACACCCAGACCAGCCACAGGGCCGTGCCATACATGGGAAAGGCCAGCAGGCCCTTCAGACGCTCCATCCACGGACCGGGGCGCGGCAGGCGGCTCAACAGGCCGGGCGTCACGCTGACGATCACGAAGGGCAGGGCCAGGCCCAAGCCCAGACCCAGGAACACGCCGAGCGCCAGCGGCCATGGCATCACAAGCGCCGCTCCCAGTGCAAAGGCCATGAAGGGGGCGGTGCAAGGCGCGGCCACGATCACGGCCAGCACGCCGGTGAAAAAAGCCCCCACGCCGCCGGGCAAGCGCGAAAGAGGCCCGGACCCCGCGCCTTGCAGGCCTGCGCCGATATGGAAGACCCCGGACAGGTTCAGCGCGACCGCCAGCATCAGCAGGGCCAGAGCCGCCGTGACCGGGGGCGATTGCAGCTGGAAGCCCCAGCCTACCGCCTCACCCGCCGCCCTCAGCGTCAGCAGCAACCCGGCCAGCAGAAGGAAGGTGGTCAGGACGCCGGCCAGAAAGGCCAGGCCGTCGCGGCGCGCATGAGCGGGATGGTGCGCCGCCGACGCCAGGGATGCCGCCTTCATCGCCAGAATGGGGAAGACGCAGGGCATCAGGTTCAGGATCAACCCGCCCAGCACGGCGAACAGCAGGGCCTGGAAGAAGACGGCCAGACCAGTGTCCGGGGCGCTAGTGGCTTCACTTTCGGAGGCGGCGTCGGGTGCCGCCGTCAGCGATCCCGAACCGGTCGCGCCGGGCAGGGCGCCGCCAGGCTGGGCCGTGATTTCGAATGCGCCTTGGGCGGTGACGAGGATGCCCTGAACGGGTTCGGTGATCCCAGCGGCGCGCGTCGCACCTCCAGGCGTCAGGCGAAGCGTCAGGCCTTGAGGGCCCCAGGCCCCGGTCTGGGGGGCCGGATGACTGATCACCCCGCTGCCGAAGGGAAAGAAGTAGCTGGGCCCGGGGTTCTGGCCGACCAGCGGCCCTCCCGATGCCGTCAGGGTGAGTTGATCGTTTTCAAGGACGATCCGCGCCTCGATTCCAGCCGGGCGTGGCGCATTCTCAAGGACCGTCTGGATGGCCTTGCCGTGTTCCGGATCCAGCGGCGCGGCTCCGTCTCGAATGGGCAGGTCGAGCACCAGGGTCAGCTCATCCGGCACACACATCTCTGCGCTGCAAACCAGGAACAGGGCCTGGGTGGTCAAACGCAGGGTCGTGCCTGGGCGCGCACTGGCCGGTATCTCGATTGGCACCGGCAGATAGACCTCGCCGGAATAGCCATAGTTCATCAGTCCCGACAGCCGCTGGCGTTCAGGCACGGGCCAGACGATCTCGCCCGCCGTGACACCTGCGGGCAGGGTCCAGCTCAGGGTTGTCGCCCCGCCGGAATCGCCGGGATTGCGCCAGTAGGTATGCCAGTCCGGCTTGATGGTCTGCTTCACAGCAACCACGGCTGTGGAACCAGGGGCCGCCCAGGCAGACATCGGCACCAGTTCCGCCTCAATCCGGTCGGTTCTCTGGGGGCCCGGCCCGGCGATACGGCTTGCTGTCGCCTGGGGCGCAGTCGCCTGCGCCACAACGGGCAAGGGCGGCAGGCACAAGGCCAGCAGGATCAACAGACGGGCAAAAGGTCTCACGCGGCCTCCGGAACGGATCCGGGCGACCTTAGTCGTCCGCGTAGCCTGGCGTCCACCGAACCCGCCGCTTGCGCGGCGTCACGCCTCAGGTTCGTGGCGACGCCTCAACCAGCACTTCGGTGCGCCGCCGCATGGGCTCGTTTACGCCTCCGGGCATGGCGGCCCCCTGATCGCCAACGCCATCGACATCGAACACCGGGGCGGGCCAACCCGCCGCTTCGAAGGCTTCGACGACGGCGATGGCACGGCGTTCGGATAGCGTCTGGTTGGCGCTGTGCCCGCCGCTGGCATCCGCCAGGCCGATCACCTGCACCTTGTCGATGCGGCAACCCTGAAGCTGCGTCGCCGTCAGGCCGATGGCCTGGCGCGCCACATCCGTCAGCCTGGCTTCACCCTCGGCAAAATAGACTTCGAACCGTTTCGTCGTGCACGCCGACGGCTCCGCCACGATGTCGCTTCGGCTCATCGTCGGGGCCAGATTGCATCCTGCCGCCGTCAGCCCGACCGCGACCAGTCCGCCCACCAGAAATACTCTCACAAGCCCACCCTCCATACTCACTTCACCACCGTCGCAGCCCGCAGCGAACTGCGCCAGTGCCCAATCGCAAAAAGGGCGGCGCGTCTCTCGACCCGCCGCCCTCTTCAAACCAGTCTACAGGATGGGTCTAGCGGCGACGCTGACCATTTTCCCAGTAGCATTCGTTCTGACGACCATCGTAGCAGTAGTAGTAGCCGCCGTTGTTGTCGCGGTAACGCTGCTGGTTGGCGCGGTCCTGGCTGGAGCCGCGCACGGCACCGGCCACACCACCCACGGCACCGCCGATGAGCGCGCCGGTTGCGGCATTGCCGCCACCCACGTTGTTGCCGATGATGGCACCGGCGACAGCGCCGATACCGGCACCGATTGCGCCCTGACGGGTCGCTTCATTGACGCCGCTGCCGCCGTAGCCGTCGCTGGCACAGGCGCTGGCCATCATGCCGGCTGCAGCAATGGCGAGAATTGCCTTTTTCATGGTGAAATCCTTTGTTCCCGGGTTCGCCCCTGTCGTCACAACGCCAAGCTAGCACCCCGGTTCCCCCAATGGTCAAGGTTGTTGTGGCGGTAGCGGTCTGCTCGCCTGGATGACATAGTCAGCGTAAAGCAGGGGTCGGAACATCGGCGAGACGAGGGCGTTCGGGCGGACATGACAGACGTTGAAATCCCCGTCGGCCCTGCCGAAATCCCTGAAGCGCCGCTGCCGGCTCTGACCCGCCATGTCTCGCTCAAGACCGTGATCATGCTGGTCAACTCGCTGTCGGGAAGTGTGAGCAATCAGGCGGCCGAGGAAGCGGGGGCTATATTTTCGGAGTATGACTGCCAGGCAAGCGTGGTTTCTCTGGAGCCCGGGCAGTTCGATGAGCAGATCAGAACCGCCATTGAGGCTTGCCCTGACGCCCTTTTCGTCTTGGCGGGGGACGGCACGGCCGGAACGATTGCGTCTCGCGCGGGCCCCAATGGACCGTTGGTCGCCCCGCTGCCGGGCGGCACCATGAACATGCTCCCCAAGGCCCTGTACGGCACCGCCGACTGGAAGGCCGCTCTCAGACTGGCGCTGGAACAGGGCGAAGCCCAGGACGTAGCGGGCGGCGAGGTTTCGGACGGGGTCGTCACCCAGGCTTTTTATTGTGCTGCCATCCTGGGGGCTCCGGCCCTGTGGGCCCCGGCTCGGGAAGCCATGCGAACCGGCAAGGTCAGCCTGGCCTGGACCCATGCGCGCAAGGCGTTGAAGCGTGCGTTTTCGGGACGCCTTCGCTACTCCCTGGACGGCTCTGCCATGAAGCGGACCGAGGCCCTGGTCTTGATCAGCCCGATGATCTCCAAAGCCATGGACGAGAATACCGGGCTGGAGGCAGCGGCCATGAATCCGACCGATGCCGCACAGGCGTTTCGACTGGCCGCCCACGCGGTTCTGAATGACTGGCGCAACGATCCGGCCGTGACCACCAAGGCGACCCGCAAGGTGGAGGTCACCGCCCGCTCGCGCATCCCGGCGGTAGTCGATGGCGAGCCGATCCTGCTCAAATCCACGGCCAGGGTGAAGTTTGTCAAAAAGGCCTTCAAGGCCCTGGCTCCCACGCTCCCTGTGGAGGATGCCGCCTGATGGGGCGCATCCTCCAGTTTTCGGACATCCATTTCGGGTGCGAACACAAACAGGCCTGTGAAGCTGCCCTGGACTACGCCCACGCCAATCCGTCCGATCTGGTTCTGATCACGGGCGACATTACCCAGCAGGGTTTGCCGGACGAATTCGAAGCTGCGGCCCGCTGGATCGACCGCATGCCGGACCCGCGCTTCGTTATCGTCGGCAATCACGACGTGCCGTATTGGGGACTGTTCGCGCGGCTGTTCCATCCTTGGAAGGCCTTTGAAAAGGCGACGGGTCACCCCGCTCATGATCATCAGTTCCTGAGCCCCGGTGTGATGGTGCGCGGCGTCGTGACCGCCAGGGGGTGGCAGGCACGCGCTAACTGGTCCAAGGGCGTCATCGACCTGGCGCAGACCCGAAAGGCTGCCGAAGCGCTGCGCCAGGCTCCAGTCGGTGCTCTTCGCGTGCTGGCCTGCCATCATCCCCTGATCGAGATGATCGGCACGCCCATGACGGGCGACGTCAAACGCGGCGATGCGGCGGCGCTGATCTTTGCCGAGGCGGGCGTCGACCTGATCACCACCGGCCATGTCCATGTGCCCTTCGCCCTGCCGATCGCACTGGGTGACCGGTGCTCCTATGCCGTCGGCTGCGGGACACTGTCGCATCGCGAGCGCGGCTCCCCGCCCAGCTTCAACCAGATCGAATGGGACGCTCACCACATTACCGTGACCGTCGTGGCCTGGGTTGGTGACCGGTTCGAGCCCAGCGACATGTGGAAGCTGGCCCGCCGTCAGGACACGCGGAAACTGGCGACAGCACCGAATCCCAATGCTCCTGGCGAGAGAGAAATGGCCGCCACCTAGATCGAGACCCCACGCCAAAGACAAGGGCCGCAGGATTGCTCCTGCGGCCCTCATTCTTCGACACTAGTCAGTGGCTAGTACCGGCGGCGTCCGTGCGACTTTTCGGTGAACGCGGCAGCGACCATCGTGGCCAAAGCCGGGTTCCTGAGGAAGATCCAGCCGCCCGCCAGGGCCGCGACGGCTCCCAGAATCGGGCGCTCGCGGAACAGCGAAAATGCGCGCTGACCCATGCCGACGGGCTCGTCATCCTCTTCATCGCCGCTATCACGCTTCAGGTAGACCAGGGCGACGATCAGAGCGATCAGACCAAATATGGCGAAGGTGATCGCTGCTGCACCCATCTCCGGCACGACCAGGCACAAGGCATAGAAGATCGTCCCGCCCAAGGCGACCAGCGCCACGAAGCCCGCCCCGGCCGCGACTGCGGCAGCGACGGCCTTCTTGACCAGCCCGCGGGCAAGTCCCCCGCCCAGCATCAGCGACGACGGCCCGACAGGAGCATGCCCAGAACGACGCCGACGCCGAGCGCGATGGCGGTCGACTGGATCGGACGTTCCTGCACGCGCTCGACGACATAACGCTGGGCCTCGTCGATGCGCTCGGACGCTTCATCGTAATATTCGCGGCCACGCACGCGGGCCGTGTCGTAATAGCCGCGAGCCCGCTCGCGCAGCACTTCGCTCTGTTCCCGCAACTTGGCTTCTGTCTCTGAGGCCTTGGCACGAACCTTGGCTTCGGCGGCGGTCGCCTTCTCGCGCAGTGCGGCCTTTTCTTCGGCTCCCAGAACCTTGAGGTCATCCTTCAGGGTATTGAGGTCGTCTTTGACGGTCGCCCGTGCTGTCTTGTTATTGGCCATGATGCGCGCTCCTGTCGTCAAGCTTGACGGTTAGATAGATAATCTTGCGAGGGAACGCCACTCCACCGTCGCGGTTCCCGCATTGCAGCAAGACACCGCGCCCGGATTGGTGGCGATTCCCGGAGTGGCGAGTTAGGAAAACAACATGACACAGTGGTTGTTCCCGCCTGCCCAGAGACCCGGCCTGCCGATCGCGGGGCGCACCGAGCGTTTTCCTGTACGCCGCATCCTTTGCGTGGGTCAGAACTATGCCGCCCATGCCCGGGAGATGGGGCATGAGCGCGCCGAGCCCTTCTTCTTCTCCAAACCGGCCGATGCCCTGCTCACCGACGGGGCCCACCCCACCTATCCGACCGCGACAGGCAATCTGCACCACGAGGTCGAACTGGTGTGCGCCATCGGAGAGGACGGCGATATCATCGGCTGGGCGGTTGGTTGCGATCTGACCCGGCGCGATCTTCAGGCGGCAGCCAAGGACAAGGGGCGGCCCTGGGATGCGGCCAAGGGGTTCGACCAGTCTGCGCCCTGCGGGGCCCTGACGCTGGGTGCCCTGCCTGATCCGGCGGCGGCGATCGCCCTGACCGTCAATGGCCAGACGCGCCAGTCCGGGCGGCTGGACGACATGGTCTGGAGCCCGGTCGAGGTGCTGGAGAAGGCGCGGACGCTGTGGGACGTGCAAGCCGGCGACCTGATCTTCACCGGCACGCCGGAGGGCGTCGGCCCGCTGGTGCCCGGCGACCGGGTCGAAGCTATGATCGCGGGCCTGTCACCCCTGTCCTTCACTGTGAGGCCCCGATGATCCTGCATGGCTACTGGCGCTCCGGTGCCGCCTATCGCGTCCGTATCGCCCTGGCGCTGAAGGGCCTCGCCTATGAGACGCAGGGCCGCGACCTGCGCACGGGCGCCCAGAAGGCGGCAGACTTTGTCGCCCTGAACCCCCAGGGGATGGTGCCGGCGCTACAGATCGACGGCGCGGTCCTGACCCAGAGCCCGGCCATTCTGGAGTGGCTGGAGGAGACCCATCCCCAGCCGCCGCTGTTGCCGTCCGAACCGCTAAGTCGTGCGCGGGTGCGGGCCATGGCGGCGCTGATCGCCTGCGACATTCATCCGCTGAACAATCTGCGTGTCGGCAAGAGCTTGCGCGAGGATTTCGGGGCCGACCAGGCGGCCGTCGATGCCTGGGCCGCGCGCTGGATCGTGCCGGGCTTCACGGCGCTGGAGGCGCTGGTAGAGCGCGACGGACAGGGCTGGTGCTTTGGCGACACTCCTACACTGGCCGACGCCTGCCTGATCCCGCAGATCTACTCGGCGCACCGGTTCAATGTGCCGCTGGACGCTTTCCCTCGCCTGCTTGCCATCGACGCTGCAGCCCAGGCTCATCCCGCCTTCATCGCTGCCCATCCGGACCGCCAGCCGGACGCGGACTGACCGCGCTCCAGTCCCGCAACCTCAAGCCAGGAAGCGGTTCACGGCAGCCAGGAAGCGGTCCGGCTGGTCGATCATCACCATATGCTCGGCCCCTTCGATCCGTTCGAAGGTGGCGGGCGAGCGCAGGCGCGCATAGGCGGACCGGAACAGGCTGTCGGCCCGGCTGCGCGGTGAGGCGTCGTCCGGGCTCCAGCCATAGACCACGGTGACAGGCACGCGAACATCGGCCAGTCGTGGGCGCAGATCCACAGTCATCACCTCGTACAGCGCCTGGGCCAGTACTCGGCGGTCGCCGCCCTGCCAGCCTATGGAGCCGAACAAGGCGTCGCTGGCCCCGCCCAGCTCAACACCCATGGCGCGGCTGCGGGCCAGCAGAACGTCGTCGCCCAGGAACTGCAGGGCCTGATAGGCCACCTGGGCCAAGGGTTCGACATCGCGGGTCGTCGCCTGGGGGCTGATCAGGGCCGGGAAGAACGGCGAGGAGTCCACCGTCATGACCCGGTCCACACGATCCCCGGCATCGGCGGCGACACGCAGACCCAGTTGTCCGCCCATGGAGTGGCCGATGATGGCGGGTCGCTCCAGCCGTTGCTCGGCAATATAGCGGCGCACCTCATCGGCAACGGTTGCCAGGATCGGCCCGCTGGCATTGGCCTGGGCCGGCAGATCGCCGAACCCGCGGATCGAGACCAGATGCAGACGTCGCTGCCCCTCCAGCCGCTGGGCCGTCCCGCGCCAGACCTCGGCCGTCGAGGCCAGTCCGGGGATAAGGATCAGATCGGGGCCCTGCCCGCGCGCGCTGACCGCTATCCGCTGCGAGGCAAAGGCTGATTGGGCCCAGCCCGCAGGGGCGGCAAGGCCTGCCAGGGTCAGGCCGCCGATCGTTCTCAGGATGTCGCGTCTATGTGTCATGTCACCGTCGTGCCAAGGTCGCGTCCAGGATCGCATTCAAGGACAACGCAGGAGAGACCGAAATGAACCCGTCATCAGAAGAGATCGTCCTCTACACCAATCCAATGTCGCGCGGCCGCATCGCCCGCTGGATGCTGGAAGAGGTGGGCCAGCCCTATCGCACCGTGGTTCTGGATTACGGCACGACGATGAAGGGCGACGACTATCTGGCCATCAATCCGATGGGCAAGGTGCCGGCGATCACTCATCGCGGGGTGACGGTCACCGAATGCGCCGCCATCTGCGCCTATCTCGCCGACGCCTTTCCGCAGGCGGGCCTGGCCCCGGCCTTCGACGATCCCGGGCGCGGGACCTATCTGCGCTGGATGTTCTTTGCAGCGGGTCCGCTGGAAGCGGCAGTCACGGCCAAGTCGTTGGGCCTGCTGGCCCCGACGGAAAAGTCCGGCATGGTCGGCTACGGGTCGTTCGATCAGGTGGTCGACGCACTGGAGACGGCGGTGACCAAGGGCCCATGGATATTGGGCGACAACTTCTCGGCGGCCGATGTCTATGTCGGCAGCCAGATTGTCTGGGGTCTGCAGTTCAAGACCCTGCCCGAGCGTGATGCGTTCAAGGCCTATGCCGACCGGCTGCAATCGCGTGAGGCGGCGGGACAGGCGCGGGCTCTCGACGACGCGCTGATGGCCCCGGCCTAGCGCTTTGGCCTGATCAGCCCTGCGTCGAGGCGGGACGCAGGGCCGCGCTCTGAACCTGCGGACGGCGTTCGCCGCCGGCGGCGCGGATGCGGTCGATGCGGGCCTTTTCGGCGCGGAAGGCGTTCAGATCGGCCCCGGCCAGGACGGTGCCTTCCTCGGTACGGACCCCGGCGGGATTGATCCGTTGGCCACCACGCCAGATTTCATAGTGCAAGTGCGGACCGGTCGAGGCTCCGGTCGAGCCGACATAGGCGACGACCTGACCCTGACGCACGCGCTGACCGGCACGGATACCGGAGGCATAGCGCGACAGGTGACCATAGCCGCTTTCCAGACCGTTCGAATGGCGGATACGCAGCCAGTTGCCATAGCCGCCCCAGCGACGCGCCTCGACGACCACGCCATCAGCAGGAGCCACGACCGGCGTGCCGGAGCCTGCGGCGAAGTCGATGCCCTGGTGCATCTTGCGATAGCCGGCGATCGGGTGGCGGCGGAAACCAAAGGACGAGGAAACACGGAAGCCTCGCTCCAGCGGCGTGCGCATGAAGGCCGAGCGGGTGTTCTTGCCTGTGGCGTCGAAATACTGCGCTTCCTTCGCGCCCGCAGGCTGGAAGCGATAGAAGGCCACGCCCTTCAGCTCGGCATACAGCAGGCCGTCGGTGCCGATGGTGCGGCCCGCCTCGGTCACGGTGCGGCCAAAGACATAGGTGAACTGGTCGTTGGACTGGATGTCGCGATCCATGTCGAACTTGTGCGAGAACAGGCGACCGGCGACCCGGGTAATATCGGCGGGCACGCCTTCGCGCCGGGCGGTGCGGGACAGCGACCCCTCGACCTTGCCGCTCAGGACAACGGTCTCGTGGGCAACGCGCTCTTCCAGCGCCCGGAGACGCAAAGCGCCGTCAAAGCTGCGGGACACGGTGACCTGGGTCGCCGGCCCAGTGCGCATCGTCAGGCCGATCAGGCGGGCATCGCCCCGGCCACCGCGCGGACGTGAAATGGCGGTTTCGAACTTCTGGCCCGCGCGCATGGCGGTCACATCCACGGCGTTGGACAGGGTGGCGGCGACGGCGGAGGCCTCTTCCGGCGCGATGCCGGTGCGGCGCACGGCCTGCTCGAAGGTTTCGCCGCGGCGGATCTGGACTGGAATGGCCTCGGGCGCGGTAAGACCGTCAGGGGCACTGGCCGTGGCCAGGGCATTGGCTTCCATCGCGGCCATCTGGGATGCGCTGGGGGGCGGAACCACTTCCGCCTGTGCGGGTTGGTACGAACGTCCTGCGAACAGCGCCACCGAAAGCGCGGCCACGGCCGTGAGGGCGTGTGGCGCGATGCGCATCGGTTGGCGACGTGGGTCGAACTGAGCCATCGGTCCCCGAAACATAACGACGCCGGTCGGCGCCAAGCCACTGGTAATCGGTACTGCGCGACGTGACTTTGTCCCGTTGCGAGACGGGGCCTATAACCCGTCCGTCCCATGATGGGAAGACAGCACGTTACAAACTGTTAACCGCCGCGATAACATCGGCGAGTTTCGCTGTTCGCCGGGTGTGGCAGGCGCGCATCTTTCGAGTAATCGCGGGGTTTTCTTCAAGATCAGTGAGTGCCAAAGATTCTCTTGCCTGGACGCGATGCGCAGTGTTGGAGGGGTGGCTGATCTGACACTCTACTGTGGTTCGTTCGCAACGGGCCTGATGCTGTTTCCGGAGCCGCTCTTGCCCCACGTATGTTCAGAGAATGACTCTCAAGGATGTCGCGTTTGAACACAGACTCCGTTAGCCCAACGCCACCCAAGGCCACCGTGCGCAAAAGCGGCTGGCGACGCTTGGGGTTGGCCCTCGGCGTGTTCGTCGCCATCGTCCTGGTGTTGCTGGCGACGCTGTATCTGAACCGCCGGGCGGCGACGCGCGAGGTCCTGATCGGCTGGCTGGAGCGTCAGGGGATAGACGCCGACATGCAGGTCGAGCGGGTGGAACTTGACGGCATCGTCGCCAGCATCCGCATCGGCGATCCGGCAAACCCCGACGTGGTCATCGAGCGGGTCGAGGTCGATTATACCGTCGCCACGCCCTGGTCGCGCACGGGTCTGGGGGTCACACCCAGCCGCATCCGGCTGATCCGTCCGGTGGTTAGCGCCGGGTTCCGGGACGGGAAACTGACCTTCGGCTCCCTTGATCCCCTGATCGATCGCTTCATCGGCCAGCCGCCCCGCCCCGACAGTCGCAGCCCCCTGGTCATCGTCGAACAGGGGCGTCTGCGGTTGGACACCGACTATGGCCCCGTCACTGTCCTGGCCGATGCGCGGGTGGACAATGGCAAGCTGATGCAGCTGAACGCCCGCCTGCCCGAAACGGCCCTGCGCAGCGGCGATATCCAGGCCCAGGGTCTGAAGGCCGCTGTTCAATTGACGACGACGGGCAACCGGGTCGATGTACGGGCCAGCGCCTCGGCGGATGCGGCGACTGTATCGGGCGTGTCGACCGAGGCCGGGTCCCTGAGCCTGACCGGTACTGTGCCCTATCCCGACCTGAAAACGCGCCGTGGTGACGGGGCGGCGGACGTGCAGGCCGTGGTGGCGGCGCGTCGGCTTCGCTCCGGCGTGACGGATGCGCGTGACCTCAGCGCCCGCCTGAGTTTCGACGGCCAGATGCGGGGCTGGATCGAAACCTTCACGATCGAGGGCCAGACCAGGGCCGACATCCGCGCGGCCCGTCTCGACGCCTCTGACGCAAGCGCGACCGGTGCCCGTCTGATGCTGGAGCGCAATCCGGTATCGGTGTCGCGCAACGCAGACGAGCTCGGCTGGCGTGTCGATGGCCCCCTGCGGATGACGGCGTCCCGGGCGTCGGGAGCGGGGCTTGAGGGCGATGGCGTCAGCCTGACATCCAGCGCCGTCACCCTTGGCGGGCGCGGCGCGGCGATGGAGGCCCAGGCGCCGCTGGCGCTCCAGGCGCGACGTCTGGCCTGGGACGAGCTGTCCCTGACCGGCGTGAACGGATCGGTCACGCTGGATGCCGTGCTCGATCAGGGTTTCCGCGTCACCGGTGTTGGTCGTCTGCAAAGCTCAGGCGGGGCCTGGCCCCTGTTCGGCCCTCCGGCGTCGGACGACATTGCCGAGCTGGGGGCCATGAAGCGGGCGCTGGGCGATTTCGCCGTCGACATCCCGGCGTTTACGCTCGCCGTGTCTTCCGCCACCACCCGCGTGACGCTGGACCGGCCTGCGACGCTGACACCGCGCAACGGTGGCGTGCTGACGCTCCGCCCCGCTGCCACCCCCATATTCAGCGCCCGCGATGGTCAGGCGGGCGGCGGGGCCCTGTCCCTTAGCGCCACGCGCGGTGAGGGCCTGCCGGAGGCCACCTTCGACATTCCGGCCTGGCGACTGACACCCGGTGGCTTTACCGCCACCCTGGACGGTCGTGCGGCGCTCGACTTCGACCTGGCAAGAGGCATTGCGCTGCAGACGCGCGGCGAGTTGGCCTCCTCCAACGGCCGTCTGACCTATGTGGCCGAGAGTTGCATTCCCCTGACGGTCGAGCGGCTGGAACTGGACGAGAGTGACGTCACCACGATCGCCGGTCAGATCTGTCCCGCCGACCGCCCGCTCGTCACTGTGGCCGACGGCGGCTGGCGCGCGGAGGGTCTCATTGCGGGCCTCGACGCTGCGGCCCCTTTCCTTGCGCTGACCTTCACCGACGCCAAGGGCAGCTTCGTGGCGACCGGGGGACCGTTCGGCGTGGGACTGGAGGCACAGGTCGCCTCGGCTCTTGTTGTCGACGCCACCACCCCCGCCCGGTTCAATCCGGTCACGGCCCAGGGTTCCGCCCGCCTGGCCAACGAAAACTGGACCGGCACCTTCGACCTGGCCCGCAGCGGTACGGCGCTGGGCCGCATGACCCTGGCGCATGACGGGCGGGCAGGGGCGGGTGGCCTGACCATCGACGCGCCGTCCATCGTCTTTGCCGAGCCCGGTCTTCAGCCCGACGACCTCAGCCCCCTGGTCGCCGATTTCATCCAGTCGCCCGCCACCGGCTCGGTCGGCTTCCAAGGCCGGATCGACTGGTCGTCGGACACCGATGGCTTGAGCTCGGGTCGCCTGACCATTCCCGGCCTGGACTTCGTCAGTCCCGGTGGTCCGGTGAAGGGCCTGCGCGGCACGGTCGACTTCACCAGCCTGGCCCCCCTGGTCACCGCCCCGGACCAGCGGCTGACCATCGACACCCTGGAATCGGTCGCGCCGATCACGGACGTCGCCGTCACCTTCGACCTGGCCGCCGACGCCTTCATGATCGACGGCGGAGAGATCAACATCGCTGGCGGCAAGGTGACGGTCGAGTCGTTCGCCGTGCCGCTGGACATCTCCAAGGGCTTTTCCGGCGTGATCACCCTGGACCGGGTGCAACTGGGCGAGGTGGTGGCCAATTCCGGCTTTGCCGACAAGGTGACGATGGACGCCGTCGTCTCGGGCCGGCTGCCCTATACCTATGATCCGACCAACGGCATCCGCATTCAGTCGGGCACGATGGAAGCGGTCCAGCCGGGTCGCCTGTCCATTTCGCGCGACGCCCTGACCGGCGTCCAGGCCGGCGGTGCAGGCGGCGAGGTGCCACCGAATACCGTTCAGGACCTGGCCTTCCAGGCCATGGAGAACCTGGCCTTCGACGTTCTGACGGCCCAGCTCAACAGCCTGGACGAGGGCCGGATCGGCGTGCTGTTTCACATCCAGGGCCGTCACGAACCGCCGCAATATCAGGACCTGCGCGTCACCATTCCCGATCTGATCAGCCGCGAATTCCTGAACCGGCCCATCCCCCTGCCGTCGGGCACGGCCATCGATCTGACACTGGATACGACACTGAACGCCAATGAGCTGGCGGGCGATCTGATGGAGCTGAACCGTTCGCGCAACGGCGAGGTCAGTACCCCCAGAACGGAGCCAGACCCGGAGCCTGAAGCCGCCGTTCCGACCGAGCCCGCAGTCGAAACGCCTTGATGAAGGCACCTTGGCCGTTCAGAACCCATTCACCCTGAAAGGTGTTAGTCAGGGGCGACAGTTTGAGACCGGAGACCACAGCCATGAACCGGACGCGTTTGACCGTCGCCCTTCTGGGCCTCGCCGCCGTGACCACTGCGGCCTGCACGCCGACGATCCGGCTGCAGGTGGACCCTATCCAGATCTATGCGAAACTGGACGCCGACGTGCGCGTCCGCCTCGACAAGGAGCTTCAGGACCTCCTGGTCGAAAACCCCAACCTGTTCTGATGCGAAAGTTGACCCAGATGTCGTTCCGCAAATTCTTCGTCGTCACCGCTGCTGTGGCCGCGCTGGGCGTCGCCGCAGGCGCGGCCTTTGCCCAGACCCCCGCCCAGAAGTCCATGATCGACGCCGCCAAGGCGCAAGGCACCGTGGGCGAGCAGGCCGACGGCTATCTCGGCTTCCGCACCCCGTCCTCGGACGGCTCGCTGACCCAGGCCGTCCAGGCGACCAATGAAGCCCGCCGCGCCGCCTATGCCCGCAGCGCCCAGGCCGCCGGCACGGCACCCGACGTCGCCGCCGCTCGCGCCTTCGAGACCATCGTCTTGCCGCGCATCAGCTCGGGCCAGTGGTACCGCAACGCCAGTGGCCAGTGGGTCCAGCGCTAGGCCGGGTCTGACGCCGTGGGAACCGTTCGTCAGCTCCTGATCGTCCTGGCCGTCGCCGTCGTCTCGACCGTGGCTGTCGGTGCGGCCTGGATGGCCATCGGCGGCGGCACCCTGCCGATCCACGGCTGGATCGCGCTCAGCCTCGGCATCGCCGGTACCGTCGCCCTGACCTGGGTGCTGATGCGACTGGCCTTTCGCTCCGACCGCGAGGGATGGGACGCCCGCGCCGATGACACCTCCGACCTGACGCCGGGACGCAACTCGCCCGAGGCTTGAGCCCATCGCCGCGACGGGCGATAGGTCGCCCATGACCGCACCTGCTGACACGTCCCGCGCCGACATCACCTATGCCGGCTATCTGTCGCTCGACGACCTGCTGGCGGCCCAGCACCCCCTGTCGGACGAACACGACGAGATGCTGTTCGTCGTCATCCACCAGACCAAGGAGTTGTGGCTCAAGCAGATCCTGCACGAGGTGGCCCAGGCGCAAGCCCTGGTCCGCGCCGGCGATCTGGTCCCCGCCTACAAGAGCCTGGCCCGCGTCAGCCGTATCCAGGCCGTCATGACCATGAGCTGGGACATCCTGGCCACCATGACGCCCGCCGACTATCTGCGCTTCCGCGGCGTGCTCGGTTCGTCCTCCGGCTTTCAGAGCGATCAGTTCCGCCGTTTCGAGGCCATGCTGGGCCTCAAGGATGCGCGCTTCCTCAAGTTCCACACCGAACGCCCCGATGCCCTGGCCGCGCTCCAGGCGGCCATCGACGCCCCCAGCCTGTACGACGACGCCCTGGCCCAGCTGGCGGCGGCGGGCCTGCCTGTGCCGTCTGAGGTCCTGAACCGCGACGTCAGCCAGCCCTATGAGCCGTCGCAAGGCGTCGAGGACGCCTGGCTGGAGGTCTACCGCGACACCACACGCTGGTGGCCGCTGTATCAACTGGCGGAAAAGCTGGTCGATCTGGACGACGCCCTGCTGACCTGGCGGCACAAGCATGTGGTGACGGTCGAGCGGATCATCGGCCGCCGTCGCGGCACGGGCGGCACCGAGGGCGTGGCCTATCTGACCGAGACCCTGCAACGCCGCTGCTTCCCCGAGCTGTGGTCGCTGCGCACCAAGCTGTGACAACCTGCATCATGCTGCGCCGCAACCTCCGCCGTTTCGGGCCGTTCTAGGCACCTGACATTGCGGAGACCTCCCATGACCGACGCCAACCGCCACGATATCCAGGTGCTGAACGGCCTGATCCAGTCGATGATCGACAGCGCCGAAAGCTATGGCGAGGCCGCCGCCGAAACCACCAATCCCGAATACGGCGAGCTGTACGCCCGGCGCGAAGCCGAACGCCGCGCCCTAGCCGAGGACCTTTCACAACACGTGCGCCTTCTGGGTGGCGAGCCCCAGACCTCCGGCTCCATCATCGCCAAAGCCCAGCGCGCCCTGACCGACGTCAAACACGCCCTGATGCGCAATGAGGCGACCGTGGCGGGTGGCCCCGAACAGGCCGAGGATGCCATCAGCGCCCGGTTCCACAAGGCCGTCGCCGACACCTCCATCTCGGCCACCACCCGCGAAACTATCCGCCGCGTCCACGCCGCCATCCGCACCGGCCACGCCGAGATGAGCGAACTCAAACATACTCTGGAAAGCCGCCAGACGGCCGAGAGCGGGCTGTTTCCGCAGTAGATCGTAACCAACGGCCTTTGAGGCTGAGCTACACGTCTATCGTGTAGGCGAGCCCATGCCGGAAGCAGACATGTCTGACGTCCGCTAAGAGTGGATAGCGGACACCGCCCCTGCTACCGTCCTGGCATGGCGACGTTCGTTCACCGGCTAAGCGCAATCCAGAACTATCGCTGGGCAAGCGTCGCGCTCATTGCGACGATGATCCTTCTCCCGGTTCTCATGGTGAGGCTTGGAGCCTTGGAGTGGGTCGCTGCTCTCGCGGGACTGCCGGTTTACGTCGCTCTTATCGTTCTGACGTATCGCCGCCTCCGGGACGCCAATCTCAGCGGCTGGTGGATCGTACTGATGATCTTGGTGATCAACGTTGGTCCTTATTGGGAGGGGCTAGAGCCGCTTACGTTCCACGTCAGCCATCTCATCCATCTCATCCCCGTGGCCTTGGGGTGGCTCGTCCGCGCTCCACGGACAGTCGCCGGAACGAGTGTCCGGCCTGACGGCTTGACGCTCGGCTGAGACCGGCCAATGTCCGCCTAAGGTAGAAAGCGGACATCCAAGCTGAGAAAAGGAGGCATGGCTCGTTCAACCCGAAATCGTATTGGAGTGCCGTCCGAGGCAAGCCTGTCCGGGCTGTCGGACGGCGAGCTTGAGAGAGAATACACTCGGGTAAAAAGCCGTTTGGCGACGCCCCTGTTTACGCTCGTATCGAAGCTAATATTGAAAAAGCGTCACGCCACCGAAGCCGAACAGGCCCGGCGCGCACACTAATCTCTGCTTTGGGTCGAGAGCGGACTGTCGCTTATGAGCGGAAAGCGGACTTGAACGAGCTATTTCGAGGTCTCAGCTCGCCGCTGCGCAAACCCTCCCAAAATGCTGACTAGACCTATTGTGCCTAGCAACACGACGGGAACTGCATAGCGCATCGTTATAGCGATCACGAAACTTTCCTTATTGTCCTCCATGGATACCAGCATCCAGGGGCCGCCACGCCGCTCTTGGGTGTAGGTGCGGCCATCTCGAAGATCCACAAACCAGAGAATAGCCAGACCAATAGCAAATCCACAAAACAAGCGACCGATCACGAAGAGTGTTTGTCGCGGGCCATGCAGTGGGCCGGAGAGTGACGTCATAAGGGATGATACGGTCCTGAAACCAACGTCCGCAATGGGTCGGAAGCGGACTTTCAGCGGCGGGTAGAAAGCGGACCTTGGCCCGCTACTCAAAAACCACTTCCGAACGTATGTCTTGAAATACTGCGTCAGGCTTGGCTGAGGTCGCGCGGCAACGAAAAGCGATAAGCCGCAACATCGCATCGGTCGGCTGTTTGCGAAGCTCGAAATCACTATCGAAAGTCAGCAGAAAATTGTGATGGGTGCCCGGCTGGACAACCGTCTGAGGAAGCTCGAAAAAATCCAGCATATCTTCTTTGTAGCGAAGGCTACTAAATCTGTTGGGATCATAACCTCTGGTGAGGTTGACGGCTTGACTACTCGCGCGATCCACGAGGTAGAGTGCAGCCGCGCCGCCATTGTCAGAATAGACGCTGGGCACACATAGGACTTCGCTGCCGGTGTTTTCGATCTTCAAGCGAACGATCACAAAGCGGCAATGGCTTGCACACTGCTCTGCCTCGACCTTGAAGGATGCTTTATAGGCTGGCTCGCTCGCCCCATTGTCCACCTTGTCACAACCCGAAGTCGTGCAAGACAGAACCGCAACTGCTAGCAAAATAGCACGTTTCACCAACCCAAGTTACACCTCGCGCCAATGTCCGCAATGGGTCGACAGCAGACATAACTATATCACCGAACACCGGACATCCTTGAGCGCCTGGCTACTACAGCCAAACCATAGAAAAGACCCCGGCGTTTCCACCGGGGCCTTCTTCAATCTCGAACCGATGAAGCGGCTTAGGCTTCGGTGTCGGCGGCCTTATCGGCGGTGCCGGTTTCCGGCACGGCCACGCCCTTGGCGGGACGCACGGTCTGCTTTTCGGCGATCCGGGCCGACTTGCCGCGGCGGTCACGCAGGTAATACAGCTTGGCGCGACGCACGACGCCGCGACGCTTGACTTCAATCGCGTCGATGTTCGGCGACATCAGCGGGAAGACGCGCTCGACGCCCTCGCCGAAGCTGATCTTGCGCACGGTGAAATTCTCGTTGATCCCGCCACCGGCGCGAGCGATGCAGACGCCCTCGAAGGCCTGGATGCGTTCGCGCTCGCCTTCCTTGATCTTGACCATGACGCGCAGCGTGTCGCCGGGCTGGAAGTCGGGAATGGCGCGGGTTTCGATCAGGCGGGCTTTTTCTTCCGCCGCGATGGTCTGCAGGATGTTCATTCTATTCTCCTCGGGCTTTTGCGCCCTTTAGCTGTGATTTGGCGGAAGCGGGTTCCGCAGTGGTTCTTTCCAGATGCGCCGCCCAGAGGTCCGGCCGGCGCGCCTTCGTCGTCTCTTCTCGCTGCGTCTGACGCCACTCGGCCACCTTGCGGTGGTCGCCCGACACCAGAACCTCGGGTATCTCCAGTCCCTCGAACGTCCGCGGTCGCGTGTATTGCGGATGCTCCAGAAGACCGTCCTCGAAACTCTCTGACGACAGGCTGTCTGCCGCGCCGAGCACTCCGGGGATCAATCGTACGCACGCCTCGATCACCACCATCGCCGCCGCCTCGCCACCAGCCAGGACCGCGTCGCCGACGGCGACCTCCTCGAACCCGCGCGCGTCCAGCACGCGCTGATCCACCCCCTCGAACCGGCCGCACAGGACGGTGATCCCGTCATGCGTCGTCCATTCTTTCACACGTGCCTGGGTCAGGGGCCGACCCCGGGCACTCATGTACAAAAGCGGCCGCGAAGACCCCGGAATGCTGTCGAGCGCCCGGGCCACCACGTCCGCTTTCAATACGGCTCCGGGCCCGCCACCCGCAGGGGTGTCGTCCAGGAAGCCGCGCTTATCCTCGGAAAAGTCCCGAATGTCCAGCGTCTGCAAGGCCCACAGCCCCTTCTCGCGCCACGCGGTGCCGATCAGGCTCACACCCAACGGCCCCGGAAAGGCCTCGGGGAACATGGTCAGGACGGTGGCGGTGAAGGGCATGGGCAGGGTCTAGGGATGAGGGACTAGGGATCAGGGAAGGCAGTTCGGTCGGCAAATCAGCCTTTCCCTAGCACCTAAACCCTAGAACCTAACCCCTAACACACCTGCCCCGCCGCCCATCCTGACGACCACGCCCACTGAAAGTTATACCCCCCCAGCCAGCCGGTGATGTCCACCGCCTCGCCGATGACGAACAGGCCAGGGGCCGAGGTCGCCGCCATCGTCTGCTGGTCCAGCTGGTCCAGCTGGTCCGTCGCGACGCCGCCCAAGGTGACCTCGGCGGTGCGGTAGCCTTCGGAGCCGACGGGTTTGACGGTCCAGCCGTTCACCGCCTCGTCCAGTCGGCGCAGGGTCTTGTCGCCGATCTCGGCCAGCTTGCCCTTTACGCCTTCGCGCTCGGCGATGCTTTCGGCCAGGCGGCGCGGCACGATGTGGCCAAGCGCCGTGTGCAGCATCTGCTTGCCGTTCTCCTCCTTGGCGGCCTTCAGCCGGGCATAGACGTCCTCGCCGGGAGCCAGGGCGGCGGTGATCGCCTCGCCCTCGCGCCAGTAGGAGCTGATCTGCAGGATCGACGGGCCGGACAGGCCGCGGTGGGTGAACAGCAGACCCTCGGCGAAGGACGTCCTGCCCTTGTCACCTGAGTGCGTGACCTCCGCCTCGACCGACAGACCGGACAGGGGGGCCAGTTTCTCCAGCAGGCCCGGCTCGAAGGTCAGGGGCACCAGGGCGGGGCGGGTTTCGGTGACCCGAAGGCCGAACTGGCGGGCGGTGTCATAGGCCCAGCCGGTGGCCCCCATCTTGGGGATCGACTTGCCGCCGGTGGCCAGCACCAGGGAGGCGCAGCGCACGACCGAGCCGTCCGACAGGGCCGCCTCGAAGCCTTCACCATCGCGGGTCACGCGGTCCACGCCGGTGCCCATCTTCAGCACCGCCCCGGCGGAGCGCATGTCGTCCGTCAGCATGCGGACGATCTGTTTGGCGCTGTCGTCGCAGAACAGCTGGCCCAGGGTCTTCTCGTGCCAGGCGATGCCGGCGCGATCGACCCGCTTGACGAAGTCGTGCTGGGTGAACCGCTTCAGGGCGCTGGTGGCGAAACGGGGGTTCTCGCCCAGGAAGTTGGCCGCCGTGGTGCCCAGATTGGTGAAGTTGCAGCGCCCGCCGCCCGAGATGCGGATCTTCTCGCCGGGATTGCGGGCGTGATCGACGATCAGGACGGAGCGGCCGCGCCGGGCCGCCTCGGCCGCGCACATCATGCCGGCGGCTCCGGCCCCGACGATCAGGACGTCTACGGTCTGTGGCTTCATGCGGGCGTCCTAGCACCGACGTGCCGGGGCAGCGAGGCCCGCAGCCGGGGGGAATAGGGTCGGGTTTCCACGGCAACCGGCGAAAAACGGGAACGGCACCCCGCTGTGCGCAGGGGGCGGGATCGGCATGCGGACATTTCGGCCGGACCTGGGGCGGTCGGGCGAGATCGGGGGCAGGGCTGTCAAAGACCGGTCAGGCAGGGCGGGGCCCTGGAGGGCCCTGGCCCGCATTATACCCCGGCGGGCCCATGGGGCGGGAAGAATGACCCGGCGCGAGGGCGTCGTGAGGGCGTTCGGGCGATGAAAGGGGCCACAAGGGTCACTGGAGGGGTCGCAAGGGGCCACAGGATCAGGGTCGGGAATCCACCATCGGGTGTGCCGCCCCTCACCTGTGGACACCCGGAACAAAACCGGAACAATTGACTTGCCACCCACCCCCCTCCGGGTCTTCCCTAGCCCCTAGCCCCTAGCCCCTAGCCCCTAGCCCCTAGCCCCTAGCCCCTAGCCCCCCGGAGCCCGCCATGACCCCCAATCCCGCCCCCGACCTGCTGGCCTCGCTTCAGGGCCTGGACCTGACCAGCGCCGACGGCCGCGCCGGCATCCGCACCCTGCTGTCAGAGATTGAGCGCCTGTCGCCCGGCCTGATCCTGCAACAGGCCGCCGGGATCGAACTGCGGCGCGTGGGCATCCACCGTCCGGGCCGCGAGGCCCCGCAGGCCGGGCGTTAGGGGCCAACCCCTCGCTCAAGCAGCGAGCCGCCGCGCGGCGAGCGGTAGCGACCAAAAAGAATGCACCTGCGCGTGAATCTGCCCGATCACCGGCCCCTGCCGCTGCGCCATCCGCCGGTGCCCCGGGGACCGGCCCTGTCCGAACCGGGGCTGAGGACGGTCCTTGTCGAGGGCATCTTCGATGTCATCTCGATCCAGGACGATCCCACCGTCGCCCTGATCCGCGCCGCCTCACGCAGCCGCTCGCACATCTTCCTCAGCCGCAGCCAGTGCCCGCCGTTCGCGGGAACCCAGGCGATCTTTCAGGCCCGCTGGGTCAAGGGACGGCCGGTGTTCGTGCGGGAGGTGGTGGAGGGGTAGGGACCATGCGGCAGGCAATGTTTGCCTGATTGACAATTTGGACAATGCGGTAGACGATCAAAACATGGTGGACATCAGCTATATTGCCTTGGGAGAGCGCGTCCGCGCTCTTCGGGAAAAGCGGCACCTCACGCAGGAAGCGTTAGCCGATCAGGTAGGCCTATCCCGGACTTCAGTGACCAATATTGAGCGGGGGCGCCAGGCAGTCCTTGTCCATCAGCTCTTGCTGTTTGCTAGAGCGCTAGACGCTAGTCTAACCGAACTCGTCCCTGACGATGATATAACGTCTGTCATTGCACGATCGGCACCGGCAGATGAAATCGCAGATTACATGTCCAGGCTGAAACGGATGCCTGCATAAAATGGCCCTCAAGCCCCTGCGAGTTCGCTACTCTAAGATAGCTGCCACGGTTCAAGAGCTATTGGGCAGGCATGGCGTCTCTGGCCCTTGCGTGCCTGTTCAGGCGATCGCACGAGGCGAAGGGCTAGAGGTAAAGCAAGGCGATCTCGGTCTAGTATCTGGGATGTTGGTTCGCGGAACTGCTGGAGCGACAATCGGCGTCAACAGTAAGCACCCTTCGACCAGGAGGCGCTTCACAATTGCCCATGAGCTAGGGCACTTCCTGCTGCACGAAGGTCTGTTGAGCCACGTCGATAAAGACTTTCGGGTCAACTACCGCGACGACGAATCCTCGCTCGCGACAAACATCGAGGAGATCGAAGCTAATACGTTTGCTGCTTCGCTCTTGATGCCAGAGCCATTTCTTAATGACTTGAACGCTGAGGACGCCGTGGATGATGACGGCCGCGTCGCCGAGCTCGCTACGCAATTTGATGTGAGCAGGCACGCAATGAGTCTGAGACTGATCAACCTGTACGGACGTTACAAGCCCTTTTAGCTGCCTTAGTAGTCACGGATTCCATCCGCGCAGCAATGCGCGGTGCGACATTCTGCCGCACTAATGTTTGTGACAATGTCATAGACACAAGACGGTAAAGCCGTCATCAAACACTGACGGCGCAAATGTCCTCGCCGAAACAGATGATGACAGGAGCGCCTCATGGCCAACCCAGATACCGAACCGTCCGCCGGAAAAAAGGGCGGGACTTTCCAGTTCATGGTTTCCGACGAGACGTTCT
Organism: Brevundimonas sp. DW-iso22; assembly: GCF_058725425.1. Lineage (NCBI taxonomy): Bacteria > Pseudomonadati > Pseudomonadota > Alphaproteobacteria > Caulobacterales > Caulobacteraceae > Brevundimonas > Brevundimonas sp. DW-iso22. The sequence goes on along the minus strand of NZ_JBZXEB010000003.1, from coordinate 236,504 downwards.
CTTTCGGGACGGTGAAAATTTCGGACCGCAAGGTTACAGGAGCGCAGATCATTAACGCGGCGGGTCGGTCCCCCGTTGAGGCGTTCCTCGTATTGCACCGCTTGCCGAACACAGAGATCGAATCGATCCGTCCGACCGAACTAGTCGATCTTGGGTCAGCTGGGACGGAGCAGTTCTTCGTCATCCAAGGTGCGGATCTGTATGGCTTCGCCATTGACGGCCGCAGTATGCAGTGGCCGTTCCCGACCATCAAAGGATCGGACCTTCTTAAGCTGGCCGACGTTAGCGATGATCTCGAACTGATCATCGAACGAGAGGACACTGCGGACGAGGTCGTGGACGAGACGGGCGTGGTGAACCTGGCAGAACGTGGTCAGGAACAGTTCAAGACGCGTAAGCCCAAGGTTCCGTCGATCTGGGTGAACGAAAACAAGCACAAGTTTGACAAGCCGAAGATTGCCTACGACGAGGTCGTGGCGCTCTATCTTGGTGCCGGTAACGCTCAGGCGGCCGAGTACCTCGTCAAATATTCGAAGGGTCCGCCGGAAAACATCAAGGGTACGCTCTCCCCTGGCGCTCAAGTGGCAATCAAGAATGGGATGCGCTTCCGTGTATCAGGAACTGGCGAGTCGTAATCCCTTCATCCAAGAGCTCGAGGATCAGGGCTTTCACGTAGATTTCGTAGGCAACTACCTTGTCATCTACGGGCTGCCCTACCTCGATGCCGCTGGGGGGCTTCAGCACGGCGACTGGGCTAGCCCTGTCGACTTGCGCCCAAACAACGTGATCGATCCGCCTAGCAATCACCAAGCGTGGTTCCGAGGTGGCTTGCCTCATGCTCGGAATGGTCGTCCGCTAAGACTGGGCGGGGGGCCAGACCAAGTCCAGATCGCCAACCACTTTAAGGTCGACCGCTCCTTTTCCTACAAGCTGATGCTGGGCAACGAGATGCGTGCGTACGCGTCCTTCGAAGAGAAGGTCCGCACCTACATCGATACAATAACGGCACCTGCAATGGATGCATACCCGGACGCCACTCCGCTTAGGGGAATTGAAGTCAAGGCGGCGCAACGAGGTACGCCACTTCGACTCCCAGATACGATGTCAGCCCGGTATCACATGAACGATTTGTCCGCCGCCCTTGAGGGCAAGCGCGTGGCGATTATCGGACTGGGTGGAACAGGTGCGTACATCCTAGATTTCATCGCACGCACGCACTTGGCAGAAATCGCTCTGTTCGATGCCGACACCATGCATGTACACACAGTATTCCGAATGCCGGGCTACATTCCGATGGAAATGGGAATCGAAAAGGTAAACGCACTCGCTCAACAGTATGGAAACTGGCACTCGAACATAAAACCATTCGAACAACGCATCACAACTGAAAATATAGATCAGTTGGCAGCCTATCATTTCGTGTTTGTCGCGGTTGACGACGGCCCATCGCGCCTACTGATCGCTGACTGGTTGACCGCCCGTGGAATTCCCTTCGTGGATTGCGGGATGGGGCTAAACCGAGTGCTCGGCGGCCTTAACGGTGTAGTCCGTATCACAGGTGTCGATCGCAACGCCTTCGACCAGGCGGCTGGGACGGTTCATCTTCCTGGCGGCGATCCTGAAGGTGGTGAGTATCGCAAGCAAGGCCAGATCGCGGAGATGAATGCCCTTAACGCCAGCTTGGCCGTTATTCGCTTCAAACAGCACTTCGGAATCTATGCTCGCGATGAAGAGATGATCTCTTTAACCTTCGAAACTACTACATTTGAACTCGACCCCCTGAAGCCAAAATGAAATATCGATATCAACGTGTTGATCGCACTCCAGAAAGTCTTTTGGCGGGAGTCGTCTATCATAACGAGGATTTCGAGTTGGCCGCTCTACTCTGCGCCTGCGGCTGCGGCCATCGCATTAGTCTGCTCGTCCCCGATAGCCATCAAGTCTTCGACGAAGGGGGCTTCGCGACGATTACCCCATCCATCGGCGTATTTGATGCTCCGTGTCTATCACACTTCTGGGTCACAGCAGGGACCGTGGAGATGCTGCCTCCTTTCAGCCAATTCAGCACCAACGCGATCATGAAGCGTCAGATTGCGCGGCATATGTCCACGGAGACAGTCGGGGCGGCTTGGTGGAGGCGGGCCCTTGCATGGCTCAGGCGCCTTTTGCCCCTCTAAGAAAGACCGCCTTGTCCCCCTAGTGCGCCTCGTCCCAGTTCGCCGCCGCCCGCGCCTCGACCACCAGCGGCACGGATAGCGCCACGGCCGGTTCCGCCGCCTTTTCCATCACCCGCTTGATCACGGTGATGGCGCGGTCGGCCTCGGCTTCGGGGGCCTCGAAGACCAGTTCGTCGTGGACCTGGAGCAGCATGCGGGTGCTCAGGCCTGCGTCGGCCAGGGCCCCGGGCATGCGCATCATGGCGCGGCGGATGATGTCGGCGGCGGCACCCTGGATGGGGGCGTTGATGGCGGCGCGTTCGCCGAACTGGCGCTCGGCGGCGGATTTGGACTGGATGGCCGGGATGTGGATGCGGCGGCCGAAGACGGTGGAGACCGTGCCGGTTTCCCGCACCAGGGCCTTGGTCGCATCCATATAGGTGCGGATGCCGGGGAAGCGTTCGAAATAGGTCTTGATGTAGGCCCCGGCCTCGCCCTGGTCGATGTTCAGCTGATTGGCCAGGCCGAAGGCAGAGATGCCGTAGACGATGCCGAAGTTGATGGCCTTGGCGCGGCGGCGGGTCTCGGGGTCCATCTGGTCGACGGGGACGCCGAACATCTCGCTGGCCGTGGCGGTGTGGATGTCGATGCCGGCGGCGAAGGCGCGCTTGAGCTCCGGAATGTCGCCGATGTGGGCCAGCAGGCGCAGCTCGATCTGGCTGTAGTCGGCGCTGATCAGCACATGGCCGGGCGAGGCGATGAAGGCCTGGCGGATCTGGCGGCCGGTCTCGGTACGGATGGGGATGTTCTGAAGGTTCGGGTCGCTGGAGGCCAGGCGGCCGGTGGTGGCGGCGGCCAGCTGGTAGCTGGTGTGGACGCGGTCGGTGGTCTTGTCCGCCGCCTCGATCAGGGCGTCGGTATAGGTGCCCTTCAGCTTGGACAGCTGGCGCCAGTCCAGCAGGACGCGGGGCAGGTCGTGGGTGAGGGCGAGGGTCTCCAGGGTGGCGGCGCCGGTCTCCCACTGGCCACTGGCGGTCTTCTTGCCGCCGGACAGGTTCAGCTCTCCGAACAGGATGTCGCCGATCTGTTTGGGGCTGCCGATGTTGAAGGGGCGGCCGGCGATCTGATGGGCCTGGGTCTCCAGCTCGGCCATGCGCAGGCCGAACTCGCTGGACAGCCGCTTCAGGCGGTCGGGGTCGACGCGGATGCCGGCCCGCTCCATGTCGGCCAGGACGGCGGGCATGCCGCGCTCCAGCGTCTCATAGACGGTGACCAGGCCTTCCTCGGCCAGGCGGGGTTTCAAGATGTGCCACAGGCGCAGGGTGACGTCCGCATCCTCGGCGGCATAGCGGGTGGCGGGGACCAGATCGACGTGGCGGAAGGATTTCTGGCTCTTGCCGGTGCCCGCCACCTGTTTGAACGGGATGGGGTCGTGGCCCAGGTGCAGCCGCGCCAGCTCGTCCATGCCGTGGCCGTGCAGCCCGCCCTCCAGCACATAGGAGATCAGCATGGTGTCGTCGATGGGGGCCACGCGGATGCCCCGCTGGGCCATGACGGCCAGGTCGTATTTGCCGTTCTGGACGACCTTCAGCACGCCGGGGTCCTCCAGAAGGACCTTGAGCCGGGCCAGGGCGGTTGGCTTGTCGATCTGGGTCGGGACGGGGGCGCAGGCGGCGTCGTTGTCGGTGCCGCCGAAATCCAGCCCGCCCGCGCTGGCCGTCGGCTCGGCCTCGTGCGTCAGGGGGATGTAGCAGGCGTCATTGGGCCCGATGGCCAGGGAGATGCCGCACAGGCCGGCATGGGTGGCGGACAGGGCCGAGGTCTCGGTGTCGAAGCCGACGATGCCCGCCTCGGTCGCCCGGGCGATGAAGGCGTCCAGCGCCTCGAGCGTCTGGATGCAGACATAGGCGTCCAGGTCGAAGGTCTGGTCGGCGACGGGGGTGGTGGCCTCCTTCGGCGCATAGCGGGGCGTCATGACCGGGGCGGTCAGGGGTTTGGGGCGGACCACGAAGGCGGTGCCGTCCTTGGCCGGGGCCACGCCGTCGCCGACGCGGTTGCGAAGGCTGCGGAACTCCATCTGGTCCAGGAAATCGCCCAGAACCTGGGGGTCGGGATGGCGCACGACGAAGTCGTCGATGGGCTCGGGCGCGGGGGCATCGCAGGTCAGGCGCACCAGTTCGCGGCTGAGCAGGATCTGGTCCTTGAAATTGATCAGGGTCTCGCGCCGTTTGGGCTGTTTGATCTCGCCGGCGCGCTCCAGCAGGGTGTCGAGGTCGCCGTATTCGTCCATCAGCTGGGCCGCCGTCTTGGGGCCAATGCCGGGGGCGCCGGGGACGTTGTCGACGCTGTCGCCGATCAGGGCCTGAAGATCGACCATCTTCTCGGGCAGGACGCCGAACTTCTCCATGACCGCGTCCTCGGCCAGGCGGCGGTCCTTCATCGGGTCCCACATGACGACGCCGCCGCCGATCAACTGCATCAGGTCCTTGTCGGAGGAGACGATCACCGCCTCGCCGCCCGCGTCGCGCGCCTTGCAGGCATAGGTGGCGATCAGGTCATCAGCCTCATAGCCGGGCAGCTCCAGACAGGCGACGCCGAACGCCGCCGTCGCCTCGCGCACCAGCGGGAACTGGGGGATCAGGTCCTCGGGCGGGGCGCTGCGGTTGGCCTTGTACTGATCATACAGATCGTTGCGGAAGGTCTTTTCCGAATGGTCGAAGATGGCCACCAGATGGGTCGGGCCGTCCGATCCCTTCATGTCCTGCAACAGCTTCCACAGCATGTTGCAATAGCCCTGGACCGCCCCGACCGGCAGGCCGTCCGACTTGCGCGTCAGGGGCGGCAGGGCGTGATAGGCGCGGAAGATATAGGCCGAGGCGTCGATCATCCACAGCCGCAGCGGCGGGCCGTCCTGGGTGAGGGGGCGGTCTGTAGTTTCGGGCGCAGCGTCGGTCATGCGGCGAACATAGGCGGGCAGATCGCCGCCGTCATCGCCCGTTTGCCGCTACTTCGCCCGCAGGCCCGTGATCGTGCGGTTGGGGGCGATGTCCTCGGCCGAAGTGATCAGGTGAAGCAATGCGGGGCGGCCTGCCTCGCGGGCGGCGTCCAGGGCGGCGGGGAAGTCCTCGGTGCGCTCGCAGCGGATGCCGAAGGCACCGAAGGCCTCGGCATATTTGACGAAGTCCGGGTTCTTCAGGTCGGTGGCGATGACGCGGTCGGCCCCGGGATAGTGCCCCTCCTGATGCATGCGGATGGTGCCATAGGTGCCGTTGTCGACGACGATGACGACGGCGTTGATGCCATACTGGACGGCGGTGGCCAGCTCTTGACCGGTCATCAGATAGTCGCCGTCGCCGGCGACGCAGATGACCTCGCGGTCGGGATGCAGGCTCTTGGCCGCCAGCGCCGCCGGATAGCCATAGCCCATGGCCCCCGACGTCGGCGCCAGCTGGGTGCGGCAGGCGCGGTGGCGATAGAAGCGGTGCAGCCAGGCGGCGAAGTTCCCGGCCCCGTTGGTGACGATGGCGGTCGGCGGCAGGGCCTGGCCCAGATGGGCCATGCACTCGCTCATGTTCACCGCACCGGTGACCGGCACGGGGGTCGAGAAGGCCTGATAGTGATCGTGGGCCGCCCTGGCCTGGTCGTGCCAGGTGCGGCCCGGGTCGATGGTGGACAGGGCGTGGGCGGCCAGGGAATTGTCGGCCGTCGCGCTGAGCAACGGTGTCCAGACGCGGCCCAGTTCCTCGGCCCCGGGATGGATGTGAACCAGCGTCTCTGCCGTGCGGGCCCGGTCGAACAGGGTGTAGCCCTGGGTGGGATTTTCGCCCAGCCGGGCCCCGATGGCGATCAGAAGGTCCGCGTCCTTCGCCCGCTTCATCAGTTCGGGATTGCAGCCCAGGCCCAGATCGCCCGCATAGTTGGGCCGCGCGTTCGACAGGATGTCCTTGCGCCGGAACGACAGGCTGACCGGCAGGCCCAGCCTTTCCGACCAGTCGCCGATGGCGGCGGCGGCCTCCTCTGTCCAGCCCGACCCGCCCAGGACCAGCAGGGGACGCTCGGCCTTCGACAGGCGTTCGCGCACGGCTTCGACGAAGGCCGGGTCCAGTGCCGCACGGGCGGGCACCACGGGGCGGATGGGCGCGGGACCGCCGTCCTCGTGCAGGATGTCTTCGGGCAGAGCGATGACCACCGGCCCCATCCGGCCCTGCTGGGCGGTGGCGAAGGCGCGCTCGACCACCTCGACGGTGCGGTCCGGGCTTTCGATCTCGGTCGCCCATTTGGCCAGGCCGCCGAAGACCTCGCGGTAGTCGACCTCTTGGAAAGCGCCGCGCCCGCGGTCCGACAGCGCGATCTGGCCGACGAACAGGATCATCGGCGTGGAGTCCTGATGCGCCGTATGCACGCCGATGGAGGCATGGGTCGCACCGGGCCCACGCGTGACCATGCAGACGCCGGGCTTGCCGGTCAGCTTGCCATAGGCCTCGGCCATGTTGGCGGCCCCGGCCTCATGACGGCAGGCGATGACCTGGATCGTGTCGCGCACGTCCGCCAGGGCATCCAGCACGGCCAGATAGCTCTCGCCCGGCACGCAGAAGACGCGGGTGACACCATTCATCACCAGGGTTTCGACAAGGCGGCGGGCGGCGGTGTTGGCGGCTTGGGTCATGAGGCGTCGCTTAGCAGATCACCTGCGTCGCTGGCCATGCAACCGAATGGCCACGCTTGGCGTTACGGCGCAGGTTCAACACCAGTGAAGGGGATTTCCCATGAAAAAGATCATCGCTCTGTCCATCGTCGCCGCCGCCCTGGCCGTTTCGGCCTGCAACACCGTGTCGGGCGTGGGCCGTGACGTTTCGGCCGCCGGCCAGGCCGTGTCCTCGGGTGCCGAGCAGGCCAAGAACTAAGGGTCATTCCAGACCTGAATGACGAAGCCCGCCGGTCTCCGGCGGGCTTTTTCGTGTGCGCGGGCCGTCATCCGGGCTTAGCGTGGCCATGCGACGCTGGCGTCACACCACAGAGGGAGACGGACAATGGGTATTCTGGACAGTGTTCTGGGCAATCTCGGCAAGGATGCCGGTGGCGGCATCGCCGAGCTGCTGAAGGGTCAGGGCGGGGTCGGCGGCCTGGTCGAGAAATTCACCCAGGCCGGGATGGGCGACACCGTCGGCTCCTGGATCGGTACCGGACCCAACGCCAACATCTCCGCCGAACAGATCCAGCAGGTGCTGGGCAGTGGGCCGATCGCCGATCTGGCAGCAAAGCTGGGCATCTCCACCGATCAGGCCAGCGAGACGCTGGCGGGGCTGTTGCCCGAGGCGGTGGATCGTCTGACGCCCGGCGGCGACGCGTCCGGGGCCGACGGCCTTCTGGACAGCCTGCCCGGCGGTCTGGGCGACATGATCGGCGGCTTCCTGAAGCGCTAGGAGTCCCCGGCGTATTCGACGCCGGTCAGATACAGCCCCGTCGACGGTGCCACCGGCCCGCAGGCGGCGCGGTCGCGGGCCTCCAGAGCGGCCTTCAGGTCGTCGGGGGTCCAGCGGCCCAGGCCGACCTGGACCAATGATCCCGTCATCGACCGCACCTGTCGATGCAGGAAGCTGCGGGCCTCGAAGATCAGGTGAACCTCGTCACCGACGCGAGTGACGCGGGCGACGTCCAGCGTCTTCTCCGGCGACTTCGACTGGCAGTTCACATCGCGGAAGGTGGTGAAGTCGTGCAGCCCGACCAGGGCCCGGGCCGCCGCCTGCATGGCCTCGACTCCCAAGGGCTGTTTCACATGCCAGACGCGGCCCCGGTCCAGCGCCGGGCGGCCGGGCCGGTTGAGGATGCGATACAGATAGCGCCGCCCCGTCGCGGAAAAGCGGGCATGCCAGTCGTCGTCCACCGTCACGCAGTCCAGAACCGACACGGCCTCCTCGACCATATGGGCGTTCAGGGCATTCATGACGGTGGACGCGGGCCAGGCCTTGTCGAGGTCGAAGCTGATAACCTGACCCGTGGCATGGACACCCGTATCGGTCCGGCCCGCCGCTGCCAGTCGCACGGCCTCGCCGCAAAAGGCGGTGATGGCGGTCTCGACGGCGCCCTGCACCGTCGGCTGATCGGCCTGGGCCTGAAAGCCGTTATAGCCCGAGCCGTCGTATTCGAGGGTCAGCCGATAGCGGGGCATGGGGGGGTGTGTCCTAGCGCTCGCCGCTTGAGGACAGGACGGTGCCGGATGGGAGCGCCAGCCCTCTGAGCATCTCCTGCGCCGACTGAGCCGCCTTGCCCGCGCGCTGGACGCGGGTCAGGCTTACCGCGCCCTCGCCGCAGGCGACGGTCAGGGCGTCGTCCAGAACCGTGCCGGGCGCGGCGTTTCCGTCGGCGACCTGGGACATCAGGGCCTTGATACGGATCGGCCCGTCGGCACCGGACACCTCGAACCAGGCCCCCGGAAAGGGCGACAGGCCGCGGATGTGGGCATCGACGTCGCCAGCCGAGCGCGACCAGTCGATGCGGGCCTCGGCAGGCGTGATCTTGCGGGCATAGGTCGGCTCGCCGGTCTGTTCCGTCCCGGTGACGCCGCCGCGTTCGATGGCGGCCAGCGCCCGGGGCCACAGGCCGGCCCCGATGTGCGACATGCGCTCGGACAGGCTGGCGGCGGTGTCGTCGGGGCGGATGTCCATGACTTCCGACAGCAGGATGGCCCCCTCGTCCAGACCCTCAGACATGCGCATGATCTGGACGCCGGTCTGGCGGTCGCCGGCCATGATGGCCCGCTGGATCGGGGCGGCCCCGCGCCAGCGCGGCAGCAGGGAGCCATGCAGATTGAAACAGCCCAGACGCGGAGCCTCCAGCACCTCGGGCTTCAGGATCTGGCCATAGGCCACGACGCAGGCGGCATCCAGGTCCAGGCTCTGGAAGGTGGCGATGGCGTCAGGTGATTTCATGGAGGCGGGCGTGAAGACCGGCAGGCCCATGGCCTCGGCAAAGGCCTGAACCGGCGAGGGCGTCAGCTGTTGCCCGCGTCCCTTGGGTCGGGGCGGCTGGGAATAGACGGCCACGATCTCGTGCCCGGCGGCGATCAGCTCGGCGAGGGACGGGACAGCGAATTCGGGCGTACCCATGAAGGCGAGGCGCATCAGCTCACGCTCTTGAACAGGTTGTCGACGGGCAACCTAACTATTCCCAGCGGGTAGACACGCCGCCGCCTTCGTCCCATTCGCCACCCGCATCCAGGGCGTCGTCGAAATCCAGCAGACGATCCAGCACCACGCCGGCGATGACGCCCAGGGCGGCGACGCCGACCAGGGTGGCCAGGCTGCCGATGCCGATCTTCTCGTTGCGCGTCAGGCGGCGGCGACCCATAGGGTCGATGATGCGGTCACGGTGGCGTTTCAGACGGGCCATCAGGCAGCCAACCTTGCGTTCTTCTTGACCTTGGCGACCGCGCGGTCGCGCTTCAGCCGGGACAGGTGGTCGATGAACAGCACGCCGTTCAGATGATCCATCTCATGCTGGATGCAGACGGCGTACAGGCCCTCGCACTCTTCCTCGACCGTCTCACCCTGGTAGTTCAGATAGCGGATGCGGGCGCGGGCGGGCCGCTCGACGGCGTCGAAATAGTCGGGAATGGACAGGCAGCCCTCTTCGTAGGGCAGGGTCTCTTCCGAGGTCCACACGATCTCGGGATTCACGAAATAGCGCGGGTTGCGGCGTTCCGCCTCCCATTTGGCGCGGTCCTCTTCGCTCATCTCGGCGGGATCGTCATCGCAGGCGACGCCGTCCTTGTCGGACAGGTCCATCACGATCACGCGGCGGGTGTCACCGATCTGGACGGCGGCCAGACCGATGCCGGGCGCGTCGTACATCGTCTCCAGCATGTCATCCATCAGGGTCCGCACCTCATCGGTGATCGGTCCCTCGACGGGGGTCGAGACTTGCTTCAGCACCGCCAGGTCGGCGGCGTTGTCGATGGTGAGGATGCGACGGATGGCCATGCCCGGCAGGTAGGCCGTGGGGGGCAAAAGGTCAAGATTTCCGACCGTTTCGCTGGGTTATGCGACGACGCCGGGCAAGGGACGAGGGTTGCGGTCCTGATCGATGGCCACATAGGTGAAGACGCCCTCGGTCACCCGGTCCGAGGTCGCATGGGCCTGATTGCGCGGGCGTTTCCAGGCCTCGACATGGACGCGGATCGAGGTGCGGCCTGTCTTGATCACACGGGCATAGATGGAGACCTCGTCGCCCACCGACACCGGCTTGTGAAACACCATGGCGTCCAGGGCCACTGTAGCGCAGCGCCCCTGGGCCAGTTCGAATGCCGGGGTCGCCCCGGCCAGGTCCATGTGCGCCAGCAGCCAGCCGCCGAAGATGTCACCCTCGGGATTGGTGTCCGCCGGCATGGCGATGACGCGGCCCACAGGCTGGCCCAGCGGCTGGTCGAAAGGCGCGGGTGCAGGGGCGTCGGTCACGCGGGTCGTTTCCTGAGCAAGAGAAGATGGCGCACCCGACACGATTCGAACGTGTGACCTTTGCCTTCGGAGGGCAACGCTCTATCCAGCTGAGCTACGGGTGCGTCTTTGCGGCGATGCGCGGACGAAGGGCCTTACAGCAGGATGCGGCGGCCCTCAATCCCGAATGCGTGACGGTGGGGCTCGCCGTGGGTTGAGCGTCATGACGGCCACGCCTAGCGTGCGGCCCATCGACGTTGCCATTTCTGTCCGGAGAGCGCCATGCGCCGTCTGATTCCTGCCTTTGCTCTTCTGCTGGGAGCCTGCGCCTCGATCCTGCCGCCAGCACCGGAGGCGGAACGCCCCGGCGTGCGCATCGGCGGCGAGGGCGGGCCCATGAGCGCCGCCCTGGTCGAACAGGTGACGATGAGTGCGCTGGCGCGGGACTATGTGGGGCTGATCCTCGAGATCGGCGAGCATGAGCCGGGCTATGTCGACGCCTATTATGGACCGGCGGAATGGCAGGCCGAGGCCAAGGCGGGCAAGCGTGCGCTGCCGGAACTGTTGGCGCTGGCGAACAGGATGGTCTCGGATCTGGAGGCCGTGCGACCGACCGACCCGGAGGTGATCCAACGGAAGGCCTATCTGATCGCCCACACCAGGGCCGCCGCGGCCCGCATCCGCATGCTGTCGGGCGAAAAGCTGGGTTTCGCCGATGAGGCCGAGGCGCTGTTCGGCATCCGGCCCGAACTGCGACCGCTGGCCAGCTTCGACCCGATCCTGGCGCGGATCGACGCCTTGGTGCCGGGGCAGGGTGACCTGACCGACCGGGTCACGGCCTTCAAGGCGCAGTATCAGATCCCGAAGGACAGGCTGCAGGTCGTGATGGACACGGCCATCGCCGAGTGCCGCCGCCGCACGGTCCAGCATATCGCCCTGCCCGCCAATGAGCGGTTCACCCTGAGCTTCGTCGGCGACAAGCCCTGGTCCGGCTACAACTACTATCTCGGTGACGCGGCCAGCCGGATCGAGATCAATGCCGACTTCCCGATCTATACGGAGCGGGCGATCGATCTGGGATGTCACGAGGGCTACCCCGGGCACCACGTCTACAACGCGCTGCTGGAGCGGACCTTCGTGCGCGAGAAGGGCTGGGCGGAGATGAGCGTCTATCCGCTGTTCAGCCCCATGTCCTTCGTGGCAGAGGGCAGCGCCAACTATGGAATCGACCTGGCGTTTCCGGGTGAGGAGGCGACTGCATTCGAGCGCGATGTACTGTTCCCGCTTGCCGGGTTGGATCCCTCGACGGTCGAGGCCAAGGCCGAGCTGATGGCCCTGACGCGGCAGCTGGCGCGGGCGGAATACACCATCGCCGACGACTATCTGGCCGGGCGGGTCGGGCGTGAGGAGACGATCGCGCGGCTGGTGAAATATACGCTGACGGAGCCCGCCAAGGCGGCCCAGCGCCTGCGCTTCATCGACACCTATCGCAGCTATATCATCAACTATGGCCTGGGCCGGGACGTGGTTCAGGCGTGGGTAGAGCAGCAGGGTCCGGATCGCTGGCACGGCATGGAGACCTTGCTGTCCAGCCAGATCTTGCCCGTGGACTTGATCCCCGAAACATGAGCGATCCGCGCATCTTCATCGACGCCGATGCCTGTCCGGTGAAGGACGAGGTGTATCGGGTCGCGGCCCGCTATGGCCTGCATGTCTTCGTCGTCTCCAATGCGTTTGTGAACACGCCACGCGAAAGCTGGATCGAGCGGGTGATGGTCGATGCGGGGCCAGACGTGGCGGACGACTGGATCGCCGAACGCGCCGGACCGGGCGATATCGTGGTGACCTCCGACATCCCCCTGGCCGATCGTTGTCTGAAGGCGGGGGCGCAGGCGCTGAAGTCGAATGGCCAGCCGTTCACGGCGGACTCCATCGGCTCGGCCCTGGCAGGGCGGGAGATCGGCGAGCATCTGCGGTCCATGGGCGTAGCGACCAGTGGGCCGCCGCCGTTCGGACCAAAGGACCGCTCGGCCTTTCTTCAAGCGCTGGACCGGGCGGTGGTCATGGCACGGCGCGTGGCGCGATGACGACCATTCCAGAAAGCGAGCTGGAGTTCCGCTTCTTCCGCTCCGGCGGACCGGGCGGTCAGAACGTCAACAAGGTCTCGACCGCCGTGCAGATGCGGTTCGACGCCCGCAACTCGCCCTCGCTGAGCGAGCCGGTACGGGCGCGGCTGATGAAGCTGGCGGGCAGTCGGCTGACGCTGGACGGGGTCATCCTGATCAGCGCCGTGCGGTTCCGGACGCAGGAGCGCAACCGGGCCGACGCCATCGCCCGCTTGCAGGCGATGGTGGATCAGGCGTCGGTCGCCCCGACCTATCGCGTGCCGACGCGCCCGACGCGCGCTTCAAAGGAGCGAAGGCTGGACGGCAAGGCCAAGCGATCGACGATCAAAAGCGGGCGTGGTCGTCCGGGCGCTGACGACTGAGCGCCAGTCCGAAGCCGGTGAAGTCTCGCCTTACTGGGCAGACGGAGGCGTCGTCGAAGGCGTGGCCGAGCCCTCGGCTGGCCGGAACAGCAGGGCGGCAACCTTGCCGCTCTCGTTAATACCGACGATCCATTCGGTTTCGGCCTGGGCGAAGTTGACCACGAACAGGTCCGCGCCACTGCGGCTGCCGACGAAATCCAGCGCCTGGATAGCTCCAAAACCCTGTATGATCGGCACGATAGTCTCTGCCTGAGTGCGCATCTGGGTGGCCAGATCGTCAGTCAGCAGGCTGTAGTCCGGTGTCCCGGCCTGGAGGCTGGCGATAATGGTGCGCAGCGTCTCTTCGGACGCCGCATTGGCCGGTGTCGGCGACATCGCCGGGGCGGCGGCCGGAGCAGCGGCCTGCGCCGGTTGAGGCGCGGGGCGCGACGGGGGCGCAGCGGTTGCGGGGCGGTCGAAGGTGTTGGGCATGGTACCGGCGGCGACCTGGGCCGCAGCGACAGACGGCAGGGTCAGGGCTACGGCGAGAGCGGCCGGGGTGGCGATGGTCAGAAAACGCTTCATGGGCATTGGAACTCCAGAACTATGCCGGAACCATATCCTGCTCAGGATGAACGGCGTCCGACCCGATCAGGTTCGATCTGGCTCAAAGGATGTCGGGCCAAAGCGACAGAACGAGGGCGGCAGCCGAAATCGCCAGAGCCAGGGTTACGCCGACGATCAGCCAGGCGGGGGTGTAGGCCTCGCGGACGACGATCGTCTGGGGGGCGGGCGGGCTCTGCACCAGACGCGACGCCGCCTTCAGGGTGGCGCGGATTTCGGTGACGGCATCGCGCACCTGAGCCTGCGGCCCCAGCTCGCGGCGGATCCATCGTTCGACCACGGGCTGGGCGGCGGCCCACAGGTCGTGGTCGGGATTCAGGCGACGGGCGACGCCCTCGACCGACACCATCGTCTTCTGCAGCAGGATCAGTTCGGGGCGCAGGCGCATGTCGAACAGGTCGGTGATCTCGAACAACTGGCCCAGCAAGCGGCCCATGGACACCTGCGACGCGGCCTTGCCGATGACGGGCTCGCCCACCGCCCGCAGGGCCTGGGCAAAAGCCTCGACGGAGTGTTCGGGGGGCACATAGCCGGCCTCGAAATGCACGCGGCTGATGCGGTCGTAGTCTCTGGAGATGAAGCCCCACAGGATTTCGGCCAGGTAGCGCCGCTCGGCCGGACCCAGCCGCCCTACGATGCCGAAGTCGATGGCGGTCAGCTCGGCCGGCGCGTGGCAGAACAGGTTGCCCTCGTGCAGATCGGCGTGGAAGGCCCCGTGGTCCAGCGCCTGGATCAGGAAGGAGCGCACGACATTGTCCGCCAGGGCATTGATGTCCAGGCCCGGTTGCTCGACGGCGGTCGGGTCGGTCATGGCCTTGCCGGGTGCCCATTCCATGGTCAGGACGCGCTTGCCGACGCCGTCCCAGACCACGGCGGGCGCATCCATATGACCGCCCAGTTCGGTGCCGCGATCCTTGGCCAGGACCTCCTTGATCTCGGAGGCGGCGGCCGCCTCCAGCCGCATGTCCAGCTCCAGCTGGAGCGCACGGGCGATGATCTCGACGAAGGCTTCGGGCTGCAGGCGGCGCGACAGCGGCACGAACCGGTGGGCCAGACGGGCCGCCAGGCGCATGGCGTCCAGACCCTGGGCGACCTTGCGCTCCACGCCGGGACGCAGGATCTTGACCGCGACCTTGCGCCCGTCGGCCAGCCAGGCGGGGTGGGCCTGGGCCAGGGAGGCGGCGGCGACGGCAGGGCCGAAGTCGGTGAACAGGCTCTCGACCGGCCGACCCAGCGAGCGCTCGACCTCGCGGCGGGCCTGATCCAGCGGAAAGGGCGGCAGATTGTCCTTCAGCCGACCCAGGTCGCGTGCGAACTCCACACCGAAGATGTCGGCGCGCGTGGCCAGCACCTGTCCCAGTTTGATGGCGACCGGCCCCAGATGTTCGAAGGTGCGACCCAGGCGCTGGCCGGGGCGTCCATCGCGGCCTTCGCGTCCGGCGAAGATGTGCAGAAGATGGGCAATCCAGCGCACCCAGGGCGGAAGCAGCGGCGTGATCTCGCGCGGCACCAGGGCGTCATGGCGGATCAGAACCGCCAGCCAGCCCAGCAGACGGAAGGACGACTCGACCGGATGACGCACCGGCTGAGTGGTCGGGGCGGGCGGCGGGGTGGCGGCGTCGATGCGGCGGGTCAGATCGCCCACCCGTGATGAATGGCGGCGACCCCGCCCGACAGATTGGTCAAGGTGACCCGGCTGAAGCCTGCCGTCTCGATCATGGCCTTGAAGGTCGCCTGATCGGGGAAGCGACGGATGCTTTCGACCAGATACTGATAGCTGTCGCGATCCTTGGCGATCCAGCCGCCGATGCGCGGAATGGCGTTGAAGGACCAGGCGTCATAGGCCTTGCGGATCGCCGAGGCCGTCGGGCGCGAAAACTCCAGGCATAGGAACCGCCCGCCCGGCTTCAGAACTCGCCGCGCCTCGCGCAGGGCCTGATCGATGTCGGCGACGTTGCGGATGCCGAAGCTGATCGAATAGGCATCCACCGAGGCGTCGGGCAAAGGCAGGTTCATGGCATCGCCGACGGACCAGGACATCTCGGGCTCGCCGCCCTTGTGCACGCCCGCCATGATCATTTCGGCATTGTAGTCCAGCACGATAACGCGGGCATCCTCGCCACCGCGTCGCTGCTGGGCCGCACGGGCCATCTTCGAATAACGCCGCGCCATGTCGCCAGTGCCGCCCGCGACGTCCAGGATGACCTCGCCGGGGCGGGGATTCAGCTTGGCCGCGGCTGCGTCCTTCCACAGCCGGTGGACGCCGCCGCTCATCAGGTCGTTCATCAGGTCGTAGTTTGAGGCGACGCTGTCGAACACACCCCGCACCATCTGCACCTTCTCGGTCGCGTCCACGTCGCGGAAGCCGAATGAGGATGTCTTGCGGGCAGTGGCGGTATCGTCGGTCATTCAGGCGGTGTAGCCGCTGGCGAGGGCGGCGTCACCGGTCCGTGTGGTCGCGTATCAAGTCCGCTTGTGGCAACGGGTCCGGCGCGATACGGCTGATCCAAACAGGAGCGCCCATGACCAACCGGATTGACCCTGCGGAAGCCTTGAAAGGCCTGCCCCTCTGGCGCGTGGACGAGGGTGAGCGCGAGGCCATTGCGCGGTCGCTGACCTTCGCCGACTTCAACGCGGCCTTCGGCTTCATGACCCGCGTCGCCCTGCTGGCCGACAAGGTCGATCATCATCCTGAATGGTCCAATGTCTACAATCGGGTGAGCGTGCTTCTGACCACGCATGACGCCGGCGGGGTGACCCAGCGCGACATCGACATGGCCCGCTTCATCGACGAAGCCGCCGCCGCCCTGGGAGGGAAATAGATGGCTGTTGAACGCAAGGGCCGGGTCGAGGGCAAGGCGGCCCTGATCACGGGGGCCGCAGGCGGCCTGGGCGCGGCCATGGCCTGGATGCTGGCGCGCGAGGGGTCCAAGGTCGCCCTGACCGACGTCAATCTGGACGGCGTCCAGCTGCTGGCCGAGGCGATCAATGGCGAGGTGCCAGGCGCGGCCTTCGCCTATGCCCAGGATGTGACCGATGAGACGGACTGGGTCTCGGTCATCGAGCGCGCGGTCGCCGACATGGGCGGGCTGTCGATCCTGATCAACAATGCCGGGATCGGCGGGGCCTTCGTCTGGTCGGAGCAGGACACGCTGGAGAACTGGCGCAAGGTTCAGTCCGTGAACATCGAGTCCATCATGCTGGGCTGCAAACATGCCATGCCGCATTTGAGGGCGTCGGGCGCGGCCTCGATCGTCAACATCTCGTCTGTGGCGGGGCTGGCGGCGGCACCGGGCATGGGGGCCTATAATGCGACCAAGGCGGCGGTGTGGATGTATTCCAAGACCATCGCCCTAGAG
Organism: Brevundimonas sp. DW-iso22; assembly: GCF_058725425.1. NCBI lineage: Bacteria > Pseudomonadati > Pseudomonadota > Alphaproteobacteria > Caulobacterales > Caulobacteraceae > Brevundimonas > Brevundimonas sp. DW-iso22. The sequence continues at coordinate 219,466 of NZ_JBZXEB010000003.1, read as the reverse complement.
GCCGCCAAGGCCGAATGGAACGTGCGCTGCAACTCGGTTCACCCGGTCTTCATCAAGACGCCGATCCTGGATCCCTTCATCGCCATGGCCGGTGGCGACGAGGGCAAGGCGCACGAGCGGCTGGCGCGGGGCATTCCGCTGAAGCGGATCGGCGAGCCGGACGATGTGGCCTATTGCGTGCTGTATCTGGCGTCGGACGAGAGCAAGTTCGTGACAGGTTCCGAGTTCAAGATCGACGGCGGCATGCTCGCCCAGTAGGCGCGAAGGTCGCGCCTACTGCCATTCCTGTCGGGCTGCGATCGTCGGCCCTTCGGGACCTCCCGACCCGACGCGGCCTGGCGGCTCAAGCGCACTCCGCGCTCAAGCAGCGAGCGACCGCGTCGCGAGAGGTAGCGCCCTTAACGCGTGTAAGCTGGCGGCATCGCGCCTTCGCCACCATCCCGATACCGATCCCGCAGCAGGAACTGGCGGCTGGTCGGCGCCTGTTCCTGACCGTTGACGAAGATGGTCTCGGCCAGGCTGAGCGGTTCCAGCGGGTCGCCGGACCAGACGACGACATCGGCGGCGGCCCCCGCGCGGAGTTCGCCGAACTGGCCGGTCATGCCGAAGATGCGGGCCGGATTGACCGTCAGGGCCGCGATCGCCGCCTCATAAGGCAGGCCGTGGGAGACGGCGTTGCCGGCGTTGTAGCGGGCCTCGCGCGCGCGGTGGATCGAGCCCTCATTGCCCTTGATGGCGATGACCACGCCCGCGGCGTTCAGGGCGGCGGCATTCTGCATCCGCGCGGCGCGCGTCTCCAGATTGCCGGGCAGGTTGGAGATGGGGTTCAGCAGAACGGGCACGCCAGCGGACGCGATCTGGTCGGCGACCAGCCACGCTTCCTCGGCTCCGTCCAGAATGACCTTGACGCCCTCTTCGCGGGCCAGACGCAGGACCTGCTGGATGTCGGCGGCGCGGCGCACCGTGACGATCAGCGGCATGTCGCCATTGGCGACCGGGATCAGGGCCTCCAGATCGGCGCGGGATAACGATAGCTCGCGCAGGCCCGCCCGGTCATAGGCGGCCTTGTTGCGGGCATAGAGGCGAACCTCGGCCAGGGTTTCCTTGAACTGTGTGAACTGGGCCCCGCGTGCGCCGCCGACGATGCCGGCTCCCGCCTCTCCGAACGGCGCGACCATGGCCACGCGCGGCTTGACCAGAATGTCAGTGCCTTCCGCCAGGTGGATGATCGCGGCCTGGCCGGCGAACAGGCCGGGCGATTGCAGGCCGGCATGGCCGACGCCCGCGAAGTCGCTGTCGTCATGGCTGTGACCCCCGCCCCCGCCGCCGGCATGGCTGGGCATGACGATGGCGCGGGTGATACCGCCCAGACGGGCGACCGGCAGGGTGAACGACCAGGGGTCCAGACCATAGGAGACGTCGAAGGAGGCGCTGATGGAGTTGGCGCTGTTTCTCAGATCGTCCGAGCCGCCGACCGAGGACACTTCCGAGCCGCCCAGGCCGCTATCGACCGCAACAAAGCCGGGCGAAACGACCTTGCCGCGCGCATCGATGACGCGGGCACCCGAGGGGGCGGCTCCGCTGCCGACCGAAACGACCCGGCCGTTCTGGATGACGACGGTGCCGTTCTCGATGACCGAGGAACCGGTCAGGACGCGGCCGCCGGTGATGGCGGTCAGTTCCTGGGCCAGGGCGGGAGAGGCGATGGCCACAGCCGAAGCGGCGGCGAGGATGAGGGTCCTGAGGCGCATCAGCGGGCTCCCTGCGTGACGTTGGCGGCGGAGAGGCCGAAGCCGGGCTGGCCCAGTTCATAGTCGGAGACCGGCTGATAGGCCGGGTTCATGCGGTCGAAGGCCAGACCGCCGTCGACGAAGACCTGATCGGCGCGGGCGTAGACGCTGAACGGATTGGCGCTCCAGATCACGACGTCGGCGCGCTTGCCCGCCTCCAGCGATCCGGTCTGGTCGGCGATGCCCAGCGAGCGGGCAGCGTTCAGGGTGATCCAGCGGATGGCCCGCTCCTCGGAGATGTCCATGCCGATGCGGCGGCCGGCGGCCAGTGAGGCGGCGGCTTCCTGATTGAGGCGCTGGGTCAGTTCGGCGTCGTCGGAGTGGATGACGGCACAGCCGTTCTCGGGCGCATCGACCAGGGCGGCATTGGCCTCGATCCCGTCCAGGCTTTCCATCTTGAAGCCCCACCAGCCGGTCCACATGTCGGCGCAGATGCCTTCGCGGGCCAGCATGGGCGCGACCTTGTAGGCCTCGATGGCGTGGTGGAAGGCGGTGATGCGGAAGCCGAACTCGCGCGACAGGTCCACCATCTGGGCCATTTCATCGGCCCGGTAGCAGTGGTTCTGGACCAGGATGGAGCCGTCCAGAACGCCGACCAGGGTCTCGTTCTGAAGGTTGCGGGTCGGGGGCGAACCCTCGCCGTCCTCGCGCCACTTGTCCCATTTGGCCTTGTAGTCGCGGGCCGCGATGAAGGCGGCGCGATAGCCGGCCATATTGCCCATGCCGGTGGCGGGCGACTGGTTGCGGCTGCCGTAGACGCGGCTGGGGTTTTCACCGCAGGCCATCTTCAGACCATAGGGCGCGCCCGGCATCTTCATGCCCTGCATGGTGACCGAGGGGATGTTGCGCACCGTCACGCCCCGCCCGCCGAACAGATTGGCCGAGCCGGGCAGAATCTGGAGCGTGGTGATGCCGCCCGCCCGTGCATGGTTGAAGCCGGGGTCCTGGGGCCACAGGGAGTGTTCGGCCCAGACCTGTGCGGTATTGGGGCTGGTCGCCTCGTTGCCGTCGCTCATGCCCTGCACGCCGGGCGAGGGATAAACGCCCAGGTGGCTGTGGGTGTCGATGATGCCGGGGGTCACGAAGCGGCCGCGCGCATCCACGCTGCGGTGTCCGGCCGGGATGGCGGTGGAGGCGTCACCGACGGCGACCACGCGGCCGTCCGTGATGACCACGACGCCGTTCTCGAACCGGCGTCCGGCCCCGTCAAAGACCGTGCCGCCGACGATGGCCATGTTCTCGCGCGGCAGGCCGCGATAGGTCGAGGGGAAGGGATCGCGATTGGCCGAGACATCCAGCCCGGTGGCCAGCGGGGCCCGCTCGGCACGGTCGGACGAGCCGTTGGTGTCCGTGCTGTCGTCACCGGTGGTGGCGCAGGCCGAAAGGCCCAGGCCGATGGCAGCCAGTACCGCAAGGCTGACGCCCCGCATGCGATCGATCTTCATTCGGAACGCTCCCCGCGCGCCACCCCTTGGAGGCGCTGAACGGGGCGCATAGAAGACACTGCGGGGGCCGTCGTAAAGCCCCCGCGTCATCATTCCTCGCGCAATCGGGAAATCATCCGAAGGCGCGAGGAAATCCGGTCAGCCCAGCGCCGTCATCAGCTCCGGCACGGCGGTCTTGTAGTCGGCGACTAGGCCATAGTCGGCGACCTGGAAGATCGGGGCGTCGGCGTCCTTGTTGATGGCGACGATCACCTTGGAGTCCTTCATGCCGGCCAGATGCTGGATGGCGCCCGAGATGCCGATGGCGATGTAGAGGGCAGGCGCGACGACCTTGCCGGTCTGGCCGACCTGATAGTCGTTGGGGGCGTAGCCGGCGTCGACGGCGGCGCGCGAGGCTCCGACAGCGGCACCCAGCTTGTCGGCCAGGGGGTCCATGACGGCGTGGAACTCTTCGGCGGAGCCCAGGGCGCGGCCGCCGGAGACGACGATCTTGGCGGCACCCAGGTCCGGACGGTCGGACTTGACCATTTCCTCGGAGACGAAGCTGGCCTTGGTCACGTCGGAGCCGGAGGCGGTCTCGACCGAAGCGGAGCCGCCTTCGGCTGCGGCGGTGAAGGCCGTCGGGCGCACGGTGATGACCTTCTTGGCGTCGGACGACTGGATCGTCTCCAGCGCATTGCCCGCATAAATGGGGCGCACGAAGGTGTCGGCGGAGACGACCTCGACGATGTCGGAGATCGGGGCGACGTCCAGCTTGGCGGCGATGCGCGGCATGAAGTTCTTGCCGTCCGTGGTGGCGGGCGACAGGACGGCGTCATAGCCGCCGGCCAGACCGACGACCGTGGCCTCGACCGCCTCGGCTAGCTGATGGCCCAGGCCGGCGCTTTCGGCCAGCAGGACCTTGCGGACGCCCGCGATGGCGGCGGCGCTGTCGGCGGCGGCTTTCGCGCCCTGGCCGACGACCAGGATGTCGACGTCGCCGCCCAGGGCGAGGGCGGCGGTCACGGTCTTGTGGGTGGTGTCACGCACGGCGGTACCGTCGTGATCGGCGATGACGAGAACGGCCATTTACAGGACCCCCGCAGTCTTGAGCTTGGAAACCAGTTCGGCGGCGTCGGCCACCTTGATGCCGGCGCTGCGCTGGGCCGGGGCGGTGACCTTGACCACCTTCAGGCGCGGCGCGGTGTCGACGCCGTAGTCGGCGACCGCCTTCATGGCGATCTCCTTCTTCTTGGCCTTCATGATGTTGGGCAGGCTGGCGTAGCGCGGCGTGTTCAGGCGCAGGTCCACCGACACGACGGCGGGCAATGGGGCCGCCAGGGTCTGCAGGCCGCCGTCGACTTCACGAGTCACGGTGGCGGTGTTGTCGGCGATGACAATCTTGCTGGCGAAAGTGGCCTGGGGCCAGTCCAGCAGGGCGGCCAGCATCTGGCCCACCGCATTGTTGTCGCCGTCGATCGACTGCTTGCCCAGCAGGACCAGATCCGGCTTTTCTTCCTCGACCACGGCTTTCAGCAGCTTGGCGACGGCCAGAGGCTCCAGGTCGGCATCGGACTGGATCAGGATGCCGCGATCCGCGCCCATGGCCAGGGCGGTGCGGATGGTTTCCTGGGCCTGCTGCACGCCGATGGAGACGACGACGATCTCGGTCACCGTTCCGGCCGCGTGATGCTCCTTGCCTTCCTTCATGCGCACGGCCTCTTCGACGGCGATTTCGTCGAACGGATTCATGCTCATCTTGACGTTGGCCAGATCGACGCCGGTCTGGTCCGCTTTCACACGGGCCTTGACGTTATAGTCGATCACCCGTTTGACGGGGACGAGTACCTTCATTGCGCTGTCCATATGTTCGCCGGAATATGGGGGCAGGGAATGGAACGGCTGTCACGGCCTGTCAACGTAACGCAGCGTCAAGGGCTCTCAACAGTCCGTGCGCAAGATGAGGAAAGTGCGCATGAACCGCCTTCTGACCATGAAGCGCCTCAGCATCCTGTTCGCGGTTCTGTTCGTCGTGGGGGTGGGCGGCCTGATGGGCTACAAGGCGCTGGTCACCGAGCCCAACGAGCGCTGCCAGGCCCAGGGTCAGTGGTGGGATCCGGAGGGCGGCGAATGCGTCACCCCCATCTTCCTGCCCGACATCACCGGCCGACCAATCGATCAGAGCCGCGCCGACGCCTCGGCCCAGAAGAATCGCGAACTGGTCGAGATCGAGGACGCGCTTGCGGCCCAACGTCGCGCCGCCGCCGCCGACACGGCCCGTCAGCGCCAGGCGCTGGAGAACTGATCCGCCTCAGCGCGTCGCGCCCGGCTTCCATTTGACGTCTTCGGCCCCGTTGGCATTGGCGCGGCGGGCGGCACAGAAGAGGTGGTCGGACAGGCGGTTCAGATAGCGGATGGCAGCGGGGGTGACGGCCTCTCCGGCCTCGACTAGGCGGATGGCCTCGCGCTCGGCCCGGCGGGCCACGGTGCGGGCCATATGCAGGTGCGCCGACAGGGGCGCGCCGCCCGGCAGGATGAAGCTGTCCAGGGCTTTCAGGCTTTCGTTCATCCAGTCGATCTCGGCTTCCAGCCGCTCGACCTGGCTGTCGATGATCCGCAGGGCCTCCCATTTCGGAGGCGGGTCCAGGGGGGTAGCCAGATCGGCCCCCAGGTCGAACAGTTCATTCTGGATGCGCGCCAGCATGGCGTCGATGCGATCGTTCTGGCCCGAATGCAGACGAGCGACACCGATGACGGCATTCAGTTCGTCGACACAGCCATAGGCCTCGACCCGGGCGTCGCTCTTGGAAACCCGCGCGCCGGAGGCCAGCCCGGTCTGCCCTTCGTCGCCGGTCCGGGTGTAGATGCGGTTCAGAACGACCATGGGCTCAGGCCCCGTAGGTGGATTTCCACCACATGCCGGTGACCAGAAGCACGACGGCCAGGGCCTGCAAGGCCACGCGCAGCCGCATCAGCTTGTTGGAGTTGGATCGCGCATAGTCGCCGCCCCGGTACAGCGAATAGATGCCGAACCCCAGGGTGATCGCCACGGCACCGATGGCCGCCAGAATGAGGATGTCGAATACGTTGCCCATGCACGCAACCTAGGCCGGACCAGACCACGACGCCATAGGACAGAGGCGCGCGCCATGTGACGAATTGCGACAGGTTCGCAATTACTTCTTGCATTCCTGGCTGACTCGATATTGAGAAGCGATCTCAAGTATCAACAGGGCTGTTTCGAATGTCTGCTTCCTCTCTCCGCGCCACGCGTTCCGTCTGGCTTTGCTCCGCGGCCCTGCTGGTGACGGCAGGTCCGGCGCTGGCTCAAGATCGCATGATCGTGGCGACTGACGAGCCGACTCGGCTGGAGGACGTGGTCGTTACGGCCTCAGGCTTCGAGCAGCGCATCACCCAGGCCCCGGCCTCGATCAGCGTCATTCCCCGGGCCGAGATCGAAGAAACGCGCGCCACCTCGATCGCCGAAATCCTGACGAGTGTCGAAGGCGTGGACGTGGGGGCCCCTGTCGGCAAGACAGGCGGCCAGACCATCAACATCCGGGGCATGGGATCGGACTACACCCTGATCCTGATCGACGGCCGCCGCCAGAATACGGCGGGCAGCGTGACACCCAACGGCTTTGGCGAGACCTCGACCAGCTTCCTGCCGCCCGTCTCGGCCATCGACCGGATCGAGGTGGTGCGCGGGCCGGTCTCGACCCTGTACGGGTCGGACGCTATGGGCGGGGTGGTCAACATCATCACGCGCAAGGTCGGCGATGTCTGGGGCGGTGCAGTCACGGCCAACTATACGCTTCAGGGTGACGATGCCTTCGGCGACCTGTTTGGCGGCGACGTCTATCTGAGCGGGCCGCTGGTCCCCGATCTGCTGGGCCTGTCCCTGCGCGGAAACTATTCGGCACGCGAGCAATCGGCCCTGACGTTCGAGAATGTGGGTGGGGTCGAGACGCCCGTCACGGGCTTTGGACGCAGTTCGACGGAGAACGAGATTTGGTCCTTGGGCGGGCGGCTGAGCCTGACGCCGCATCCTGACCATGACCTTTGGCTGGACGTCGATGTGGCGCGGCAGTGGTACGACAACACCAATGGCCAGTTGGGTACCAACACCACGGCCGGAGGATACGCCAATGCCCTGGAGTTCAACCGCGATCAGGCTTCGCTGGCGCACGACTGGCGCCTGCCGTTCGGCCAGCTGTCGTCCAACCTGTCCTATGGGCGGACCGAGACGATCGGGCGGATCATTCCCAATGGCGTAGCCGGGGCCGGTGGCCCGCGCACGCTGGAGTCGGAGAATACCATTTTTGACACCAAGCTGTATTCCCAGTGGCGCAACCACACCTTCACCGTCGGGGGTCAGTACTGGGACGCCCAGATGGTGGACGGCGTCGCGCCCGACACCTTCGAGCATCAGCAGTGGGCCCTGTTCGCCGAAGACGAATGGCGGTTCAGCGACACCCTGGCCCTGACCCTGGGCGCGCGGCACGACGACCATTCGGTCTTCGGCGCGCACTTCAGCCCGCGCGCCTATCTGGTCTGGAACGCCACACCCGAGTGGACGATCAAGGGCGGGGTCAGCCAGGGGTTCAAGACGCCGCGGCTGGAGCAGCTGGCCAGCGGCATCAACGGCTTTGGCCAGCAGGGTCGGCTGCCGCTGCTGGGTTCGCCCGGCCTGATGCCGGAGACGTCCACCTCGACCGAAGTCGCGGTCTTCTATGACAACGGCGGGGCGCTGCGGGCCAGTGCGACCCTGTTCCACAACCAGTTCGACGACAAGATCGCGACCGGCACGCCGGTGGCCAACTGCACCTTCGGCCTGACGGCGGCCCAGTATGCGGCGGGCGGTTATCCGACCACGGGCTGTGTCGATGTCGGCTTCTGGCCGACCTTCGCCACCTTCGGTCAGAGCGTGAATATCGACGAGGCGGAGACGCGAGGGCTGGAAGTCTCCGCCCGCTGGCGGTTCGCCACCGACTGGAGCTTGCAAGGCAACTATACCTATACCTACAGCGAGCAGAAATCGGGGTCGGCCGCAGGCCTGCCCCTGACCGACACGCCCGAGCATATGCTGAACGCCAATCTGCGCTGGGCCGCGACAGACCGGCTGGGCCTTTGGCTGCGCGGCGAGTACCGGTCCGAGCGGTTCCGGGGCGTCGGCGCGGCGCGGGACGCCTGGGGCGACTATGAGGCCTACAGCCTGTTCCACCTGGGCGGATCGTATGACGTGACGGACCGCGTCACGGTCAATGCGGCGATCTACAACCTGTTCGACACCGATTTCGTCAGCCTGCTGCCCTATGGCACGCCGGTCGTTTACACGCCGGAGTATGCCAATAATCAGGAGCCGCGCCGCCTGTGGATGTCGGTGGCCATGACGTTTTGACGCACGGGTCAATGCGAATGGTGACGCTTCGCTAAGGGCATGGTCATCTTTTTCTGAGAAACGGGGTTCTTCCAAGGAATCCTATGACCGACCGCTCTGTCCGCAATCTGGTTCACCTGCGCTCCTCGGCGTCGACGGCGCGCGTGCTGAATCTGCTGAACGTCTACAAGGAGCACGGCGACACCGAGGAATGGGCTGAAAAGCCCATGTTCCGGACGCCTGCCCTGAACCGGTCGATGATCATCAAGCACCGTTTGCGGCGTGATGAACTGGACGCCTTTCCGATCAAGCGGCAGGTGGCGACCAAGATCGTCATACCGATCGACACCAACGACCTGCGGACCGGCGGACGCTTCCTGTTCGTGGGCCAGCGCCATTTCGAGCGCCTGCTGAAGGAAGCCTTCGGCATGGAGCACGATCATCCGGACATTGCTGTGCTGCGTCTGCTGGACCGTTTGCCCTCGCTGGACCCGTTCCTGCTGCGCGAGCAGTTGAAGCGAAACGGCGTGGAACCCGCCCCCTGCTATCTGGCCATCAGCGAATCCGACATGGCGCGGATGATCCATTTCGTGGAGGAGGAAATCCGCCCGCTGGTGACGCTCAGCCTGGGCGGAGAGAACGCCAACTCCGCCTCCTCGCGACGTCTGGCCGGCAAGATCCTGTCCAATGAGCCGGGCGACCGCATGGAAGCCCTGCGTCACACCCTGCGTCTGGAGCCCGAGGACTATCAGGAGGGCATCTTCTGCTGGAAGGGCTTCCTCTATTACAAATGGGTGCTGAACAGCCTGCGCGGCGAGATCGACGGCGTGGCCAAGGCCGTGCGCACGGTCAAGCCGATCGGCAAGGTCGATCGTGCGGCCAAGGAGTATCTGGACCGGGGCCGTGAAGTTCTCAGCGAACGGATTTCCAAGACCTGCGAGGACGTATCCCGCACGCTGAAAATCTACGACGATGCCTATGTTGGCCTTTCGGTCGAGGGCGGGGCCAATGCGTTCCGTGACTTCCTTCTGTCGGCTCCGAACCTGTTCGCGAGGCTGGGCGATCAGCTGGGCGCGGTCCAGCATGTCGTCAGCTTCTGGCGCTTCCGCTTCGGGCCCAATGCCAACCCGGTCAGCGTCGAGGAGTTGATCGACATCTTCATGGACTTCGAGAACGGTCTGGCAGATCGCAATCAGGACCTGGGCCAGTCGATCATGGCCGCCTGATACGGCAAGGGCCGGAAGCATAGCTCCCGGCCCAAATCTTCTATTCAAACCGCGCTCAAGGAATGTCGAGCGGTAGCTCCCTTAGTACCGATAGTGATCCGGCTTGAACGGACCCTCGGTCGGGACCGAGATATAGTCGGCCTGTTCCTTGGACAGGGTCGTCAGCTTGGCCCCCAGCTTGCCCAGGTGCAGCATGGCGACCTTCTCATCCAGGTGTTTGGGCAGGACATAGACCTGGTTGTCGTACTTGGCCTTGTTGGTCCACAGCTCGATCTGGGCCAGGGTCTGGTTGGTGAAGCTGGCGCTCATCACGAACGACGGGTGGCCCGTGGCATTACCCAGGTTCACCAGACGGCCCTTGGACAGCAGGATGATCTTCTTGCCGTCCGGGAATTCGACGTGGTCGACCTGGGGCTTGATCTCGTCCCACTTCATGTTCTTCAGGCCGGCGACCTGAATCTCGCTGTCGAAGTGGCCGATGTTGCAGACGATGGCGTTGTGACGCATCGCCCGCATGTGATCGACGGTGATGACATCCTTGTTGCCCGTGGCGGTCACGAAGATGTCGGCCTTGTCGGCGACGTCGTCGAGGGTCTGGACATCATAGCCTTCCATCGCGGCCTGCAGGGCGCAGATGGGGTCGATCTCTGTCACGATCACGCGGGCACCGCCCTGGCGCAGCGAGGCCGCCGAGCCCTTGCCCACGTCGCCGTAGCCGCAGACCACGGCGACCTTGCCCGACAGCATGACGTCGGTGCCGCGACGGATGGCGTCGACCAGGCTTTCGCGGCAGCCGTACAGGTTGTCGAACTTGGACTTGGTAACGCTGTCGTTGACGTTGATGGCGGGGAACGGCAGGTCGCCCTTCTTGGCCATTTCATACAGGCGGTGGACGCCGGTGGTGGTCTCTTCGGACACGCCGCCGATGGCGTCGCGAATGGCCGAATAGAAGCCGGGCTTCTCCTTCAGGTACCGCTTCATGACGGCGAACAGGGCTTCCTCTTCCTCGTTCTGCGGGTTGTCCAGAACGCTGATGTCCTGCTCGGCCTTCGGGCCCAGAACGCACAGCAGGGTCGCGTCGCCGCCGTCGTCCAGGATCAGGTTCGGATAGCCGCCGTCGGCCCATTCGAAGATCTTGTGGGCATAGTCCCAGTACTCTTCCAGCGTCTCGCCCTTGGTGGCGAACACCGGCGTGCCGTTGGCGGCGATGGCGGCGGCGGCGTGATCCTGGGTCGAATAGATGTTGCAAGACGCCCAGCGAACCTCGGCGCCCAGCGCTTCCAGTGTCTGGATCAGCACGGCGGTCTGGATGGTCATGTGCAGGCTGCCGGCGATGCGTGCGCCCTTCAGGATCTGCGACGGACCGAACTCTTCGCGCAGGGCCATCAGGCCGGGCATTTCGGTTTCCGCGATCGCGATCTCCTTGTTGCCGAAGGGGGCCAGGGAGATGTCGCGTACGATGTAGTCGGTCATGGGCGGGGTCCGGTCGATAAGAGTTGCGGCGCATATAGACTGCCCACCCTCTCGCGGCAAGAAACACATAAGGATGTCTTTATGTGTTTGGCGATGGTGCGGCCTGTGTAACAGCTTGGCGGCACGGACAGGCGGCGCTAATCAGCGGCCATGACCCAAGCGACTGCGACCACTATGGCCACGCCCCGCAACGACTGGACGCTGGAGGAGGTCGAGGCGCTGTTCGCCCGGCCCTTCATGGAACTGGTGTTTGAGGCCGCGACGGTTCACCGCGCCTGGTTCGATCCATCCGAGGTGCAGAAGTCGCAGCTGCTGTCGATCAAGACCGGCGGCTGTGCCGAGAACTGCGGCTACTGCTCCCAGTCCGCCAGTTTCCAGACAGGGCTGAAGGCCGAAAAGCTGATGGACACGACCAGCGTCCTGGCCGAGGCGATGGCGGCCAAGGCGGGCGGGGCCTCGCGCTTCTGCATGGGAGCGGCCTGGCGCGAGCTGAAGGATCGCGACACGCCGAAACTGGCAGCGATGATCTCGGGCGTGAAGGCCCTGGGGCTGGAAACCTGCGCCACCCTGGGCATGCTGACGGCGGATCAGGCGCGCCAGCTGAAGGACGCCGGGCTGGACTACTACAATCACAACCTGGACACCGGCCCGGAGTATTACGCCGAGGTGGTGACGACCCGGACCTATGACGACCGGCTGGATACGCTGAAGCATGTGCGCGATGCGGGCATGTCGACCTGTTGCGGCGGCATCGTGGGTATGGGCGAGAGCCGCCGAGATCGGGCGGGCCTGCTGCATGCGCTGGCGACCCTGCCGGTGCATCCCGACAGCCTGCCGGTCAATGCCCTGGTGCCGGTGACGGGCACGCCGCTGGGCGATCGGGTCAGGCGTGAGGGAGAGATCGATCCGATCGAGTTCGTGCGCACCGTCGCAGTGGCGAGGCTGGTCTGTCCCCGCGCCATGGTCCGTCTGTCGGCCGGGCGCGAGACGATGAGCCCGGAGATGCAGGCGCTGTGCTTCCTGGCCGGAGCCAACTCCATCTTCGTCGGCGGCAAGCTGCTGACCACGCCCAATCCGGAGCAGGACGAGGATGCTCAGCTGTTCGCCCTGCTGGACCTGAAGCCGATGGCCCCGCAGATCGCCCCATCACAGACGCAGGCCGCGTAACCGGACCTTAAGCGCGCTGTGCGAGGGTTCGGGCATGGATCGTCGCGCCCTTCTCGGCCTAGCAGCCGTTGCCGTGTCTGCCTCTGTCCCATCCGCCTCGGCGGCTGGAGGCAAGGATACGGCCGCCCCCCAAGCCACCTTCACTCGCCTGCCGACTGTGACGGGCAATGTCACCGGCTCGAACGGGCGTCGCGCCATCATGTCGGTGGAGCTGGGGCTGGACGTATCTGACGCGGCCCTGCGCACCCGTGCTACCCAGTCCGCGCCGCGCCTGCGCGCCGCCTATGCCACGGTGGTCCAGCGTGTCGCCTCCACGACCCTGCCGGGCATGGCCCCGGACGTCGAACGTCTGGTCGCCCAGCTTCAGGCCGCGACCAATGCGACCTTGGGCCGGTCGGGCGCGCGGCTGCTCATCGGCACGGTGATGGTGGTTTAGGGACTAGGGTCTAGGTTTTAGGGCAGGTTCCCGGGAGGGGTCCGGCCCGTCTTTCTTCCCTGGAACCTAAAACCTAAAACCTAGTCCCTCGTCGGATCGGCCTGGTTGTCGTCGCCATAGGTCAGGGCCAGGAAGACGTCTTCCAGATCGGGATCCTCGGTGGTGATGTCGGCGATGGTCACGCCGGCGGCGCGGACGGCGGCCAGGACGTGTTCGACCGAGGACTGGCCCTTCTTGTAGCTGACCGAGAACGACCCGTTGGGCCGAGCGACAGCCTCGAACCCGTCCAGTGCCGGCAGGTTTTCCAGCGGGTTTTCAGGCGTCACTACCACATTGCGGGTGTCGAGACGTCGCAGAAGCTGCGGCGTCGGTTCGCAGGCCACGACCGAGCCGCGGTTCATGATGGCGATGGTGTCGCACAGCTCCTGGGCCTCCTCCAGATAGTGGGTGGTCAGAAGGATGGTCACGCCCTCGGCATTGATGCGGCGGACGTATTCCCAGAGCTGGCGGCGCAGCTCGACGTCCACCCCGGCGGTCGGCTCGTCCAGGATCAGGATGGGCGGATTGTGGACCAGGGCCTTGGCGACCATCAGGCGACGCTTCATCCCGCCCGACAGCGCCCGCACATAGGCGTGGGCCTTGTCCGACAGGCCGAGCGCAGCCAGCAGTTCGTCGCTGCGGCGTTCATTGGCGGGCACGCCATAGAAGCCGGCCTGAACCTCCAGCGCCTCGCGCGGGGTGAAGAAGACGTCGGCCACGATCTCCTGCGGCACGACCCCCAGGGCGGCGCGGGCGTCGCGCGGCTGGCTGTCTATGTCGCGGCCCCAGATGGCGGCGGTGCCCCCGGTCTTGTTGACGATCCCGGCCAGGATGTTGATCAGGGTGGACTTTCCCGCGCCGTTGGGGCCCAGCAGGCCGAACATCGACCCGCGCGGAATGACCAGATCGACGCCGTTCAGCGCGGTCTTGGGCGGCGACTTCTTGTTGCCGGCATAGGTCTTTTCCAGCCCGCGCGCCTCGATGGCATTGACGGGCAGGGTGTCGGTCTCGGTCATCAAGTCGGCTTTGTCGGAAGGCTCGCGGAGGCGCGGGACGGCATAGGTATGGGCTGTCCGGCCGCACGCCAAGTCTCGAGCGAAAAGAGTAGGTCCGGAGGGTGTGTAAATGACGCTTGACATCGCCCGCTGAAGTGTCTAGCTTCCTTGTCATTGTGTAGCGCATCCTTGACGGAGACGAATGATGAAGCCTCTCAACCGCACCCGCATCATCGGCTTTGCCGCCATGGGCGTCTGTGTCCTCGGTTATGGCGACATGGCCGTCGCGCTGATCCTGGGCAAGACCGAGGCCCTCACGACCCCCCAGTCCCTGATCATCGCGGGTATCGCGGCCGTGATCGGCGAGATCGGCCTGTGGGTCGGCGCAGCCTGTCTGGGACTGACGCTGTTCAAGAAGCGCAAGGCCATGCTGGACCGTCTGATGGGCCGAAAGCCTGCCCCCGTGGTCACAACGGGCCCGGATGTTCGCGAGCAGGTTTGACCTTGGCGGCGGGTCCGCATAGGACTCGCCGCGTTCACTCCGAGCCCGTATCCAGCCCTGTCAGGTCGACATGCCGCCGCGCCATCCCGACGTTCTCGTTCCCCCGCCCGAGCAACTGGTCGTGTCGACCAAGCGCGTGGCTTGCGATGGTGGCGGCGGGGCGCTGGGCCACCCGCTGGTCTATATGGACATGGGCGAGGACGACTTCGTCGAATGCGGCTACTGCGACCGCCGCTTCGTTCTGAGCGACAAGCCGCACGCCGAGAGCGAATATCTGGATCCTGCGGCACGGCCGCCCGAAGCTCACTGATACGGCGATCCCAAGAGGGTTGCTTTTGAAAACGGTAGTGCGATAGTCGGCACATGACCGCCGCGCCCTCCTCCACCGCTGCCGCCTTTGCCACCATGACAGGACGCGACCTGCTTCAGGCCGTGATCGATGGGCAACTGAAGGGCGCGAGCATCGCCGACAGCCTGACGTTCGAACTGGTCGAGGTCGGAGAGGGCTTCGTGGCCTTCGAGGGCGACACGGGTCCGCATCTGCTCAATCCCGCCGGCATGGTGCATGGTGGCTGGGCCCTGACGCTGATCGACAGCGCGGCGGGCTGCGCGGCCCACTCCACCCTGCCCGCAGGGGTCGGCTATTCGACCCTGGAGACCAAGGTCAACTTCGTGCGCCCCATCGCCATCGATACGGGCCGTGTCCGTTGCGAGGGCCGGGTGATCAATCCGGGCCGCCAGATCATCACCGCAGAGGGAACGGTCAAGGATGCGGCGGGGCGTCTGCTGGCGCACGGAACATCGACATTGATGGTCTTGCAGCCGAGAGGCTGAAACGGCTCGTTAATCGACGCGGCGCACCCTGCGGTTTCCAGCCGGGAGAAGACGCGGTGTCGACCATCCAGACCAACAGCTATCGTCGCCCGAGAGATCATTTCGAGCCCGAGGACAATGATCCCCAGGAGCAGCGACGGATTCGCGGCCTGCTGGAGCAGATCGACTATTCCGCCTTCGTCGCCAATCGGGAAGTGGTCAGCCAGATGCTGCCGCCGCTGGATCCTGCCGTATTCCAGCGCCTGGCCGTGCTGACGGCGACGTCGCGGGCGAAATGGGTGGCAGAGGCGTTGCGCCTGTCGGAATCCGGGGCGCCGGCCACGCCGGATCAGGTCGCCCGGCTCACGTCAGCCCGCACCGCCTATGAAGAACTGGGCGAGGCCTATGAGGGCCTGCGCCGCATGGTCGAGCGCGGCTATGTCGCGATCAAGTCGCCACCGGCCTGACGATCGGTCCTGAACCCTAGTCCAGCGGCTGAGGGCGAGTAACCACGGGCGCGTCCGGATCGCTGGTCGGCGGCGCGGCGATCGTCGGGGGCGGCCCCACCGGTTGCGTCGGAGCGATCTCGATCACGACGGGCGGCGGTGACTGAACCGTGGGGGCCGGCGTCGGCGCAGGCGTGCTGGCCGGAGCCGGACGGGGCGCGGCGGGTGTCGTCGTTCGAGGCGACGGTGTTGTTTCGGCACGGTTCGGAGGAGAAGCGACGGGCGCGGTCGTAGGTGTCGAAGCCGTGGTCGTCGCGTCCGACGTCGCCGTGGCGGGAGTGGCATCGGCCACGGGCGCGGCCGCAGGCACGGCCTCGGTCGAAGCGGGCAAGGAGGTCGCCGGTGCGACAGAAGCCGCCGCAGGGGCGACCGGGGCGCGGTTGACCCACCACACACCGGCAGCGGCGACAGCCAGAACCGCAACGGCTCCCCCGGCGATCAGGGGCATGCGGCTTGTCTTCCGAGAGGTGCGCGCGCGCGTCTGGGTGATCGGAGTGGAGATCGGAGACGTCCCGGCGACTGCCGCGACCGGCCGTGCTGCGTCTGGTCGTGGCTGGTCGGACGCAGGCACCGGGGTCTTCTGCGCAGCCACGGGCGTCGGCGCGGTCGCTGCTGGCGCCTGAGCCGTAGCGGGCGTCGGCAACGGTCGGACCGTCAGATCGGGCGCGGGCGTGACTGGCGATGCGTCCGGGGATGTCTCGACGGCGGGTGTCTCGGTCTTGACCTGCTGCTGTGTCGGCAGGGCCGGCGACGGCTTGTAGGCTGGCCGGGGGATCATGGAGCCGGAGAAGATGTCCGGGCGCGTTCCCATCAGCTGAGGCGGCTGCTGCTGAGGTACGGCGGCGTGCGGCGTGGCGATCACGGGTGGCTGGCTGCGCGGCGGCTCACGTCGGGGCAGCTCGGGCAGGGGCGGCAGGCGTTCGCCGCGCGGCAAGGGACCGGCGCGGAAGGTCGTCTGTGGCGGACGGCCCCAGATCGCCGGCTTGCGGAACGGCTCTGCGGGGGGCGTGGACTTGGGATTGTTGTCGGAGGGCATTGGAACTCCCGCGCCGGATCGGGCGCGTCTGGCAGACTTTAACGGTCAAGGGTGCGGGCCGATCTGGCCCGTTTCGTGACAAACATGCTGGAGCGAAATCTGAGCCGAGCCGGACGGCGTCCAGCTCGAACGATTTGGCTCTAGTTCTTCAGACGATAGCCGGTCCGGAACATCCAAACCACAATGCCCAGGCAGACAGCAAAGAAGGCCAGGGTGGCCAGGACGCTGATCCCTATGCCGACATCCCCCTGGCCATAGAAGGTCCAGCGGAAGCCGGAGATCAGATAGACCACCGGATTGAACAGGGTGATCGTGCGCCACATCGGTGGCAACATGTCAATCGAATAGAAGGACCCGCCCAGGAAGGTCAGAGGCGTGACCACCAGCATGGGGATCATCTGCAGCTGCTCGAACCCGTCGGCCCATATGCCGATGATGAAGCCGAACAGGCTGAAGGTTGTCGAGATCAGGATCAGGAACAGCAGCATCCAGACCGGGTGCAGGATCTCCAGCGGCACGAACAGGGCCGCCGTGGCCAGGATGATCAGGCCCAGCACCGCCGACTTGGTCGCCGCCGCCCCGACGTAGGCCAGCACGATCTCCAGAGAGGAGACGGGGGCCGACAGGATCTCGTAGATGGTGCCGGTGAATTTCGGGAAGTAGATGCCGAACGACGCGTTGAAGATCGACTGGGTGAACAGGCTCAGCATGATCAGGCCGGGCACGATGAAGGCCCCGTAGGGCACGCCGTCGACCTCGGTCATGCGCGAGCCGATGGCCGAGCCGAAGACCACGAAATACAGGGCGGTGGTGATCACCGGGGTCACGATCGACTGCCAGATGGTGCGCAGCGCCCGCGCCATCTCGAAGCGATAGATGGCCCAGACGCCATGACCGTTGAAACTGATCGCGCTCATGCGGCGGCTCCTGCGGGACGGTCCTGGTGCACCAGGCTGACGAAGATGTCCTCCAGCGAACTCTGGCGGGTGTTCAGGTCCTTGAAGGCGATGCCGTTCTCGGAGAGCGCCCGCATCAGCGACGGCACGCCGGTGCGTTCGGCGTTGGAATCGAAGACATATTCCAGCTCATTGCCCTCGGCCTTCAGCGTCAGGTTCCATTCGGCGAGGGGGGCAGGGACGGCGGTCAGGGGTTCCTGCAGATTGAGCGTCAGCGTCTTCTTGCCCAGCTTTTTCATCAGGGCCGCCTTCTCCTCGACCAGGATCAGCTCCCCCTTCAGGATGACGCCCACGCGGTCGGCCATCTCCTCGGCCTCCTCGATATAGTGGGTGGTCAGGATGATGGTGACGCCGCTCTCGCGCAGCTGGCGGACCAGGTTCCACATGTCGCGGCGCAGTTCGACGTCCACGCCCGCCGTCGGTTCGTCGAGGAACAGGATGTCCGGCTCGTGGCTGAGCGCCTTGGCGATCATGACGCGGCGCTTCATGCCGCCGGACAGCGTCATGATCTTGGCGTCCTTCTTGTCCCACAGGCTGAGGTCGCGCAGGACCTTTTCGACATGGGCGGGGTTGGGGGCCTTGCCGAACAGACGCCGGCTGAAGTTCACCGTGGCCCAGACCGTCTCGAAGGCGTCGGTGGTCAGCTCCTGCGGCACCAGGCCGATCCGCGAGCGGGCGGCGCGGTAGTCCTTCTGGATGTCGTGACCGTCGGCGATGACCGTGCCGGTCGAGGGTGTGACGATGCCGCAGACGATGGAGATCAGGGTCGTCTTGCCCGCCCCGTTGGGGCCCAGCAGGGCAAAGATTTCGCCCTTGCCGATGGTCAGGTCCACGCGTTTCAACGCCTGAAGGCCCGACTTGTAGGTCTTGGTCAGACCGTCGATCTGGATGACCGGATGCATGTGCGCCCTCCCGTGAGCGATGCGCAGATAAGCCTGAGGCCGCGCGACCACAAGCCGACGATCCGGTTGATTTCGACCAAGCGGAGCCTTATCGCCTGCCGCGCATTTGCAGCCTCGTGTCCATTCTGTCCCCATCCAGACCCCGTCGCCTGATCCGGAACCTGCCGTCCACGGACAGTCTGCTGGAAGGGGCGGCGCGCGTCGGCTATGGCGCACGCGGCTTCGTCTATCTGTCCGTGGGCCTGATCGCCCTGATGGCGGCGATGGACTGGATGGCCGATGCAGTGGGCACCAGCGGGGCCGCGGGCTGGCTGGCGCAGCAGCCGTTCGGGCGGGTCTGGCTGGTGCTGCTGGGCGTTGGCCTCTGGGCCTTTGTGCTGTGGCGGGTGCTGCAGTCCGTCTTCGATGCCGACCGGGAGGGTACTTCGCTGAAGGCCTGGGGCATGCGCGGGGGGCAGGCGATCAGTGGTCTGGTCTATGGCTTGCTGGCCGCCGGCGTTTTCGAGCTGCTGGATGAGGTCAAGGCCAATCCCGCTGCCGAGGATATCGCCGAGAACCAGCAGAAGGCAGCGGCCCTGCTGGAAATGCCGTTCGGCCACTGGCTGCTGATCGGCGTGGGACTGACCGTCGGCGGGGTGGCGATCGGAAACATGATCCGGGGCTTCCGGTCGGACTTTTCCAGCGATCTGGCCTGTTCTGCCGACATCTGTCGCCGGGTCGTGCCGGTGGCGCGGGCGGGCTATGTGGCGCGGGGGTTTGCCCTGCTGCCCCTCGCCCTGTTCGTCATTATCGCGGGGTTCCGGGCCAGCGCGGCAGAGGTCTCCAGTTTCGGGGCCGGGCTCGATGCACTGGAACGCCAGCCGGGCGGGTCAATCATCCTGTCGCTGACCGCCATCGGCCTGATGGCATTTGGAGCCTTCGCCTTCGTGGAGGCACGGTATCGCCGGATACGGGCACCGAAGGACCTGAACCCGTTGAAATAGAGGGCATGGCGTCGCGGCCTGCGTCCGGATGCAAGGTGCGTCGTATATCGATGGTTATCATCACCTGCCGGAGCCGCATCATGTCTGTCCGAAGCCTCGCTGCCGCCATTGTCGTTGCGCTTAGCCTGGGGGCCTGCGTGACCGCCCCCTCGCCGGATCAGGTGCGCGCGCCCCAGCCGTTGAAGCCGGTCGATCTGGAGCGGTTCTATTCCGGGCGCTGGCTGGAGATCGCCCGCCTGCCCATGCGGATCACCGACGGCTGCGTCGCCGGGGCCACCAACTATGTGATCGTCAATCCGACTCGTGTGGACGTTCGCGACACCTGTCAGTCCGGCACGCCCCAGGGGCGAGAGAAGGCCATTGGCGCACGCGGCGAAATCCTGGATCCCGGCACCAATGCCAAGCTGAGGGCGCGTTATCTGGCCGGGTTCGTGACCTGGGACTACTGGGTTCTGGATCGGGCCGACGACTACAGCTGGTTCATCTCGGCCGACCCGACCTTCGACAAGCTGTGGATCTATACCCGCGAGGTGCCCGACGCCGCCGAGCGTGAGCGGCTTGTCGCCCGCGCCGCGGCTCTTGGGTATGATGTCAGCCGCCTCGAGTTCCCTGAGTTCTGACGTCCGGAGCCACCATGACACGATCCATTGGCCGACCCCGCCTCCTGGCGGCGGTCGCCTGTCTGACACTTGCCGCCTGCGCCGGACCTGCGGCTCTTGATCCTTTGGTCGGGTTCGGACCCAATCCGACATTGCCGGAGCCGACTTCGTCGCTGGTGCCGCGGGTGAACATCGCCGATGCTGTCGGCTGGCCCGAAGGGCGCATGCCGGTCGCCGCGCCGGGGTTTCGGGTTCAGGCCTTTGCGTCGGGGCTAGACCATCCGCGCTGGCTGTATCGCCTGCCCAATGGCGACATCTTGGTGGCCGAGAGCAATGCGCCGCCCAAGCCGGACGACAAGAAGGGCGGTCTGCGCGGCTGGGTCCAGGGGCTGATCATGGGCCGGGCCGGGGCGACGGTGCCCAGCGCCAATCGCATCAGCATGTTGCGTGACGCCGACGGCGACGGCGTGGCCGAGACAAAGACGGCCTTCCTCGAAAACCTGATGTCGCCCTTCGGCATGGTCCTGGTCGGCGATACTCTCTACGTCGCCAATGCCGATGCGGTGGTGGCCTTTCCCTATCAGCCGGGCCAGACGCGGATCGACGCCGCGCCGCGCACGGTCGTGGCCCTGCCTGCCGGGCGCAACCATCACTGGACCAAGAGCCTGGTCGCCTCGCCTGACGGATCGCGGCTGTATGTCGGGGTCGGCTCCAACTCCAACATCGGCGAGAATGGCCTGGACGAGGAAGAGGGCCGCGCCGCCATCTGGGAGATCGATCCGGCGACCGGGGCAAATCGCATCTTTGCTTCCGGCCTGCGTAATCCCGTCGGCATGGACTGGCAGCCGGATAGCGGCAAGCTGTGGGTCGCGGTCAACGAGCGGGACGAACTGGGCAACGACCTGGTGCCCGACTACATGACCTCGGTCACGCCGGGGGGCTTCTATGGCTGGCCGTGGAGCTATTACGGGCAGACGGTCGATACGCGCGTCGAGCCCGCGCGGCCCGACAAGGTAGCGGCGGCGCTGCGCCCCGACTATGCGTTGGGGGCTCACACCGCATCCCTGGGCCTGACGTTCGGCGAGGGCGACAGTTTCCCGGCACAGTATCGCGGCGGTGCCTTCATCGGTCAGCATGGATCGTGGAACCGCAAGCCCCGCAGCGGCTACAAGGTCATCTTCGTGCCCTTCGCCAACGGTGTGCCCAACGGCGGGCCGCAGGACATTCTGACCGGCTTTCTCAATGAGAACGAACAGGCCATGGGGCGTCCGGTCGGTGTTGAGTTCGATGGAACCGGAGCCCTCCTGGTCGCCGACGATGTGGGCAATGTTATCTGGCGGGTGTCGCCGACCTCTTGAGATCGGCAGCAATCGGAAAGGCCCCGACGGAGCGATCCGTCGGGGCCTTCTTTTGTCTGGTACCTCAGCTTAACCGGCGGGCGGAACCACGATGACCGTGGCCGGCGTTGGGGCCGGGGCGGTCGGTGCTGGCGTCACGACGACCGGGGCGCGGTTCAGCGTGGAGGTCGGCGACGGGGAGGCGCTGGAAACCGGAGCCGGCAGCGTCGCATTGTACGGCTGCGGACCGGTCAGGACAGGCTCTGGCGTCGCTTCAACGCGCGGTGTGGCCGGGGCTGCGGTACGCGGGGCAGAGCGGCGAACCGGGGTGGTCTGACGAACAGGTTCAACCGGACGCGCCACAGGAACCGGGGCCGGAGCGACGTCCACAGGGGCGGGGGTCGCCGCTGCCGTTAGGGGCGCGGTAGCTACATCAGGCTGCAGCGGCTGGCTGGTCAGAGGCGCAGGGGTCGCCACCTCAGCCTCGGCCATCTGGCTCGCCTCACCGCCGCCCATCATCATGACTGCGCCGATGCCCCCAATGGTCAGGACGCCGATCGGAGCCAGGATCATCCAGGTCTTGAGGCCGCCCTTGTTCTTGCGGGCCTGACGGCTGCGGGCGTAGGCGGGGACGTAGGGAGCCTCGCTGTCCAGCGGGCGGTCCAGAATGGTGTCATTGTCGGTGTAGGTTACGGACATGTCGTTCACCTCCATTAGTGAGGTCAGAAAAACCGGTTCGAAAGAACGAAGTTCCTGAAAATCAGCTTTGCCGTGAAGAAACACCGAAGCTGCCGCATTTGAGGTCGATTAAAGATCGAACTGTGTTCTACGGAGGATCGTACTATGGGTTTCGTGCCCGCGTGACCGGGCGAACGACTTGCCCGGGTCTGAATACAGCTTGTCTCGATCACGATCGACAGCGACGCGGGTCGACGGACTCTCAAGCCTTACCCAAGGTCACCGCTGCATCGATGCCACGCCCGGTGACCAAGGCAAGCATGGATACCGATAAACGCACCGAAGGTTCGCTCGCCGGTTGACCGGGGCGGATGGCTTGTCCATCACCTTGGGACGGCTGAATTTTGATGGAGGCACGGGTAGGCAGATGGGTCTGGTGGCGAACATCAAGCGCGATATCCGATTCGCCAAGGGGCTGAACCGCCTGTTCAAGCGCATCAAGCCCATCGAACTGGATAGCCCGGTCCTGGTCTGCGACGACTGGGAAGAGGCGGTCGACAAGTTCGGCGACAATGTCGCCATTCAGGACGATCAGCGCAGCCTGACCTATCGCGAGCTGGACGCCATGGCCAACCGCTTCGGCCACTGGGCCCAGAGCCGTCGGCTGAAGCGGGGCGATACCGTCGCCCTGGTCATGCTGAACCGCGCCGAATACATCGCCGCCTGGATGGGCTTCGCCAAGGTCGGGGTCGGGACGGCCCTGATCAACACCAATCTGACCGGCCACGCTCTGGCTCACTGCCTGTCGATCTCCAATGCCTCCCAGGTCGTCACGGATCTGGAATGCTGGCGCAGTGTGGACGATGCGCGCCTGCTGTCGGGGCGAAACCTGATGCTCTGGGTTCTGGGGCTGGGCGATACCGATGAGGCCGACAGCCGCCGGGGTCTGGACAAGCCGGTGCGCAGCGGATCGTCCGTGCGTCCCAACCGCTCGTTGCGGTCGGGCCTGACCAATCGCGACACGGCCCTGTATATCTACACCTCCGGCACGACCGGCATGCCCAAGGCGGCCAAGATCACCCACGCCCGGGCCCGCACCTACATGCGCGCCTTTGCCGGAGCGACGGCGGCGACCGACAAGGATGTAACGTTCAACGTCCTGCCGCTTTATCACTCGACAGGTGGCCTGGTCGGCATCGGCCCGGCCCTGCTGAACGGTGGCAAGCTGGTTCTGCGCCGGCGATTTTCCGCCTCCAGCTTCTGGCCCGATGCCAAGGCGACCGGGGCAACCCTGTTCGTCTATATCGGGGAGCTGTGCCGCTATCTGGTCAACTGCCCGGAGCAGCCGGATGAGCGGTCGCACAAGTTGCGGCTGGCCTTCGGCAACGGCCTGCGCCCCGATGTCTGGGACGATTTCCAGAAGCGGTTCCGCATCCCCGACATTCTGGAGTTCTACGGCTCGACCGAGGGCAATGTTTCTCTGTTCAACTTCGACGGCAAGCCGGGGGCCATCGGCCGCGTGCCCGGCTTTGTGAAGAACAAGATCAACTTCAAGCTGGTAAAGTTCGACATCGATACCGAAGAGCCCCTGCGCGGCAACGACGGCCTGTGCCAGTTGACCGGACCGGGCGAGGTGGGCGAGGCCCTGGGCAAGATCAGCGACGACCTGCGTCACAGCTTTTCCGGCTATGCCGACAAGGCCGCGTCGGAAAAGAAGATCCTGCGCGACGTCTTCGTGCGCGGCGATCGCTGGTTCCGTACCGGTGACCTGATGCGTCAGGATTCCGAAGGCTATGT
This sequence comes from Brevundimonas sp. DW-iso22, assembly GCF_058725425.1. Lineage (NCBI taxonomy): Bacteria > Pseudomonadati > Pseudomonadota > Alphaproteobacteria > Caulobacterales > Caulobacteraceae > Brevundimonas > Brevundimonas sp. DW-iso22. Next base: position 195,427 of record NZ_JBZXEB010000003.1, on the reverse strand, counting down.
CTATTTCATCGACCGGATCGGCGACACCTATCGCTGGAAGGGCGAGAACGTCTCGACCGCCGAGGTCGAGCAGCGTCTGGCCGATGCGCCGGGCGTCAAGGAGGTCATCGCCTACGGCGTGCCCATCCCCGGTCAGGAGGGCAAGGCGGGCATGGTCGCATTGGTGCTGGACGGAAAGTTCGAGGCCGCCGCCTTCGCCCAGTGGGTCGAGGCTGAGCTGCCGTCCTATGCGCAACCCTGTTTCGTGCGGGTGATCAAGGCGGCGGACACCACCGGCACGTTCAAATACCGCAAGATCGACCTGGTCACGGACGGCTTCGATCCGGACAAGGTCGACGGTGCCCTGTACGTCCGGGGTGGCAAGAGCGGCTATACCAAGCTGACGGCGGCGGCACGGACGGCGATCCTGAGTGGCGAGACGCGTCTCTGATCGACCGCGGTTCGCAACCGCCCCTTAATCATTAACGGCGATCATGCGCGTCTCTCCTGCCAGGACGCGCCCGCCCCATGTTTCAGATCATCGGTATCGTCGTGCTCTTCGGCATGGTCTTCGGCGGCTATACGATCGCCGGCGGCAAGATGGGGGTCATCCTCCATTCCCTGCCCTATGAGATGATGATGATCGGCGGGGCGGCGATCGCGGCCCTGCTGATGTCCAACTCGCCCAGCACCCTGAAGGGCGTGCTCGGCAGCTTCGGCCGCATCTTCGGCGGACCGAAATGGAAGAAGCAGGACTACAAGGACCTGCTTTCCCTGCTGTTCCAGCTGACCAAGACGATGAAGTCCAAGGGCGTGATCGCCCTGGAAAGCCACATCGAGAAGCCGGGCGAAAGCACCATCTTCCAGCAGTATCCCAAGGTGCTGAAGGACCATTTCGCCACCGACTTCATCTGCGACACCCTGCGGATGATGACGATGAACCTGGAAGATCCTCACCAGATCGAGGACGCCATGGAAAAGCAGCTGGAGAAGCATCACCACGAGGCATTGGGACCGGCACATGCCCTGCAACAGATGGCCGATGCCCTGCCGGCTCTGGGGATCGTCGCCGCCGTTCTGGGGGTGATCAAGACGATGGCCGCCATCACCGAACCGCCCGAGGTTCTGGGTGGCATGATCGGCGGGGCCCTGGTCGGCACATTCCTGGGCGTCTTCCTGGCCTACGGTCTGGTCGGGCCACTGGCTGCGCGCCTGCAACAGATCGTCGACGACGACGGCTCCTACTACAAGATCATCCGTTCGGTTCTGGTCGCCCACCTGCACGGCAATGCGGCCCAGATTTCGATCGAGATCGGTCGCGGCGATATTCCGTCCTCGGCCCAGCCGTCGTTCGCCGAGATGGAAGAAACCCTGTCGGCAGCCCCCGCGGCGGCGTGATCAGCGTTCACGAACGCGTGATAATTTCGCTTGCCTGACGCCTCGCCTTGGCGTTCACTCCGCCTCGCGGGGGCGTCTGATCCCGCATAACCTTCTGAAGGAAACACTCATGCGCATCACCGCTCTGGTCGCTGCCTCGGTCGCCGCTCTGGCCCTGGCCGCCTGCACCCCTGCCGCTGAAGACAACGCCGCTGACGCCAACGAAGCCGCCGCCGACGCGACCCAGGCCGCTGCCGACGCCACGTCGCAGGCTGCCGAAGCCACCACTGAAGCCGCTGCTGCCACGGCCGACGCCGCTGCCGCCACCGCCGAAGGCGCAATGGCTCCGGCTCCTGCCGCTGACGGTGCAATGGCTCCTGCCGCCGACGGCGCAATGGCCCCGGCACAATAAGACGAACGTCTCAGCCTTTCGGCTGTGCGAGAGAAGGGTCGCCCGCAAGGGCGGCCCTTTTTCATGGCTGAAGGGTGAGGGCATCGGGTGCGACCGGTGCCAATGTCTGTTAGGCAAAGTCGTCATCGCCCCCGACCCAAGGCCCCCTCATGCGCTTTCCCCGCGCCGCCCTGACCCTCTCGCTCTTGTCCGTGCTGACGATTGCGGCGTGCAGCAAGCCCGCCGAAGAGGCGGCACCTGAGGCGCACGCCGCCGAGGCGGCGGATGGCGACCATGCCGAGGCTGCGACCGAAGAGGTCGTCACAATGGAGCAGGCGGTCGAGGATGCCCGCGCCGCAGCCGAAGCGCCGGCCGCCGCGACACCCACCGCGACTGCGCCCGCCAATGGAACTCCGGCTGCCGAAGGTCACGATGCGGCGTCGGGCGATCATGCGGCATCGGCTGAAGCCGCGCCTGCCGCCACTGCCGAACACGCGTCGGGCCATTGAGCGCCCGCTCGCCGCGTCTGCTGTGGGCCGATGACGGCGCGCCGCGCTCGGGCCGATTCGACGATGTCTATTTTTCAAAGGAAGACGGTCTGGCCGAGAGCCGGGCAGTCTTCCTGACCGGCTGCGACCTGCCCAACGCCTGGGCGGGACGGCGGCATTTCACCGTGGCCGAACTGGGATTCGGTACGGGGCTGAACATCGTCGCCCTGCTGGATCTGTGGCGGCAAGAACGACCGGCCGATGGCCATCTGCATGTCTTCTCCATGGAAGGCTTCCCCCTCGGCAGGGATGAGGCCGCGCGCGCTCTATCGGCGTGGCCGGAGATGGAGGCGGTCGCTCAGGCGCTGCTCGACCGCTGGCCTGCCGGCACGCCGGGCTTTCACCGCGTTAGCCTGCCGAAGTTAGGGGCGACGCTGGATCTGGCGGTCGGCGATGTGCAATGGGCCCTGACGGAATGGTCGGGACAGGCCGATGCCTGGTTCCTGGACGGGTTCGCCCCCTCGACAAATCCCGGCATGTGGTCGGACGCGGTGATGGACGCCATTGCCGCCCGGTCGGCACCGGGGGCACGGGTTGCCACCTTCACCGTCGCCGGGGCCGTGCGGCGCGGTTTGAGCGAGCGCGGCTTTCAGGTGGACAAACGCCCGGGCCATGGTCGCAAGCGCGAGCGGCTGGAGGCGCGGCTGCCAGGTACGATGCAGGAGGCCTTACCTGCGACGGTCGCCGTCATCGGCGCAGGCATAGCGGGGGCCTCCCTGGCGCGGGCATTCGCCGCCCTGGGCCATCGCATCACGGTGGTGGAGGCCGAACAGGCCGGTGCGGGCGGCTCCGGCTTTCCGGCGGCCCTGGTCACCCCGCGACTGGATGCGGGAGACGGCGAGATCGCGGCCCTTCACGCCCAGGCTCTGGTGCGTGCGGGGGCGCTGTATGCCGCTGTGCCAGAGGCGGTGGTCGCGCATGGTGTGCTGCAACTGGAACAGGCAGCGCGCGATGCCGGTCGGTACCGCAAGATCGCCGATCAGGACCTCTGGCCAGCGGGGACCATGACCGTCGTCGATGCCGCGACCGCCTCGGCTCATCTGGGGGAGGGCGTCGAGACCGGAGGGCTGATGATGGCTTCCGCCCTTGCTGTTCGGCCCGCGCCCGTACTGGAGGCCTGGCTGGCCGAGGCAAATCGGGTGACGGCCAGCGTCGAACGTATCGAGCAGACCGCCAAAGGGTGGCGGCTGTTGTCGGAGAAGGGCGACCTCATTCTGACAGCGGACGTCGTGGTCGTGGCGGCGGGCTGGGGCACGGCGGCGCTGGCGGATGATCTGCCTCTGTCGCCGGTCCGGGGCCAGGCGGATTGGGTCGATGTCGAGGGCGACGCGCTCGTCGCTCCGGTCGCCTGGGGCGGCTATCGCGTGCCGACGGGCGAGGGCTTTCTGTTTGGCGCGACCCATGATCGGGGTCGTGTCGATACGGCGGCCTCAACTGAGGATACGGCCCGCAACCTTGCCACGCTCTCGGCCCGCCTGCTCGAGACAGCCGTTCTGATGCCCGGGACGATGCACAGCCGCGCGGCCATACGTGCCACGACGCCGGACCGCCTGCCGCTCGCGGGCGCGGTCCCCGATAGACCGGGTCTCTACGTTCTGGGCGGTCTTGGGTCGCGCGGCTTCTGCGTCGCGCCGCTGCTGGCCGAGCATGTCGCCGCCCTGGCGACCGGAACGCCGCCACCGCTGCCAAACGACCTGGCCGCTCGCCTCTATCCGGGGCGTGGCAGGGCGTCGGCCCTTGCGGAAACGGCGAAAACGGCGGACCCTTGATCGACAGCGGGGGCTGTCGTGGAGCCAGCCATGCGTAGCGTCACCACCCTCATCGCCCTGATGATCCCATCCGTCCTTGCGGCCTGTGCGCCCATGTCGGGCGATCCGACACAGACGGCGTCCGCAGTCCGACCCGAGCGCCAGTGTTTCAACGTCGGCCAGGTCAACAACTTCCGTCAGGGGCGCGCCACAGAGGTCTATCTGAAGGTGGGCCGCAGCGACGTCTATCGGCTGGATGCGGCGGGTGGCTGCAACGATCTGGATTTCGCCCATCGCCTGGCCATCCTGCCGGATGGCGCAGGGCTGAGCGGCAGCCGTCTGTGCACGGACGACTGGGCACGTCTGGTCGTGCCGGGTTCGACCACGCCGGCCAGCGTCTGTCGCGTGCGGATCAGTGAGCGGCTGACGACCGAAGAGGTCGCGGCCCTGCCGTCATCCTATAAGCCCTAAGCCTTCTGGGCGTAGCCGAGCCGCTGGTTCAGCTTTTCGATCAGGTCGATGGCCGTGTCGGCGATGACGGAGCCGGGCGGATAGACGGCGGCGGCCCCCATGTCGATCAGGGTCTGGACATCGCCCGGCGGGATCACCCCGCCGACGGTGATCATGATGTCGGGCCGCCCCAGCTTGGCCAGTTCAGCCTTCAGTTCGGGCACCAGCGTCAGGTGGCCGGCGGCCAGGGACGAGGCCCCCACGACATGGACGTTGTTGGCCACGGCGTCGCGCGCGGCCTCGGCCGGAGTCTGGAACAAGGGCCCGGCGACGGCCTCCAGCCCCAGGTCGCCATAGGCGGTGGCGACCACCTTCTGACCCCGGTCGTGCCCGTCCTGGCCCAGTTTGGCGATCAGGATGCGGGGCGGCCCGCCGTCGTTCTCGACGAAGGCGGCGACCATGTCGCGGGCCCTGGATATCCTTGGATTTTCCCCGGCCTCTTTCGCATAGACACCCTGGACAGTCTGGACCCTGGCGACATGGCGTCCGAAGGCGGCTTCCAGCGCGTCGGAGATTTCGCCGACCGTGGCGTGCGCGCGCGCGGCCTGCACAGACAGCTCCATCAGATTGGCCTTGCCTCGAGCGCCTTCGGTCAGGGCATTCAAAGCGGCCTGCGTCTTCGCCTCGTCGCGTTCGGCCCGCAGTTTCTGCAGCTTCTCGATCTGGCGGGCGCGGACCTCGGCATTGTCGACCTTCAACATGGGGATGTCGTCGAGGGTGTCGTTCAGATAGCGGTTCACGCCCACGACCGTCTGCTGCCCCGTGTCGATCCGGGCCTGAGTCTTTGCCGCCGACTCCTCGATCCGCAGCTTGGGGATGCCCGCCTCGATGGCCTTGGCCATGCCGCCCAGTTCACGCACTTCGGCCATGTGGGCCCGTGCCCGCTCGGCCAATTCGTGGGTAAGCCGCTCGACATAGTAGCTGCCGCCCCAAGGATCGATGACGCGGGTCAGCCCGGTCTCCATCTGCAGCAGGATCTGGGTGTTGCGCGCGATCCGGGCCGAGAAGTCCGTCGGCAGGGCCAGGGCCTCGTCCAGGGCATTGGTATGCAGGCTCTGCGTCTGACCGCCCGCCGCCGCCATGGCCTCGACCATGGTGCGCGGCACATTGTTGAACACGTCCTGCGCCGCGAGCGACCAGCCCGAGGTCTGGCAGTGGGCGCGCAGGGACAGCGACCGCGGGTCGGTCGCACCGAACTCGGCCTTGACCGCCTCGGCCCACAGCAGGCGGCCCGCCCGCATCTTGGCCACTTCCATGAAGTAGTTCATGCCGATGGCCCAGAAGAAGCTGAGACGCGGCGCGAACCGGTCCACCGCCATGCCCGCATCGACGCCCGCCCGGATGTATTCCAGCCCGTCGGCCAGGGTGTAGGCCAGCTCGATATCCGCAGACGCCCCCGCCTCCTGCATATGATAGCCGGAGATGGAGATGGAATTGAACTTGGGCGTCTCCTGCGCCGTCCAGGCGAAGATGTCGGCGATGATCCGCATCGAGGGCGCGGGCGGATAGATGTAGGTGTTCCGGACCATGAACTCCTTGAGGACATCGTTCTGGATGGTGCCGGTCAGGGCCGCATGGGGCACGCCCTGCTCCTCCGCCGCCACTACATAGAGCGCCAGGATCGGCAGGACCGCGCCGTTCATGGTCATCGACACCGACATCTGGTCCAGCGGGATGCCGTCGAACAGGGTGCGCATGTCCAGGATGGAATCGATCGCCACCCCCGCCATGCCGACGTCGCCGGCGACGCGCGGATGGTCGGAATCATAGCCCCGGTGCGTGGCCAGGTCGAAGGCGATCGACAGCCCCTTCTGACCCGCCGCCAGATTGCGGCGATAGAAGGCATTGGACGCCTCGGCGGTGGAGAAGCCCGCGTACTGGCGGATCGTCCACGGATTGCCCGCATACATGGTCGGATAGGGGCCGCGCACATAAGGCGCGATGCCGGGCAGGCCGTGGATGAAGTCCAACCCTTGTACGGCCCCGGCGTCATAGGCTGTGGCGACGGTCAGCCCCTCGGGCGTGCGCCAGGCGTCGCGCTCCGGTCCGGTGCCCGTGGCCGATGTGTCGAGAAGGACGCGGGAGAAGTCGGGAAAGCTCATTGCGTCTCTCCCTGGTCATTCGTCTCGAAGGCAGCGGCAAAGCGGATGGGCGTCAGGGGTTCGCAGGTGTCGCCGCCCCCATGAGCCACCATCATCGGCTCATCTTCGACGGGGGCCGGACGCGGCTCTGCATCGACGTATTTGGTTACCCCCACGATCTGTGCCGCGCCATTGGCCAGCGCCTGTTCGCGCAGGGCCCGGGCCCGCGCGACGCGCGGCTGGATCAGTCCGCCCTTCAGAGCGTCGATCAGACCGCCCTCCGCCTGGATGATCTGGAACTCGGCCCAGGCCGCTTCGGCCAGATCGCGGGTGCGGGCGTCGAGGTACCAGGAGCCGGAGGCCGGATCATCCACCCGACCCAGATTGGCCTCCTCCATCAGCACCAGTTGTGTGTTGCGCGCCTGTCGCCGGGCAAAGGCGTCGGGCCGTCCGGCGGCGCGCGAAAAGCCATCGACCACCACCGCATCGGCCCCGCCGACCGCGCCCGCGAAGCCCGCCGCTGTCAGCCGCAGAAGATTGGGCCAGGGATCGATACGGCTCAGCATCCGCCGCGACGACCGCGCCTCGATCATGGCGGGAGCCTCGAAGCCGAAGGCCCCCGTCAGCGTCTTCCACAACATGCGCAGGGCCCGCACCTTGGCCAGGCCGTCAAAATATTCGGCATCGACCGACACCCCCAGAACGGTCGCCCTCAGGGCCGCCTCGGCCGACATGCCCGCGTCGGTCGCTGCCCTGGCCAGGGCCACCGCATTGGCCAGGATGAAGGCCAGCTCCTGGGCGATCGAACCGCCCGCCTCGTGCACGACCCGCCCGCCGGCCATGAACAGGCTGGCGTCCGGATAGGCCCCGGCATGCCGGGCGGCTGTGTTGGCCGCCAGTTCCAGATGCGCCTCGATCGGACGCGGCGATGTGCCCGCCTCGGCAAAGGCGGACAGGGGGTCCAGGTGGAACATCAGCTTTGCGCGCGGCGAGCCCTTGCCCACGACCGCCAGGGCATTGGCCGCATCCGGCCCGTCCAGACCCGCATCCAGCCCGACCGCTGCCAGCTCAAGTGCGACGCCGTCCAGCGCCCGCGCCAGCGGCTCGCTGTCGTTCAGGATCGCGCCCTTCAGGATTACGGAGGCCGCCCCACCGGTCAGATCGGCCAGCACCGCCGAATTGACGGCGTCGGGCGCGTCGCCCTCGACAAGCGTCCGCAGGTCCCAGGCCCGCCCCTCCGCATCCGTCGGGCGGGGTGCGAAGATGGGCTCGACCGTCGTCGCCTCTGCGTAAAGCGGCCGAACCGCCAGCTGGTCCGCATCCAGATGGACCAGACTTTCCAGAGGCCGGTCCTTCAGCGCCTTCTGGGCCAGTTCGCGCCATTGGCTGGGGGAGGGGGTATCGAACAGGTTCGCCATGGCGCTTCATTGCCCCCGGATGCGCGCCCGGTCCAGTCCGGCGGAAGCGAGGGGGCTCAGCGCTTCCTGAACCGCGCGGCCTCGGCGGCCATGCCTGCGCCCCAGGGCTCGGGCGTATCGTCATCAGGCTGGAACGGCAGTTCGCCCGCCACGCCGCGCATGGCCAGAGCCAGCGGCAGGGCGAACTGGTCCAGCATGCGCAGGGGCTTGCGCCGGTCACTGGTCACGTCCCAGCCCTCGGCCTCGAACGCCTCGATACGGTCTTGCCCTTCCAGCCGGTCGATGCCGTCCCAGTCGGCGGGCAGGGCGATGGCCTCGGCCTCGTCCACGCTCAGGCCGAAGGCGGCGCGGGCGCAGTCGTCGATGTCGGGAAACTCTGACCGATACGCCTCGTCGGCATAGCGTGGCTTCATCAGCGCCTTGAGCTCGAGGTCGTTGACGCCCGGCAGGTCGATCAATCGGCGCAAGGGAGCGGACATGGTCATTCTGATCCCATGAACCGGTCAGGTCGATATGGAAAGAGAAGGAATGGTGGACGCGACAGGGATTGAACCTGTGACCCCCTCGATGTCAACGAGGTGCTCTCACGCCAAGCTGCGCTTGCGGTTCTCGCCGACAGAAGAGGCAGGAACACGAGGTTTATGACTTGGTTTCGCAGCAGCCGCTACGCTCAAAGGCTGCATATTATCAACGGCATGCGACAGAGGCGGCTAACGCCGCGCTTCGGCCTTGGCCGGTCGAGAGAAGGCAGCTCGCGCGCTGCGATTCGAATGCCCAGAGTTGCCGGCTTTCATTCTCGTGCATACTGATTTCATCATTTTCAGTCTGTTGCTGGCTAGTTTATGGTCAGCGAAGCGCGTGAGCGACTTCCTGCGCAAGGCCGAGTTTTGACTCCTAGGTGAAGTTCGGAAGGTCCGCTTTCAGGTGCACTGAAACCATCATCCCTTGCAGCCCGATCTCGCTCCCGACTTCCCCCTTGAAGGTCCGGTCTGTGCCCGAGAGAGCGGCTGGGCTGGAACCTGGACCAGGTGGGCCGGGAGATTCGCTCAAGCCTATGCCACCAACTACCTGATCGATCTGGAACACGCCGTCATCGTCGATGTCGAAGCCTCCACCGCCGTGCAGCCGGCCGAGCTGACTGCGGCCCGCACCATGATCGAGCGGGTCCGGGAGCGGCATGACCTCCACCCTGATCGCCTTGCCGCCGACACCGCATATGGCTCGGCCGAGATGCTGGAATGGCTGATCAACGACCACGGGATCGCCCCGCACATCCCGATCATCGACAAGTCTGGCCGGACGGACGGGACCTTCTCCCGGGCCGACTTCACCTACGACCGTGCCGCCGACCTTTATCGCTGTCCAGGCGGGAAGGAGCTGAAGCAATATCGGCGAGCCTTCCGCGCCGATCACCCCGATACACCGCCGGATGACACCTATCGGTATCGCGCCTCCAAGATCGACTGCGACGCCTGCGCGCTCAAACCCAACTGCTGCCCCAACGGGCCGGCTCGGAAGGTGACCCGTTCCATCCACGACGACGCCAGGGACGTCGCCCGCGACATCGCCAGGACCGACGCCTACGTCACCTCCCGGCGCGAGCGGAAGAAGGTCGAGATGCTGTTCGCCCACCTCAAGCGCATCCTCAGGTTGGACCGGCTGCGCCTTCGCGGTCCCTGCGGCGCCCGCGACGAGTTCCTCCTCGCCGCCACCGCCCAGAACCTGCGCAAAATGGCCCGCATGATCCCGCTTCAAGCCGCTCCGGCGCACGCCTAAAGGCCTGAAGCGTCACGAACTTCGTCACCGCCTGACCATGTCGCTCTTCAAGCCGATCAGTCAGGCGACTTTTTCAACGGTATCGGCGCGTAGGCGCCGTTCACCTTCCTGAGCGAACCCGTGACGGTGGCCAAGGCCAACGTCCGCTCACGCGTCCATCTCTTCGCCCGCGGTGAGCCGATGCCGCTTCGTGAGATGGCGTCGGTGGAAATGCGCAAGCGGAACCTCAGCCTTTAAGGGCGCTTACGGAAGTCAACCGGCGTCGCGCGGCCGACAGACGTCCATCACGCTTGCGACGGCATGGCTGTCGCTACCGTCTTGCCCTTGAAGTCGGTGATGACCTCGCCGATCAGCGCCCGTAGCCAGCGGTGTGCGGGATCGTGCCGGTAACGGACGTGCCAGGCCATTTCCACGGGAAAGCTGCCGAGGTCGACCGGAGCCGGCAGGATCTTCAGCCGGGGGTCGTGCATCAGCCGCCTGCAGATGAGCGAGGGCAAGGTGGCGCAATAGTCGGTCACCGCCACCATCTCGGCTACCGCGAAGAAGTTTGTCACGGAGATCGCGACGTCGCGCTTCAGCTGCTGCTGCGCCAGCGCCTGGAACAGCCCGGCGCGCATCCGTCCGGGCGGCACGATGTTGACATGCTTCATCGTCTCGAACTGCTCGCGCGTCATGGCATCGCCGATGGCCGGATGGTCGGCGCGGACGGCGCAGGCGAGCCCTTCGTCCATCAGATGCTGGACGACGAGGTTGTCGGGCGGGTCGACGATGCGGCCCAGCACGAGCGCCGTCGTGCCCGACACGACGCCTGTTTCCGCAAGATCGTTGCCGAAGGGCGTCAGGCGGAGCTTTATGCCGGGCGCGACCTTCTCCAGGCGCGCCAAGATAGCGGGGACGATGACGAACTCGACATAGCCGTTCGGCGCGATCGTGAACAGCCGTTCGGCCTGTGCGGGGTCGAAGGCCTGCTGACCGAGGACCGCGTCGTCGAGCTGCGCGAGTGCCTCGGCGATCAGCGGCGAAAGTTCAAGCGCGATCGGGGTCGGCTGGACGCCATAGCGTTCGCGGACGAACAGCTGGTCCTGAAGCATCTGTCGCAGACGCGACAGGGCGTTAGACAGGGCGGGCTGCGTCATGCCCATGCGCTCGGCAGCCCGGGTAACGCTGCGCTCCTCCATCAACGCGACGAAGATCGGCAGCAGGTTCAGATCGTAGCGCATCCAGTCATCCTGTTAGACGTATATCTGACATTAGAAAGATAAACTTCTGGAATATGTCAACGAGGCCCATTTCCCGTCCATCGGCGACGGACACCGCGCACATGGAGGTTCAGATGAGCAAGGGTCAGGTTCTCGTTCTTGGGTCGAACGCGACACAACTCGGTCTGCGTGGCGGCGGTACCGCGACGGTCGGTCAGTATCTCAACGAGACGGCGGTCCCTGCGCTGGCTCTGCTCGACGCCGGCTATGACATTGTTCTCGCCACGCCCAACGGGGCCAAGCCGCACATCGACGCCGTCTCCGTTTCGGCTGATCATTTTGGCGGCGATGAGACTGCATTCCAGCGCGCCAAGGATTTTTTTGCCCGCCATCCGGCGATGAACGACGTGCGTACGCTTAAATCGGTCGTCGAGGAGGGTCTGGACGGCTTCGCTGGCGTGTTCGTGCCGGGAGGTCACGCGCCCATCGTCGACCTCATGGTGGACCGCGATGTGGGCACGATCCTCCGTCACTTCCACGCAGCGGCCAAGCCGACCGCGCTCCTCTGCCACGGACCGGTGGTCGTTGTCGCCGCGCTCGAGGATGCTTCGGCCTTCCGCAAGGCGCTGGAGGAAGGCGATGACGCCGGGGCGGCCGACCTCGCGCGAGACTGGATCTACGCGGGCTACCGCATGACCGTCTTCTCGGCGAACGAGGAGAAGATCGCTGAGGAGCAAGTGCTAAAGGGCGAGCTATTGTTCGACATGGAAAAGGCGCTGCGGTCGGCCAGTGGTGACGTCTCGGTCACCGACAAGAACTTCGCTTCGAATGTCGTCGTGGACCGGGAGCTGATCACGGGTCAGAATCCGGCGTCGGACCGGGCCATGGCCGACGCGTTGATCGAAGCCCTCGATCGCGCCGCTGCGTGAGTACCAGGATGACCGGCGGGGCGCTGAGGGTGCGCCCGCCCACGGATATAACCAAGACAAGGAACGGTGCCATGTCCGCCAACGTGAAGATCGTCGCCGTCCTCACCGCCCGTGCGGATACCGTCGACCGCCTGCGCGCTCTGCTCGACGCCATGCTAAAGCCGAGCCGTGCCGAACCGGGCAATTTGCGCTACGATCTCTGGCAGGACCAGAGCTATCCGAACCGTTTCGTGCTCGACGAGCTGTACGCGGACGCTGATGCAGTCGCCGCCCACCGCGCGACGCCACACTTCCAGAACTACCTCTCTCAGATCGACGATCTGGCCGAGCGCACCGCGTTTCTCCTCAACCCTGTCTCGGCGATCTGAGGATGGTGCCAATGGACAAGCCTGAAGAATGGGTGGGTTCGGCACGGCTTGTACAGGCTTTCGACACAGACGAGTTGCGGATGATCGGCCGGTTGGCACCTGCGCTTCGCGTGGTGCCTTTTGGGCCTCATTGATCCACGCGGCTACCGCTGAGGCGGAGCCGCGATCCGGCGAAAAATCAACAACTGACTTGAAGGGATACAGTCATGACCAAGGGTATCGAAGGCAAGGTCGTTCTCATTACCGGCGGCAGCACCGGCATCGGCGCAGAAACCGCGCGTCTTCTCGCGGAACGCGGCGCGAAGGTGGCCATCGCCGCGCGGCGCAAGGACCGGCTCGACGAGGTCGTCGCGGACATCGCCGCAACTGGCGGCACGGCACGTAGCTACGCGCTGGATGTGACCGACAAATCGGCGGTCCAGTCCGTCGTCGCCGCAATCATTGCCGACTTCGGCCGCCTCGACGTGCTGATCAACAACGCCGGGCTGATGCCGATCCGTCCGATGGCCGAGGTCAACACCGACGAGTGGGACCAGATGATCGACGTCAATCTGAAGGGTACGCTCTACGGCATCGCGGCGGCCCTTCCCGGTTTTCTCGAGCAGGGCAGCGGTCACATCATCAACTTGAGCTCGGTTGCGGGCATCAAGGTCTTCGCACCGGGCGGCACGGTCTACTCCGGCACCAAGTTCGCCGTCAGCGCGATCAGCGAGGGCTTGCGCCACGAGGTGGGGGAAAAGGTCCGTGTCACGTCAATCGAGCCTGGAGCTGTCGAAAGCGATTTGAAGTTCACGACGTCTGGCACGGCTGCCGAGACGGTGCTCGACTTCTACAAGCAGGCCATCCCGGCGGCATCGGTGGCGCGTGCTATCGCGTTCGCTGTAGAACAACCTGATGACGTCGACGTCAACGCGATCGTCATCCGGCCGACCGCACAGCAGTTCTGATTTCGACGAGGAGGCAGGGCCGCGTGTGCTCCGCCTCCTAGGAACGTTCCGGCCCGCTTGTCCGTTACTTTGCCAAATGATATCTGTCCGTTTAATTTGAGGAGTCGATGATGCCTAAACTCGCGCTGTATGTGCCACTGAAGGCCAAGCCCGGAAAAGAGCGCGATGTCGCCAATTTCCTGACCTCGGCATTGCCGCTCGTTCAAGCTGAGCCGGGCACTCTGACCTGGTATGCGATCGAGGAAGGTCCCGGTGCGTACGCGATCTTCGATACGTTCGACACAGAGGAGGATCGGCAGGCCCATCTTGACGGCAAGGTTGCCGCCGCACTGATGGACAAGGCAGAAGAACTGTTTTCTGAACCGCCGCAGATTCACAAGTTCACCCTGCTGGCCGCGAAATAGCGGAGCGGTCGGCACCCTAAGCTGCCGTCTGACTGCAGGGTAAGGCTCGCGTCTCCATCCGGAATGGATGGCCCGGTCGGATCGGGAAATGAATAAATGAATACGACAGGTCATCCGCGAAAGTGGATGGCCTTTTCTTTTGCGCTTATCACACTTCTGAATTTACTGAGAAGGTGCCGTTGATGTGTCCCGACGTAAGGGCACCATTGGTTCGCGGGAGATTCTTAAGCACATCAATTCGGCGCGTTATTCGGCCGTTCTAGCCCAGTCATTCAGAAAACCGCCGTGAATCGATCCCAGGACGGCCCTACGGGAAGGAACCTCTCAGGTAGCAGAAGGTTCAGGAAACTGAGATCACTTGGAAGGAGGCGATGTCGTCCGCCGTTGCGATGGACCGGATCATCACCAAGCTCTCGATTTGATGACGCGTTGAGAAGAGCTGTGAAAGGAAAGATCCGTGAAAGCTGTCGTGTACAACGGGCCCAAAGATGTTTCTGTCAACACCATCGATGATCCCAAGATCGAAAAGCATACCGATGTTATCATCCGGCTGACCACGACCAATATCTGCGGGTCGGACCTTCACATGTATGAGGGCCGCACCAGCTTTGAGAAGGGCAAGGTCTTCGGTCACGAAAACCTTGGCGAGGTCGTCGAAGTCGGCGCTGCCGTGGATCGTATCAAGAAGGGCGATCGCGTGTGCATGCCGTTCAACGTCGGTTGCGGTTTCTGCGAAAATTGCGAACGCGGTTTGACGGGTTTTTGTCTCACGACCAACCCTGGAACCGCCGGCGCAGCGTATGGCTTTGCCGAGATGGGTCCGTGGCAAGGTGGTCAGGCCGAGTTCATGCGCGTTCCTTATGCGGACTTCAATTGCCTGAAACTGCCTGAGGACGCTGAGGAGAAGGAGGATGACTATGTCATGCTCTCCGACATCTTCCCGACGGGTTGGCATGGCGTCGAACTGTCAGGGTTCCTGCCTGGCGAAAGCATCGCGATCTACGGCGCCGGTCCGGTCGGTTTAATGGCCGCGCACTCAGCCGAAATCCGCGGTGCCGCTCAGATTTTCGTGGTCGATTCTCACGATGACCGCCTGAAACTGGCCGAGGCGATGGGCGCTATTCCGATCGACATGCGTAAGGGCGATCCCGCCCAGCAGATCCTTGACGCGACCGGCGGCCTCGGGACCGACCGGGGGGTCGAGGCGGTCGGGTATCAGTGTTGCGATCGCCACGGCAAGGAGCGCAGCAATTACACGATGAACTGCCTCGTCAAAAGCACGAAGGCCACCGGCGGAATCGGCGTCGTCGGCGTGTTCATTCCGGAAGACCCGAACGCGCCCGACGATCTCCAGAAGGAAGGCAAGATGGCGTTCGACTTCGGCAACTTCTGGTTCAAGGGCCAGAAGATCGGCACCGGCCAGTGCAATGTAAAGCACTACAACCGGCGACTGATGAAGCTTATCGAGCAAGACCGGGCCAATCCTGGCCAAATCATCTCGCACCGACTGCCGCTCGATCAGGCACCAGACGCCTACAAGCATTTCGATGCGCGCGATGATGGATGGACAAAGGTCGCGCTTAAGCCGACCGCCTGACCTTAGTCTTCTACGGAATAGGGAATAAGTTATGACGTTAGAGGGCAAATCAGTTGCCGTTCTGATCGCGCCCCGCGGGACGGAAGAGCCAGAATTCTCGAAGCCCAAGCAAGCTATCGAGGAGGCTGGCGGCAAAGTGACCGTGGTCAGTTTTGAAGCGGGCGTGGCTCGCACAGTCAATAGCGACCTTGACGAGGGCGGCAGCTATACTATCGACAAGACGTTTGCCGAGGTCAAAGCCGACGATTTCGACGGCCTTGTTGTGCCCGGAGGGACTGTCGGCGCCGACAAGCTTCGCGGCAGCGGCGAGGCAATTGGTTTCATCCGGGCTTTCTTCGATCAAAAAAAACCGGTCGCGGCTATATGCCATGCACCTTGGACATTGATTGAGGCTGACGTGCTTAAGGGCGTTCCTTGACGTCCTACCCAACGCTGAAGGTCGATATCGAGAACGCCGGCGGTACATGGGTCAATGACGAAGTCGTAGTCGACAACGGCCTTGTCACAAGCCGCGACCCCAATGATTTACCCGCCTTCTGTGCCAAATTCATAGAGGAAGTCGCGGCAGGCGTGAGCGCTGGGCTCGCAGCCGGCAAGTAAAGACGGGGCGGCCTCGGCAAACCATTTGAGGCCCGCTCACGGAAGAAGGTCCACGCGAGACAGGCGTAGCGGATGGCCGCTGATGATGGTCATCCGCTACGCCGCGTATCAGACGACCACGGCGCGCCGGACGAGCAGTCAAATGTTAAGTCGCGTCAACCGCGGTGAACTTCTCGGCGGCTCTGATAGGCTTCTAGGCTTGACCCATTGTAGGGTCCGGGTTCTTTCACATAGTCGACTCCGGGTTCGGTCCCCTCGTGGCCTCCCGACCGTTACCGGGCGGTCCCAGCCGACCGACCGCCACCACACTAGCTCTGCTGTTCTTGCGACCTGGATACCGACTAGGTTCAAGACCTACAGCGCCGCTTTAAGATAGGGAGCGGTGAGACTGCCTTCCGCTTCCGCAACGACGCCAGGGACGCCGCTGGCAACGATACGGCCACCGTCTTCCCCGGCCCCCGGTCCCAGATCGATGATCCAGTCCGCCTGTGTGATGGCGCGCATGTCATGTTCTACGACTACAACCGTATTGCCGGCGTCGACGAGGCCCTGCAGATGTTGCATCAGCCGGTCCGCATCGGAGGGGTGAAGCCCCGAAGTTGGCTCGTCGAGGATGTAGATCGTGTTGCCGCGTTGAGCGCGTTGCAGTTCAGCCGCCAGCTTGATGCGCTGCGCTTCCCCGCCAGACAGCTCGGTCGCCGGCTGTCCGAGCCTCAGATAGCCAAGACCGATCTCCCGCATTACATCGAGGGAGCGCATCACGGATGCCTCGCCAGCGAAGAAATCGCACGCATCGTCGACCGTCAGTTCGAGCACCTGGGCAATATTGCGCCCGTTCCATTCGACTTCGAGCGTTTGCGGGTTGTAGCGAGAGCCATGACAGGTCGAGCACGGCGCAAAAACGCTCGGCAGGAATAGCAGCTCCACCATAACGTATCCCTCGCCCTCGCACACAGGGCAGCGGCCTTGCGCGACGTTGAACGAGAACCTTCCCGGGCTATAGTGCCGCCGGCGGGCGAGCGGCGTATCAGCGAAGATCCTTCGCACATGATCGAACATGCCGCTGTAGGTGGATAGGTTCGAGCGCGGCGTGCGGCCGATCGGTTTCTGATCGACCCGCACCAGCCTGCGAACATGCTCCATGCCTGCGATAATGCGTCCTTCAGTATCGTTCTGAGCACGATCGAGCAGCGGATCGATATCCGCCTCCTCGGCCACGGCGGAGCCGCCGAAGTGTTCCGTGACGAGCTCGGGCAGCGCCTGACTGACAAGACTGGATTTGCCCGATCCCGAAACGCCGGTGACAGCGGTGAAGCAGCCGATGGGAAACTCGACGTCGAGACCATGGAGATTGTTCCGCCTGATCCCTTCCAGGCGTAGCCATGCCTTAGGATCGCGCGGTGTGCGCTCACTGCGGAGCGGCTCTGCAAACAGGTAGCGGCGGGTGATCGAAGTCTCGACGTCGGCAAGCCCCTCTATCGGCCCGCTGTAGAGGACTTCACCGCCCTTTTCCCCGGCTCCTGGCCCGACATCGACGAGCCATTCCGCGCGGCGGATCACGTCGAGATCATGTTCGACGACGAACAGGGAGTTGCCCGCCGCCTTGAGACGCTCGAGAATGGTGAGCAAGGCTTCGCCATCTGCCGGGTGCAACCCTGCCGAAGGCTCGTCAAGCACATAGACCACGCCGAAAAGCTGTGACGACAATTGCGTAGCAAGCCGCAAGCGCTGCAGCTCTCCGGAGGAGAGCGTCGGCGTGCTGCGGTCGAGCGAAATGTAGCCAAGGCCAAGATCGATCAGCGGCTCTAGCCGCTCGATCAATTCGCAGGCAAGGCGTTGGGCGGCGATCCGCTTCTCTTCGGAGAGATTGGGCGTGCGGCGTACGTCGGGCGCGCTCTTGTGCGCAGAGCCGCCCGCCGCAACCCGTTGTTCGACCGCTGCATCGCGGGCCGCTTTTTCCAGAACATGGCCCTTTGAGGGGGCGGAGACTGCCCCATATTCGCCATGCGCGACGGGCATCAGCAAGTCCTTCAGCTTGAGCACCGTCAGGTCGCCGAACTCGGCAATGTCGAGGCCGGCGAATTTAACCGACAGGGCTTCGCGCTTCAGGCGCTTGCCGTCGCAGGTCGGGCAATCGCGGCCGATGATATATTGCGAGACGCGCTTCTTCATCAGCGCGCTTTTAGTGTTGGCGAAGGTTTCCAGCACATAGCGGCGCGCGCCGGTGAAGGTGCCCTGGTAGCTCGGCTCCATGCGGCGCTTGAGCGCCGTCCGGGTCTGTTCGGGCGTCAGACCCGCATAGACCGGCACCGTCGGCGCCTCTTCCGTGAAGAGAATCCAGTCGCGATCCTTTTTCGGCAGGTCGCGCCACGGCGTGTCGACGTCATAGCCGAGCGAAACGAGGATATCCCTCAGGTTCTGGCCATGCCAGGCGGTCGGCCAGGCGGCGATCGCCCGATCGCGAATGGTGAGGCTGTCGTCAGGAACCATCGTCTCTTCGGTCGCGTCATATACGCGCCCGATGCCGTGGCAGGTCGCGCAAGCCCCCGCGACCGTGTTGGGGGAGAAATCCTCCGCATAGAGCATGGGCTGATGGCGCGGATATTCGCCGACGCGGGAATAGAGCATCCGCACCAGGCTGGAGAGCGTCGTCACGCTGCCGACCGAGGATCGCGCGTTGGCCGAGCCGCGCTGCTGCTGCAACGCGACCGCAGGCGGCAATCCGTCGATCGTGTCGACCTCTGGCACGCCGGCCTGGTCGATAAGGCGACGGGCATAGGGCGCAACCGATTCCAGATAACGCCGCTGCGCTTCGGCATAAAGGGTGCCGAACGCAAGCGATGACTTGCCCGAACCCGATATGCCGGTGAACACCACGAAGGCGTCACGCGGTACATCGACGTCCACATTTTTTAGGTTATTCTGGCGCGCGCCACGAACCTGCACGCAAGCGGGAGGTCCCGCATGCCCATGATCGGTGGCCGGCGTCGTCGCGTGTATATCCTTGTCCTTCAATTCAGTCTTCCCGCCATATCCGCCCGTGCGGCCTGTGGTTCATTACGGTCGGGGTAAAAGATGAATGCATTTCCGACTCAATACATCCAACGGCCAGGCTGGCCCGATGTTCGGAACCTTTGAAATATTTTTCCAGCATTAGACAAAGGTTACGACAAAACCATTTTTCCCGTTGGGTCGCGCGACGAGGCCACACACACTCCGCTGGTAAGCGCCTGGGCCAGGCGGCCCTGGTCCGTGCCGCTATCGGCATGTAACGATTGCACTTCGGCGGTTGTTACCGCATCGCGACACGTTGCCCAGTTGCCAGAGCGCGCTTCATCATGGCCGGGGTCGGGCCATGATGAAGGCCGAGTTGTCGATCCGAGCGCCTCGCGCCGCTTCGGATCGGCGGGTCAGTAGTGAATGACCGTGCGGATCGACTTGCCTTCGTGCATCAGGTCGAACGCCTCGTTGATCTCCTCCAAACCCATGGTGTGGGTAACGAACGGGGCCAGATCGATATCGCCTCTCATCGCGTCCTCGACCATGCCGGGGAGCTGTGTCCGTCCCTTGACGCCACCGAAAGCGGACCCCTTCCATACGCGGCCCGTGACGAGCTGGAACGGGCGGGTGGAGATTTCCTCGCCCGCGCCGGCAACGCCAATCACGATCGACTGACCCCAGCCACGGTGCGCTGATTCAAGCGCGGCGCGCATGACGTGGACGTTGCCGATGCACTCGAAGGTATGATCAATGCCCCAGCCCGTCATCTCGATCAGCACTTGCTGGATGGGTTTGTCATGGTCCTTGGGGTTGATGCACTCGGTCGCACCGAACTGGCGTGCCAGCTCGAACTTGGACGGATTGGTGTCGATGGCGATGATGCGACCCGCCTTCGCCTGGCGCGCACCCTGAATTGCCGCGAGGCCGATGCCGCCGAGGCCGAACACGGCGACCGAGTCTCCGGGCTGGACCTTGGCGGTATTGTGGACTGCGCCGATGCCGGTCGTGACGCCGCAGCCGAGCAGGCAGACATGTTCGGGGTTTGCCTCGGGATTGATCTTGGCGAGCGAGACTTCGGCGACGACAGTATATTCACTGAAGGTTGAACAACCCATGTAATGATAGAGGGGCTGACCATTGTACGAAAAGCGGGTGGTCCCATCGGGCATCAAGCCCTTACCCTGCGTTTCGCGGACAGCGACGCACAGGTTGGTCTTGCCCGACAGGCAGAAGTCGCACTTGCGGCACTCGGCGGTGTAGAGCGGGATCACGTGATCGCCCGGCCCGACGCTGGTGACGCCTTCACCGACCTCGACAACGATGCCCGCCCCCTCGTGGCCCAGAACCACCGGGAAAACACCCTCCGGATCACTGCCCGCCAGCGTGTACGCATCGGTGTGGCATACGCCGGTGTGGGTTACCCGGATGAGCACTTCGCCCTTCCGGGGTGGGGCGACATCAATCTCGACGATTTGGAGTGGCTTGCCCGCCTCGAAGGCTACAGCGGCGCGAGATTTCATGTTGGGATACCCTAGTTGATTGAAATTGATTGCCGGCGCGAGGCCGTTGCGTCATCGCAAATTCGTCGTCGCTCTCATACTGGCAGGGAGTATCTTTAAGATACTCCCTGCCAGTATACAAGAGGTGTCCTGATGAGGATCTCAAACCAGAGAAGGCAGCAGGGGCTGGCTTCCAACTGCGGGAGAACACGGGCAAGAAAATGAGCCTGAAATCGCTACTTGAGATATGTACGCAGGATCTTCATTACGCCCTCCACGCCGTCATCGTGTTCGCCACCCTCGCTTTTGAGGGCCGGATCTGCGCCGGAACCGAATGTTTCCCTGAGGTGACTCTCCATCACTTCTGCCATCAGCCCGTTTGTCGCGCCACGCATGGCGACAATTTGCTGCAGCAGGGGAGCGCAATCGGCCCCGGCTTCGATCGCGCGTTCCAGAGCGTCCGCCTGGCCCTTGATACGCCGCAAGCGTGTGATGGCTCGCTTTTTGTCCTCTGATGAATGTGGCATCGCGTTTTCCCGAGAAATCGCTTCAGCATACTATACAGGGGGGGAGTTTCAATCCTGTCCAGAGACTGGCGCTTCTGTAATCAGGCGAGGTTCCCTGGCCAATCTCCAAATTCGCCCCCAGATCGGGCAGGCATAGCCGCCATGTTACCCTGAGACAGGTCTGGCACGCGGACGAGGAGCATCATGCTCTCAAGCCTGCGCCACAAGCAACGACGGCATGCGCGCTTAGGGTCCGATCCTGTGTCTGGGAGGGGGGAGCCATCGCTCGCTCCCCCGGGTTTGCCGGTCAGACCGTAACGACGACCTTGCCGATCTGGTCGTTCGATTCGAGGAAGCGGTGCGCGTCCTGGATGGCGTCGAGCGGGAAAGTGCGCGCGATCCGCGGCTTGAGCGCGCCCGATTCCAGACCCGCCACGATGAACGCCTTGGCGCGATCAAGGGCGGCGTCGTCCGAGACGATCTCGCTGTAGAGATAACCCTTGAGCGTGAGGCTCTTGCCCAGCACGGAGAACAACGGGAACGGCGTTGGCTCGCCGCTGAGCGCGCCATATTCGAGCAGGATGCCGCCGCGCGCCATGCTCGCGGTCAGCTGCTCGAACGACGGGCCTCCGACCGGATCGAGCACCACGCGCGCACCTGCACCATCGGTTATCTCCATCACCTTTGCTACCAGATCCTCTTCCCCGGTCGCGACGACATGATGTGCACCGGCATCAAGCAGGGCCTGGCGCTTGGCGCCGGTACGCGTCGTCGCGATCACCGTCGCGCCGACCATCCGCGCAATCTGGAAGGCAGCAAGCCCGACGCTGCTGGAAGCAGCGGTGACGATGACGAAATCGCCCTTGCCGAGCTTCGCCTGCTCCACCAGCGCGCCCCAAGCGGTGACATACTGCATCCACACGGCCGCCGCTTCCTCGAACGACAGCGCCGCCGGATGCTTGACGACGAGGCGGGCGGGCACGTTGGCGACCTCGCCATAGGTGCCCCAGCGCGCGATATCGAGCGGGGGGATGACGCTGACGGCTTCGCCTTCCGCAAACCCGGTCACGTCCGCCCCGACCGTAACGACAGTGCCGGCAGCCTCGTAGCCGAGTCGGCTAGGGAACTCGGCTTCCTGAAGGTAGGCATGGTTGCGGAACATCACCTCGGCGCGGTTTATGCCTATCGCCTTCACCGCAATCTGCACTTCGTCGGCCGCGGGCGCGGGCACTGCCACATCTTCAATCCTGAGGACGCTGGCGTCGCCATATTCGTGGATACGGACGATGCGGCTCATGGGACACTCCTTGATTATTGAACGATCGTTCTGTATCGATGTCAGCGACAAGGTTCAAGCTATTATTTATCGATCATTCCATATCGGGCACCAGACATGACAGACACGAAAGCCCGTCGTGGCGCAGGCCGCCCTCGAGAGTTCAACACTGACGCTGCGCTCGACAAGGCGGTACGGCTTTTCTGGCAGCGCGGCTACGAGGCGACGTCGATGGCCGATCTGGTGGCGGAGACTGGCGTCGCCGCCGCCAGTCTCTATGCGGCGTTTGACAACAAGGCGGGGCTGTTCGCGGCGGTGATCGAGCGCTATTCCGCCACGTTCAGCGTCCACCTCTATGCACCCATCAACGATCCGGCGTTGTCCACCTTCGAGGCTGTCACGGGCCTGCTGGAACGAGCGGCGTCAACGTTCTCCGAACCTGGAACGCCGGCCGGCTGCTTCATGTATTCGGCAGCGGCAGCCGTGTCGCCGGCGTCCGCCGCCATCGAATGCCTGCTGCGCGACAAGCGTATCGCGGCGGAGGCCCTCCTGATCGAGCGTCTGCAACGCGGCGCCGCGCACGGCGAGCTTGCGGCCGATGCCGATCCGGCCGTCCTAGGCAAATTCTTCAATACGGTCATGGAAGGCATGTCCGTTCAGGCGCGCGACGGCGCTACGATCAACGAACTGCTCTCCATCGCCAAAATGGCACTCGATCGATGGCCGGCTGCGGTGTGATGGTCGAAGCGAGCTCGTCCTCGGTGTTCTTGCAACAAGCCTCTGTCGATCTGCAGCAATGCCCACTCCGACCGAAGTCCGCATGCCCAAATCATCATCCCGTTCCGGGAGACCGCAGCGTTCGACAGGATTTTTGAGCAGCCGCGGAAAGTTGTGACACCAAGTATCGATATTTATTTGTGCGTGGCGGGGATCTACCTATCCGCCTCGCTCGAACGAATATCCGAACACATCTGATAGGATGAAAGCACATGAAACGCGTGACGCTGCCAGGCGGGGAAGTCGTTCCTTCAATGGGTCAAGGCACCTGGAAGATGGGCGAACTGACGTGACCCCCGTTTCTCATCCAGCCATAACGAGAGTCCTTTGGTGATCTGAGCCGTGATTGGCTGGGGTGGCAAGAGGCCGGTCTGCGCAGCCATCAACTAGCGCAGCAGGCCGGCCGATGTGTCCGGTGAGCGCCTCGGCGTAGGCCTTGGGCGTCAGCCAGCCAAGCTTCGAATGCGGCCGGGTTTCGTTGTAGTCGCGCCGCCAGGTTTCGAGCACGACACGGGCGTGCGGCAGCGATCGGAACAACGTCTCGTTCAGCAGCTCGTCGCGCAGGCGACCATTGAAGCTCTCGTTGAAGCCGTTCTGCTGGGGCTTGCCCGGCGCGATGTAATGCCAGCCCACACCGGCGTCGTCGGCCCAGGCCAGGATGGCGTTGGATGTGTATTCCGTGCCGTTGTCGCTGACGATCGTCTCGGGTCGCCCACGTCGCAGGATGATGGCGTCCAGCTCGCGCGCCACTCGCCGGCCCGACAGCGAGGTGTCGGCAACGAGGCCGAGGCATTCCCGCGTGCAGTTGTCGATCACCGTCAGGATGCGGAAGCGCCGCCCATCGGTCATCTGATCGGACACGAAGTCGAGCGACCAGCGCTGGTTCGCGACCAATGGGATCTCCAGCGGACGCCGCGTGCCCATGGCCCGTTTACGCCCGCCGCGCCGGCGCACCGTCAGCTTCTCCTCGCGATAGATCCGCTGGACCCGCTTCTTGTTGACCGCATGCCCCTCGCGCCGAAGCATCACGTGCAGGCGGCGATAGCCGAACCGCCGGCGCTCCTGAGCCAGAGCCTTCAGCCGATCGCGCAGCGCGCCATCGTCCGGTCGTATCGCCTGGTAGCGGACGCTCGTCCGGTCCACGCCCAGCACCCGGCAGGCCCGCCGTTCGCTCATCCCGTAAGCCGACTGCAGGTGCGCCGCCGCCGCTCGATGCGCAGCGGGCGTCACCACTTTTTTCCCAGCAGATCCTTCAGCGCGACGTTGTCCAGCATCGAGTCCGCCAGCATCCGCTTCAGCTTGGCGTTCTCCTCTTCCAGCGCCTTCAGACGCCGGGCCTCCGACACGTCCATGCCGCCATACTTGGCCTTCCACTTGTAGAAGGTCGGCGAGCTCAGCCCGTGCTTCCTGCACAGATCCGCCACCGGAACACCGGCCTCCTGCTCGCGCAGGATCCCGACGTCCAGACGCTCTTCGTCAACGGCCTCTATCCGATCGTCGAGCGGATGGCTCAGGAGCTTTCAAATGACCTGACCGACGGGGATGATCCGGAACAGGTTCGGGCGATGGCGCTCGGAGCGGCCCGTCGCACCTTGGCCTATCGTGTCGGCAAGGCGACCTGTTTTGCGCTGGCAAAGCGCGTTCTGGACGATTGGTCCCCGGAAGATCTCGAACGCGCAACCTCGCCTGAGTCCCTGTCGATGGCGGCCGACGACTATCGCCAGAGCCTGGCGATGGCGAAGAAATGGATCCGCGACCAGTCGAGAATGGCGAGCGTAGCCGCCCTCGCGTGACGCGGCCGTTTCAGCGGTTACATGTAAGTCGGTGCGAAACAGGTAACGATATCCCGCCAAGACTAAAAAGCGCTCCGAGCGGCAGCAGTTCTCAGATCCGATGCACACGAAGGTCTGCTTCTGGCTGGCCATCCAACGTCCGCTCGCAGTTGCGGCAGGTGCCACGCTGGCCTCACGGGGATATGACAAATAAGCACGCGGCTCAGACTGCGGCAGCGAAATGAAGGAGGGGGCGTGGCGAAACTGAACCTATGGTGCGATGCGGCCGTCAGTGACGTTGGCGCCCATCAACTGCACGCCATCACCGGCAAACCGAACCAGCTTTCCACTGGTCGGGACGAAGTCGCCGGGATCATGCCATCCCATTACGTCACGGCGCGAGAGCTCGCGCACGTCCTGCGTCGGCGCGGCAAGGTGAAATCCGCGGGCCTGATCGAGCAGCGGCTGCCCCAGACCGCGCGGCTCAGGTCCGGTGACCTGGGCGAGATCCTCGGCACGGCCTTCGTGAATGAGCTGACCGACTACAATATCGGAGTGAACCGTCTGCAGTGGCGCGACCACCGCAACATGGCCATGCGGGGCGACGATCTGATCGGCTTTCGCATCGTCGACGACGAACTGAGGTTCCTCAAGGGCGAGGCCAAGAGCGGCACCAATATGACGGCGGCGACCATCACCAAGGCGCGCGCGGGCCTCGGTACGTTCGACGAAAGGCCGAGCCCCCACGCCTTGCTGTTCCTGGCGGAGAAATATCTCGGCATTGGGGAGGAGGATCTGTCCGACCGGATCACCGACGCTGCGCTCGACGAGAACATCGAGCTCGAACAAGTCACGCACCTTCTGTTCACCTTCACCGGCAACGACGCGACCGGCCTGCTGACGACCGAGCTGCAGAACTACGCAGGCGAAGTCGGACAGATCGCCGTGAACTTCCATATTCCGACCCACCAGGCCTTCATCAATGAGGTCTACGCCACGGTGATCATCAATGCCCGCCAGCCCTGAAGCCATCGCTGACGCCATCCGTCGGGCGACCGAACCCGGCTTTCGGGGTCGGCTGCTGGCGCGTGGTCAGGCGCGAGCAATGATCCAGCGCGACGGCGCCGTTCCCGATGGGGCGCCGCGCTTCTCGCCGAGCCTCAGTTACGATCTGCTGGCCTACGGCTACGCCCTTCTGACACAGGGATTGCGTCTGCTTGAGCAGGGCGAGCAACTCGACGTGGCTCGCACGGCCTGCGCCGGCGCCGCCGAGGCCCTTGAGGCGGCGATCACCAACGCCGCCGATAGCCCCGACCGCGCGTTCCATCGCGTCATGGCCGCCGGCGCCTATCACGTAGGCCGGTACTCGGCCCGGGCTTACTCATTGCTTTCGCCGTTCGACGCCGAGGCGCTCGACAACAGCAATGTCTCGCCCATTGAGCAAGTTCTGGCTCTGCTCATGCTGCGCCGGATCGACCGGCTTCAAGCCTTGGTGTCAGACTGGTGTATGGGGGAGCGGGCTGATGACGATCGCCTGTTTGCGCGTCTCTCCGCCATCCTGCCCGAAGAGCCGCAGCCGGCTCCCGATGACGAAGCCAACGACGAACTGGGCGACATCGCCGACATCGCGCTGACCTCCGGATTTATGACTGCTTCCGCAACGGCGCTGCTGGCGTTCGAGCGGGGTGAACGCACCTTGCTGGACGAAGCGCTGGAGCGTTTCGACGAGGGACTTCGCGACGCCACCGCACTGAACATGGTGCCGCAATGGTGGGCGCATCGGATGGCCCGCCATCTGTTCGGCGAACTGTGGGACTGTAGCTTCCACGCGGTGCTGCCTACGGACGGTGGACCGGGACTGCCGAACTGGCAGGGCTTGCGTGAACTGTTCGTCGCCTCATTGCACAGCCGCTCCCGCGCAGAGATTGATCTGTGGCCCTCCCAGATTGACGCGGCGAAACGGGCGATGCGGATCGAGCAGAATCTGGTCGTCTCGCTGCCGACGAGCGCAGGCAAGACCCGCATCGGCGAGTTGTGCATCCTGGCCTGTCTGGCGGCTGGCAAGAGGGTGATGTTCATCACGCCATTGCGCGCCCTGTCGGCCCAGACGGAGGTCGCCCTGAACCGCACCTTCCGACCCCTGGGCAAAACCGTTTCAGGACTCTATGGCAGCATCGGCGTCAGTGACGCCGACCAGAGCCTGATGACGTCGCGCGACATCGTCGTGGCGACGCCCGAGAAGCTCGACTTCGCCTTGCGCAACGACCCCACGCTTTTGGACGACGTCGGCTTGGTCATCCTCGATGAGGGGCACATGATCGGGTTGAGCGAGCGGGAAGTGCGCTATGAGGTGCAGATTCAACGCCTGCTGCGGCGGGCCGATGCAGCGCAGCGTCGGATCGTATGCCTGTCTGCCATCCTGCCGGACGGCGACCAGCTTGAGGACTTCGTCGGCTGGGTAGCCGGCGACGTAGGTCAGGGGCTGGTCCAGAAGGACTGGCGCCCGACGCGCCTGCGGTTCGGCGATGTGGAATGGCGAGGCGATCGGGCCCGGCTGTCCATTACCATGGGCGACGAAACGCCGTTCGTACCGCGCTTCTTCGACGCCAAAGCGCCGACGAAGGGCAAACGCAAAAAGCTCTTTCCGGCGGATCAGCGCGAGTTCGTGCTGGCCACGGCCTGGACACTGATCGACGACGGCCAAAGTGTTCTGGTCTATTGCCCCCGACGCAAGTCGGTCGAACCGTTTGCCAAGGCCGTGGTCGATTTGCACCGGTGGGGGTTAATCGAGCCTCTGATCCAGGAAGACGATCCTCGCCTCGACAAGGCCTTGGCGATCGGCGCCGAATGGTTAGGCGATGACCACGTCCTGCTACAGGCGCTGCGTCTGGGCGTAGCCGTCCACCATGGGGCGCTGCCTACCCCGTATCGCCGCGAGGTCGAGGCTTTGCTGCGCGACGGAGTTCTCAAGCTGACAATTTCCTCGCCGACCCTGGCGCAGGGTCTCAACCTCGCCGCCACCACTCTGCTGTTCCACGGCCTGTACCGGGATCGGGACGTGATGGCCGCGTCGGATTTCAAGAACATCGTCGGCCGCGCGGGCCGGGCGTTCGTCGATGTTCAGGGACTTGTCCTCTATCCGATGTTCGACAATCCCGGTACGCGGCGGGTCGCATGGACCAAGCTGGTGGGCGAAGCCGGCAAGTTGAACATGGAAAGCGGGCTGCTGCGCCTGGTGGCATCTCTGTTGGCCCGGATGCAACGCAAGCTCGGCACCGACGATCTGAAGCCGTTCATGGACTACATCCTGGGCATGCCGGACTGGACCTTCTCGGGTCTGCCGGGTGAGGACGCCGATGCAGTAGCGTTCGAAGCTCGCAACTGGGGCGCCTACATCACCTATCTGGACACAGCCGTACTCGGCATGCTCGGCGAAGAAGATGTCGCCGACGCCGACATCGAAGCCGCGCTCGACACCGCCTTGGCAAGTTCGCTTTGGAGCCGACGGATCGCGCGCACCGACGTCGCGGTCCAGCCCTTCTATCGGCAGCTTCTTGTCCAGCGGGCGAAGTTCATCTGGGGTCACACCACTGCTGTTCAGCGTCGCGGCTACTTCCTTGCAGGCCTGGGCTTCGAGACCGGTCAGCAACTCGACCTGCGCTCTGACGAGCTGATTGAACTGCTGCTTCGCGCCAATGGTGGTGTGTCGACCAAGGATCCTGAAGCCGCCATCGAAGCGCTTACGGCCTTCGCCGAGATCGTTTTCGACATCGCCCCATTCCAACCCAATGACCTCCCCGCGGATTGGCGCGACCTGCTACGGGCCTGGCTCGAAGGCAAACCGATGAGCGCTTTCGTTGCTGGCGACAGCGAGGTCCTGCGCTTCATCGAAGACGCCTTCCTGTACCGGCTCCCCTGGGCGCTTGAATCAGTTCGGGTTCATGGCCTGGCGCGCGACTACAGGACCGCCCATGGCCTCGGACTCGACGATTTTGAGCAAGGTTTGGCGCCGGGCGTCTGCGAAACGGGCGTGCTCAACCGCAGCGCCATGGTGCTCATCCAATCCGGCTTCGCGTCGCGCTCAGGCGCGCAGAAGGCGGTGGCCGACGGCGAGGGCGAGTTTGAGACTCTCGGCGAGCTGAAGGCCTGGTTGCGCACCCCGGAGGTTCTGGCGCTAAACGCCAACCCGGCCTGGCCGACCCCGGAGACCCGGGATCTGTGGCTGGAATTCATCGGCGGGGTGAGGCCCGATCAGATCGACGCTTGGGCGCGTCAGGACCATCACGGCCACGTCGTATGGAGCGAGGACGACTTACCTGACGGGACGCCTTTACGGTTGATGCCAGGGTCTTCGGATCGTCTGATGAACAAGGACTACGAAGTAGTCGGCACGCTGTTCGGCGACCTGAACGAGAACCACAGCGGCCTGCTACGTCTTACCGCTCGAGCCAAGGGCGTCGACGTCACCTACTTCGGCCCAGACGACCTGAACGCCGTCATCCCTTAGCGCGGGCGCGACCACTGGCGGAACTCAGGGCCGCGCTGACGTCGCTCTGATGGTCGGGACGCAGATGCCCATAGACCCGCTCAAGGGTTCGCGGCGTCATGCCCAGATACTGTGCGGCCCGCCGGATCGGCACATCGGCTTCCATCAACCACGTCGCGCAGGTGTGGCGTTGCCAGTGCGGCGTAACCGCCTCGGGCAGGCCGGCATCCTTCACGATGCCCTCGTATCCGGTGCGTATCCGGCCACGCAGGCTCCTGCCGCCGTGGTGCAGAACGGTCTCGACGGGCGCCAGCCCCCGTTCCACGCGAGCAACGTTCAGCGCCTCGTCCTGCCGGCGCCAGCGTTTCAGGTGTTCGAGCAGGCGCTTTGGAATGCGGTGCATCGGGCGGCGCTTGTTCGGCTGGTCCTTCTCCTTGCGCCCTCGCCGGAAAATCCAGCCCCGTTCGAGGTCGACCCAGGCGCTGTCGTCCGACGGCTCCCACCGAAGCTTGGGCAACACGCCGGGGCGGCTGCCGCTGTAGACGCCAAGCAGGACGAACCGGCGCAGGTGGGCCCGGTTTGACCGCGTAGAAGCCACCGTGGGCTGCCAGCGCCCGTTGTGCAAGCGACTGCCGCGAGCGGCGCGCAGCAAGGCGGCCACCTGGTCTCTGCTCAGGGCGTCGCGCGCGCTCTCGCGGCTTGTCTCGGGGTAGGTGAAGATGACCTTGCGGGACAGCGGGTGCTCGGCGGCCCAGTAGGTTGTAGCCGCCGACAGGTCCTCCAACTCACGCCGGGCGCCGGCCGGACTGACCCTTCGCGCCAGGGCGGGATCCTTGAACGTCTTCACCGGCTGGCGACAACGATGCTCCACGAACGCCTGGCAGCTGCTTCGGCGAATGTCGCCCAGCGTCTTTCCCGACCACCAATCCAGCACGGCGCTGAGCCTCGACGCCAATGAGACCGGGTCGGCGGATTTCGGCCCCTTCTCGAGCGCGTAGAGCGCCACGACTTCGTCGATCAAAACCTCTTCAGGATCCTGGGCCCGCCCTTGCGGCCGGCAAGCCGCCCGGCGCGCCGTCACGTACTCGGCGAGCGCGATTTCAGCTTCTTCAAGGCGCTCCGGGCCGCAACCGGTGCTGATGTTTTTAGCGCCGTCCCTGATGAAGTAGATTGGGGCGACCGGGCGGCGGGTCTTGGGGTCGGTGCGCCCGGCGCGCAGGTAGAGGCGAGCACCCTTTGCTGGTCTACCCATGTGCGCAACTCGAACAGACCGCGCAGCGCCGCTGGCGTGACGAACAACCGGCCAGTGACCTTGGCGGCGCGCAGATTGCCTTTGCGGATTTCGGTACGCAGCGACGATACGGTGAGCGGGCCGTCAGGGAAGAAGATCGCCACGGCCTCAACGAGCGTGATGGGGTCGTCGTCGCCCCAATCGTCCGGATCAGGGCGGCGTCGAACGCGGGCAAGCCCGCAGGCTTCTCGGCCAGGGCGGGGTTCATCACTCACCGGCTCCAGCTCTGTGGGCGGTGTGGTCCGAGAAGTGGACCGACGAGCGTTTTCTGATTATAGGTCAGAAATCCCCGGCGCATGGTCTGGGCGACTGAGAACGCGCGATGGCTCGACTTCCTGCCTTGGTGGATGCCCTGACGGCCGTGGATGGTCGGCCTCGCAAGGCCGTCGACCACGTCGCGCGCGAGGTTCGCGAGGATGGTCTGATCCAGACCTCGGGCCGAGGCCGGGCGGCAGCCCACATGACGCCCTTGGACGCCGCCTATCTGATCATCGGACTGTACGGCGCCGCCACCCCGGGTGAGGCGAAGGCGGCGGCCCGGGAGCTGTCGACGTTGAAGGGCTTCTGGATGGGTATCAAGCCGACGGAACTGCGCGCCCTCAAAACGGCCCCTGACCTGGTACACACGATCGCTGCGTTGATCGAACTGGCGCCGCTGATCGGGCCCTCGATCGGCCTGGGTGAGGCTCCGATAGATAGCGGACACATGGGGCCCATGGCTCCCGAAGTCGGATACGCGGTCCACCTGCTGTTTCACCGGCCCAACCCCAGTGTCGAGCTCCGCTTGGCACGACGCGATCGCAAAGGGGACATCTGGGACAAGGAAGAGATTAACGTCATGTTCGACGGTCCCCGCGGATCGAGAGAGCTCCCTGCTGTGGAGACGGTCACCCGAATCACAGGACAGGTGTTCCGGGCCGCGTACGACGTGCTGTTCCAGAACGAACGCGAGTTTCTCGGCGTTAAACCGGGCCATAAAGCTTCAGCTCGCGGGGGGTGAGCGGCAGCTCCGTGCGGAACTGGTCGCCGATCCACAAACGCCGCGCGGCGTTGACCAGGTGCTCGCCCTCGATCCCGTCGAGGCGAAGCTTCTCGCGCTTGGCCATGGCGACCGCGGCGGTGCGTTCGTCGCGGCTCAGATAATGCTCCAGCGTTCTGTAGCAGTGAGCCAGCGTGTGGCCCGTGACGGCGGCGATCTCCGGGATCGTGGCGCCGGCGCGCCCCAACACGACCAGCAGGGAATGCCTGAGCCAACGCAGCTGAAGCCGGCTTTTCTTGTAGCCGACGGCCTTCAGTCGGATGTAGCCGAAACGGCCTGCGAGCTGTCCTTCGCTGAAGGGCTTGCCGGTTTTGCCGCTAACGAACATGTATTCGCCGTGGCGGAAGTCGCGATCCAGGAGCTGTCGGGCCGAGGGGTTGGTAACCCACAGGCGGATGGGCGCGCCCGTTTTGCGGCATTTGAAGAAAAAGCAGCCGTCCTTGTAGTTGTGGCCGTAGCGCAGGTTGCGTGCGCTCGTCAGCCGCTGACCAATCTCCCACTGCGCCAGAATGAGCTTGGCCAATCCAGCTTCGTGTTCGCGCAGGCATTCCGTCACCAGCGCGTAGACGTCATCGGGCGTCCACAGCTGGATGGGCCTGGCTTCAGGCTTCGTGCACGACGTGATCGTCATGTGCGCTGGCCGCGTGCCGTCCTGGATGGCGATTTCGCAGAGTTTCCGGAGTTCCTTATAGAAGGCCTTGCGCTGCCACAGGCTGCTGTTCTCGGCCCGGAACGCCGCTTCGAATCCCGGCTGCGGGGTTGAGGCGATGTCGAGCCCGTGTTTGAGCGCGATCTTCAAGATGTTCTGCTGGTGATCGCTGTAGCCCTCGACCGTGCGCTCCTTCAAGCCCAGCCAGTGTTCGGAGCAGCGCCGAACGCCGATGATCCGCCGCCAGGTCTGCATCGGCGTGGAGGTCAGCGCCACGGCGCTGACCTCCTGCACGCCCGCGCGGGCTTTGCGGAAATCCGCGTAGTAGGCCTCGGCCTGGCGCCGCAGCTCTGCGTGCTGAGCCGGGGTCAGATTCTCGAGATCCACCCCCTCCTCGCCGTCGAGGAAGATCGGCCGCGTCGCCGGGTAGCCAGCGGGCCGCAAACGCTCCGGCACAACGAAGCGCAGCCGCACGCGACCATTCGCGAGGGCTCGCTTCTCCACATAGTAGCCGATCGAATTACCCATCTTCCTTCACCTCCCTATCGACCGGGCGACGTCCCCGGCTGACCAATGGTCAGAATTAAAGATCTCCGTTTCACTGACCATTAGTCAGAATTAGCCGCAGGGCGCGGCCTATATCTGACCGCTGGTCACAAATCAACCCGCATCGTGCGTCAGGCGGCGCCGCGCGATTTTCTCGGCGATGGCCCGCTCTAGGGCCGACGGTTCCGGGGCCGCGTGCAGGCCCAGCGCCCGCTCGACCGCGGCCGAGCAAAAGAGGGCCTGACGGGCATGATCGATCGGCGCCGGCAGCCGGCCGTCGGCGACACGGCGCCACAGCGATGCGCGCGAGATCCGCGCACGCGCGCACACTTCCGCAGTTGTCATGCGCGCGGAAGGCGGTCCGGGGTCATGGGGCCCGCCCATCAGTTCAGGCTCCCGGGATCGAACGCCAGACCCTGGCAGCGACGGCGCAGCATCAACATCACTCCGGTCTCGAACGAGGCGCCGCGGCTGGAGATGTTGAGGGGCGGTTGCTGGGTGCGGATCAGGGCCGGCTCCTTGGCGCGCGCCTCGAGCGCCGGCTTGACCGCGACGGAGACGTGGGCCCCGATCCAGGCGCTCAACACCGCCTCGCTGGAGGGCTCGAAGCAGAAGTAGGATTCGCCGGGGATGGGCCGGGCGACGAGACCGAGCTCCTCGGCCAGCACAGCGCCCAGCGACATGCGAAACGTCGAGCGGCCGGTGTCGTTGGACAGGTGGCATTTGACGCGCCGGCGCAGGCTGTCGTCGGTGGCTCCGATGTAGAGGACGCAGCGGCGGCCCAAGCGGACATGTTCGAGCCGCAAGCTGGCGCGCTCCAGCGCCGGCTCCAACGCCTCGGGATGGTCAAGGATCAGGGCGTACAGCCCCGGCGCGTCAGGGATCAGTTCGGGGTGCTGGCGCATCGCGCTGACCGGCTGAATCATGTAGGAAGACAGGAACGTCATGGGACAACTCATTTTGTTCATATGAACGATTTTTGTTCACAGTCCAGCCGCTATCATGCCCGATCCCCATGGTCAATAGTCGTTCACATGACCTGAATTCACCCACGCGCGCCCAGATGCGCGCCGCGCGGGCGGGTTTGGGGTTGAGTCTCCAGGCCCTGGCGGCCGAGGCCACGCTGGGCGTCAGCACGGTGCAGCGGGCTGAAAAAGATGGGCTTGAGGCCCTGACGCCGGCCAACGCTCAACGCCTGATCGAGACGTTCGCACAGCTGGGCGTGCGCTTCCTCGACGCCGATTCAGACGGGCCGGGTCTTCGGATACGCCAAAGCTGAAGAACGCCGGTCTGCGGACCGATCCGGGGCCTGGCGCGCTTGGCCCCGCATCTGCTGACTGATCGGGTCCTGCCGGATCGGCGGCTTTGCGGGTGCACGTCCGACTCCTTGTGATTCTTCTGCTGGCGGGCAGACCGCCAGTCCCCGGAACAGGCCGTTCGCGTCGAGTCCGTCGCGAGTCCGCTGTCGAGTCCGCTGCCGAGTCCGTCGCCTGGCCGGGACGTCGCCCAAAACCTCGCAACTTCAATCGCTTGCCCCACCGCCGGGGGGCGATTCGAACTCATGGGTCGTGGGTTTTTTATCCGCTCAGTTCGAGCAAAAACAACAGGTTAGGAGAAGCGACCCGAGACGCCCTGACGCAGCCTGACGCTAGCCGTCGCACGCCGGCTCACAAAAGTCCGACTGCGCTGACCGTGCGACAGCGCGTGCCCATCCCTTCCCCACGTCCGCCCAATTACAAAGGAACACCCGCCATGAACGACGGCATTTTGAACCACCTCGCGAAGGCGACCGAGCTGGCGGCAGGCCACCCGTGCGCTGGCTACCGTTTCTGGATGTGCGTCCACATGTTGTGCGCCCTCACGCTCCAGAACGACCCTGACGGCATCTTGATCGCGATCGAAACTGCTGAAGATATCGCGCTGAACGAGGACCCATCGACGCTCGAGGTTCCGATCATCCGCAACCCCGGGGGCGAGGTCATCGACCTCATTCTCGACAAGCTGCAGCTCGGGCGTGTGCCCCTCGCTGAGTTTTCCCGCGATGTCGCCCTATTGGGCGACCCGACCCACCGGATCGTGCTGCTGGAAGCGGCGTGCCTCTGCCTGATCCAACAAGGCAGGAACGAACTGACCGAGCTGCGGGCAGCGGCTGCCGTGATGCGGCGCACGGGCGTCGGCTTGGACGCGCTCGATTATCCTCGCGGTATGCACGAACCGGTCAGCAACGCCGAGCTGATCGCGGCTGTGGTCGCCTAGTGCGGGAGGAGCGAGCTATGTCTTCAAACATCGGGAGCCGGACGGGACAAGCCGCCCTGACAGCCGAGATCGCCGCCGCAGCGGTCCGGGGCAATATCGATGCGCGCGTGCGTGATAGCCTGACCATCCTTGACGCTGTGATCACCGAGCGCTCCCGTCAGCAGGGCGGTTTGGCGTCGCTGCGAACCAATCCGGCGATCGAAATTGACGCCGACGACCTGTTCGATCTCGTCTCTATCTTGATGGGTCTGTCCGATCCAATCGCGCGGCAAATCGGGTTGAAGGGTGTCGTCAGCGCCGTGCAAGCCGATGACTTCGCCCAGTTCCGGATCGGTTGTCGTGGCGTCCAACGGTTCTGCGGCTGGGCCGAACTACCGAGCACCGCCGCCCACTAGTCCGGTCGCCAACGCCCGGATGAAACCAAGTCCACCGCCATCTCAATCAGGACCACACCACGATGACCATGTTCACTGCGCGCCCCGGTCGGGCCAGGCTCTATATGCAGAGCCCGTTCACCGCCGAGCTCGCACCATCACTCCGCGTTAAGCAGGATCGCGCGTATCCAGCTTCTGTCTATCTGGCCCTACTGCTGGATCTGCCGGATCCGGATGGATACGGTGCCGTGGTGCTGGACGACGACGGCTACACGCGTCAGGCGGTGGCCCTATCACCGCGTAGTTCGTCGCACCTGACTATCCACCGCCCAGTGCGCTTTGAGATCCCCGGCCAACCTATGGTCCGGGGCATGGCTCTGTTCAACGGGCAGGGCGAGCTCGCTGCCTACGGCGCACTTCGCAGCGCTCACGCCGGTTATCCCGCTCCAAGCTTCATCGAGTTCAAGTCGCACCAGATCTTGGTCAAGCGCGTCGATCGCTGATTTGGGAAATCTATAACAGTCGCTACATTTTATTGTCGAGCTATGGTAACCATTATGTAGCGATCGATCATTAAAAATGCCGCCCTGTCGTCAGCATTCTAGAGCGATCGTTATGGTAACGGAACGTTTTCGTGGTCGGCCTCGCGAATTCGACCGCGATCAGGCGCTGGCCAAAGCGATGAAGCGGTTTTGGCTCTTGGGCTTCGACGCTACGTCTATGCGTCACCTCGCCGAGGCCATGGCGATCTCCCAACCGAGTCTCTACGCATGCTTTGGCAGCAAGGCGGCGCTGTATGTCCAAGTAGTCGGCGCCTTCGAGGAGGAAGTCGCCTTCTTGGACATGTCCGCTGTCACGACAGCTTCGAGCCTATCCAAAGGATTGGATCGTATGCTGGACGACTTGGTGAGGCGGATCACCAAGTCAGGATCGCCGAAAGGCTGCATGATCCTCGGAGGACAGATCGCAGACGTTCCTGGCCAACGCCATCTCGTGCTCCATTTGAGGGCGCGGCGTCGAGCCTACCAAGCAGCGCTGTCGGTGGCACTAGAGACTTGGCTTCCACTTAAAAAGGCCAGCGCAACGGCAGCGGTCGTCACGATTTTTGCTCGGGGGCTTTCTGATCAGGCCCGGGATGGCGATACAGCAGCGCTTTTGCGTCAATCAGTCGAGGATTTCGGTCGGCACGCCACTCACGCAACCGAAACCACCGGCAGCGGCGGCAGCGGCAGCGGTGGCGCAAACCTAGAGGCAGCCGCATAGACCCCTGTCGGAGCCGTTGGCGTCGTGACCAAGACTGCGTGAGCAAGTTTCGGCCTCACCGCTGAATAGATCGAGGCCCCGCCGGAAACGGCGGGGCCTTCTCATCAGGGATTCAAGCCGCTCGTCAGAAGAAGCCGAGCTTGTCGGGGCTGTAGCTGACCAGCAGGTTCTTGGTCTGCTGGTAGTGGTCCAGCATCATCCGATGGTTCTCT
Organism: Brevundimonas sp. DW-iso22; assembly: GCF_058725425.1. NCBI lineage: Bacteria > Pseudomonadati > Pseudomonadota > Alphaproteobacteria > Caulobacterales > Caulobacteraceae > Brevundimonas > Brevundimonas sp. DW-iso22. Next base: position 158,609 of record NZ_JBZXEB010000003.1, on the reverse strand, counting down.
CGCCCGATGCCGGACTTCTTGTAGCCGCCGAACGCCGCGTGGGCCGGATAGGCGTGGTAACAGTTGGTCCAGACCCGGCCCGCCTGGATGCCGCGACCGGCGCGGTAGGCGGTGTTCATGTCGCGAGACCAGACACCGGCGCCCAGGCCGTACTCGGTGTCGTTGGCGATCTCGATGGCCTCTTCCAGCGTCTTGAAGGTGGTCACCGACAGGACCGGACCGAAAATCTCTTCCTGGAATACCCGCATGTCGTTGGTGCCCTTGAAGATGGTCGGCTTGACGTAATAGCCACCGGCCAGGTCACCGGAGAGTGCGGGCTGATCGCCGCCGGTCAGGACCTCGGCACCCTCGGCACGGCCGATGTCGAGATAGCCGAGGATTTTCTTCAGCTGCACGTCCGACGCCTGGGCGCCGACCATCGTATTGGGATCCAGCGGATCGCCGGCGACGATCGCCTCGACGCGTGCGATCGCCTTCTCCATGAAGGCGTCGTAGATGTCCTCGTGGATCAGGGCCCGGCTCGGGCAGGTGCAGACCTCGCCCTGGTTCAGCGCGAACATGGCGAAGCCTTCCAGCGCTTTGTCGAGGAAGGCGTCGTCGTGATCCATCACGTCCTTGAAGAAGACGTTGGGCGACTTGCCGCCAAGTTCGAGCGTGACCGGGATGATGTTCTGGGTCGCGTACTCCATGATCTTCTGGCCCACGACGGTGGAGCCCGTGAAGGCGATCTTGGCGATGCGCGGGTTTGTGGCCAGGGGTTCGCCGACGGCCTTGCCGGTGCCCGAGACGACGTTGAGGACGCCGGCGGGGATCAGGTCCTGGATCAGTTCGATGACCAGCAGGATCGAGGCGGGCGTCTGTTCGGCGGGCTTGAGGACGACGCAGTTGCCTGCGGCCAGCGCGGGGGCCAGCTTCCAGGCGGCCATCAGGATGGGGAAGTTCCAGGGGATGATCTGGCCCACGACGCCCAGCGGTTCGTGGAAGTGATAGGCGACGGTGTCGTTGTCGAGCTGCGAGATGCCGCCTTCCTGGGCGCGGATGCAGCCGGCGAAATAGCGGAAATGGTCGATGGCCAAGGGGATGTCGGCGGCAAGCGTCTCGCGGACGGGCTTGCCGTTCTCCCAGGTCTCGGCCTCGGCGATGGCCTGCAGGTTTTCTTCCATGCGGTCGGCGATGCGGTTCAGCATGATGGCGCGTTCGGTGACGCTGGTGCGACCCCAGGCGTCCTTCGCCTTGTGGGCGGCGTTGAGGGCCAGTTCGACATCGGCGGCGTCCGACTGGGCGACTTCGCAGAGGACGCGACCGTTGACCGGGGAGGTGTTCTCGAAATAGCGGCCCGCGACGGGCGCGACCCACTCGCCGCCGATGAAGTTCTCGTAGCGGGGCTTGAACTTGGGCGTCACAGCGCGAATGAACTCGGGCTTGGTCATCTCGAATCTCCGTTGTTTCCAGGCGCGCCGGTTGGTGGCGTCGTCGTTGGGACCAGAAAACGCCGAGAGAACCCGCGGGGGAAGACGGGTGCTGGATGGTGCGGCGCACATCTGTCGCAGCTCTGCGACAGAACTCAGCTGTGAGGGTTCAGACGGATCAGCTTGCGGTGGAGGGTGGCGCGGCTGACCCCGAGAGATCGCGCTGCGGCGGAGACATTGCCGCTTGAACGGGCCAGGGCCCGACGTACCACGCCTCTTTCGGCATCAATCAGTTCGGCCTCGGCACCGCTGGGAGCAAGGCCCAGGGCATCTTCAGCCGGAAGCTGACCGGCTATGCGAGCGTCAGTGATTCCAAGGGCCATTCGAGCGGCATGCGTCGCGCCGACGACCAGATCGTGCCGATCGACAGCCAGCAGAGCCGAGGCGCTCCGTTCCGGATCTCCGGCCAGGACAATCCGCGCCCGCGGGAACGCTTGCCGAAAAGCCTGAGCCTCGATCGAGCGGGCCGCTTCAGTCACGGCGGCAGCGATCAGCCCGACGAATCCTTCGGTCAGATCAGCGCGTGCCGTCGACACGTCTAGCGCGCCCGCAAGGCGTCCGAGATGGTCGTGAACCGGCGCGGTGGAGCACGACAGGCGAATATTGCGTGTGTGAAAATGTTGGTCTTTATGGATGGTCAATGGACGATGCTCGGCCAAGCAGGTGCCGATACCATTGGTGCCCTCGACAGCCTCGGACCAGACTGCGCCCTGCCACAGTCCCCAGCGTCGAAAAGTTTCATCGTCAACGTCGGCACTTCGCCGATCGACGGCGACGCCCTGGCCGTTGGTCAACAGGACGCAGCACCCCGCGCCGCCGACAGCCAGATACAGACGGTCAAGCGCGCTCTGTGCTGCACAGGTCAAGGGCTCCATGGCCTGACAAACCTCGCGCATCTCGATGTCCGTCAGTGTCGCGGTACGGCCTTGCTCGGCGGGGTCAAGGCCATGCAGGTCCATGGAGCGGCACCACGAAGCCTGCAGCGCCGAGCGGGCGGCGGCGCCGTCACTGAGCGCGCGCCTGACCCTGTCGGGGTGATCGGCCTCTATACCCTTACCCACACTCTCCACCCATTTCTTGGACATCTAAGTCAACACAGAGCGAGCCTTCGAAGCAGAGTACAAGCGTTTCGAGCGGCTTGCACACACACGTTGGCGACACATCAACGGAGAGGCCCACCAGATCATTGTCCTGGCAGCTTCAAGCCTTCCTGTTCGTCCCGTCTATGACGCATTCGACCTGTTCGCCTTCCAGCCGTTCAGCCGCCCTGCATGATCGCATGCGACTTGAGAGGGATCGAAACATCTGCAAGCAGATCTCGACTGATGCCGATCTGGCTCGCCACCAGCGCCCGACCCTGAACATAATCCCGAACAGCGTTCACGCAGTCCAATGCGATCACCTGACCGTCCCGCAGATAGATGACGCTAAAGCCGCCCTCCGAAGGATGACCACGAACCACGGTCTCATCGTAACCTGAGGCCAATCCCACAGTCTGCAGCTTCAGGTCGTACTGGTTGGACCAGAACCAGGGGACGGCATCATAGGATGCCGTTTCGCCCATCAGCGTCTTGACCACGACGCCCGCCATATCGGCGGCGTTCTGCACCGACTCCAGCCGGATTTCAGCGCCTTGGGCAAATCCGCTCTCATGGAGGGCACAGTCACCGACCGCGAAAATGTCGCTCAGGCTCGTGCGGCACGCGGGGATCAGACTGATGTCTGTTGAGCGGCTGTGATCCCGCCTCTGACGCTCCAGACTGGCGCGCCGGCTAGCGATCGGCGACGGTGGTAAGCAGCTCGCCGGTTGCCGGGCGTGTAGATAGCTGCGCTTCCCACCCGAATGTCACGAAGTCGTCGCTCGAAGAATGACCGCTCCTGGCGCTAGCCGGAACCTCCTAAACGAACTCGCTGGCTCAGATGCCAGGGCAGTTCTCGGGGGCAAAACCTTATGACTAAGGGCCCCACGTCCGGGTTTCTGGCCAGTTTATGGCCAGCGTACCCTAGGGTGCAGCTGCTGAGTCATTGAAAGGAATGGTGGACGCGACAGGGATTGAACCTGTGACCCCCTCGATGTCAACGAGGTGCTCTCCCGCTGAGCTACGCATCCGCCAAGACGGTTCCGAGGAAACCCCGGAACGGGAAGGAGGCGTCTATACCCCACCCTTCGCGCGGACCGCAAGGGCGAAACGCAGGCTGTTTGGCGCCGAATATCGGTCGCCCTGATGCCGGCTTATGCGGCGGCGACCATCTTCTCGACCTCGCCGACCAGATCGCGCAGGTGGACGGGTTTGGACAGGACCTTGGCCTGAGGACTGGCCTGGGCGGCCGTCAGGGCGACGGCGGCGAAGCCGGTGATGAACATGATGCGAATGCCGGGCTGTCGGGCGGCGGCGACGCGGGCCACCTCTATGCCGTCGGCCCCGGGCATGACGATGTCGGTCAGCAGCAGGTCCCACGGCCCCTGGTCCAGGGCGTCGATGGCGTCGTCGCCGTTTTCGCAGTCGACCACGGAATGGCCGGCCCTTTCCAGGGCGCGTGTCAGGAAGCCGCGCAGCGAACTGTCGTCCTCGGCCAGAAGAATACGCGCCATATGTAGATTTCGTCCCGTCGTTACAGCGGTGACGCTACGCCCGGAACGGTAAACCGGCCATGAAAATCACCGTTTGCGCGAGTGGTGAAGCTGTGGACGGAGCCTGTTTTCCTCACACCGAAACAGGATATGGCTCGACCATGGATCAGGGTGGCGACGAGCAGGCTGACGGCAAGGGAAGGGGCGCGCCTTATGTTGTTACGTCTGCCTCACGCCCTGGCCGGTTCGTCTTCGCTTCCCCGCATTCCGGCACACTCTACCCCGATGACATGGCGGCGTCGCCGCATCTGGACGAGGGGGGGCTACGCAGTGCCGAAGATGCGCTGATCGATCGGTTGATCGCCTCGGGGCCTTCGCAGGGGGCCGGGGTGATCGCGGCCACGGTGGGGCGGGCCTATCTGGACCTGAACCGTGATCCCGAAGAGCTGGATCCAGTGCTCATCGAGGGGGTGGCGGCCGGAGCGGCGACATTGCGCACTTCAGCCGGATACGGCGTCGTGGCCCGGCTGTCGGGGGACGGGTACCCGCTATATGATCGGACGCTATCGATGTCCGAGGTGGTGGGGCGGATCGATCGAGTCCATCGCCCCTATCATACGGCCCTGTCGGACCTGATGCAGGAGACATGGGCGCGTGAAGGTTTGGCTGTGCTGATCGACTGGCATTCGATGCCGTCGCGGGTGACACGGACAGGGGCTGGTGTGCGGGGCGTCGACGTCGTGCTGGGCGACCGGCATGGGACGGCGTGCGACCCGGCCCTGACGCGGCGGCTGAAGGCTCTGTTCGAGGGTCTGGGCTGGCGGGTGGCGCTGAACCATCCCTATGCAGGCGGCTGGACGACGCAGGTCTGGGGGCGACCGGCTGAGGGTTATCAGGCTATCCAGATCGAGCTGAACCGCGCGCTGTATTTGGACGAGGCGACGCGGCTGCCGGGGCCGGGGTGGTCACGGTGTGAAAAAGGGGTGTCGCGGGTCATCGCCGCCTTGCTGTCCGACGGCTGATCAACCCGAGTAGCAGACAGAAAAAAGGCCGCGCCCGAAGGCGCGGCTTGAAAAGTCTATAGGGAGGAAACGCCCAGGAAGGGCATGACGCCGAAGCGTCGAAAATCAAGCTAGTGTGCGGTGCACAATCCGTCAAGCGGGTATTTCGCACCTGCGGTAACGCTGTGTAACGGGGTGTTTGGCCTTCAGGGGATTGTCGTAACCGGTTTCAGCGGCAAGTTTCGCCCCCAGGGTGCCGCTGCTGCGAACGACCGACCGCTATTTGGGATCCAACAGCCGTCGGGCGCTCCGCAAGGCCCTCGCCGCAGGCGATCCGGCCTGTCGCCAGACCAGAAGCCCGGTCGTCAGGGCCACACCCAGCGCCAGCCAGATCGGTCCGAACAGCCAGGCGGCCGCCGCCAGCGAGAAGTAATAGCCGCGCACTCCCTGACTGAAGGCCCCCAAGGCCGGATTCATCACGCCCGTCGCTGCCTCGCCCAAAGCCACGCGGTCCGCCTCTGTATGGGCTTCCGGTGCCGCTCCGATCAGGGCCAGGGCGTAGTTCAGCTGCCGGATCGACCAGATGAAATCCAGGAAACCGCGCGCCAGACAGACCAGCACCAGCGCCATCTTGGCTTCCATGAGTTTCAGCGGCACCTGTTCTGCTCCAACCACGGCAAAGCCTTGCAAGGCCGCCTCGCCGCCGAACAGAACGCTGGCGACCGCCGCGATCAGCAGCAGGTTGGTCGAGGCGAAGAAGCTGGCGGTGTTGATGGAGTTGCCCATCAGATGGCTGTCGATCAGCCTGACCTCGCGGTGGGTCATGGCCGTCATCCAGACACGGCGGATCACGGTCATGTCGTCGTTCAGCGAGCCGCTGCTGCGCGCCAGCAGGGTCAGGAACGGTCCGTAGCCCAGCCAGCACACGACAAAGAGCGACAGGGCCAGTCCATCCAGCAGGGTCATCGTCGTGCTCCTTCGGTCTGTCTCTTCCTGCCGTCAGCGGACGGTGGGGGCAAGGGTGCGGGGCCGCAATGCTTGCCTAGAAGCCATCCGGAGCCTATCACGCGCGCCTCCCCGTCTTGCAGTGCACAACAGTTGAGCCCGTCATGAACATCGACGCCATCCCCGTCGGCCCCAATCCCCCCTGGGACCTGAATGTCATTATCGAGATCCCGCAGGGTGGCCTGCCGGTGAAGTACGAGATGGACAAGGATAGCGGTGCCCTGTTCGTGGACCGCTTCCTGCACACGGCCATGTATTATCCGGGCAACTACGGCTTCGTGCCGCACACCTTGGCCGACGACGGTGACCCTTGCGACGTCATGGTGCTGAACCCTGCGCCGGTGGTGCCGGGCTGTGTCATCCGCTGCCGCCCGATCGGCGTGCTGATGATGGAAGACGAGGCCGGTGGCGACGACAAGATCCTGGCCGTGCCGGTCGACAAGCTGAACCCCTATTACACCGACATCGCCAGCTACCGTCAGCTGCCTGCCATCCTGGTCGAGCAGATCGAGCACTTCTTCACCCGCTACAAGGATCTGGAGAAGAACAAGTCGGTGACGGTCAAGGGCTGGGGCGACGCCGGCAAGGCCGCCGAACTGATCGCCGACGGCATGCGGGCGCATGACGCCAAGCAAAAGGCCGAGGGCAAGGCCGCCAGCGCCGCCTGATAAGAAAAAGGGGCGAGGCCGCAGCGGCCTCGCCCCTTTTCAATTCTGACTTCAGCGCTCAAGCAGCGAGCCGCCGCGCGGCGAGCGCTAGCGCCAAAGAATGTTGCTCAAGCAGCGAGCGACCGGCTCGCGAGTGTTAGCGCTCTTCCCTCACTAGAAAGGAAGAATGTTCCGCTGGCGGCTGTAGGCCATGCTGCCGACGTTGGCACCGGCGCGCAGGCCCACGCCCGTGCGGATCGGGGCCAGGACGATGCCGTCCGCGCGCTGATAGTTCACGCCAAGGCCCCCGATCAGATAGGCTGTACCTTCCACGCCAGGGTAACGGCGATAGATCATGTCGGGGTGGTACAGGCCGTAGACCAGGGTGAAGACCCGGCTGGCATTGCCGCCGATGTCCCAGCCGATCGAAATCCCCTGCCAGAAGACTTCCTGCGAAGCGGACAGGTCCTTCATGTGCAGGGCCCCGCGTCCGTAGCGCAGGCCTATGGCGGCGGCCCCGGCGGCTTCCTCGCCCGCGATATAGGCTGTTGGACGGTCACCGTTGTCGGCAAAGATGCGCTCGATCGCGCCGCCGATGGCCTCGGCGGCGATGCCCAGTTCGCGCGAACCGGCGGCGACCAGCTCGTCGGCCGTATAGGCCTGGGCGTTCTGGTCGGAGCGGATCGGATAGTTGGGGTCGGACGGCTGGCCGTTGTTGGTGGTGGCGCAGGCGGACAGGCCGACGGTTCCGGCGGTGGCGGCGAGGCCCGAGAGGATCAACTGGCGGCGATGCATGACTTTTGGCTCCGAAGGCGAGACGGTCCGCCCGACTGGCGCGGGCGCTGACGACACCGTCGCCGCTCTTTGAGTCAGCCTTGCGGCGGCAAGGTTAACGGAACCTTGCCGCGCGCCGGATTAGGCCCGCAGAACTGCGCCTGTCTTGGCCGCCGCCGCGACGATCTTCGCCGACAAGGCCTCGATTTCGGGCTCGGTCAGGGTGGCCTCGCGCGGCTGAATCATGACTTCCAGCCCGACCGAGGCATGGCCTTCGGCCACGCCCTGGCCGCGATACAGGTCGAAGACCCGCACATCAGTGATCAGGGCCTTGTCCGCCCCGGCCACGGCGCGGACCAGTTCTCCGGCTGCCTTGCCGTCCTCGACCACAAAGGCGAAGTCGCGGCTGAGCGGCATCAGGTTGGCCAGTTGGGCCGGACCGCGGGTCTTGGCTTTGGCCCCGCGTGGTTCGGGCACGGAATCCAGCACGATCTCGAACGCCAGCATGGGACCGTCTGCGTCCAGCGCCTTGAGCACGCGGGGGTGCAGGGCTCCGAACTCTGCGATCACGGTCTTGGGGCCCAGTTGCAGGCGTGCGGACCGGCCTGGATGCCACCAGTCGCGGTTCTGGCCCTGAACCAGCTGCAGCGAGGCGACGGGTGCGCCGAGCTGGCTCAGCAGGGCCATCAGATCACCCTTCAGGCCGAACAGAGCCTCTTCGCCGTTTCCGCTCCAGTGACGGGCGGCATGAGGCGCGATCAGGCCGGCGATGACGGTGCGCTGACCGGTCGGCTGATCGTCCAGATAGATGGGGCCAATCTCGAACAGGGCCGCATCGGCATGGCCGCGCGCAGCATTGCGGGCGGCCGCCTGGATCAGGTTGGGCAGGGCGGAGGGCCGCATGCAGTCGAGGTCCGCCGCGATGGGGTTCTCGACCAGCAGGCGGTCGTCACCGCCGCCGAACAGGGTCGCGGTCGACTGTTTGGTGAAGGACCAGGTGACGGCCTCGGCATAGCCCATGGCGGCCAAGGCGCGTCGTGCCAGCCGCACGCGGGCCTGACGCGGGTTCAGCACACCGCGCGACGGTGCGCCCTGATCGGGCAAGGGGGTTGAGGGCAGGGCACCGTAGCCCTCGATCCGCGCGACTTCCTCGATCAGGTCAGCCGCGCCTTCGACATCGCGCCGCCACGAGGGTGGGGTGACGGTCCAGGTCGAGCCACGTGCGATCTCGAAGCCCAAGGCACTCAGGATTTCAGCGATGCGGTCGTCGCTCAGGCTCAGACCCGTCAACCGCTCCACCCGCGCGGGATCGAAGGTGACGGGCGCGGGCAGGGCCGGGGCCTGTCCGGCGACGATGACGTCGGATGGCTCGCCCCCGCACAGGTCCAGGATCAGCCGCGTGGCCAGTTCCAGGCCCGGCACGACCGAGGCCGTGTCCACGCCCCGCGCGAACCGGTATTGGGCGTCGGAGCTGATGCTCAGGGTGCGGCCGGTCTGGGCCGTGGTGATCGGATCGAACCAGGCGCTCTCGAGGAAGACGTCGGTGGTGTCCTCGGAACAGCCGGTGCTCTCGCCGCCCATGACGCCGCCCAGGCCGATGGGACGCTCGCCCGCTGCATCGGCGATGACGCACATGTCGATGCCAAGCGCATAGGTCTTGCCGTCCAAGGCGATCAGATGTTCGGGCTCTCCCGTATCCGACGCGACCTGACCACCACGCACGACGATCTGGGACCCCACCAGCTTGGCGGCATCATAGACATGCAGGGGCCGGGCGCGGTCGTAGGCGATCAGATTGGTCACATCCACCAGACGGTTGATCGAACGCAGGCCGATCGCGCTGAGGCGATGCTGCAGCCAGGCGGGCGATGGCCCGTTCTTCACGCCCCGGATCAGTCGCCCGGCGAATACGAGGCACAGCTCGGGCGTCTCGATCCGGACGGTGATGGGGCAGGCAAAGCCGCCGCGCACTGTGGCGATCTCATAGTCGATCAGGGTGCCCATGCCGGTTGCGGCCAGGTCGCGCGCGATGCCGGCAACGCCCAGCCAGTCGGGGCGGTTGGGGGTGACCTCGAAATCAATGACCGGCTCGGCCCCGAAAACAGCGGCGGCGGGCGTGCCGACCTGAAGCTGGCCGGGCAGGTCCAGAATACCGTCGCTATCGCCGGGTTGTTCCAGTTCCGACGCGGAGCACAGCATGCCGTTGGAGATCACGCCCCGCACCGGCTTTTCGACCAGGGTGACGCCTAGCCCCGGGACATAGGCCCCGATGGGCGCATAGATGGTGGTCAGGCCCGCCCGCGCGTTGGGCGCACCGCAGACGATCTCCTTCATTCCGTCGACGGTCTCGACCTGACAGACGCGCAGCCGATCGGCATTGGGATGCTGTTCCGCCGAGACGATCTTCGCCACTGTGAACGGAGCCAGGGTCGCTATGGGATCGTGGACGTCCTCGACCTCCAGACCGGCCATGGTCATGGCTTCGGCCACCGTGGCGGCATCAGCCTCTGTGTTCAGGTGGGACTTCAGCCAGGAGAGGGTGAATTTCATGTCTTTGGGGCGGTTCCGGAAACGAGAAGAAGCTGGTCCAGAATTTCGGACGGCCCGGTGAAGCCGACGTTGAGGAACTCGCAGCCGTCGAACAGGGTATCGCGGAAGGGGATGGTGCCCAAGGCTCGCTTGCCTTCGGCCCTGAGCACCAGGTTTCGCATGTCGCCGTCGGGATCGCCGAAGTTGCAGTCGTTGAAACGGACACCCATGGAGACCAGCATGATGGCCGGCCCCTGAAGGCGGCATCCGCGAAATGTGCGACCGACGATAACGCCCAGCCCCGGGCCGTTGTTGTCGACATGCAGGTCGAAGAGGTTCAGATCGACGTCTTCGAAAACCGTCGCGCGAAGGTCTGACGCGATGCGAATCTCACGGGTGATCGGCAGCCGGCTCATGACGACGCGCTCGCCTGACTGCGAATCCCGGATGCCATCTCATCCAGCAGCTGGTCCGAGCCGGTGAAGCCTACCTGCACGAAGCGGCAACGCACGAACCGGCAGTTCGAAACGCCGACCACGCCAGCCATCTTCACATCGCTGACAGGGCGATAAAGCAGTGCTTTCACGTCGGTCGTCGTGCCCATCGCGCAGCTATCGAAAAAGGTGCCGTTCATCACGGCCATGACTGCAGGGCCTTCGATTACACAATCCGTAAACGTCTTGTCCTTGATCGACATTTCACCCGCATTCCAGTGCTGGACTGCCAGCATGGGCAGCCATACCGCTTCCTTCTCAAAGGTAGTGCGGGCCACCAGAGCACGGCCGGCGGCCTCTTCGGCTGACATCGGGGTGGTTTGGTCGGTCATGATGATCCTTAGCTCAGGCCCGAGGCCGGGTTGGGGGCAGCAAAGGCGGAGAACCCGTAGTGGGCCAGCCAGCGGGTGTCGGCGTCGAACATGGGGCGCAGGTCGGGAATGCCGTATTTCAGCATCGCCAGGCGATCCACGCCCATGCCGAAGGCAAAGCCCTGATACTCGTCCGGGTCGATGCCGCAGTTTTCCAGCACATTGGGGTGAACCATGCCGCAGCCCAGGATCTCCATCCAGCTGTCGCCGGTGTTCAGCTTCAGCTCCCCGCCCGAACGGTCGCAGCGGATGTCCATCTCGGCCGAGGGCTCGGTGAAGGGGAAGTGGTGCGGCCTGAACCGCGCGTCGACCTGATCAAGCTCGAAGAAGCGCGCGACGAAGGTTTCCAGCGTCCACTTCAAATGGCCCATATGGATGTTCTTGTCGATCACCAGACCTTCGACCTGATGGAACATCGGCGTGTGGGTGGCGTCCGAGTCCTTACGGAACGTCCGGCCGGGGGCGATGATGCGGATCGGCGGCTGTTGCGACATCATTGTGCGCACCTGAACCGGGCTGGTGTGCGTCCTCAGGACCTTGCGTTCGCCGGTCTCCGGATCGGGCTTCAGGAAGAAGGTGTCGTGCATTTCCCGCGCCGGGTGTTTGGGCGGGAAATTCAGGGCCGTGAAGTTGTGGAAGTCGTCCTCGATGTCCGGACCTTCGGCGACGGCGAAGCCCATGTCGGCGAACAGGGCGATCATCTCGTCCATCACCTGCATGGTCGGATGGACGCTGCCCGCCCGGCGCGACCGTGACGGCAGCGTCAGGTCGATGCGCTCGCTCAGAAGCCGGGCGTCCAACTCAGCGGCTTCCAGCTCGGCCTTGCGGGCCGCCAGTCCGGCGGCGACACGGTCGCGCAGGCCATTGATCACAGGCCCCTGCTCGCGCCGCTCATCAGGACTCATGGCCCCCATGCCCTTGAGCAGGCCAGAGATGACGCCGGTCTTGCCCAGGGCCGAGATGCGGATGTCTTCGACGGCGGCGACGCTGTCGGCCGCACCAATGGCATTGATCAGGTCGAGTTCAAGTTGGGCGAGATCGGTCATTGTGAGTTTCGTCTAGCCGCTGGGGCTCAAAGCAAAAAGCCCCCCGGCGCGAACCGGGGGGCTTTTCAGCATCCGTTACCGGAAAATCAGGCGGCCTTCAGGGCGTCGCGGACCTTGTCGGCGATGGCCTTGAACGCGCCTTCGTCGGCAGCCATCGCGGCCAGGACCTTGCGGTCCAGTTCGATGCCGGCCTGGCCCAGGCCGTGGATGAACTGGCTGTAGGTGAAGCCTTCGATCCGGGCGGCGGCGTTGATGCGCTGGATCCACAGGGCGCGGAAGTTGCGCTTCTTGGTGCGGCGGTCGCGATAGGCATATTGCCCGGCGCGGTCCACGGCGGCCTTGGCCGTGCGGATGGTGTTCTTGCGACGGCCCCGGAAGCCCTTGGCCTGTTCCAGAACCTTCTTGTGTTTGGCGTGGGACGTTACGCCCCTTTTGACGCGAGCCATTTTGTTTTTCCTTCGGAGACCCCTATCGCGCGCCGCGCGGCGGCTTGCTGCTTGAGGGGATCAGTTCAAATTCAATGCGGTGAAGTCAGATCGGTATGTGCTCTGCGCCTCAGGCGTAGGGCATGTAGGATTTGATCTTCTTGGCGTCGGCATCGGCCATGACCGAGGTGCCGCGGTTCTGGCGGATGTATTTGCTGTTGTGGCTGATCAAGCGGTGACGCTTGCCTGCTACGCCGGCCTTGACCTTGCCAGTCGCCGTGAATTTGAAGCGCTTCTTGGCGCCCGACTTCGTCTTCAGTTTGGGCATTTCAGTTCTCTTTAATGAGTGGGCTATCGCCTGTCGGCTACTTGAGCCCACAGGAATATCCCTGATTAAGAACCGCCCAGGCATGCCTGTTAGCCCGGCGGTTCGGTACGCGAAGGCGCGGTCTCTAATCCAAGGACCGCTATAACGCAAGCCGGGACGTCAACGGGGCGGGTTGTGCAACTCCAGGAACCGCACGGTCTCTGTCAGCATGCGGAGCCGGGTTTCGCCGCGCGACAACCAGTGATCTTCGCCTTCAAGCTCCACGAACTCCACCGGCTTTCCAGCGCTCCGAAGAGCCTCCGCCATCAGTTGGCTCTGTCTAATCGGCACCACCGTATCGTCGCGGCCGTGGATCAATAGAATCGGCGCGTCGGCCTGAGCCGCCAACCGCGCCGGTGATCGGACGTCCAGCGAACGGTCGCCCGGCCCGTCCGCCCCAATGAAGCGGTTCCAGTAACGCACGGATTCGTTGTTCCTGCGACGTCCGTCACGGGCCTCCTGGTCAATCATCCGGCGCAGGTCCGAGACCCCGGCGACAGAAACGGCGCAGCGGTAGATGCCCTGATCCAGCGTCGGACCGGCGAGGGCGGCATAGCCGCCATAGCTGGCACCCACGATGCAGACCTTTTCGGGATCGACCAGCCCCTGTTCAGTCAGCCAGCGCACGCCGTCCGAAAGATCGGTCTGCATTTTCAGACCCCACTCTCCATAGCCGGCTTCAAGAAAGCTTTTGCCGTAGCCTGTCGAGCCGCGGAAATTGGCCTGGAGAACTGCATATCCGCGTGAAGCCAACGCCTGGGCCCACCAGTCAAATCCCATTCCGTCGCGTGCAGCGGGGCCGCCGTGAGGCAGAACCACCAGGGGCAGTGCGCGTGGGTCAGTCAGGCCAGGGGGCGTGGTAAGGTAGCCGTGGATCTCAAGCCCATCGTCGGCCGAATAGCTGATCGGCCGAACTGGTGCCACTTGATCCGCCGAGAGAGCCGGGTAGGTTTCGCCAAGGGCGTTCACGGCGCGTCTATCGAGATCGACGACATGATAGGACCCGGCATCGCCGGGCCCTTCGGTGAGGACCAGCACCGTCTGCAGGTCTGCAGACCATGACACCAACTGCGGATGACGGTCGGGAAATGCGCTGGAAACCTTGGCCCAGGCCTCGGCGGCGGCAGGATCGAAAAAGACGTAGCTCGTCCCGGTATCCTGCACAGAGGCTCCGCCTATCAGCACACGCGTCGCGGGGTGGAAAAGCAGAAACGTCGGATGCCGCTCGAATGGCAGAGGCGTGCGGACGCCGGAACGGTCGACTTCGAACAGAGCGACGCCTTCGTCCTCTTCTGTGGATTCTTCTCTCTCGGCGCGCGAGGCTGACACTACGACAGAGCGTCCGTCGCGACCGAGCCCCAACAGGGCGGGTGGGTCCAACAAGGCGTTAGTGCTCCAGACCTCACGGCTCTGGCGAGCGTCGGGGAAGGTCAGGCCCCATTTCCCACTACCCTCGTCATAGGTTGATCGGGCGACCAGGCCGCCCGCCGCGTCAAGAACCACGTCCTCCACATTTCGGTCGAGGTTCGCAGCCTCACGGCCCCGGCCTGTTGAGCTGTCCAGGCGGTAGAGGTTCAGGTGCCGATCGCGAAAACTGTAGGCCCTTACGAAGGCGGTTGGACCGTCGGGTGTGTCGCGCACAAAGGCCGGACCAGCCAGAATCGGCACCACCCCGGGTGCATTATTCAGAACGGACACGAGCCGGCGGCGTTCGATGTTGTAGATTTGTCCAAGGGCCAGTTCACCTCGGGGCCCACCGTCGCCCCAAACCGACTGGGTGGTCGTCGTTGTGATCAAAAGATCGCCACCGCCGATCCAGCTGAGATCCCGGACTTTCGCCAGACCAACCTCCACCCTACCCAGAAGCTGGGAGGTCCGTAGATCGATAACGACCAGGGCCCGACCGGTACCTGTGACTGTCACCAGGGCGACCCGGTCCCCATCGGGTGACGGCTCGACCAGTTCCAATGCCGGCAGGGCCCCGTAAACGTCCAGCGGAACACTCTGCGCGCGACCAGGCTGAGCCGTGGCGAACAGAAACATGACCGCCAGCACGGCGCCCTTGAAATGATTTGACACCAGCTTCCCCCGTGCGCCACGGGGCGCTGCGCGGAGGCTAACGCTGAACTCTGCTGGTGGGCAAGGGGCCCGGTGAGCTTGCGAGATCCCCTCTTCAAGGGGCAGGCACCAAAAAGAAACGCCCCAGCCGTTTCCAGGTGGGGCGTTGCGATGTGGTGAAATCGGCGTCCTATTTCGGAGCCAGGATCATGATCATTTGGCGGCCTTCCATGCGCGGGGCATATTCGACCTTGGCGACTTCGTCGAAGTCTTCCTGGACCTTGTTCAGCAGCTTCATGCCCAGTTCGGGGTGAGCCATTTCGCGGCCACGGAAGCGCAGCGTCACCTTGACCTTGTCGCCCTCGTCGAAGAAGCGGTGCATGGCCTTGGCCTTCACCTCATAATCGTGGGTGTCGATATTGGGCCGCAGCTTGATTTCCTTGAGCTCGACGACCTTCTGGCGCTTGCGGGCCTCGGCCTTCTTCTTCTGCTCCTGGAAACGGAATTTGCCGTAGTCGAGGATCTTCACCACCGGCGGTTCCGAGGTGGAGACGATCTGAACCAGGTCCATGCCCGCCTCTTCGGCGGCTTCCAGCGCGGCGGATGTGGGCATGACGCCCTGTTTCTCGCCGTTCTGATCGATCAGCAGAACGCGCGGCGCGCGGATATCCTGGTTCATGGGGGGGCCGTCCTTGACGGGCGGCTGGTTCATCGGACGGCGAATGGGCGTCGTTTCCTTGCGTGAATGGGGGTCGTGTGACGGCGAGGCGAAGGGCGCGACGGATCGCTCTCTTCACCCTGCGGGCTTCTATATGACCGCGAATGCGCCATTTCACAAGGTTCGGCGCGTGGATCGCCTAGCGGATGAAGTCGTCGTGCAAGGCCAGAACCGCCTGAAACACATGATCGACGCTGAGGTCCTCGATGGGAGCGAACTGACCGCGCGTCTCGTTGGAGGCGACCGTGCGGGTCTTGGGTCCCCACGGACCGTACAGCCACCATTCAGTCGGCCCGAACAGCCCCAGCGTCGGGCCGCCCAGCGCCGCCGATACATGCATCAGGCCGGAATCGTTGCCGACGAACAGGTCCGCCCGATCAATGGCGGCGGCCGAGGCCAGGATGTCTCCCTTGCCCACGAAGTCGATGCCGCGCGCTCCGGCAGCCTCCAGCGCGGGTGTCGCGGGTGGCCGGTCGCCCGGCCCGCCGACAGGCATAAAGCGCCAGCCATCGAAGCGTGGCTCAACCTTCAGCCTTTCGACCAGTGCGCCCCAGCGGTCGGCGGGCCAACTCTTCCCCGGCTGATGCGCGATCGGAGCAAGGGCGATGATGCGACCCGGTCCGGAGCCGGCAGACAGTTGAGGGTCGATGACGGCGGCAGCCTCAACCCGCGCCTGTTCGTCCAGCCAAATCTCGGGGTCCAGCGGCACCGCCGACCCCATCAGGCGCGACACCATCTCGACCTTGCGCAGGCCCGTCTCCCAGGAGCGGTTGTAGACGGTGCGACGCTTGGCCGTGACCAGATAGCTGAGTGCTGATCCACGGATGTCGATCACCAGGTCCCAGCGGGTGCCGACGACCTGTTTCCATAGATCGACCCAGTGTCCGGCCAGCTTCTTCTTGTCCAGGATGATCGTCCGCGTCACGCCCGGGGCCGAGCGAAAGAAGGGGGCGGGCGGGCGACCACAGGCGACGGTGATCTCGGCTCCTGGCATCTGGCGCAGAATCTCGCGGATGACGCCCGACGAAATTACGCAGTCGCCGATGCGGTTGGAGGTGACGAACAGAACCTGTGGCGCGGTAGACATGCGCCTGTGTTCCGTCATCGCGTAACGGGGTCAAGTCCGGCTTTGATCGACACCGAGTGACGAACCGCACAGGAGGCGGCAAAAGACACCATGAGCGACATCCAGACCTTGCGTCGCCCCGACGGCGAAACCCTGGCCTTCAAGCGCGTCGATGGCTCGGGCCCGACCGTCCTCTGGATCGGCGGCTTCCGCTCTGACATGGAGGGGACCAAGGCCCTGGCGCTCGATGCGGCGGCGCGCGAGCGGGGCTGGAACTTCGTCCGCTACGACCACTTCGCCCACGGCCAGTCATCCGGCGATTGGCGTCAGGCCACCATAGGCCGCTGGCGCGAGGATGCGATCGCTCTGATTGACAGTCTTGAAGGGCCGGTCATCCCGGTGGGCTCGTCCATGGGCGGCTGGATCGCCTTGCTGGCCGCACTGGCTCGGCCGGCGCGGATCAAGGCTCTGATCCTGATCAATCCGGCTCAGGACTTTACCGAGCGCCTGATGTGGCCCGGCCTTGCCGATCATGAACGTCAGACCATTCTGCGCGATGGCGAGACGACCATAGTCGAGGACGGGCTGGGTGAATACGTCCTGACCCGCACCATGTTCGAGGAGGCGCGTGACTGGCTGTTGCTGGACGGCATCATCCCTGTAGCGGCCCCGATTCATATCCTTCAGGGGCGCGACGATACGACTGTTCCTTGGAGGCATCAGGTAGAGCTGATCGCGCGTCTGTCCGGTGGCGACGTGTCTCTGGACCTCATCACCGGCGGCGATCACCGTCTGTCGTCACAGGTAGATCTGAAGAGGATGGTCGAAACGGTTGCGCGGAACCGCTGATCGGCGTTCACATTCCTTATTCAGACCAAAGGAAACATGACCCATGCGTATCGCCCTGGCTTCCACCGCGCTGGCCCTGTCATTGGCCGCTTGCGCCTCGTCTCCCGGACAGGACCGCTACACCAGTGAGTTCAACCGGCTTGCCGCCGACTGTGAGGCGCGAGGCGGCATTCTCGCACCCATTGGACGGCAGACCGGTCGTCCGCAGACTGACAATGTCTGTGAACTCCGCAACGGCGGCGGGCGGATCCCGAACCGTTAGACGGCTCTAGAGGAGGGCGCTGATCGCAGCCCTTGCCGCATCGCCCAGATCGGGGCGTTTCAGCGCGAGGGCGACATTGGCTCGCAACAGTCCGATCTTGTCGCCGCAGTCGTGGGTGATCCCCTCGTATTCGACCGCCGTGAAAGTCTGGTCCTTCATGAGCCGGGCCATGCCGTCGGTCAGCTGGATTTCGCCGCCTGCACCACGTGGCTGGTTTTCCAGTATGCCGAATATCTCCGGCTGCAGGATGTAGCGCCCGGATATGGAAAGGTTGGACGGTGCTTCGCCCCGTGGCGGCTTTTCGACCATGCCCTTCATGCGGATGTGTGCGCCGTTGCGCCCCTCGGGCCCGTCCAGGGGATCGACGATTCCGTACTTGTGGGTCTCGCTCTCGGGCACGGCCTCGACGCCGATGACATTGCCGCCCACCTGGGCATAGACCTCGGCAAGCTGCTTCAGCGCTCCTGGCTGCGAATCCACGATGACATCGGGCAGCAACACGGCAAAAGGCTCGTCACCGATGATGTCGCGGGCGCACCAGACGGCGTGGCCCAGGCCCAGGGGCTGCATCTGGCGGGTGAAGCTCATCTCGCCGGCGGTCGCCAGCTCGGCGATCATGGCCTCCAGAATCTCGGTCTTGCCCTTGGCCAGCAGCTGGGCCTCCAGTTCGATCTGGTGATCGAAATAGTCCTCGATCGCCCCCTTCGATCGCCCCGTAACGAAGACGATGTGCTCGATCCCGGCCTCGCGTGCCTCCTCCACGATGTAACTCAGGATCGGCCTGTCGACGACGTTCAGCAGCTCCTTGGGCGTTGTCTTGGTCCCGGGCAGGACACGTGTGCCCAGGCCCGCGACGGGCAGGACGGCCTTGCGGAGACGGCGGGAATGGTCGGTCATGGATGTTCCTGAGAAACGGCTCGAAGCAGCCTAACGCATTCGCAGCCAGTTGCGATCACTCAACTGTCACGGACTTGGCCAGGTTGCGCGGCTGGTCCACGTCCGTGCCTTTCTGGACGGCCGTATAGTAGGCCAGCAACTGCACCGGCACGGCATAGACCAGCGGGGCGATCAGGGGGTGACAGTCGGGAGCGTCGACGCGGCGAATTCCGGTGCCGTGCAGGTCGGGCGCAGACTGGGGCGCGATCATGATGACCGGACCACCACGTGCCGCAATTTCCTGCAGATTGGAGGCTGTCTTTTCGAACACATCGTCCAGCGGGGCCAGGGCGACGGTCGGCGTCTCCTCGTCGATCAGGGCGATGGGGCCGTGCTTCAGCTCGCCGGCGGCATAGCCCTCGGCGTGGATATAGCTGATCTCCTTCAGCTTCAGCGCCCCTTCCATGGCCAGGGGGAACATCGCCCCACGACCCAGAAACAGCACGTCGGTCGCCCGGGCTAGATCATGGGCCACGGCCTTCAGCGCATCCTCCATCAGCATGGCTTCGGCAATCAGGCGTGGGGCCTCGAACAGGGCCTTGACCAGCTCGGTCTCGCGGGTCGCGTCGATGGTGCCGCGCTGGACGCCCGCCGCCACGGCCAGGGCCAGCAGGGCCGCGACCTGGGCGGTGAAGGCCTTGGTGGAGGCGACGCCAATCTCGGGGCCCGCATGCGTGGGCCACAGATGATCGGCCTCGCGGGCCATCGATGACGAGTGCACATTGACCAGGGCGGCGGTCTTCAGTCCCTTGGCCTTGCACCAGGACAGGCTGGCCAGGGTGTCGGCGGTTTCGCCCGACTGGCTGACGGCGACGGCCAGGGTGCCCTTCGACAGAGCCGGGCTGCGATACCGAAACTCCGACGCGATCTCGACGTCGCAGGGCAGGCCGGCCAGCTTCTCGAACGCATAGCGCCCGATCTGACCCGCATAGAAGGCGGTGCCGCAGGCTACGATCTGGATGCGCTCGACGGCGGCAAAGTCGGTGTCACCGACACTGGCCTTGGCATTTACGAAGTCGAGGTAGTGGCTCAGCGTGTGCTGGACGCTGTCGGGCTGTTCATGGATTTCCTTCTCCATGAAGTGCCGATACTCGCCCTTCTCGACCAGGGCCGAGGAGGCGGAAACGGTGACGATCGGACGCTCGGCAGGCTGGCCCGACACGTCGAACATGCGTGCACCGTCGCGGTTCAGGGCGACGAAATCGCCTTCGTCCAGATAGCTGATCTTCTGGGTGAACGGCCCCACCGCCAGGGCGTCAGAGCCCAGATACATCTCGCCTTCGCCCCAACCGACGACCAGCGGGCTGCCGCGCCGCGCGCCAAGTATAAGCCCGTCCTCGCCCTCGATCAGCACGGCCAGGGCATAGGCTCCGGTCAGGCGGTCCAGCACGGACTTGAAGGCCACCAGCGGATCATTGCCCTTGGTCAGTTCGCGATCCAGAAGATGGGCGACCACCTCGGTGTCGGTCTGGCTTTCGAAGACGTGGCCCTCGGCGGCCAGATCGGCCTTCAGTTCGGCGAAGTTCTCGATGATGCCGTTGTGAACCAGTACGACCCGCCCCGCCTTGTGCGGATGGGCGTTGGCTGTGGTCGGCGCGCCGTGCGTGGCCCAGCGGGTATGGCCGATCCCGACAGTAGCCTCCAGCGGCTCGGCGGCCAGCACAGCTTCCAGCTCGCGAATCTTGCCTTTGGCGCGGCGGCGCTCGATGCGGCCCTCCACGAGGGCCGCAACCCCGGCGGAGTCATAGCCCCGGTATTCCAGCCGCTTCAGGCTGTCGATCAGACGGGGAACCGCCGGGCCGGTCCCGGTCACGCCGATGATGCCGCACATGAGAAATCGTCCTTGAGGAAACGGATGGGGCCCGCTTTGCGTGCGGGCGCGTGAGGGTCTAATCCGACCCTGAACTGTCACAACTCGCTTAGGCGACAGGGACGGGGTTCGCATCTAAAAAGCGGTTTCGCAAGATTTCTGCGACGCCGATCAGGGAAGACCAAGCTTGGCCGACAGACGCTATTTCGGGACCGACGGCATTCGTGGCCGCGCCAACACTCACCCCATGACGCCCGAGGTGGCGCTGCGTGTCGGCCTGGCGGCGGGGCGGATGTTCATGTCGTCCGACGACCGTCGCCACCTGGTGGTGATCGGCAAGGACACGCGCCTGTCGGGATATATGATCGAGCCGGCGCTGGTGGCGGGCTTCTCCTCGGCCGGCATGGACGTGCTGACGTTCGGGCCGCTGCCGACGCCTGGCGTGGCCATGATGACCCGGTCCATGCGTGCCGACATCGGGGTAATGATCTCCGCCTCGCACAACGCCTATCTGGACAATGGCATCAAGCTGTTCGGGCCGGACGGTTACAAGCTGTCGGATCAGGTCGAGCTGAAGATCGAATCCATGATGGACGAGGCGCTGGATTCCGGTCTGGCCCCGCCGGACAAGCTGGGCCGCGTCAAACGCATCGACGACGCCCAGGCCCGCTATGTCGAGATCGCCAAGGCCAGCTTCCCCAAGGGGCTTAGCCTGCAAGGCCTGCGCATCGCCGTCGATTGCGCCAATGGGGCTGGCTACAAGGTCGCACCGACCACGCTTTACGAACTGGGGGCCGAGGTCTTCTGCGTCGGGGTCGAGCCCAATGGCCTGAACATCAACGAAAACTGCGGCTCGACCCACCCACAGACGCTGGCCAAGGCCGTGCTGGAACACAAGGCCCACATCGGCATCGCCCTGGACGGCGACGCCGACCGACTGATCATCTGCGATGAGAAGGGCCAGGTCGTGGACGGCGACCAGATCATGGCCATGGTCGCCATCGACTGGGCCCGGCGCGGCCTGCTGACCGGCGGCGGACTGGTCGCCACGGTCATGTCCAACCTGGGGCTGGAGCGGGCCCTGGCCGCCGAGGGCCTGACGCTGGAGCGCACGGGCGTCGGCGACCGCTACGTCATGGAGCGGATGCGCCAGGGCGGTTTCAACATCGGCGGGGAACAGTCCGGCCACATCATCCTGCATGACCACGCCACGACCGGTGACGGCCTGATGAGCGCGCTTCAGGTGCTGGCCGTGCTGATCGAATCCGGCCGCCCCATGAGCGAACTGGCTCGCCAGTTCGACCCTGTGCCCCAGCTTCTGGAAAACGTCCGCTTCACCGGCGGAAAGCCTCTGGAAGACGCCGCCGTCAAGGCCGCCATCGCCGACGCCGAGGCCCGCCTCAAAGGCCAGGGGCGCCTCCTGGTCCGCCCCTCCGGCACCGAAAAACTGATCCGCGTCATGGCCGAGGGCGACGACGAAGCCCTGGTCAGGGCGGTGGTGGCGGACGTGGTCGCGGCGGTGAAGGCGGTGGGGTAGCAGCCTAGGCCACTTCCGCCCCGAAGCGGTTGGGTCCGGATGTTCCCTTCAGACACAGCATGACGATCAGGCTGATCAGGCCGATGATGTAGGCCATGTTGTTGAAGAACAGCAGAAAGAACAGGGCCAGGTTCGGTTCCGGTGACTGCATCATGTCGTTCATCATGATCGGGAAAACGCCAACGCCGAAAAGCAGAAACGGCACGGGCATCAGCCCCCAAAAGGCGGACTTTCCCAGGTCGTGGATGCGGCGACTGACGGCGGCGGCCAGCAAGGCGATGTAGGCGACCACACTGACGCCCATGACGGTGAAGAAAGCCGTGAAGTCCGGCATCACCCCATAGTCCGAGACATCCACGCTCGTGGAATAGTAGCCCGGCCCGCTTTCCACGGTGACCGTTTCGGGATGAGCCTGCGCAATCTGCATGGCTTCGGCCCAGAAGCTCGACATGACCCAGACCATGGCGGCGCCCATCACTACAAAGGTCAGCGCCACCGCAACGCCCGCATAGGGCCAGAACTGGCTGCGCCGGTCACGGCCGGAAAAGCGTGTCAGACTGCGAAAACCGCGAATGATCGGATTGGTCATCAACTTTCTCCCGCCACCGGTTCCACCGTCAGCACCACATTGTCCGGCGTCCCCAGCCCGCCGACCGGGCACCGCGCCGCCTTGAACTCCAGATCGTGGCAGATGCGGACCTCGCGCAGGCGGTTGCCGGAGGCGACGGCGACATAGATCGCATCACGGGGCAGGTCGGGGTTGGCGGCCACGAAGGCGTCGCGCAGTTGGCCTGCGGTGGGGCCGCGCGCGCCGGGGGCCAGAGTCGTGGGGTCAGGCCGGTTCAGGCCGTCGTACAACCGCGCCGCATCGGCGAAATAGGCCTCCGGTGTGTCCCAGCCACAGGTGCCGTGCGCGGCCCATTCGTGCTGGACCAGATCGACCGAGGGCGTGCGGCACAGGTTGGCGCGGATGGTGGCCTCCGGCACCTGGGTCGCCGGGCGGCAGTAGCGCGGATAAGGCCGCCCGTCCGCATTGGGCCACAGTCCGTGCAGGGTCCAGCCGAAGCGGTTGCTGCTCCCGCAGGCCAGGCCGCCCTTTCCATCGCCGCCGCCCTTGCAGGTCTCGGGCATCCAGGTGACGGCCAGCATATGGTACAGGATGGTCCGTCCGGCCACGACCTCGTCCGGCCTTACCCGCTCCATCTCGGGTGGGGGAAGACTTGTCGGCAGGATGCAGGTCCCGGGACCTGCCGCTGACGTCACGAGCGTGTCCGAAGCCGGACTCAGTCGCGCCTCGCACGACGCCAGCAAGGTGCCGCCGAGTATCAGCAGGCTGATCAACCCCAGGCGTTCCATCACGCCGTCTCCGTCGTCGTTGCCTTCAATGTCGCCGCCACATCTTCGATCCGCTTGCGGATATCGGGCACGGCGATGGTTTCCCAGAAGGCGGCTCTTGCCGGCGGACCCAGGACCATCAGCCGCTCGTCCGGCACGCCGTCGGCGTTCAGCACGCGCCCCTGCGCATCCAGATCCAGCCCCAGCCGCAACGCATCCAGTCGCGCCCGACCTGCGGCGATCAGCGGTCCGGTCAGAGAAGCCTTCGCGGGATCATGCCCCGGCCCGGTGCAGTCGATCAGCCAGTGGCCGGTGATCGGCGGGAGTTCCGGTCCGCGCCGGGGTCGCCAGTCCAGGGTCACGCCCGTTTCGTCCTGATCGATCCGCTTGACCCGTCCCGCCATGATCGTCAGCCGACCCTCGGCCTCCAGCGCCTCCAGCGCGGCGGCGATACGGTCGGCGATGCGGTGCCGGTGCACGTCCCACCAGGGGCGCAGGTGGCGCACGAAGCGTGCCCTCAGATCGCTGTCCGCCGCCGCCCACAGATCGGCGGTGACCGGCCTCAGACCCTCCATGACCGAGCGCCAGCCGCTCTCGCCTGCCATGCGCCGGGCCTCGGCCAGACGACGCGAGGCGGGGGCCAGTTTCAGCATGCCGGTGGGTGTCGCCGGGGTGTCGGGCGTCACCTCATGCGCCCGGGGCTTCAGCCCGCGCCGCGACAGGGCCAAGGCCTTGCCCCGCCATCCCCGTGCGACCAGCCACTGCACCATGTCGACCATGGTCAGGCCGGTACCGACGATGATCACGTCGTCTTCGTCACCAATCCGGTCCAGCGCCCCGGCGGCCCAGGGATCGCCGATGATCCGCCCTGCAACCTCGCCCGGCGCTGCCGTCTTCGGGGCCGGGTTGCCGGTGGCCAGCACGACAGCGTCAGCCTCGATCAAACGACCGTCTGCCAATCGCACGGCGGCGTCCTCGACCGCTACGGCTTGTCCAACGACGCGCGTGATCAGGCCAGGATGCGCCGCCTCGACGCCCGCCAGCCGGTCCTGCACATAGAGGCCGTAGAGCCTCCGGGGCGCGAAGCCCTCGGGCGCGGCCTGGTCGGGCTGATGAGCCTGAAGCCACTGCACGAAGTCGTCAGGCCGCCCCTCGACCGCGCTCATCCGATTGGAGCGGACGTTCAGCAGGTGCCCGTCGAACGGCGTCGAATAGGCCACGCCGAGGCCGATGTCGGCGTCGCGGTCGATGACCGTCGATGTGATCCCGCTTTCGGCCAGCCGTGCTGCCAGCATGGCCCCGGAAAAGCCGCCGCCGACAATGGCGATGTGTCTGCCTGTCATGGCTCCCCCGAACCCGAGCCTGTCTGGCTCAGATTTCCTGGTTGTACTCGCCGATCTCGGAGTACTTGGCCAGTCGCGGCTTCACCTCGTCATGGAACAGCGCCCGCATGTCGTCGGCCGAGCGCATGCTCTCGACTACCACCACCAGTTCCGGCTTGTTGGATGAGGCGCGGACCAGCACCCAGGATCCGTCTTCCAGATGCACGCGCACGCCGTTGACGGTGATGGCCTCCACGATCTTGCGCCCCAGGATCGATCCGCCCGCATCGGCCAGGGCCTGATATTCGGCCACGACCCGCTCCAGAACCTCGTATTTCAGCTCGTCGTCGCAATGCGGCGACATGGTCAGGCTGGTCCAGGCGTCGGGCAGGGCGGCCTTCAGCTCGGACAGTTTTTTCCCGGGATTGCGGTCCAGCATGGCCAGAACGGCGCCCGCCGCGACAATGCCATCGTCATAACCGTGGCCCAGGGGCGCATTGAAGAAGAAATGCCCCGACTTCTCGAACCCGGCCAGGGCCCCCAGTTCGGCGGTCTTGCGCTTGATGTAGCTGTGGCCCGTCTTCCAGTAGACGGTCTCGGCACCATTGGCTTTCAGCACCTCATCGGTCTTGTACAGGCCGGTCGATTTCACATCGACGACGAAGGTGGCGTTGGGATGCAGGGCGCTCAGATCGCGGCCCAGCATCAGGCCGATCTTGTCGGCATAGATTTCCTCGCCTGTGTCATCGACCACGCCGCAGCGGTCGCCGTCACCGTCGAAGCCCAGAGCCAGGTCGGCGCCCGTCTCGCGCACCTTCGCTGCCATCTGCATCAGCATGGCGTGATCTTCGGGGTTCGGATTGTATTTGGGGAAGGTGTAGTCCAGCTCGGTGTCCATCTCGATCACCTCGGCCCCCATCCGGCGCAGGGCCTCGGGCGCAAACGCCCCGGCCGTGCCGTTGCCGCAGGCCGCAACGACCTTGATCGGGCGCGTCAGTGTCACCTTGGACACGATGTCGGCCAGATAGGCCTCGCGGAAGCCCTCGACGCGGGTCAGCGAGCCGCCTTTCCGGTCCACGCCTTCGCCGTTCAGCACGATGTCCTTCAACCGCCCGATCTCGTCAGGGCCGAAGGTCAGCGGCGGCTGGGCCCCCATCTTGACCCCGGTCCAGCCATTCTCGTTGTGGCTGGCGGTGACCATGGCCACGCAGGGTGCCTCCAGCTCGAACTGGGCGAAATAGGCCGTCGGCGACAGGGCCAGGCCGATGTCCAGCACCTCCATCCCGCCTTCCAGCAGACCCAGGATCAGCGCCTGTTTCACCGACAGCGAATAGGAGCGGTAGTCGTGGCCCACCACGATCCGGGGCGTCTGGCCAATCTCATGCACATAGGTGGCAAGGCCCAGGCCCAGCGCCTGGATGCCCAGAAGATTGATCTCCTTTTCCAGGATCCAGCGGGCATCGTACTCGCGGAACCCCGTCGGCTTGACCAGGGGCGTTGTCTCGTAGTCGGCGGTATTGGGTTTCAGATCCTGGCGGGGCTTGATCATGGTTCGATCCTGATGCGTTTCGCCCATCGTATAGACC
This sequence comes from Brevundimonas sp. DW-iso22, assembly GCF_058725425.1. Classification (NCBI taxonomy): domain Bacteria; kingdom Pseudomonadati; phylum Pseudomonadota; class Alphaproteobacteria; order Caulobacterales; family Caulobacteraceae; genus Brevundimonas; species Brevundimonas sp. DW-iso22. The sequence continues at coordinate 132,430 of NZ_JBZXEB010000003.1, read as the reverse complement.
GGGCGTCGGGACCGTCACAACGCGAGAGCGGCACAAGTGCTGCAAACCTTGACCGGTCAGTGGCCCCGGCCTACCGAAAAAGGACCTGTTTGGAGAGTTGAATGCCCCGCCTGATCCTGCTGCGTCACGGCCAGAGCCAGTGGAACCTGGAAAACCGCTTCACCGGATGGGTCGACGTCGACCTGACCGCCGAGGGCGAGGCCCAGGCCCGCAAGGGCGGCGACCTGATCGCACAGGCCGGGTTTCGTCCTGCGGTGATGTTCACCTCGGTGCTCAAGCGCGCGACGCGAACCGGAGCCTTGGCAATGGACTCCGCTGGACTGAAGGATATTCCTGTCGTCGAGGACTGGCGTCTGAACGAGCGTCACTATGGCGGCCTGACCGGGCTGGACAAGGCCGAGACAGCGGCCAAGCACGGCGAGGATCAGGTGAAAATCTGGCGGCGCAGCTACGATATTCCGCCGCCGCCACTGGCTCCTGGCGGCGAGTGGGATTTCGCGGGCGACCCCCGCTATGTCGGCAAGGCCATCCCCGATACCGAGAGCCTGAAGACGACCCTGGATCGCGTCCTGCCCTACTGGAACGAGGCGATCGCGCCGCGACTGAAGGCGGGCGAGGATGTGCTGATCGCGGCGCACGGCAACTCGCTGCGGGCGATCGTCAAACATCTGTTTGCCGTGCCGGACGACCGGATTGTCGGGGTCGAGATTCCGACCGGCAATCCGCTGGAGATCGATCTGGACGCCGGTCTGAGCCCGACCGCCGCGCGCTATCTGGACGCGGCGCGAGCCACCGACCTGCCGCCCCTGCCGGAAAGCGCATCATGACCGACGCCCAGGCTGCGTCCGACGATATCCGCTTCATGGGCCGGGCCATTGCCCTGGCGCGGGGCAATATGGGCCAGACCTGGCCCAATCCGTCGGTCGGCTGCGTCATCGTCAAGGATGGCGAAGTGGTGTCGGAAGCTGCAACCGCGTCGGGCGGACGGCCCCATGCCGAGGAACAGGCTGTCCCCGCGGCAGGCGACAAGGCGCGCGGTGCCACGGCCTATGTCACCATGGAGCCCTGCGGTGCCCGATCGTCGGGTCGGACGTCATGCTCGCATTTCCTGATCGACGCGGGCGTCGCACGGGTCGTCATCGCGGCCGTCGATCCGTCGCCCTTTGCTTCGGGTCGCGGCGTCGAGCGGCTGAAGAAGGCGGGGCTGGAGGTCGAGACCGGCCTGCTGGCCGATCAGGCAGCGGTTCTTTACGAAGGCTATCTGCACCGGGTCGAGACAGGGCGGCCCATGGTCCGCATCAGCGCTGATGGCGAGGGTTTCGACGCCCGCTTCGCCGCCTCGGCAAAGGCGGACCTGAACACCGAGCTGAAACGTCTGGGCGAGGCTGGATACACCCGCGTGTGGGTCGGCCCCGGCGAGCTGGCCGAGGCCCTGGCCGAGCAAGGACTGCTGACCGCCTGATCTTCGTCTCCCGCAAGGCTTCCTTAAAGCCTCGCCGTTAAGGATGAACGCCATGACGGGGGAAACCGCGAACACGGTCGCCAGAAGGCGCATCGAACAGGCCGAACTGGACGCCATCTGCGCCCGGCACGACCGCCTGTGGCAGGCCAAGCCGGGCGGGGCCCGCGCCGTCTTCGCCTGGATGGACCTGTCGGGTCTGGACCTCAGTGGCCGACACCTCGCCGATGCAGATTTTTCCGCCGCCTGCATGATCGGAGCGAACCTGTCCGGCTCGCGGCTGGACAATGCTGTCTTCTTCGGCACCGACATGCAGGACTGCAATCTGGCCGAAGCCAGCCTGCGTCGGGCAGATTTGCGCGGGGCCTGCCTGCGCGGCGCCGATCTGACAGGGGCCGATCTGTTCGAGGCTGACCTGCGCGAGGGTACTATCGCCTCCGCCGACGCCAAGATGGGTTACCGGGTCATCGAGGCGCGCTCGCGCAACGAAACCCAGGCGCAGGGGGCCTGCCTGGCCGGGGCCAATCTGGAGCGGTCCAAGCTGACGGGCGTGGTCGCCGTCGCCGCCGACTTCTCCGACGCCATCATGAAGGACTGCAAGCTGGTCCGGGCCAATCTGAAACAGGCCAGTTTCCGCGGTGCTGATCTGGCCGGTGCCGATCTGTCCGGGGCGGACCTGTCCGGTGCCGATCTGCGCGACGCCATTCTGGTGGGTGTGAAATCGGCCATGTGGCGCACCGACGGTGCCGACATGTCCGGGGCTCTAACCGATACCAAGTCTGCGGGCGAGCCGGTGTCGCGCATGCCGGCGGCCCATATGCTGGCGGAGCATGCCCAGTGGTGCGAGACCGGCGGCGCGTCGGGCCAGCCGTCGGTGTTCGACGGTGTCGATCTGCGGGCTCTGCGGTCCATCACCGGCTACAATCTGACCGCCCTGTCTGCCAAGGGTGCCGTCTTCTATGGCCTGGACATGGAAGGCGTCCAGCTTCAGGGCGCGCATCTGGAGGGGGCCGATCTGCGCTCGGTCAACCTGAAGGGGGCCGACCTGCGGGGTGCGCGTCTGAAGAATGCCCGGCTGAACGGTTCGGACATGCGGGGTGCCCAGTTGGGGCCACTGATGATCGCGGCCGATCGCCTTCTGCCGGCGGACCTGACCGGGGCGACCCTGCGCGGGGTCGATCTGTCAGGGGCCGACATGAAGCGGGCGGTGCTGACCGGCGCCGACCTCAGCCGAGCCCGCCTGCACGGGGCCTGCCTGCGTCAGGCCGAGCTGACCGACGCGGACACGCATGGCTCCCACGGGCTGGAAGCGGCGCTGAGCGCCTGATGCAAAAAAGGGGGCGGCGCGGACGCCACCCCCTCATCACATTTGCCCGGTCGCGCGGCTGCGCGGCTTGAGGGCATTCAGGCTCAGGCCGCCTTGGTCTTCTTGCCTTCGATCAGAGCCTTGCCCGAACCGATCTCGATGCGGCGGGGCTTCAGCGCCTCGGGCAGTTCGCGGGCCAGTTCGATGGACAGCAGGCCGTTGACCAGGTCCGCGCCCTTGACGATCACATAGTCGGCCAGCTGGAACCGGCGCTCGAAGTCGCGCTCGGCCAGACCGCGGTGCAGATAGGTGCGCTGCTCGACATCGTCATTGGCGGTCTTGCGGCCCGTTACGGTCAGAAGGTTTTCCTTGACCTCGAGGTTCAGCTCGTCGGGCTTGAAGCCGGCCACGGCGATCTCGATCCGGTAGGCGTTCTCGCCCGTTGTCTCGATGTTATAGGGCGGCCAGCCGTTCTCCTGGCTGGAGCGCGCGGCGCTTTCCAGCAGGCCGGCCAGACGGTCGAAGCCCACGGCGGAGCGGTAAAGGGGAGTAAAGTCGACAGTACGCATGTCATCCTCCTGAGGATCAGCAAGGTTGAACCGTTCCCGCGTTTTTATTGCCCGGAACGGCGGTTGGGGATCAGTCCGCACGGCCCGATGTTCGGCCCCGTCCGGTCTGGAGGACCCGGAATCGGCATCCTCAGACCACGATGTGGGAAGCGGTTTTCCGGCGTCAAGAGCTCCGGAACGTTGCGGCCAACTGTCTTGAGTGTCGGATACGGACTTGCCCCGCAGGAAGGGGTTGGTCAGGGTGTCCTTCGCCCGTTCACCGCATCCGGAACCTCCTCATGCGCCTGCTCACCCTAGCCGCCCTGTCGGCCTTCGTCCTGCCCACGATGGCGCTGGCCCAGACCCTGCCCGCCATGCCGACCCTGGACGAAACCCCGTCCCAGCGTGCCGAGCGCCGCGCCGCCATGACCCCACCGGTGTTTCAGGAAGATGCCGCGCTGCAGGCGGCGATCGGCTCCGACACCCGGCCCGCCGCCGACATCGCCCGCGACGCCTATCGCCATCCGTTCGAGACACTGACCTTCTGGGGCCTGCAGCCCGGCCTGACCGTGGTCGAGATCGAGCCCGGTCGCGCAGGCTGGTGGAGCCAGATTCTGCAACCCTATGCCGAGGCCACGGGCGGGCGCTATGTCGCCGTCAATCGCCCGCTGGAATCCATGGTGGTCGAGGACGGCCAGGCCGACATGATCATCGTTGCCCGCGCCTTTCACAACTGGCACCGCTCGAACCCTCAGCGCACCGGCCCCTATCTGGCCGCCTTCTTCAAGGCGCTGAAGCCCGGCGGGGTCCTGGCCGTCGAGCAGCACCGCAGCGTGGACGGCCTCAATGCCGACGACACGGCACCGACCGGCTACATGCCCGAAAGCTGGGTCATCCGCGCGGCCCAGACCGCCGGTTTCGTGCTGGACGCCCGCAGCGAGCTGAACGCCAACGCCGCCGACGACCGGGATCATCCGTTCGGCGTCTGGACACTGCCGCCAGTGCGCCGGTCCGAACAGGACGGCCGCACCCTGACGGCCGAGGAGCGCGCCGCCTTTGACGCCATCGGCGAAAGCGACCGCATGACCCTGCGTTTCCGTAAACCCGAGTAGGCTTCGGTTTTGACCCTGACGGTGAACATGTTTACTCCCGGCGGCACGACGACCGACGGGGAGGTTTGATGGCGCAGCGGACGACGGACGGCAGTCTTTTCGCCTCGCGCCGGTCATGGCTGGCCGGAACAGCGGCGCTGGGCCTTGTGATGGTTTCCGGCTGCGGTCGCGGCGACGACAAGGCGGCGGCTCCAGAGGCTGAAATCCCTGCGCCGCAGGGCCCGCCCGAGGGGTCGCTGGAATGGGCCGTGGCCGGGCCCTGGCGGTCGGTCTCTGACCGGGCCCGCGACGCCGATCGCCATCCGATGGAGACGCTGCGGTTCTTCGGCCTGCAACCCGCCATGACGGTCGTGGACTTCTGGCCCGGCAGCGGCTGGTACACCGAGATTCTGGCTCCCTATCTGGCGGAAGGGCGGGGCACCTATGTCGCCGCCGGCTTCCAGACCGGGCCTCTGACGGACCCGGCCCAGAGCGCCCTGATGGCGGCGTTCGAACAGCGGTTCACCGCCGATAAGGATCTGTACGGTGAGATCGTCCTCAGCGCCTTCGGTCCCACGTCGGGGCCTGTGGCAGAGGCAGGTACCGCCGACATGGTCCTGTTCATGCGGTTCATCCACGCCTGGATGGCAGCGGGCATAGCGGAGAAGGCCTTTGCCGACGCCTTCGCGGCGCTGCGCCCCGGCGGTATTCTGGGCATTGAGCAGCACCGCCTGGCTCCGGACAAGGATCAGGACCCGGCCGCTGCCAGCGGCTACGTCCAGGAGGCCTTCGTCAAACAACTGGCCGCCGAGGCCGGGTTTGTTTTCGTCGCCGCATCGGAGATCAATGCCAATCCGGACGACGACACCGACCATCCGTTCGGTGTCGAAACCCTGGCTCCGCTCCGGCTGACTGCGCCGCGCGGAGAACCGGCCGATCCGGAGTTCGACCGCACCGAGTATGATGCGATCGGCGAGAGCGACCGCATGACGCTGAAGTTCAGGAAACCAGAGTGACCGACACGTCCGCTTTTACCGCCGACGCCCCGTTGATGGGGGTTCCGGGGGCTGCGCCACCGCCCGGCGGCAAGGGCGAGTGGTTTCGCGGAGCGGGCCGTCTTCGCCTTCGTGCCGCCTTCTGGACGCCTTCCACACTGGTTGCGGCCCGGCCGCATGGCACGGTGGTGATCAGTCCTGGTCGCACCGAACCCATCGAAAAATACTATGAGGTCATCGGCAACTTCCTGGCGCGGGGCTGGTGCGTCCTGGCCCATGACTGGCGCGGCCAGGGACTGTCTGCCCGCCTGCTGCCCGACCGGCTGAAGGGTCACGCCCGCGCGGTCGAGGAATTTCTGGACGACTATGACCGTCTGCTGGACGCCTTCGACGATCGTGCGCCCAAGCCCTGGATCATGGTCGGCCATTCCATGGGCGGCGTGCTGAACCTGATGAGCCTGGAACAGGGCGAGACCCGCTTCGCCGGAGCCATCCTGTCCGGCCCCATGCTGCGCATCAAGACCGGCAAGCGGGCCATGTGGTCGGTCAAGCTGGCCGTGCGCTGGAACCTGCGGCACGGCCGGGCCGGGGACTATGTGCTGGGCGACGCCGACGACCCGTTCGACCACACATTCGAGAAGGACGCCCTGACCACGGACGAGGCCCGCTATGATCAATGGCGGCAACAACTGTATGCCTGTCCGCATCTGGCCGTCGGTGGGCCGACCTGGGGGTGGCTGGCCTTCGGCCTGGATGTCGGCCAGCGGGCGCTGAAGACTGGCGCACTGAAATCGGTCCGCATCCCGGTCTGTATCGTTCAGGCTGCGGACGATGACAGGGTCTGGAAGCAGAGCAGCCAATGGGCCGCCAGACGCATCCCGCGCGGTCGATATGTCGAGGTGCCGGGGGCCAGACACGAGGTCATCATGGAGACCGACGACAAGCGCGCGGTCTTTCTGGAAGAGTTTGATGCCATGGCGGCCGAGGTCGCTCCGGTGTCTCGCTTGCCCGAATCCGCGGCGGCGTTCGAAACCGCCTAGAGGGCGGCCCGTCTGAGCGTTACCAGTGCCTGCTCCCGGATCGACACGTCGCCCACGGCCAGGATCTGGCCGTTGCCGTCCGGCACTTCGCCCCGCCAGTTGGTGACGGCTCCGCCTGCGGCTTCAACCACAGGCACCAGGGCCGACCAGTCCCAGACCTTCAGACTGGTCTCGGCCACCAGATCGATCCGTCCCGCCGCGATCATGGCATAGGCATAGGCGTCGCAGCCCAACCGGGCGAGCCGCGCTGCCGCCCGCACCTGTGTCCAGGCTCCCAGTTCGGCACCGGTGAAGATGTCAGTGTCGGTCGTGGCGATCACAGCCTCCGTGAGACGGGCGCAGGGACGTACCGCCAGCGGCCTTGCGTCGCCACCCTTCAACAGTTTCGCGCCCGAAGGCCCGCCGATGAAGATTTCGTCCAGATAGGGCTGTCCGATAATCCCCACGGTCGGCCGTTCGCCGACACGAAGACCGATCAGATTGGTCCACAGCGGCAGGCCGGCAATGAAGGCGCGCGTGCCATCGATGGGGTCCAGCACCCAGACGTGCTCGGCGTCCGGCCGGTCCTCGCCGTACTCCTCGCCAATGACGCCGTGCTCGGGATAGCGTTCGGCAATCATGCGGCGCAGGGCCTGCTCGGCTTCGCGGTCGGCCTGGGTGACCGGATCGAACGCACCGGGCCCACCCTTGTCGATCTGCTCATACTCGCCCCTGAAGAAGGGCAGGCTGACACGCGCAGCCTCGCGGGCCAGATCGATGGCGAACAGTTCAAACTCGGTCATGGGGCTCCGGATAGACAACCGTCCCGACGGAGTCACCACTCCTTGTCGTCAGGCTGCTTCGCCGTCGTGCAGCGACTTGGCCAGATCAAGCAGGCGGCGGCGGGGGCGTTCGTCCAGTTGATAGTAGGCCTGGATCAGGTCCAGGGTTTCTTTGCGAGAAAACATCTCGCCGCCCTGACCGCTCCCGCCGCGCTCGATGGCGTCTTCCAGACCATCGTAGAAATAGCTGACGGGCGATTCCAGCGCCTCTGCGAGTTGCCACAGACGTGCGGCCGAGATGCGGTTGGCCCCGCATTCGTATTTCTGGATCTGCTGAAAGCGGATGCCCACCTGGGTGGCCAGCTGTTGCTGGGTCAGTCCCAGCAGGCGACGTCGACGACGAAGACGGCGGCCGAGGTGAAGATCGATGTCCGTAGCCATTTGCCCATTCCCTGCAACTGTCCCGAAGCGGGACAACTCGCCTGTGACGGCGCAAGGGGCATGCCGGGCTCGCGCCCTGAGGGAATGAGCGGCCGGGAACGGAGCTGTCACCACAGAGTTTGGTGCAGGACGCAACCGCATTGTCGCATGCGCATTTACTGCCCGAGCTTTGCTTTGGAAGAGAGGACTACACTATGGGTATCATTGGATGGATCATCATCGGCATCGTCGCCGGTTGGTTGGCTGAAAAAGTCATGGGCCGCAGCCACGGCCTGATCACAAACCTTATCGTCGGTATTGTCGGCGCTATTCTGGGTGGCTGGATCTCGGGCACCTTCCTCGGCGTCGCCGTCGGCGGTTTCAACATCGTGACGCTGATCGTCGCGTTCTTGGGTGCCTGCCTGCTGCTGTTCCTGCTGGGACTGGTCAAGCGTCGCGCCTGATCTTCGGATCGGTAACGTGAAGAAGGCGGCTCCTTTCGGAGCCGCCTTTTTTCTTGCCTGGGCCTGGCTTTGCGTCCGGCAAAAGCCATTACCTATGGCGAGGTCGGATGCGCCGCTGCGGTAACAGAGATGCCTCCGGGTGGAGAGGAATGCTCCTATCGGTCCTCGTCCTGGCCGCTCCTTGTTCAACACGTCCGGTGACCGCTTCTCACAGGTCATCACAGCGCATCTGGCCCCATATATCGACCACCGGCAGCGTCTCCGGCCGGCGATCGACCGGTCGATGACGGACACAGAAAAGGGCGGCCCCGTCAGGAGCCGCCCTCGTCAGTTTTCGAGACGTCGCTTACTCGGGCGAGGTCATGTCGTCGTCGCCGTCCGTGGTCGGCGGGGACGCCGGATCCGTCGGCTCGGTCGGCAGCGTCGGTGCGCTGGCGTCCGGCGGCGTCATGGGCTCCGAGCTCGGAGCGGGCGGAGTCGCCTCGGCCGGGGCCGGCGCTGCGCCTTCGATCGCCGGGGCCGCTTGGAACTGTTCACTGTTCCAGCCGACAGTCACGCCGGGTCCATTCTGCTCGACACCGCCCGAAACGGGAACGCCGCGCAGCTGGCCATCGGTTCCGCGGACGGTCAGTTCCTGACCGGCAGGGGTTGAGCGAGCGCCTTCGAGCGTGCCCAGCGGGGTCCCGTCAACACCAGCAACGGGTGCGCCGGGGGTCAGGGTCAGGGTCTGCGGCTGAGCCGGAGTGGCGGGTTCAGCCGGAGCCATCGGCTCCTGCGGCATGGTTGCCGGGGCAGGAGGGGCGGGGGGCGTTTGCGGAGCCGTGCTGTCCTGGGCGAACGCAGGAGCGGTCATGAGGAGCAGGCCGGCAACGCCACTTAGCAGCGCGGTCTTACGCATGATATTTTCCTTGTTACGCGAGCAGGGAGGCTCGCCACGAGATAAAAACACACTCCATTGCGGATTGTTTCACCTGCCCCGAAATGACCTTCTCCTCGCCCGGTTTGACCGATTCCGGGTCTAAGTGGGCCATGAGTGTGACTCCCCCGCTCGATGCGGGACCGTCAGCGCAGAAACGAAAAAGGGCGGCAAGGCTGTGCCCGCCGCCCTTGATGTCTGCCTTGATGCCGAAGGATCAGTCTTCGCGAACGCGCTTCTTGCGGAAGCTGGGGTTCAGCACGGCCTTGCGCAGGCGGATCGACTTGGGCGTGACCTCGACCAGTTCGTCTTCCTCGATATAGGCGATGGCCTGTTCCAGCGACGGGCGGCGCGGCGGGGTCAGGCGAACGGCCTCGTCCTTGCCGGCGGCACGGATGTTGTTCAGTTGCTTGGCCTTCATCGGATTGACGTCCAGGTCATCCCAGCGCGCGTTCTCGCCGATGATCATGCCCTGATAGGTCTTCTCGCCACCGCCGACGAACATCACGCCGCGATCCTCCAGGTTCCACAGGGCGAAGGCCGCCGTCTCGCCGTCCGAGTTGGAGATCAACACGCCCTTCAGGCGACCCTCGATCCGACCCTTGTGCGGCTCATAGTGGCTGAACACGCGGTTCAGCACGCCCGAACCGCGCGTATCGGTCAGGAACTCGCCCTGATAGCCGATCAGCGAGCGCGACGGGCAGGACAGCTGGATGCGCGTCTTGCCGGCACCCGACGGACCCATATCCTTCAGCTCGGCCTTGCGGGCCGAAAGCTTCTCGATGACGACGCCGGAGTATTCATCGTCGACGTCGATCATGACGTCCTCGATCGGCTCCATCTTTTCGCCGTTCTCGCCGGTCTGATAGACCACGCGTGGACGGCTGATCGACAGCTCGAAACCTTCGCGGCGCATGTTCTCGATCAGCACGCCCAGCTGCAGTTCGCCGCGACCGGCAACCTCGAAAGCGTCCTTGCCGCCCGTCTCGGTGACGCGGATGGCGACATTGGCCTCCGCCTCCTTGAGCAGGCGGTCGCGGATCACGCGCGACTGGACCTTGTCGCCTTCACGGCCGGCCAAGGGGCTGTCGTTGACCGACACGGTCATGGAGATGGTGGGCGGATCGATCGGCTGTGCGGGCAGGGCCTCGGTCACTTCCAGGGCACACAGAGTATCGGCCACGGTGGCCTTGGACATGCCGGCGATGGCGACGATGTCACCGGCCTCTGCACCCTCTTCGACCGGCTGACGCTTCAGGCCGCGGAAGGCCAGCACCTTGGTGATCCGGCCCTGTTCGATGGTCTTGCCGTCGCGGTCCAGCGCCTTGATGGCCAGACCGGGATAGGCCTTGCCGCTTTCGATACGGCCGGTCAGCAGGCGGCCCAGGAAGGGATCGCTCTCGATCAGGACGTTCAGGATCTGGAACGGCTTGTCCTTGTTCTCGACCTGTTTGGGCGGCGGCACGTGGCGCACGATCAGGTCGAACAGCGGGCCCAGATTGTCGGACGGCTGGTTCAGGTCCAGCGTGGCCCAGCCGGCGCGGCCCGAAGCATAGATGTGGGGGAAGTCCAGCTGCTCGTCCGTCGCGCCGATGGCGGCGAACAGATCGAAGGCCGCATTGTGAACGCGGTCCGGATCGGCGTGGGCGCGGTCAACCTTGTTGATGCACAGGATCGGCTTCAGGCCCATCTTCAGCGCCTTGGTCAGCACGAACTTGGTCTGGGGCATGACGCCCTCTTCGGCGTCGACCAGCAGGACGCAGCCGTCAACCATGCCCAGGATCCGCTCCACCTCGCCGCCGAAGTCGGCGTGGCCGGGGGTGTCGATGATGTTGATGCGGGTCTCGCCCGCCTCGCCGTTCCACAGCACCGATGTGGCCTTTGCCAGGATGGTGATGCCGCGTTCGCGCTCCTGATCGTTGGAGTCCATGGCGCGTTCGGTCGTCGCCTCATTGGCTCGGAAGACGCCGGACTGGGCCAGAAGCTGGTCCACCAGCGTGGTCTTGCCGTGGTCGACGTGGGCGATGATGGCGACGTTGCGCAGGTTCATTTGAGTATCACGAATAGGCGGCCGGAACGGAGGGGCCGCTGGCAGAGGCATAATTGCGGGAAGGCGCGCGCCTCTTACCGAAGCGCGCGCCGAAAAGCCACCCTATTGCCCGGTTGGGGCGGATTGAAGGCCCCGGATATCGTTCTAGACCTTGGCCGACTGTCTGCGGACCCAGGCATAGAGGGCGAAGGCCAGACCGGCGAAGACCACCAGACCCGCAATCATGGCGGGCCAGGCCGAGCCCTCGGGCAGCATGGCGAACGGTGCGTCATTGCCGGTGCCGACGATGACGCCCGCCGTCATGACCAGGAACAGGCTCTCGCCCACGATCAGGCCACTGGCCAGAAGCACGCCCATGCGACGACCGACGTCGGCGAAGCGAGTCGTCTTGATCGCCCGATCGTAGATCCAGCCGCACACCGCCCCGATAACCAGCATCGTCGTGACCGCAGCAGGCAGGTAAAAGCCGATCCCGACAGCCAGCGGCGGCAGCTTCATCCGGCCCTTGGTGGCACTGTTCAGAATGATGTCCAGCACGATGATCACTGCGCCGATCACAGCGCCCAGTCCGATCAGGTCCCAGCGCAGGTCTCCGCCGATGACGCCGCGCGCCAGGGCCGAGATCAGTGTTGCCTGCGGAGCAGCCAGTGGCTCGTCCGCGATACCCCGGGGCCCGCCTTCGAAACCGAAGGCCGCGTTCAGCAGGTTCAGGATCAGGGGAATGACGATGGCCCCCGCGATCACGCCGACGATCAGCGCCGCCTGCTGACGCCAGGGCGTAGCCCCGACCAGCTGGCCGGTCTTCAGGTCCTGAAGGTTGTCGTTGGCGATGACCGCGACGGCAAAGACGATGGCTGTTACGATGAGGGCGAAGGCCACCACCGACGGATCGGCGGGCAGGCCGGCGATGGCCAGCACGCCCAGCATCAGCAGCGATGCAATGACGATGGCCAGGATGCCCACGCCCGACACGGGGCTGTTGGACGAGCCGATCAGCCCGGCCATGTAGCCGCAGATGGCGGCGACCGCGAAGCCGATCAGGATGACATAGATCAGACCGCCCCCGACCAGCAGCCAGGTCGATCCGGCCAGTGTCGGATTGCTCTGGGCGAAGAAGGCCAGGATGAAGCCGATACCGATCAGGCAGGCGACCGACAGACCGGCCACAATATTGATCGGAATGTCCTGCTCGGTCCGGTCCAGAACCTCGCCGCCCTGGCGACGGCGATTGGCGGCGAGCGCCGAGGTCAGCCCGCCGATCAGCGGTCCGGCCAGCTTGATCAGCGTCCAGATCGCGGCCACGCCGATGACGCCCGCCCCCATGAAACGCACTTCGCGGCTCCAGACCGTCATGGCCAGTTCTTCGGCCGGGGCACCCGTCGGCAGGGTCGTGGCGATGGACGGAATGCCGTTGGCGGTCAGCCAGGCGATGGTGTCCGGGCTGGTCAGGATCGGCACTGCGATCACCCAGGCCAGGATCAGGCCGAACAGTTGCGCCAGGCCCACGCTGAGCCCGATCAGGTGACCGGCCCCTAGAAGCGCGAACTGCATACCGAAGCCGATGCCCGTCGCTCCACCACCCAGAGCCGCCGGCAGTTTGAGGAACCGCGCCGTCTCGCCGGCAAAAACCCGCCCCGCGACCAGCAGGGCATAGCCCGCCGACACGAGGGCTCCGGTGACCACAACCCACAGACCGGCCGCATTCTCGCGCACCGCGCTCTCGGTCTGTTCAGCCCCGCGCGACCCGACGGTCAGCACTTCGGCCGCCGCGACGCCTTCGGGATAGGGAAGCCCCGCCTCGACAACCAGCGCCCGGCGCAGGGGAATGGAGAAGGTGACGCCCAGCACACCGCCGAAAACGCAGATCAGCACCGATTCCCAGAACGGAAACTCCAGCCACCAGCCGACCATGACCAGACCCGGCAGCACGAAGATGATCGAGCTCATGGCCCCGCCGACCGAGGCCACGGTCTGGACCGTCATGTTTTCCCAGATGGTCGAGGTCTTGAACATCCGCAGGATGGCCATCGAAATGACCGCCGCCGGAATGGCCGAGGCGAAGGTCAACCCCACCTTCAGGCCCAGATAGGTATTTGCCGCCGTGAACACGACGGCCAGCAGACAGCCCAGGACCAGGGCCCGCAGGGTCAGTTCGATACGTTTGATGCCCGTCGCGGGCGCGCTCGAAGGCGTGTCGGTCATGTGGTCGTCCCTCTCCGAACGGCGACGTAAACCGAGAATGGCCAAGGGAGCAATCTCCCTTCTCCCGTCAGGAGAGACGCGTTACGAACCCCCATGCCTGAACTCCCCGAGGTCGAGACTGTCCGCCGTGGCCTGGAACCCGTGCTGGCCGGTGCGCGCCTGACCCATGTGCGCCAGAACCGGCCCGACCTGCGCTTTCCGTTTCCCGAGCGGTTCGTCGACCGGCTGGAAGGGGCGACGGTCCAGCGCATCGACCGCCGCGCCAAATATCTGCTGATGCCGCTGTCGACGGGCGAAACCTGGGTCACCCATCTGGGCATGACCGGTCGCTTCACTCTGGACGGCACCCAGCTGGGCGAGTTCGAGGAACCGGCCCCCATCAGCGGCAAACATGAGCACGTCAGCCTGTGCGCCGTCTCCGGCACCACCGGCACCCGCATCGGCTTCGCCGACGCCCGCCGTTTCGGCTTCATGGGCCTGATTTCCAGCGACGCGGTCGAGGCGCATCCCTGGTTCGACCGCATGGGCCCCGAACCTTTCGGCAATCATTTCTCCGGCGCGCACCTGGCCGAGGCGTTCCGAAACAAGTCCCAGAACATCAAGGTCAGCCTGCTGGACCAGCGGATCGTCGCGGGTCTGGGCAATATCTATGTGTGCGAGGCCCTGTACCGCGCCCGCATCTCGCCCCTGGTCGCGGCGGGCAAGGTCTCGCGGCCCCGGCTGGAAGTTCTGGCCGCCGTCATCCGCGACGTGCTGAACGACGCCATCGCCGCGGGCGGCTCCACCTTGCGCGACTTCGCCAATGCGGATGGTGGCCAGGGCTATTTCCAGCACCGCTTCGACGTCTATGGCCGCGAGGGCCAGCCCTGTCTGGGCGAAGGCTGCACCGGTACGGTCAGGCGCATCGTCCAGGCTGGACGCTCCACCTTCTACTGCCCGTCCTGCCAGAGGCGCTGAGATGACCCATCGCAAGACCCATCTCTGGATCAGCCTGATCGTTGGCCTGGCCGTATGGAGCGTCTATTTCGGCCATGTGATCCAGTCGTTCCGGCGTGGGGATCCCGGCAATCTGGCGCTGTGGTTCCTGGGGGCCCTGGCCGTCATCATTCTGGCCGAGACGGTCGCCACCGGACTGATCGCCTGGCTGTTCCGCAGGCGGGCACGGGTTCTGGACGAAGGACCCACGCTTCAAGCCGCGCTCAAGGCCAGCCATGTGGCCCTGATGATCCTGGTCGCCCTGGTCCTGATCGCGGCGGCCGGCCTCGCCGCAGCCAGTCTGTTCGGCTGGACCATCGACCTGTCCGCTGCGCGCACCCAGGTTCTGGCCGCCAATGCCCTGCTGGCTATGGTGGTGGTGGCCGAACTGTCCCGCGCGGCCCTGACCCTGGCCCTCATCCCGCGCCGCTGACGCCCTATTTTCGCAGGGCGTGGCCGTCCTGTTCGCGCAGCCAGTTGTGGGCCTTGGTCGCCGCGATCGCGCCATGACCCATGGCGACCGTGATCTGATCCAGACCCTGAACCACGTCACCGGCGGCCCACAGCCCCTCGACGCCTGCGCCGAACGGACTGTCCTCGGCCAGGCAGTCGCCCTCGCCCCGGCGTGCCCCCAGACTGAGCGCCAGTTCGCTGCGGGGGCGCAGGCCCAGCGCCGGGTAGAGAATGTCCACGGTGACCGTCCGGCCCGTGGTCAGATGCACGGTCATGGCATCCGGTGTGGGCTCCAGCCGGTCCAGCGCCCCGTGCAGCACCGTCACCCCCGCCTGATCCAGCTGCGCCGTCTCGTCCGCCGTCAGCTCGGAGTGGGCCAGCGGCATCAGCGTCACATCGTTCGTATACTGACGCAGGAACAGCGCCTCGGCCGCGCCATTGGTGTCGGCCCCGATCACGCCCATCTTGCGGTCCGTCCCCTCATAGCCGTCGCAGATCGGACAGTAGCGCAGCACCCCGTCGGCGATGGCCTTCTCGTGCACCGCATCGGGCAGATCGACCTCGTTCATCGACACCCCCGTCGCCATGATCAGGGCCCGCGTCCGCCAGGACTGACCCGCGCCGCTCAGCAAGAACCCGTCGTTCGATCGCTGGATATCCTCGACCCGTGCCTCGGCGACGACCGCGCCATACTCCATCGCCTGGCGTTCCATGATCTGCACCAGCGCCTTGCCTGCAATCCCGTCGGGAAAGCCCGGCACATTGTGCGCCATCGGCCCGCGCAGCGCCCGGCTGGTCGCGTCGTGCAGCACCAGCACGCGCCGATGATACCGCGCCAGATACAGCGCGGCCGTCAGGCCCGCTGGCCCCGCCCCGACCACGATCACATCCGGCTGGTCCATCGCGCTTGCCCCCATGCCCACCCTAATGGCCAAGCTGAGGCAAGAGTTCCGACGCCGGGGGTTTCGGCCCGGACCGAGGTCGCGCTAAACCGGGCCAAACGCGGAGCCTGCCCCCCCATGACCGACACCCCGATGACCGACACCCCCACGACCGACACCTATGCCAACCTTCTGATCGAACGCCACGCCGACGGCTATGCGGTGGTCACCCTGAACCGGCCCGAGGCGCTGAATGCCCTCAACTCGGCCCTGTTCAAGGATCTGGCGGACTTTCTGGATGCCGTCGAGCATGACGACAGCGTCCGCTGCCTGATCCTGACCGGCAGCGGGGAAAAGGCCTTCGCCGCCGGTGCCGACATCAAGGAGATGGCGGATCAGTCCTATGCCCAGATGTACACCGGCAACTATTTCGCCCTGGGCCACGACCGCATCACCCGCTTCCGCAAGCCGATCATCGCGGCAGTCAACGGCTTTGCCTTGGGCGGCGGCTGCGAACTGGCCATGCTGTGCGACTTCATCGTCGCCAGTGACAAGGCGAAGTTCGGCCAGCCCGAGATCAACCTCGGCGTCGCCCCCGGCATCGGCGGCTCCCAGCGACTGACCCGCCTGGTCGGCAAGTCCAAGGCCATGGACATGGTCCTGACCGCCCGCATGATGGATGCCGCCGAGGCCGAACGCGCCGGCCTGGCCAGCCGCGTCTTCCCCCACGACACGTTGGCGGACGAGGTCCGCAAGATCGCCGCCAGGATCGCCTCGCAAAGCCCGCTCGCCGTCATGGCCAACAAGGAAATGGTCAACGCCGCGCTGGAGACCACCCTGACCCAGGGCGTCC
The DNA here is from genome assembly GCF_058725425.1 of Brevundimonas sp. DW-iso22. Lineage (NCBI taxonomy): Bacteria > Pseudomonadati > Pseudomonadota > Alphaproteobacteria > Caulobacterales > Caulobacteraceae > Brevundimonas > Brevundimonas sp. DW-iso22. Next base: position 116,016 of record NZ_JBZXEB010000003.1, on the reverse strand, counting down.
AGTTCGAACGCCGCCTGTTCCACAGCCTGTTCGCCTTCGAGGACCAGAAGGAAGGCATGGCCGCCTTTGTCGAGAAGCGGAAACCGGTGTTTACGGGGCGCTGAGGGTTTAGGTGCGCGGCACACCCCTGTTTTGGGGGTCGGCCGCCCGCCGCTCGTTGGCGAATGGCGCTCGGCGGGCAGGATGGTCGGCCCGAGGCCAACCTGGAAGCCTCAGCCCGCGCTCGTTTGGCCAAGCCTCACGCGTCGCCGCCCGCTCAGCTCGGCGTTCGGCGAGGAATTCGCTTTCACGTGGTTCCGCCGCTTCAGCCGGTGCGGCCCGGGTTCCTGAATCGAGGGCCCCGAGCTGGCTGACCGGCGTCGCGTCGGCTGCATCGCAGGGATAGGCTCGCGCGAGGGCCGAGCGCGCTACGTCCCTGGGCCTGTCGTCGGGCCGGATTGAGGCGCGGGCTATCTCGGCCTTGCCGCGGGCGACCAGGGCACCCAGCGCGGCGCGCCGCACGCTCTCGGACCCACGGTCCAGATCTGCTGGCAGACACAGACCGTCAGCTTGAAACTGTGAGAACATGACCCCTGCGCAGAACCCATCATCGCCCGGGTCGGCCGACGCGCAAAGGGTTTGGTATTCGCGAGCTGTGGGATCACGGTAGCGCGCCTGCTGCTCCGGGCTCAGGGCGTTCCGGGCCGTGTCGGTCGCCATTCGCGCGGCGACTTGTTCGCGGCTGGCGTCCATACGGTCGCGGCGCGCCTCGGCTTCGGGCTTCAGCGTATACATCACATGGCCCCCGATGGTTTCCACGCGGGCCACGGCCTCCGGACTGACGCCGCTGACTGGAAAACCGTCCGGCATGAGATGGCCGTCCACGCTGACCGGGGTCGTTCCGGTAAAGGCCAGGATCAGATTGACGGCCCGCGGGAGCTCGTTCGTGCGGACGTCCACGCGTTCGGGGGCCACGGCCCACATCGGCAGACCCTCGGGCAGGAGGGTGCCGTTCAGCAGGGTGCGCGTGTCCGGGCCTAGGTCGACGGTGCGCGACTGTTCGACCAGAAGCGCCGAAGCCGAAGCCGCAGCCGCGGCCGGGCTGTCTGCCCGTTCGGCCGCCGCCTCCGAGCCGATCGCCGGAGCGGTGGTCCGGATCACAATCACAGCCTCTCGCTCCCCGGCTACTGCCAGCGATCCGGCACCGCCCAGCAGGGCAATCAGGCCGGCCAGTCCGAAGGCGGTCAGATGGAGTCCTCTGCCCGCGGCGGGAGCGGGGCTGAGGACGGCTTTCAGTCGAAGCATGGCGGTGGTCCTTCCCGCGCCGGTGAAGGTCAGGGCGGGCAGGCCGCCGGAGGCGTGCGGACCGGCGCGGTCCCGCAAGGCCTCGATCAGGGATCGGGCATAGGCCCGGCGAATGTCCGGCGCGGCCTGTTCCAGGGCCAAGGCGTCGCAGGCCTCTTCCCGCGCGGCGGCGCGCCGGGCGCGCAGAACCGGCATGAGAGGATTGAAGGCCAAGGCGACCAGCAGCGCTTCCTCCATCCAGACGGCGTGATGGTCGCCCCGCTTCAGATGGGCCAGTTCATGGGCGATCACGGCCCGGGCCGCCTCCGCATCTGCCGCCTCGGCCAGGCCGACGGGCAGGATCAGTCGCGCTCGGCCCAAACTGGCCAGCAACGCCTCCCGGGCGGAGGTGCTGACGCCCACACGCGGCGGGCGGATGGTTAGGTCGCGGGCCGCGGCCTCGACCATCCCCGCCACCGTCGGGTTAGGTGCCTTGGCCTGACCTATTACACGGAGCAGTCGCCCGGCTCGCAACACCAGAGCCGCGAGACGAACGGTCGTCAGCACGGCCGCAACACCGAGAATGACCCAGGCCGCCATTGTCGGGTCGAGGGCGAAAGCCTGCGCTGGCGTGGCGGCGCTTGCGACCGGCATCGAGATGAGGCCGTTCGGCAGGGCCGCGGGGGCCAACGATATCTCCCGCACCGGTGCCGGCGTCAGCAGTATCAACCCGAGCGCCAGCGGCGGCAGGGCTGGCAGGACCAGCGCTCCGGCCCACACCCTGTCCCTCAGCCGCGGATCGGCGCTCATTCGCTCGACCCCCCAGCCGCCGACCCAGCCGAGGCCCGCCACGACGATTGATAGCCCAAGCGACAGGACCATCAGCTCGGCCGCGCCCATCAGCGGTCCTCCCCGGCGGCGTCGGGCGCGGCCAGAGCGGCCTCCAGTTCTGCGATATCGTCTGCGTCGAGGATCTGGCTGCCCGAGAAGGCGGCCGCGGGCAGCGGCCCGTCCAGATCCAGCAGGGCACCCAGCCGTTTCATCAACCCGCCGATCACCGCCGTCTTTGGCTGGGCCGTAGAATAGACCGCCATCCCGTGCACATCACGCCGGCTCAGCAGGCCCTTGGCCCGCATTCGCTCCAGCACTGTCCGTGTCGTCGATGACGACCAGCCCAGGTTTCCAGCGATACGACTCTGCACCTCACGCGCCGACAGATCCCCGTCGCGCCAGAAGCATTTAAGGATGTCCAGCTCGGTCTCGCTGGGGACAGTCGGCTCGGCCATGGCTCACCACATTGTAGATGTCGCGATTACGCTACAATTGTAACCAAGCGGCGTCAATAGTCGCGCGCCGGGCAGTCAATTTTCAACTGCGGTGAGCATCCAAGACTCCGCCTTGCCTCCCCACGGCCTTTCCGCTATAGCCGCCCGCTCTTGAGGTTCCTGCGCCGGGGACGGACGTTTCCGCAGCGCTTTCGCACGATAGGTTTTTGACTGATGGCCAATAACGCCGGCGCCAAGAAGGCGATCCGCAAGATCGCCGCCCGCACCGAAGTGAACAAGGCGCGCCGCACGCGCGTTCGCACCTTCCTGCGCAAGTTCCAGGAAGCCGTTTCGGGTGGCGACGCCGGTGCCGCCAAGACCGCCTTCATCGAGGCCCAGTCCGAGCTGATGCGCGCCGTCTCCAAGGGCGTCGTTCACAAGAATACGGGCTCGCGCAAGGTCGGTCGTCTGGCCGCCCAGCTGAAGAAGATGTCGGCCGCCTGATCCATCGGGCACCGGACGGCCTTTCATAGGCCTGTCATGGTAAAGATCAGTGATTTCAACGGCGAGAGGGCTCAGGCTCTCTCGCCGTTTGCACGTGCGCGGCTAAGCGATTGAGCGCGGAATCGGGTCGCCGATTATGGTGAACGCGGTTTTTTTCCAAGCCGCTCCGGGCTTTAGCGGAGTCAACGATTTTAACTTCAATTCTGACCGCGAATCAGCGTTGACGCCCCCCGCTCGGGGCGTAAGTTTGGGGCTCTGACGCACTTCCATCCCCTCACGGATGAAGACGGCGCGAGACCTGATTTCGCGGCGGCGTGAGACGCCTTTTCAAGAGTTCGACCCCACCGTTGAAGCACCGCTTCGAGGGACCGGAGAAGTCGTGCCTTGGCTCAGGCGGCTCTGCGAAGCGTGTTCGGTGATGGGTTTCTAATGCGGGTGGCTGAACGATGACTGGGGGCGCAATGATGGCGGGGATGACGGATCCGGATCACATCTGGACCGAGGCGGCGAGCCGTCTTCGGGCCGAGATCGGCGACGGGCCTTTCAGCTCCTATATTGCGCCGTCGGCCGTGCGCGCCGATGGGGCCGGCCAGCTGATCCTGGTGACGCCGACCGCCTATGCCCGCGACTGGGTGCGCAAGAACGCCCTGCGCCGCATGAATGAGCTGTGGCTGGGCCTCGATGGCCTGAACCGCCGTCTGGACGTCCGCTGCCGCGCCGAGATGGGCTCCGTCGCCCCTGCCTCCCAGGTCGCCGCCGGCCGGGCCGAGGGTGCTGCCGTGACCGCCCCCATCCCGATGCCGACCGTGGCCCCCGTGGCCGATGGCGAGCGCGCCGTCCGCGCCGCCGGCCTGCAGGACCGCCTGACCTTCGACAGCTTTGTGGAAGGGCAGGGCAATGCCTTCGCCCTGGCCATCGCCCGCCAGGCGGCCGCCTGGGCCGACGGCCACTTCAACCCCATCTTCTTCTGCGGCCCCTATGGCTATGGCAAGACCCACCTGTTGAACGCCATCGCCTGGGAGGCCCAGCGCCTGCGTCCGGACGCCAGGGTGGTCTATCTGACCGCCGAACGCTTCCTGTCGACCTTCGTGCGCGCCATGCAGGACCGCTCGACCGCCGCCTTCAAGGAAAGCCTGCGCAGCGCCGACATGCTGTTGATCGACGACGTCCAGTTCGTCGGCGGCAAGGCCTCCACCCAGGAAGAGCTGCTGGCCACGCTCACCTGCCTGATCGAGGACGGCAAGAAGATCGTGCTCAGTGCCGACCGCCCGCCCATGGCCCTGACCGAGGTCGAGCCGCGCCTGCGCAGCCATCTGGCCTCGGGCCTGACCTGCCCGGTCGAGCCCGCCGACCGCCAGCTGAAACTGGCCGTCGCCCGCAACCGTCTGCAGGCCCTGGCCCGTCTCGGCGTCGTCTCGGGCGAGGTTCAGGCCGATGTGCTGGAACATCTGGTCGACCGCACCCCCGGCTCGATGCGCGAGCTGGAGGGGGCCGTGAACACCCTGGCCGCCGTCGCCGGCGCCCGCCTGTCCACCCTGGGCGTGGACGAGACGCAAGGGTTGCTCGGCTCCGCCCTGCGCGGGGGCCCCGAGCGCCGCATTACCGTCGACGAGATCCAGAAGACGGTCGCCGACCACTTCAGCCTGAAACAGGCCGACCTGCTGAGCGAGCGCCGCACCCGCGCGGTGGCCCGCCCGCGCCAGATCGCCATGTGGCTGTGCAAACAGCACACCACCCGGTCCTACCCCGACATCGGACGCCGCTTCGGTGGCCGCGACCACACGACCGTCCTGCACGGCGTGCGCAAGGTCGAGGAACTGATCGCCGCCGACGACCAGATCGCGCGGGACGTCGAGACGCTGACGCGCAAGCTGAGAGGTTAGGGAACAGGGTCCAGGTTCTAGGTTTTTGGGGTTGTCCACAGGTGCCCGCGACATCCTCCCTGGAACCTAGCCCCTGGCCCCTAGAGCCTTCCTTGCTCCCCGCCACCAATCCGCTAGTGTCCAAGGCCCTTATCTTCGCGGCGACGCCTGAGTCGCCGCCGGCGGGCGAGACCACATGCAGCTGACCATCGAACGTTCCGCGCTCCTCAAGGCCCTTGGCCACGTCCAGAGCGTCGTCGAACGCCGCAACACCATTCCCATCCTGTCCAACGTCCTGCTGTCCGCCGGGCGCGACAAGCTGGCCTTCGCCGCCACCGATCTGGACATGGAGATGGTCGACGAGGCCGAGGCCCAGGTCCAGGTCGAGGGTCAGATCACCGCGCCCGCCCACACCCTGTACGAAATCATCCGCAAGCTGCCGGACGGGGCCGAGGTTTCGCTGACCTACAACGGCGACGATCCGCGCCTGACGGTCTCGGCCGGGCGGTCCAAGTTCAACCTGCCGGTCCTGCCAGCAGGCGACTTCCCGGTCATGTCCACCGACACCTCCGGCTCCCGCTTCGCCCTGCCCAAGGAAGACCTGGCCCGGCTGATCGACAAGACGCGCTTCGCCGTCTCGACCGAGGAAACGCGCTACTATCTGAACGGACTTTACCTGCACACGGTCGCCGAGGCGGGCATTCCCCTGCTGCGCGCCGTGGCCACCGACGGCCACCGCCTCGCGCTGGCCGAGACGCCCGCGCCCGAGGGGGCCGCCGGCAGTCCCGGCGTCATCGTGCCGCGCAAGACCGTCGACCAGGTCCGCCGCCTGCTGGACGACGGCTCCGGCCCGGTGGAGGTCATGGTCTCGCCGCAGAAGATCCGCTTCGAGTTCGGCCAGGCCAGCCTGACGTCCAAGGTCATCGACGGCGCCTTCCCCGACTATATGCGCGTCATCCCCAAGGGGAACGACAAACAGGCCGACATCGACAACGCCGTCTTCGCCTCTGCCGTCGACCGCGTCGCCACCATCTCGGCTGAAAAGAGCCGCAGCGTGAAACTGGCCTTCGACCTGGACCGGGTCACCCTGACCGTGCGCAACATGGAGGCCGGGCAGGGGGTCGAGGAGGTCGAGATCGGCTATTCCGAGGAGCCTTTCGAAATCGGCTTCAACGCCCGCTACCTGCTGGACGTCGCCGGCCAGATCACCGGCGAGACCGCCCACTTCAAATTCGCCGACCCGGCCAGCCCGACGCTTGTGCTCGATCCGGGTGATCCGGGCGTGCAGTATGTGCTGATGCCGCTGCGGGTTTAGTACCCACTTTTTTATGATCCGCTCATCCCGGCGAAAGCCGGGACCCAGTCCTTTCGTTGCACACGGAGGTGTCCGGTTGGTCTTCTTCACCTACATCGTGACCAGCCGCCGCAACGGAACGCTCTACACCGGATCGACCGACGATCTGGTGACGCGGATCAATCAGCACCGAAACGGCAAATACGAGGGCTTCACCAAGAAGCACGGCGTCGCCCTTCTGGTCTGGTTCGAGCGCCACGACACCCGGCATGCCGCTTTCGTCCGCGAGCGTCAGATCAAGGAATGGAAGCGGGTCTGGAAGCTGGAGCTGATCGAAAAATCCAACCCGGGCTGGACGGACCTGTTCGATACGTTTGGACGAGAGGCCTGAGTCTACGCAAAAGGACTGGGTCCCGGCTTTCGCCGGGATGAGCGGAATTTTTATAGCCCCTTGATCACCACCCTCACCCTCACCGACTTCCGCTCCTACGCCTCGGCCACCCTGCCGATCCAGGCGGGCACGGTCGTGCTTCACGGTCCGAACGGCGCGGGCAAGACCAATCTGCTGGAGGCGCTCAGCCTGTTCACGCCGGGCAAGGGGCTGCGCGGAGCGACGGCGCCGGAAATGGGCCGGCGCGAACCCGGCGAGGCGACCGGCCGGGCCTGGGCCGTCGCGGCGGTGCTGACTGACGGGGAGGGCGAGACCAAACTCGGTACCGGCGTCCAGTCCGCAGGGGCCGCCCGCCGGATCGTCCGCATCGACGGAGAAACCGCGCCGCCCGGCCGCCTGCTGGACCATCTGCGCCCTGTCTGGGCCACGCCCGAGCAGGACCGGCTGTTCTCCGACGCCCGTGCCGAGCGCCTGCGCTTCTTCGACCGGCTGGTCTTCGCCGCCGACCCGTCTCATGCGGCCGCCGTCTCGGCCTATGAAAAGGCCCTGCGCGAGCGGCTGCGCCTGCTGACCGACGGGGCCGAAGGCCCGAATTCTTCAGGAAGGTTGGCCGCCGACCCCCTGTGGCTCGACGCTCTGGAGATCCGCCTGGGCGAGGCCGGGGCCCGCGCCGCCCTGGCCCGTGCCGGAGCCCTGGCCACACTTCAGACCGCCATCGACGTCCGCGCCGACCGCCCCTTCCCCCAGGCCGACCTGGGCCTGACCGGAGAGGCCGAGGGCCTGGCTGTCACCGGCTCCGACGCCGACACCATCGCCGCCCACATCCGCGACGGCATGGCCCGCGCCCGCCCGCGTGACGCCGCCGCCGGCCGCTCCCTGTTTGGCCCGCACCGCTCCGATCTGACCGCGCTTCACCGCGAGAAGAACCGCCCCGCCGCCGAGGGCTCCTCCGGCGAGCAGAAGGCCTTGGTCCTCAATCTGATCCTCGCCCAGATCACCCGCCTCGCAGACCAGAGCGCACCCCCTGTCCTCCTGCTCGACGAAGCCCCCGCCCACCTCGACACCGCGCGCCGCGCCGCCCTGTTCGACGAGATCGAGGCCCTGGGTCTGCAGGCCTTCATGACAGGCACGGAGGCAGAGCTGTTTGCCCCGCTCAGGGGGCGGGCACAGTTTGTCCGCGTGGCAGACGGCAGGTTCGATGTGGCGTGAAGACGTCCCGGCGACGACAGGAAAAGCTCTGCTGATCTAGATGTGGATCGCATGCCCCAGGGCCCGCAGGCTTGCCTCGTGGAAGGCCTCGCCTAGCGTCGGGTGGACGTGGATGACGCCGGCGACATCTTCCAAGACCGCACCCATCTCCAGCATCTGGGCGAAGCTGTTCGACAGTTCGGCGACATGCTGACCGACGGCCTGGATGCCCAGAAGGCGGTGATCGGACTTCGAGGCCAGCACGCGCACGAAACCACCGTCCTCGCCCGCCTCGATGGCGAGCGCTCGGCCGATAGCGGCCAGCGGGAACATGGCAGTGATCACGTCGTCGCGGCCCTCGACGTCCAGTGGGCCCAGGCCTGCCGACACGATCTCCGGCTCGGTGAAGCAGACGGCGGCGATGGTCACCGGATCAAACCGTTTGTCGTGTCCGGCGATGATCTCCGCCACGACCTCGCCTTGGGCCGATCCCTTGTGGGCCAGCATGGGTTCGCCGGTCAGGTCGCCAACAGCCCAGACGTTCTTCATATTGGTGGCGCAGCGGTCGTCGATCTTGACGAACGGCCCGTCCATGGTCACGCCCATGTTCTCCAGACCCCAGCCCTTGGTGCGCGGACGGCGGCCCACGGTGACCAGCACCTTGTCGGCGGGCAGTTGCATCGGCGTACCGTCGCGCGTGGTGATGGACAGCTGGCCCTCTCCGAACCCGCCGGCCTTGGCCCCCAGATGCAGTTCGACGCCGTGCTTTTCCAGCCATTTGGCGACCGGATCGGTCAGGGCCTTGTCATAGAGCGGCAGGATGCGGTCGGCCATTTCGACGATGGCGACCTGGGCCCCCAGCTTGCGATAGGCGATGCCGAGTTCCAGCCCGATATAGCCGCCGCCGACGACGACCAGACGCTCCGGCACCGCATCCAGCGACAAGGCCTCGGTCGAGGAGATGACGTCGCCGCCGAACTTCAGGAACGGCAGTTCGACCGGCTCGGACCCCGTGGCCAGGATGACGTGTTCGGCGCTGATGACGATGTCGCCCTCATCGGTCTTCACCGTGCAGGTCTTGGCGTCGGAGAAGTGGGCCCAGCCCTTGATGACCTTGACCCTGGCCTTCTTCAGCAGGGCCGCGACTCCGCCGTTCAGCTTTTTGACGATCCCGTCCTTCCAGGCGACGGTCTGGGCGAAGTCGATCACCGGGTCCGCCACGGTGATGCCCAGCGTCCCGCCATTGGCCGCCTTGGACACCGTCTCGAACTTGGACGCCGCATGGATGATGGCCTTGGACGGAATGCATCCGACATTCAGGCACGTCCCGCCCAGCCCGTCGCCGCCGTCCACCAGAATGGTGTCGAGCCCCAGCTGGCCGCAGCGGATACCGGCGACATAGCCGCCGGTGCCGGCGCCGATGATCAGGACTTTGGTTTTGAGGGTCTGGGTCATTGACGAGGTTTCTGCTTGTTGGAAGCTATGGAACGCGTGCGGCCGATCAAAAAGCCGCCCAGAAGCGAAATACCCGCCGTTCCGGCCAGCCAAAACCAATGCGGTAGGCGGGAAGCCGCTTCATCTGGCAGCCCGGGCGGAATGGGCTCCATCCCGAGCTGTCGGTAAAGTCGATCCCGCAGGGTCCGGTTCTTGATGTCGACATCATTAAGCATGCCAACGACACGCAGTTCGCCGTCTGGATCGCGGCGGGCGTAGAATAAGCCCGGGAACGTTACCGCCGGGAAGCTAAGGCGGTTACACGCTAGTCCGTCATAATCCAAAGCATAGACAATCGCGGCGGCACCAACCTCCCCTTTCAATGCGCCTCGAGGAAGCACTTCGACATCAAATGTGTCGCCTGATTTCCTGAGACTCAGGACCTCACCCACGAACACCACATCCGAAGTTCTCCAGAGGTGCTCTTGGTACTCGCGATAAAATCGATCGGTCGCCTGAGCCTCAGTCTCACCAAGTCGCCCATCGGGCAGACTGCACGCCTGGACGTCTGGCGCACCGATACCAGCCGCAATCGCAACGGCAATCAGGAGCGCCCGCACCCCCTCACCCCATCCACAATGTCGCGGGGTGCTCAAGCAGGCCCTTGATCCGCTGCACGAAGACCGCCGCGTCGTGGCCGTCGACGATGCGGTGGTCGAAGCTGGAGGACAGGTTCATCATCTTGCGCACGACCATCTGGCCGTCGCGGACCACGACGCGCTCGGCGATCTTGTTGGGGCCGATGATGGCGACCTCGGGATGGTTGATGATCGGGGTGTGAACCACCCCGCCCAGGGTGCCCAGCGAGGTGATGGTGATGGTCGAGCCGGACAGTTCCTCGCGCTTGGCCGAGCCGTCCTTGGCGGCGCCCGACACCCGCGCGATCTCGGCGGCGGTGTCATAGGGGTCGCGCGCCTCGGCGTGACGCACCACCGGCACCATCAGGCCGTTCGGGGTCTGGGCGGCGATGCCCAGATGCACGGCGGCGTGCGTGGTCAGGACCCCGGCCTCGTCATCATAGTGGCTGTTGATCGTCGGCTGGTCGCGCAGGGCCACCACGATGGCGCGAGCGATGAAGGGCAGGACGTTCAGCTTTCCTTTGCCCGTCGTCTTGGCCTGGGCATTCAGATGGGCGCGCAACTCCTCCAGCGCCGTGACGTCGATCTCTTCCACATAGGTGATGTGCGGAATGCGCCGCACGCTCTCGGCCATCTTCTCCGCGATCTTGCGGCGCAGGCCGATGATGCGGACCTCGGTTGTGCCCTCGGCCTTCGCATAGGTCGAGGCCGATGTTCCGGACACGGACGATGACTGGCTCGCGCCGGACACGAAGGCGTCCAGATCGGCATGGTCGATCCGGCCTGCGGGGCCAGAGCCTGGCACGAACTGCAGATTGATGCCCATGTCGCGCGCGCGCTGACGCACGGCGGGGGAGGCCAGCGGGCGCTGGTTCCGGTCAGAGAGGGTGCGGGCCTTGCCCGCATCCCCCGCTTCGCGGGTACTCCCCCCGGCGGGGGGAGAATGAGGCGCGGCTTTCGGTGCCTTCATTCCTCCCCCATCGGGGGTGGAGGAGAGGTCGGCGGAGCCGGCCTGACGACCGGACCGCGCTTGCGCGGTGGAGGGGGCCGGGGCAGGGGCGGAAACCGAAGCAGGTTGCGGCGCAGCCGCCACATTCCCCTTGCCCTCGACATCGAACCCGACCAGCGGCCCGCCCACGGCGATCTGCTGTCCCGGCTGGCCATGCAGGGCCGCGACCGTGCCCGCGACCGGGCTGGTCAGCTCGACCGTCGCCTTGTCTGTCATGACCTCGGCGAGGAGCTGGTCTTCCTCGACCGCGTCGCCGACCGCCACATGCCAGGCGACCAGCTCCGCCTCGGCGGTGCCTTCACCGACGTCGGGCAGTTTGAAGACATAGTTGCCGGGTGTCGCCGCAGGCGCGGGCTCTGCAACCGGAGCAGCGGACGCGACAGGTTCTGCAGCAACTGGTTCCGCCGCGCTGGCAGGCGCAGAAGAAGGCTCGGCGGCCTCCGCCGCATTCCCCGCCCCCTCGACCTCGAACTCGACAATCGCCGAGCCGACCGCCGACATCACGCCGGGTTCGCCGTGCAGGGCCGTTACCTTGCCGGCCACGGGCGAGGTCAGTTCGACTGTCGCCTTGTCGGTCATGACGTCGACCAGCAGCTGGTCTTCCTCGACCATGTCGCCGACCTTCACGTGCCAGGCGACCAGTTCGGCCTCGGCGGTGCCTTCGCCCACGTCGGGCAGTTTGAAGACGAAACGACCCATCTCAGCGACCTCCCGTCATGACGGACTTCAGGGCATCGGCGACGCGCTGCGGGCCGGGGAAATATTCCCACTCATAGGCATGAGGATAGGGCGTATCCCAGCCGGCGACGCGGGCGATGGGGGCTTCCAGATGATAGAAGCACCGCTCCTGCACCAGGGCCGACAGCTCGGCGCCATAGCCTGACGTCTTGGGCGCTTCATGCACGATGACGCAGCGGCCGGTCTTCTTCACGCTCGCCTCGATGGCCTCGATATCCAGCGGCACGAGCGAGCGCAGGTCGATGACCTCGGCGTCCACGCCGGCATGCTCGGCCCCGGCCAGCGAAACCCAGACCATGGTGCCATAGGCCAGGATGGTGACGTCGCTGCCCTCGCGCATCACCCGGGCCTTGCCGATCGGCTCGACATATTTGCCGGTCGGGACCTGGGCCAGATCCTGCGCCTTCCAGGGGCTGACGGGGTTCTGGTGCCAGCCGTCGAAGGGGCCGTTGTAAAGGCGTTTCGGCTCGAAGAAGACGACCGGATCGTCGTCCTCGATCGCGGCGGTCAGCAGACCCTTGGCGTCATAGGGGTTGGACGGGATGACGACCTTCAGCCCCGCGATATGAGTGAACAGGCTCTCAGGGCTCTGGCTGTGGGTCTGGCCGCCGAAGATGCCGCCGCCATAGGGGCTGCGGATGGTGATCGGGCTGGTGAACTGACCGCCCGAGCGATAGCGCATCTTGGCCGCCTCGCTGACGATCTGGTCGTAGGCGGGATAGATATAGTCGGCGAACTGGATCTCCACGACCGGACGCAGACCGTAGGCCCCCATGCCGATGGCGGCGGCCACAATGCCGCATTCGCTGATCGGCGCATCGAAGCTGCGGGTCAGGCCGTGCTTCTGCTGCAGCTGGTCCGTGACGCGGAACACGCCGCCGAAATAGCCGGCGTCCTCGCCGAAGCTGAGGACGTCGGGGTCCTCGGCCATCTTGACGTGCAGGGCCGAGTTCAGCGCCTGGATCATGTTCATCGGCTGCACGCCCGAAGCCGGAGCCTCGGATTTCGGAGCCGCATTCTGGTCGACCATGTCAGGCTCGATGCCGTCGGTGCGGTCGGATTCGGTGAAGGTTTGCTCGCTCATGATCAGACCCCAACCTCGCCGCGCTGTTCGGCGATGCGCCAGTCTTCGGTGGCGAAGACCTCGTTGAACATTTCCTTCACGCTGGGGCGCGACTGACCCAGGGTGCCGATGGCCTCGGATTCCTTGCCGGCGGCCCGGACCTGGGCGACCGCATCGGCCTCCGCCTCGGCCTGAGCTTCGTCCGACCATTCGCCGATCGCGATCAGGTGCTGCTTCAGGCGCATGACCGGATCGCCCAGCGGCCACTTCTCATGCTCGTCGCCGGGCCGATAGCGGCTGGGATCGTCGGAGGTGGAGTGCGGGGCCCCGCGATAGGTGAACAGCTCGATCACCGTAGCGCCCTGGTTGGTCCGTGCCCGTTCCTCGGCCCACTGGGTCGCGGCCCAGACAGCCAGGAAGTCGTTGCCGTCCACCCGCAGTGCGGGCAGGCCATAGCCGATGGCCTTGGACGCAAAGGTCGTCTCCAGACCGCCGGCGATGCCCTGGAAGGAGCTGATAGCCCACTGGTTGTTGACGATGTTCAGGATCACCGGTGCGCGATAGACGGCCGCAAACGTAAGCGCGTTGTGGAAGTCGCCCTCCGCCGTCGCGCCGTCGCCGATCCAGGTGATGGCGATCTTGTCGTCGCCCTTGTAGGCGCTGGCCATGGCCCAGCCCACGGCCTGGGGAACCTGCGTCCCCAGATTGCCGCTGATGGTGAAGAAGCCATAGTCCTTGGCCGAATACATGATCGGCAGCTGGCGGCCTTTGATCGGGTCTTCGGCGTTGGAATAGATCTGGTTCATCATGGTCGCCAGCGGATAGCAGCGCGCGATCAGAAGCCCCTGCTGGCGATAGGTCGGGAAGCCCATGTCCTCGCGCGACAGGATCATGCCCTGCGCCACCGCGATGGCCTCTTCGCCCGTGCACTTCATGTAGAAGCTGGTCTTGCCCTGACGGTGGGCGCGGTGCATCCGGTCGTCGAAGGCGCGGGTCAGGATCATCGCCTTCAGGCCCTTCTTCAGGGTCTCGGCGTCCAGGCGCGGATTCCACGGCCCGACGGCCTGGCCCTGATCGTCCAGGACGCGCACCAGGCGAAAGGCGTGATCGCGCATGTCATAGGGCGCGGTCGAAACCTCGGGCCGGTCGACGGCTCCGGCCTCGTCCAGTTTCAGATGACTGAAATCGGTGGGGTCGCCCGGACGGCCCGAAGGCTCCGGCACGCGCAACGACAGGGGTTGGCTATTGGGCTTGTTCATTCCGTCCTGCTGTCCGGTTGATCCGACCGCGTTTTCCTCGTGATCGTGGTGTTAGCATGGGGCGCTGGCCAAGGCTCGCCCAATTTCACCTTGCACTCTGCGGTTCACGGGTATTTTATTGCCCTATAATAACAATGGGAGAAACGCATTGGCTGACGATCTGGATCCCGTCGACGCCCGCATTCTGGATATCCTGCAACAGGACGCCGGTCTGTCGGTTGCCGAGGTCGCCGAGCGCGTGGGCCTGTCCGCCTCGCCCTGTTGGCGCCGGATCAAGCGGCTGGAGGACACGGGCTTTATCAGGAAGCGTGTGACCCTGCTGGACGCGGGCCTGCTGGGCCTGGATTTCGAGGTCTACGCCATCGTCAAGCTCAGCCTGCCGTCCACCGAAAACCTGAACATCTTCGACGCCGCCGTGGCCCAATGGCCCGAGGTGGTCCAGTGCGCGACGATCACCGGGCGCGAGGACTATGTGCTGCGGATCATCACCTCCGACATGCATGCCTTCGACCAGTTTCTGAGGAACAAGCTGCTCAGCCTGGGCATCGTCTCGGACTGCGAGAGCCACATCGTCACCCGCGGCGTGAAGAACGTCACCACCCTGCCGCTGGGTATCGTCACCCCTCACGTCGGCTAGCCGTATCCTCCTCTCGCCAGGCCTGGTGGATTCCGGTGCCCGGAACTGCAAAGCTGCGGCTTCGTCACCTGGGAGGGGATATGCCGCACGGATTGTTTTTGCGCGTGAAGAGCCTGTCGCTCACGCTTGCGATGCTGGGCACCGCCTGCCTGGTGCCTGGCCCCGCTGTCGCCGGGAGCCAATCTGGAGAGGTGCACACCCGAAACCAGAGCGCCGCGCCTGCGACCGAGAGCGACGTCATGGCCTTTCGTCGTCTCCGCACCGAAGCCATCGCAGCCGCCACCGCCGATGATCTGGACCTCGCGGCGGCCTTGCTGGCCCAGGCCGACGGGCGGATCCCCAATCACCCGGGTCTGATGGCTTTGCAGGCACGGGTCGACGCGGCGCGAGGAAACGGGGCAGGCGCGATCAGCCATCTGCAGCGCTATGCGCGTGCAGGCTTCATCATGAATCTTGAACGGGACGCGGCCCTGTCGGCCCTGTCGGACATGCCGGGTTTTGCGCAGGCTGCGGATCGGATCGCGGCCAACGCGCTGCCCATCGGTGCCGAGCGGCTGTCGATCCTGGCTTCCGTGCCGGGGGCGGGCCTGATCGAAGGCGTCGTGCGTGACGAAGCCGGGGAGGGCTGGCTTGTTTCCCGGGTCGCCGGACGCGACATCCTCAGGCTTCGAGGCACAGAGTTCACGACCTTCGTCGGTGCGACCCCCTCGATCGAAGGCCTCCTGGGACTGGCACTGGATACCGATACAGGGGTCCTGTGGGCCGCCAGCAGTCCGGCTCCACCCGCCGTTCATGCCCGCCAGGGCGCGACCGGCCCGGCGGCCCTCCTGCAGATCGGCCTGGACGACGGCCGCGTCCGGGCCGTCTATCCCGTGCCTGATGAACCCGGGCTTGAGCCTCGTGAACATGGCCTGGGTGATGTCGCGGTCCACCCTGACGGCACCGTCTATGTGTCCGACGGTCTGGCCGGTGAGGTCTATCGCCTGGCCCCGTCCGGAGCGGCGCTCGAAACCCTCGTCGTCTCGGGGACCCTGGGTTCGCCACAGGGACTGGTGGTGACGCCGGATGGCACGGCGCTGGTGATCGCCGACTATTCCTCGGGCCTGTGGCGGGTCGCCCTCGGCGGCGGCGCACCTTCACGCATGGTGGTGCCTGCGGATGCCGGCCTGATCGGCATCGATGGGCTGATGACAGATGGCCAGGCGATCTACGCGCTCCAGAACGGAACCGCCCCCCAACGGGTCCTCAGGCTTGTGCCCGATGCCGACTGGACGCGGATCGATACGGTAGAGGTGCTGGCCGCCAATCTCCCTCAGATCGCCGAACCCACGACAGGTCTGGTGGCAGGGGGTGAACTCGTGTTTGTATCGCGCTCGCAATGGAGCGATTTCGCCGCTGACGGATCGCTGCGTACGCCTGAACCTGCCCCGGGTATCATTGCGCGCCTGCGGCTCGACTGAAGGAAACACCGATGATCGAGATGGTGATCGACGCGCGGCGCAAGGATCTTGGCGGCTTCGAGGTGGGACGCGTGCTGCCGTTTCACAGCCGCCGGATGGTCGGCCCCTTCATCTTCCTGGACCAGATGGGCCCGGCGGAGTTCGCAGCGGGGTCGGAGGCCATCAACGTCCGCCCGCATCCCCACATCGGCCTGTCGACCCTGACCTATCTGTTCGAGGGCGAGATCATGCACCGGGACAATACCGGCGCGACCCAGGCCATCCGTCCCGGAGAGGTCAACTGGATGACCGCCGGCAAGGGCATCGTCCATTCCGAGCGCACCGATCCGCTGAAGAAGGCGACCGGCGGCCCCATGCACGGCATGCAGGCCTGGATCGCCCTGCCGGACGAGGCCGAGGAGGTCGATCCCAGCTTCCATCACCACGGCGAGGCGGATCAGCCCGCCTATGACAACAACGGCCTGTTCGCACGGCTGGTCGCGGGCGAGGCCTACGGGGCCAGGGCGGCGGTGAAGACCTCGTCGCCCCTGTTCTACATCCACTGGGAACTGGCCGAGGGGGTGCGCACCGCGCCGCCGCCGGGCAAGAGTTTCGTCGGCTCCGGCGGCTATTCCGAACGCGCCCTCTATATCGCCAAGGGCGAGATCGAGGTCGGCGACCGCACCTTCCGCGAAGGCCAGATGGTCGTGCTGGAGCCAAACGCTGAGCCGACCATCAAGGCCATCCGCCCGTCCAGCGTCATGGTCCTGGGCGGCGAGCCGGTCGGCGAGCGGCTGATCTGGTGGAATTTCGTCTCCTCCAGCCAGGCCCGACTGGATCAGGCCAAGGCCGACTGGAAGGCCGGGCGGATGAGCCTGCCAGACGAGGACTCTCTGGAGTTCATCCCCCTGCCTGACGTGCCCTCGACGCAGGAGCCTGCGCCGAAGCCGGAGCCGACCCACCCGGTGTAAGCGACGCACGACCGATTCTGACGCAGCGTCGTGTCAGCCTGTGCGCATGACCGATGCCTCGCCAGAACCCGCATCCGCCTCTTCGCCCCGGCGTATCCGCCCGGACATCGTCTGGGACAGGGCCAGAGATGACTATCTGGCCGGGGCCACGGCCGAAGAGGTCTGCCGCCGCCACGACCTTGGCCTGTCGGCTTTCAAGGTTCGTGCGCGTCAGGGCGGTTGGCGTCGCACAGATCAGCCCGCGCCCGATCCGGTCGAGGACGACATCGATCTGGACTCGCCCGCCAAACCTCGCAGTCGCATGCTGGACAAGGCCTGGCGGCGCGTATCCCATGCGCTGGATACGGGTCGCTCGACCGAGGCCATGCGCTGGATGCGGGTCCACGCCATGCTGCTGGCCGCCGAACGCAGCGAGGCCCGCGAGCGCGACTGGAATTCGGCCGAAGAGATGCGGGCCATCACCCGCACGGCTCGCGGCATAGAGGCCCAGGCCACCTCGATGATCCGCCAGATCCAGGCCGAAAATCCGCTTCGAAAGCCGCAAGTGCACACAGTGCACTCGAAGAAACCCGCTCCCGTCGCATCCACCCCACCCGACCCCGACGAGCCCGGCCTCAGCCGCGCCGAGCGACGAAGACGGCTCAAATATCGCGCCAAAGGTCCTTGAGAAGGTGTTGGGGCCCACTGGGCGCGCGGACCTGCCGGTCCGCCAGTCTTCACCGTGCCACGACCCAGTCCACCACCGTCGAAAGCGCCTGCGGGTCGATGGTGGTCTCGATGGCCTCGTACTCATTGGGCAGACCCGTCACGGCGGGCTGCATCAGATGGTTCAGATCGGGCAGGACGACCACCTCGGCATCGCGCTTGAGGCGGGATAGCACGGGCGCATTCTGATCGGCCGGCACCTGCACGTCCTTGCCGCCGTAAAGCGCCAGAAGCGGCACATCCAGACCGGCCAGGGCCGGGCCGGGGTCGTGGGCGATGAACCAGCGCGTCCAGGCACTGCCGGTCTGGCGGGCCTGCTCCTGGCGCTGTGCCACCGACGGTCCGGCGTCTGCGAGAACGGCATCCACCGCCGCGATGGTTGCGTCGGCGCTGGACGCATTCTCTTCCACGGCGCTCATGATGCGGGCCTGTATGGCGACATTGGAATCGACCACTGCCGGCGCGATCCCCATGGCGACCTGGGTGACACGGGACTGTTCGGTCAGCAGCGCCCCGCCCGACACGGCGGGTCCGGCCAGCATGACCACCCAGGCGACCGGCACGCCTTCCTGTGCCACCAGCGGCGCGATCGTACCGCCCTCGCTGTGACCGATCAGGCCGATGCGTCGTCCGTCGATCTCGGGCCTTGCGGCGAGATATGCAAACGCCGCATCGGCATCGGTGGCGAAGTCCGCACTGGTCGCCGCCGCGAACTCACCCGTCGAGCCGGCGGTACCCCGGTCGTCATAACGCAGCACGGCAATGCCACGCCGGGTCAGGGCGTCGGCCCAGACCGCGAAGGGCTTGTGGCCAAAGACCGTCTCGTCCCGGTCCTGAGGACCTGAACCGCTGATCAGGATCGCCGCCGGAAACGGCCCGTTCCCTTGCGGCAAGGTCAGCGTCCCGGCCAGTCGCACGCCCGGAGCGTCCGCATTGTCAAAGGCGACCTCCTCGGCGCGATAGGGATACGGCGGCAAGGGGTTCTGGGGTCGGACCAGTTCGGCGACCGTGGTGCTCGTGCGGGTCAGGACCAGCGGCAGGGTCACCCCGCCTTGCGACAGGACCCCGGTCAGGACTGCATCGTCGTCCGAGCGGCGTCCTTCGAACCGACCTCCCAGCGCAGGCACGGTCAGCCGCACCACCCCGCCCTCTACCGTCGGCGTATCGACTGGAATGTCGCGCGCGCCCTGATCGGGGCTGTCCATGACGGCCGTTCCATCCGGACGGATGCGGAAGACGATGCGGATGGACTGGCCGCCGACGGCCAGTGGGCCTTCCCATGTTCCGGCCAGATCGCCGGCGGGTGTGGTGGCCTGTGCAGGCGAAACGGCGACGGCGACGGTTCCCAGGATGGATGCGGCGATGATCATGGTGGCCCCCTGAACGACATGGCTGTGCCAGCTTAGGGCGCTGCGGACGCCCTCGACAACCTCGTGGGTCTTGATTGACAACGCCCTCGACCCGATCTGGCGTCCATGACCGATTTCTCAGTGCTTGACCTGTCGCCCATCGTGGAGGGCGGCGACGCCTCGCGTGCGCTCGCGGAAACCACCGCCTATGCCCAGGCCGCCGACCGGCTGGGCTTCAAGCGGTTCTGGCTGGCCGAACACCACAACATGCCGGGCATCGCCAGCTCGGCCACCGCCGTGGTGATCGGCCATGTGGCAGGGGCGACGAAGACGATCCGCGTCGGTTCCGGCGGTGTCATGCTGCCCAATCATCCGCCCTTGGTCATCGCCGAACAGTTCGGCACCCTGGCGTCCCTCTATCCCGACCGGATCGATCTGGGTCTGGGCCGCGCGCCCGGCACGGACGGCGAGACGGCGCGGGCCCTGCGCCGCTATTTCGAGGCGGCGGACCAGTTTCCGCGCGACGTGCTGGAGCTTCAGGCCTTTCTGGACGATCCCGTCGACGGCCAGCGGGTCACGGCCTGGCCGGGCGCGGGCACGAAGGTGCCGATCTGGCTGCTGGGCTCCAGCCTGTTCAGCGCCGAACTGGCCGCCCACCTGGGCCTGCCTTTTGCCTTCGCCAGCCATTTCGCGCCCGAGCTGCTGATGCAGGCCCTGCAAACCTATCGCGCCGGTTTCCGCCCTTCGAAGGTTCTCAGCGAACCGCACAGTCTGGCGGTCATCAACGTCTTCGCCGCCGAGACGGATGCCGCGGCCCTGCGCCTGTCCACCAGCATGCAGCAGGCGTTTGCCGCCGTGGTCACAGGCAAGCCGGGTCGGGTCAAGCCACCCGTGAACGACATCACCACCGTGTTGGACCCGCGCCAGATCGCCGCCGTCCAAAGCCGCCTGACCTATGCCGCCATCGGCCGGCGCGACACGGTGCGCGACAAGCTGGCCGCCTTCGCCACACAGACCGGGGTGGACGAGGTCATGGTCACCGGCATGGTCTTCGACCTGAACGACCGCATCCGCAGCCTTGAGATCACGGCCGAGGCTGTGGCGGGTCTATAGGCCAGCAAGGAAGTCCAGCAGCAGCCGGTTGACCTCCTCCGGCCGCTCCTGCTGCAGCCAGTGACCAGCCCCGGCCAGCACGTGCGAACCGCGCAGCTTGGGGAGCCAGTCCTTCAGCCCTGCCTCATGCTGACCCGAATAGTGGCGCACCGGATCACGCTCGCCGACGAGGAAGAGCGCCGGCTGAAGAATGCGCTGATCCTGCAGAAACGCCGTAAGGGCCCAGTTGCGGTCCAGGTTGCGGTACCAGTCGATCGGCCCCTTGAAGCCGCCCTTCGAAAAGGCATCGACATACTCCTGAAAATGCTCGGCGCTCATCCACGGGGGCAGGGTCGCATCGTCCGCCACCGTTGACAGGAAGTCCTGTCCGGCCGGGATGAAGCCGGTGGACTGCCGCGCATCGGGCGTCGCCCCGTCATAGGCGTAGAAGCCCTTGCGCAGGCCTGCCGAGACATCGACCTCGAAGATGGTGTGGGCATCCGCGGCCTGGAACTGGCTGATATAGAGCTCGCCCAGTCCCGCCCGCTTGGCGATGGCGGCCATGGCCGGGGTCGGGGGACCACCCGGTCGGCGCGGCTGGAACGGCACGGACAGTCCCGCCACCGCCCGGAACATGTCCGGACGCAGCAAGGCACAGTGCCAGGCCACCGGTGCCCCCCAGTCGTGCCCCACGACCACGCACTGTGTCTCGCCCAGCGCCCGCACCAGGGCGACCATGTCGCCGACCAGATGCAGGATGGAATAGTCGGCGACATCCTCCGGCTTGTCGGTGCCGCCATAGCCGCGCATGTCGGGCGCGACGGCGTGGTACCCCGCCTCGGCCAGCGCCTCGACCTGCGCGCGCCAGCTGATGCCCAGCTCGGGGAAGCCGTGGATGAACAGGACCAGCGGACCGGTGCCGGCCTCCAGGACCGACTGGCTGATCGTATCGGTCTGGATCAAGCGCGTTTGCATGGCCGCCACCCGATCATTCCCGGGCGAAGTCCGCAAGAGCCCTAGAGCACCGCCCCGGTCGTCCGCATGATCTCGGCGCGGAGCTCCGGCATGCCGTCGCCCTTCTCCGCCGAGGTGACGATCACCGCCGGATAGGCTGCGGGGCGCTTGGCGATGGCCTTCAGTGTTTCCGCCTGGACCTTGTCGGCCTCGCCCTTCTTCAGCTTGTCGGCCTTGGTCAGGATGATCTGATAGCTGACGGCGGCCAGATCCAGCGCATCCAGCGCCTCGTCGTCGACCTTCTTCAGCCCATGGCGGCTGTCGATCAGCAGATAAACCCGCTTCAGCGTGACCCGGCCCCTCAGATAGTCGCGGCCCAAGTCCTGAAATTTCCTGACAGTCGTCTTGGACGCCTTGGCCCAGCCGTAGCCGGGCAGGTCGACCAGACGCATCTTGCCGTCCAGATCGAAGAAGTTGACCTCGCGCGTGCGGCCCGGCTCGTTCGACGCCCGGGCCAGCTTGTGCATGCCGACCAGGCCGTTGATCAGGCTGGACTTGCCCACGTTGGACCGACCCGCAAAGGCCACCTCCGGCAGGTCCGGTTCCGGCAGCTGCTCGATCTTGGCGCAGCCCATGACGAAGGTCGCGGGCCGCGCAAACAGGATGCGGCCCTGTTCCAGTTCTTCATCCGTGAAATCGTCCAACACAAATCTCCGCTCATCCCGGCGAAAGCCGGGACCCAGTTATGTCCAGCCTAGCGCAGGCGCTGCAGGTCTACTGCCTGATAATGATCGCCTTAGACCGCCCACCCAAAGCTCTGGGTCCCGGCTTTCGCCGGGATGAGCGGATCAGAGAGCTCAGGCCTTCTTGAACCGGGCGAAGAAGGTGTCGATCGGGTTCTCCGACTTCAGCCGGTGCATGATGATGTACTGCTGGAAGATGGTCAGCACGTTCGACCAGGCCCAGTAGATCAGCAGGCCCGCCGGGAAGGTGGCCATGATGAAGGTGAAGACCACCGGCATGAACTGGAAGATGCGGCGCTGCATCGGGTCCGTCGCCGGCGGGCTCATGGCCATCTGCAGCCACATGGTCAGGCCATAGACGATAGCCAGCACGCTGAGCGAGGCATTGGTGGTCAGGAAGGTGCCGATCAGCGGCACCGTCGCCGGGTCCCACGGGATCAGGCCGTACAGGTTCCAGATGGTCGAGGGGTCCGCCGCCGACAGGTCGCGGATCCAGCCGAAGAAGGGCTGATGCCGCATCTCGATGGTGACCGTCAGCATCTTGTAGACGGCATAGAAGAACGGGATCTGGATCAGCAGCGGCAGACAGCCCGCCAGCGGATTGATCTTCTCCTTCTGATACAGCGCCATCATTTCCTTCTGCTGGCTGGCCGGATCGTCGGGATATTTCTTCTTCAACTCTTCCAGCTTGGGCGCGAGGGTGCGCATGCGCGACATGCTCTCGTAGCTCTTGTTGGCCAGAGGGAACATGATCAGGCGCACGACCAGGGTCAGCGCCAGGATGGCCAGGCCGAAATTGCCCAGGATGCCGAAGAAGAATTCGACGATCAGGAACATCGGGCGGGTCAGGAAGAACAGGAAGCCCCAGTCAATCGCATAGATGAAGCGCGGCAGGTCCAGCGACTTCTCGTAGCCCGCCAGGATCTCATTGCGCTTGGCCCCGGCGAACAGGCGGGTCGTCTCGCTGATCTGGGCATTGGGCGCGATCGTATGGGCCTCGCCGCGCATCAGCACGGCATGGGTTTCATAGTTGGCCTGTTCGGTGACGAAGAAGCCGGCGTCGATCTTCTCGTCCTGGGACGGGATCATGGCGGCCAGCCAATATTTGTCGGTCATCCCCATCCAGCCGCCGGTCGAGGCGAACGACTGCGACGGCTTCTTGGCCCAGGCCGGATACTTCAGCTGCTGGGTGGCATAGTCGCCTTCGGTCCCGAAGGTGCCGATGCCGCCTTCGTGCAGGATCTGGTTCCGGCCCAGCTCGTCAGGGATGCCCCGCCGCTCGACCCGACTCCAGGGGGCGATCTGCACCGGCTGGCCGCTGAAGTTGGCGACGGTGTCGGTGATGGTGAACAGATACTGGTTGTCGATGGCGATGCGGCGCGTGAAGCGCAGCCCCGCACCATTGTCCCAGGTCAGGGTGATCGGCGTCGTCGGCGTCAGCTCCGTGCCCTGGGTCAGCTGCCAGGGCGTATCCTTGCCGGGCACGCCGCCGCGGACATTGGGGCCGTCCCAGCCGAACAGCGCCTGATAACCGTGCACCATGCCCTCTGGGCGGAACAGCTCGACCGAGGGCGAGTTCGGGGCCAGCGTCTCCTGATACTTGGTCAGGAACAGGTCATCCAGGCGCGCGCCGCGCAGTGACAGCGAGCCGGAGACCGTGTCGGTACGAATGGCCACCCGGGGACCGCCCTGGGCCCTGGCCACTTCGCGGTTCTCGACAAACACAGGCGCGGCGGTCGTGCTCCCGTCAGCGCCCGGCACCGTGGCTGTCGCCGCCTGCTGCTCGGCAGCGGCGCGGGCCGCCTTCTGGCGCTCGGCCTGCGGCTGCATCACGAAGAAGCTGTAGGCCAGGAGCATGAGGCCAGCGATCACCATGAAGATGATGGTGTTCTTGCTGTTATTCTGGGGAGGCATGGAGATCAGGAATCCTGGCCGGCGGTTGCGGGCGGAATGGGCGCGGGCGGGGTCGGCGCGGTCGAAGGCTTCGGAGCCGCCGACCGTGGGGTCGCCAGCCTTGTAAGCGCCGATTTCACATCGTCAAGCAAACGGTCCCAGGGACGGTCCGCCGTACCCATGCGGGCGATGAAGACATAGTCGCTGCCGGGGCGTCCGAACTGCGGCGCAAGGGCGCGGGCGGCCTCTCTGAGCCGGCGTTTGGCGCGGTTGCGAACGACGGAGCCGCCCACCTTGCGCGTAGCGGTAAAGCCCAGACGTATGGTGGGGTCGTCGTCCCGGCGATCCAGCCGCTGGACCACGACCGCACCACGGGCCTCTGAAACGCCTTTCGCGGCCGCCAGAAACTGGGGCCGCGAAGTCAGACGTTCGATATCTGGAAAGTCGGTCATGCGTCCGCAGACGGACGCCTGACGGATCAGGCCGTCAGGCGCTTGCGGCCCTTGGCGCGACGACGCGCAACGATCTTTGCGCCGTTCTTGGTGGCCATCCGCGAACGGAAGCCGTGACGGCGCTTGCGCACTAAACGCGACGGCTGATAGGTCCGCTTCACGGTCGGCTCCCAACGTTAAATAATGAGGCGGCGGACAAAGGCATCCGTCGCGGGAAGGGCGGGCGTATAAGCGGAGGGGCAGGCGGTGTCAACGCCGATGCGTCTGCGTTGGAGTGAAGATGGACCGTCTGAAACGCTTTCTGCCCCTGATCCTGCTGGCCGGCGTCATCGCGCTGATCTTCGGCATGGGCTGGAATCGCTATCTGTCGCTGGACACGATCCGCGACCACGGTCAGGCGTTCCGGGCCTTCACCGCCGACAACTATATCGTCAGCCTGCTGATCCTGATGGCGGTCTTTGCCATCCTGACCGCCAGCGTGGTGCCCGGCGTTTTCTTTGTCACCATCACGGCGGGCTATCTGTTCGGACCCTGGGTCGGCGGGGTGGCCACCTCCATCGCCGCCACGATCGGGGCCCTGATCGTCTATGCGGTTGCCCGCACCGCCCTGGGCCAGTCCCTGCGCGAAAAGGCCGAGCGGGACGCGGGCCTGATGCAGAAGGTCTGCAACGCCATCGACAAGGATACCTTCTGGTATGTGCTGGCCAGCCGACTGGCCGTCGTGGTGCCCTTCCACATGATCAATATCGCCGCCGGGGTGATGGCGGCGCGGCTGAAGCCCTATACGGTGGCCACCGTGATCGGCCTGTTGCCGGCCCACACCATCTATTGCTGGATAGGCGCGCGACTGAACACCTTGCTGGTCACTGATCCCGATCCGGACTTCCAGGCCCTGTTCGGCCAGTTCTGGGCCCCGATGACGGGCGTCTTCGTGCTGGCCGTCGTCCTGCCCGTGGCGCTGAAGGCCTTGCAAGGCGCGCTGGGTCGCAAGGCGGCGACATGAGCGAGGTCGCACCCCATACCGGCCCTCGCCTGTGGACCTGGGTGCCCGAGGGCCTGAGGCGGCGGTTGGGGCTGAACCCGCCGGATGCCCTGGCGCGACGGCTGATGCTGCTGACCATGGTCTTTGCGGTGGCGGTGGAAATCCTGATCATCACTCCCAGTGTGGCCAGCTTTCACGAGCGCTGGCTGACTGACCGGCTGCAATCCGCCGAGCTGGCCTCGGTCGCGGTCCAGGCCCTGCCTTATTCGGCGGTCGAGGATGATACGGCAGAACAGCTTCTGGCCATCGGCGGCGTGCAGGCGGTGGTCGTGGCGGACCAGGGGGTGCGGCGACTTCTGTTGCAGGCCCCTAATCTGTCGAGAACGCCCGACCTGATCGATCTGCGGGAGAGCCGCCCGGTCTCACGCCTGATCGATCCCTGGCGGACCCTGTTTGGCCATCCGGATCGCTCTATCCGGGTCCAGGCCCGGCCGCGTTATCGTACCGGCGACTTCATCGAGATCGTGACTCTGGCCCAGCCCCTGAAGGCGGAACTGCGCACCTTTCTGCTGAACAGTCTGCTGGTGTCGCTGCTGGTGTCGATCGTGGCGGGCGCTCTGCTCTATTCTGGCCTGGCCTTTCTGGTGCTCCAGCCGTTGCGGCGGGTAACCCGCTCGATCGAGCGGTTCGCCCGCGATCCCGAGGCCGAGGGCGAACCGCCCAGCGGTCGCCATGACGAGATCGGCCGGGTCGAGCGCGAACTGGCCCGGATGCAGGAAGAGGTGCGGCTGTCGCTGCGCTCCCGCGCCCGGCTGGTGGCGCTGGGCGAGGCGGTGGCCAAGATCAACCACGACCTGCGCAACATGCTGACCTCGGCCCAGCTGGCGTCCGAACGACTGGCGGAATCGCCCGACCCCGAGGTGGCCCGCGTCCTGCCCCGGCTGGAACGGGCCCTGGGCCGCGCCGCCGCCCTGTCCCGCAATGTCCTTGAGTATGGTCGCAGCGAAGAACCCGAGCCTCAGCGTGTCGCTGTCGTCCTGGCCAGCGCCGTCAGCGTGGCTGCCGAAGATGCAGGTCTGACACCCGACACCGTGCAGCTGGTCCAGAGCCTGCCCGCAAAGGCCACAGTTCAGGCCGATCCGGACCAGTTGCACCGCATCCTGGTCAACCTGATGCGCAATGCCCGTCAGGCCATTCAGGGCGACACCAGACGCAAGGCTCCGCGCCGGGGTACGGTGACGGTCACAGCGTCCCAGGACAGCGTCGGCTGGTTGCTTCGCATCGCCGACGACGGGCCGGGCATTCCGTCCAGGGTGTCGGAACAGCTGTTCGATCCGTTCGTCAGCGGCCGGGCTTCGGAAGGTACCGGCCTTGGGCTGACTATTTCGCGCGAACTGGCCATGGCGCACGGTGGCACACTGGACCTGATCGAGACGGGGCAGGACGGGACGGTCTTCGCCCTGCGTCTGCCCGACTGACACCCTCGGCACCGATCAGGACTTCCAGGCGTTGAGGCTGGTCGAGGGCCGCGAAATGGCCCAGCTTGCGGGTCAGCGTCCGCACCGACCCTGATGGAGACCCCTTTGATGTCCCGATCGTTCACGACCGCCGCCGCCGCCCTGGTTCTGGGGAGTTTTTTGAGCCTGCCCGCCGCGGCGCAACAGGCCAGGCCCGCGCCCGCACCGGTCCAGACCCCCGAACTTGCAGACACTCCCGTTCCTGGCTCGGAGGAATGGGACCGCCAGCGTGGCGAAACCTATCGCGCCGTGCCTGACAGTCGCCAGGATCCGGCAGAGCTGGCCGCGACCAGCAAGCTGAACGCCGGCATCCTGGCCCAGAACGAAGAGGCCGCTCGTCGCGAGGCAGAAATCATCGCCTCCAACGATGCGGCACGGGAAGCCTGGCAGGCGGAGGCCGCGCGTATCGAAGCCGATAACGCCCGTATCGCCGCAGAAAATGCTGCCGCCCAGGAACGCTATCAGCGCGACATGGCGCTGTATGAGCAAAGTGTTCGGGCCTGTGAGCAGGCCGGTGGCCGAAACTGCAGGGTCAGGCCGTAACCTTTCGCCGCCGGATTGCGTAGTCAGGATTACCGTGACACCGTCGCTGGACGGCGGGAAGGCGCAGCATGACCGATATCGCAGACGAAGCGCCCATCGACGTCGCGTCCGCCAGGTCTGACCGGCCGCTGGGCCAGGGCCGTACCCTGATATGGCGGCATCCCGTCTGGGTCCGGATCACCCACTGGCTCAATGTCGTGGCTGTGGTCGTGCTGATCATGAGCGGGCTGAACATCCTTGCCGCGCATCCGCATCTGTACTGGGGTCTGACCTCGACCTTCGCCGATCCGTGGGTCAGTACGCCGACGGTGCCGAACTGGCCGCTGATCCCGCAGGGACGCAATCTGGCAGAGGCGCGGAACTATCACTTCCTGTTCGCCTGGATCTTCGTGATCAATGGGCTGATCTATCTGGCCTTCGGTCTGATCACGCGGCGGCTCGGGCGGCGGCTGGCCCCGACGGCGGCGGACCTGAAGGGCATCGGGGCCTCCGTGGCCGAGCATGCGCGGTTCCGGTTTCCGACCGACGACCACGCCCGCACCTATAATGTGATCCAGAAGCTGACCTATCTGGCCATGATCGTGATTGTCCTGCCGATGATGCTGATCACCGGCCTGTCGATGTCGCCGGGGTTCAACGCCATCGGCGGCATATTGCTGGAGATCATGGGCGGGCGACAGTCGGCACGGACCCTGCATTTCATCTCGGCGGCCCTGATCGTCGGCTTCATCGCCATCCATGTCGGGCTGGTGATCTGGACGGGGCTGTTCAACAATATGCGGGCCATGGTCACGGGCTGGTTCGTCATCGAGCCGCCGGGATCGGTGGCCGGGCCCGGCGGACGACGCAAGGCCTCGGACGACGCGGGAGAGCCGTCATGAATCGCCGACACTGGCTGACCGGAGCGGCTGCGACTCTTCTGGCCTCGGCCCTGTCGGCCTGTGACCAGGCGCGGATCAGCCTGGCCGAACAGGCGCGGCGGATGGGCGAGGGCCTGACCCGCCGCACCCAGCGTCTGCTGATCCCCCGCGAGGCCCTGGCCCCGACCTACGACCGGTCGGAAATCTCGCCGGACTTTCGCGCCAATGGCTCCACCGATCCGGCGGCGGCGGACTATGTGGCGCTGAAGACGGGCGGCTTTTCAGACTACCGGCTGGTCGTCGACGGCCTTGTC
Organism: Brevundimonas sp. DW-iso22; assembly: GCF_058725425.1. Taxonomy (NCBI): domain Bacteria; kingdom Pseudomonadati; phylum Pseudomonadota; class Alphaproteobacteria; order Caulobacterales; family Caulobacteraceae; genus Brevundimonas; species Brevundimonas sp. DW-iso22. Next base: position 87,657 of record NZ_JBZXEB010000003.1, on the reverse strand, counting down.
GAACGGCCCCTGTCGCTGTCCCTGGACGATCTGCGCGGCCGTCCGGCGCAGAGCCAGATCACCAAGCATGACTGCGTCGAGGGCTGGACCTCCATCGGGGAATGGACCGGCGTGCGGCTGGAAACCCTGCTGGACGAGGCAGGCCTGAAGCCCGAGGCCAAATACATCGTCTTCCACTGTTTCGATGCCCTGGATCAGACCGAGACGGGCGACCGCTATTATGAAAGTATCGACCTGATCGACGCGCGCCACCCCCAGACGATCCTGGCCTATGCCATGAACGGCCAGGCCCTGTCCGTGCCGCACGGGGCCCCGCTACGCCTGCGGGTCGAGCGGCAGCTAGGCTACAAACACGCCAAATACATCCGACGCATCGAGGCGGTCGAAAGTTTCGCTCATATCGGGGGCGGCAAGGGCGGCTATTGGGAAGACCGCGGCTATGAGTGGTACGCGGGGATCTGACGACCCCCGCCGGCCCGTCAGCCGATGACGCCACTCATATCGCGGCGGGCCATCATCCGGTCGAACTCGGTCCAGACGCCCTCGTTGCCGTGCCACGAGCCTTGGGTCGCCGCCTTGGAATATTCCGTGGCGCGGGCCTCGAAGAAGTTGGCGTGTTCGACACCCGAGAGCAGCGACTGAAGCCAGGGCAGCGGGTTCTCGCGGCCACCGCCGTACAGCTCCGGCAGGTCCAGCTGACGCAGGCGCCAGTCGGCGATGAAGCGGATGTATTTCTTGATGTCCTCTGGCGTCATGCCCTGGACCTCGCCGGCCTCGAAGGCCAGGTCGATGAACTTGTCCTCCAGATTCACCACCGTCTCGCAGCACTGGACGATGTCATCGGCCACGGCCTTGGTGACCACACCCGTTTCCTTGTTGAAGGCATGGTACAGCTTGATGATGCCCTCGCAGTGCAGGCTCTCGTCGCGCACCGACCAGGACACGATCTGGCCCATGCCCTTCATCTTGTTGAAGCGCGGGAAGTTCATCAGCATGGCGAAGCTGGCGAACAGCTGCAGCCCCTCGGTGAAGCCGCCGAACATGGCCAGGGTGCGGGCGATGTCCGCTTCGGTCTCGACCCCGAACTCCTGCATGAAGTCATGCTTGTCGCGCATGGCCTCGTATTCCATGAAGGCCCCGAATTCGCTCTCGGGCATGCCGATGGTTTCCAGCAGCAGCGCATAGGCCGCGATGTGGATGGTCTCCATATTGGCGAAGCTGGACAGCATCATCTTCACCTCGGTGGGTTTGAAGACGCGGCCGTATTTTTCCATGTAGTTGTCCGACACCTCGATGTCCGACTGGGTGAAGAAGCGGAAGATCTGCGTCAGCAGATTGCGTTCCTTGTCGTTCAGCTTGACGGCCCAGTCCTTGAGGTCCTCGCCCAGCGGCACTTCCTCGGGCATCCAGTGGACCTGCTGCTGCTTCTTCCACATGTCGAACGCCCACGGATAGCGGAAGGGCTTGTAGGCGGCCGACGGGGTTAGCAGGCCGGGGCGGGCAGGCTTGATGATGGTGTGGGCGTTCATCGGGCGACTCGCGAAACCGGAGAAAAGGACAGGCCCTAACCATGCGGCCAGACGCGCCCGGTGCCAAGTCGAATTGCGGCTATTTAGCGATCACTTTGTCGCACAACGCTACATGTGGTGTTCCCGCCGCAGTTTGGTGGGGAGAAGCCTGGGGATGGTCTGAGCAGTGCGCCGGCACCTCTCATGCCTTTCAGAAAAGCCCCGCCTCGCGCGCGTCGCGCTCGAGCCTGTCCCTGAACTGCGGATCGGCGAGGCCGATAAGGGCGCGGGCACGCTCGGCCGTGGTCAAGCCTTTGAGATTGGCGTGCCCGTGCTCCGTCACGACGATATGGACATCATTGCGCGGTGTGGTGACCGGCCCGTCGAGCCGGGCGACGATGCGCGATACCGTGCCCCTGGCGGCGGTCGAGTGGCAGGCGATGATCGACCGACCACCCTGTGAGGCATAGGCCCCTCGCACGAAATCGAGCTGGCCACCCGAGGCCGTGAACTGTCGTCCGTTCAGATACTCCGAGCAGCAGGCTCCGCTGAGATCGATCTGGAGCGTCGCATTGACCGAAATCATCCTGGCATTACGGGCGATGACGGCCGGATCGTTCACATAGGAAACCGGGTGGGCTTCCAGATCGCGATTACCGTCCAGGAAGTCATAGGTCGATCGGTCGCCCATGGAAAAGGCGAACACCCCCTTGCCCGGATGTGATGTCTTGCGCGCATTGGTGATCACGCCCGCTCGCATCAGCTCGACCAGTCCGGGCGTCAGCATCTCGGTGTGGATGCCCAGATCGCGATGATCCTTCAGGGCGTCGCAGACGGCATCCGGCAGGGCCCCGATTCCCATCTGCAGCGTCGCGCCCTCCTCGACCATTCCGGCGATGATCGCGCCGATGGCCCGATCCTGGGGCTGGGGTGCAGCCTTGGGAATTTCCAGAAGCGATGCGTTGTGTTCGACCACCGCCGTGACCTGCGACACGTGAACGGTGCAATCGCCGAACACGCGCGGCATGTGCGGATTGACCTCCAGGATCACCCGTTTGGCTGTGCGCGAGACCGGCAGGCTGTAGTCGGTATTGGTGCCGAAGCTGAAGAAGCCGTCTTCGTCCATCGGCGAGACGGTGCAGACCAATGTGTCCACGCCGACCTCCTCGCACAGCACGCGCGGCGTCTGCTGGAAGCCCGTCGGGATGAAGTGAACGGGGTTGGGCCGTCCCTCCTCGGCAGCCCGCGCCTCCAGCCGCCGCTCGATCGCGCCGTGGAACAGACTGTGAGGGCGGATACGATCCACCACCTCCCAGCGCAGCACGGTGTCGCCTGCGATGGCCGTGGACAGCAGATAATAGAGATTGATCCCCTCCACCTCTCCCGCCTCTGCCCGGTCAGCCAATGCCTTGAGCAAGGCCGGTGGCTGGCTGACGCCCAGGCCCATGACCACGCGCGCGCCGGACGGGATCAGCGCCGCCGCCTGGCCTGCGGTCATCAGACGTTCGGCATAGAGGGAGGCGTGGGCAGGGTCGGGCATGCAGGGCTCCGGCAGCGTCGCAGTCAATGATTGGCCCAGACGCAGGAGCCAAGGTCTGCATAGTGCCACGCATCGCCGGAATGCACGCGCGACAAAGGTCGAAGGCGCGTCAGCGATCAGCCCGGATCGGCTTCATCCTGAAGCGCGGCATGGTGGGCGATCTGGCGGCGTTCCACCGCATAGGCAACCAGCCACAGGGCCATGGCCCAGGCGGCACCGACGCTCCAGCCGGCCAGAACGTCCGAGGCCCAGTGCGCACCCAGATAGACGCGGGTCGTTCCGATCAGCAGCGCGATGACGATGGCCGCCCCCAGCACGAAAGCCTTCACATGGCGGCGCGAAAAGGCGCGGGTCAGCATGACCCCCAGGCTGAGGTAGAAGACCGTGGCCAGCAGCGCATGGCCAGAAGGGAAGCTGGCATTGATCGTCTCAACGGCCTGGAAGGCCGCAGGAGGACGTTCGCGCTCGAAAATCGCCTTCAGGCCTTCGCTCAGCGCCACTCCGCCCGCCAGGCCGACCACCAGAAGCAGGGCCGACAGCCGCTTGCGATGGATCAGCAGAAAGACGATGGCGATGGTGGCGAAAAGGGCCAGCACCGATATGCCGCCCAGGGACGTCAGGTCGGCCGCCGCCTCCTTCATCCACCACGGCCCGCGCGGTTCGCCCGCCATCGGCTGGACCCAGGCCAGGACCGATTGGTCAAAGGCCTGACCGTCCGCCTCGGTCATGTCATCCGCCAGCTCGACGAAGGTCATGACGCCTAGGGCGATGATGAAAAGGGCGCTGACGGCCGCGATCTCGGTGCGGGCGATGCGCAGGGCGCGGCGGAAAAAGGTCACGGTCTGATCTGCGGTCATCGCGCCCAAACGGTCACGCTTGTGAGACGTTCCCGCTCACGGTTTCGTGATCTTGACGCCCCTGCCCTGTCACGCCGTCGTCGCGGCCTGTCCACAGGCTCATCCCCTGTCATGAATGCGATTCGCCCAGAAAGTGATCGTCAACCCCGTTGACGGCTCGTTAGCCATCTGTGCCCTATATGTGGGTTGGGGAAGCGAAGGGGCCACTAGATGATGTGGTCTCAGGCGCGGTTGACGATCAATCAGAAGTTCAGGGCGAATACGATCATGGCCGGCGGCGAAGCGTTGAAGACAGTGGAATTGCAGTCAGTTATCGATGCGCGGGCACTCGCCGAACAGGCCAGTCGTCCCCATCTGTCGGTCGTGCCCTCCATCCAGATCGATCGGTCGCGTGACGACCTGCTGACCGAGTTCGGCAAGAAGACGCTGGAAGATCGATATCTGCTGGCCGGCGAGTCCTACCAGGACATGTTCGCCCGCGTTTCGCTGGCCTTTGCCGACGATGAAGCGACCAATCCGGGCCATGCCCAGCGCGTCTATGACTATATGTCCCAGCTGTGGTTCATGCCCTCGACGCCGGTGCTGTCGAATGGCGGCGCGGCGCGCGGCCTGCCCATCTCCTGCTTCCTGAACTCCGTGGCCGACAGCCTGGACGGCATCCAGAACGTCTGGAACGAAAACGTGGCCCTGGCCTCGAACGGCGGCGGCATCGGCACCTATTGGGGCGGCGTCCGTTCGATCGGCGAGAAGGTCAAGGGTGCGGGACAAACGTCCGGCATCATCCCCTTCATCCGCGTGATGGACAGCCTGACGCTGGCGATCAGCCAGGGCTCGCTGCGTCGCGGTTCGGCCGCCGTCTATCTGGACGTGCACCACCCGGAGATCGAGGAGTTCCTGGAGATCCGGAAGCCCTCGGGCGACTTCAACCGCAAATCCCTGAACCTGCACCACGGCATCAGCATCAGCGACGAATTCATGGAGGCGGTCCGCGACGGCAAGACCTTCGACCTGGTGTCGCCAAAAAACCAGGAGGTCATGAAGACCGTCGATGCCCGCAGCCTGTGGCAGAAGATCCTGGAAATCCGTCTGCAGACCGGCGAGCCCTATCTGATCTTCTCCGACACTGTGAACCGCCAGATGCCGCAGCATCAGCGCGACCTGGGCCTGTCGGTCAAACAGTCCAACCTGTGCAGCGAGATCATGCTTCACACGGGGCGCGATCACCTGGGCGTCGACCGGACGGCCGTGTGCTGCCTGTCGTCGGTCAACGCCGAGATGTTCCTGGAGTGGCGCGAAGAGCCCCGCTTCATTGAGGACATCATGCGCTTCCTGGACAATGTCCTGGAGGACTTCATCACCCGCGCCCCGCCCGAAATGGCCGCCGCCGTCTATTCGGCCAAGCGCGAGCGCTCGGTCGGCCTGGGCCTGATGGGCTTCCACTCCTTCCTCCAAGGCCAGGGCGTCGCTTTCGAAAGCGCCATGGCCAAGTCGTGGAACATGCGCCTGTTCAAACATCTGCGCCGCGAGGCCGACAAGGCCAGCCGCCTGCTGGCCGAAGAAAAGGGCCCCTGCCTGGATGCCGAAGAGCGCGGCGTGATGGAGCGGTTCAGCCACAAGCTGGCCATCGCCCCGACCGCCTCGATCAGCATCATCTGCGGCGGCACCAGCGCGGGCATCGAGCCGATCCCGGCCAACATCTATACCCACAAGACCCTGTCCGGCTCGTTCGCGGTCAAGAACCCCTATCTGGAGCGTCTGCTGGACGGCAAGGGCATCAATACCGAGGCCGTCTGGAACTCGATCCTCGAGAACGAAGGCTCCGTCCAGCATCTTGACGACCTGGACGAGGACGAGAAGGGCATCTTCAAGACCGCCTTCGAACTGGACCAGCGCTGGATCGTGGAACTGTCGGCCGACCGCTCGCCGGAAATCTGCCAGGCCCAGTCGATCAACCTGTTCATCCCGGGCGACGTCAACAAATGGGACCTGCACATGCTGCACTGGCAGGCCTGGGAGAAGGGCGTGAAGTCGCTCTACTACCTGCGCTCCAAGTCGGTTCAGCGCGCGTCCTTCGCCGGCGCCGCCGACAAGGTCGAGGCCGAGGTCGATCCCAACCAGCCGGACCTCTTCAGCGCCGCCCGCACCGACTACGACGAGTGCCTGGCCTGCCAGTAGGCTGACCAACCTCTACGACCGTCGAACGACGGTCGCAGAGGAACCCTGCCACATCCCCGACGTTCGACCGCCTGATATGTGGCGAGAGAAGTCTATTGGCGCGCGGGGCCCTTTGGTGCAGGGTCGAGGCGTTGACGGACTGGGGAGGGTCCCGTTGATGCTGAAAACGACGGCCATTTCAGTAACAACCGCTGCGCTTTTGGCTATGGCCTGCGCGGGCGTGGCGACCGTTGCTACGGCTCAGGAGGCCGTCCGGCTGGCCGATCCCTTTGCCGACGGCGCGGACCGGCCCGTCACGGTCTCCGATCTTCTGACCCGACTGGAGCGCGACGGATCCGTCGCCGCCTTCGACGCCCCCATCACCGATATCGAGCCACGCTGGGTCGCCAGCGTCTCGCGTGCCGATCGTGCCGAACCGCGGGCGGTGGCGGAACGCGACGTATGGTTCTCGGGTGGCGGCTTCGACGACCGGCTGCGCCTGCGCACCGAAGGCTCCATCCGCCGGGCCGATGGCGCGCCCGTGCCGCCTGGGCCGCTGGACCGCGCGGGCTGGGACACCGAACATTACGACGTCTCCTATGTTCGCGGCTGGACCGAGACGCTGGGCCAGACGGGCTCGGGACTGGACGTCACCTTGACGCCCCATGTCGGCGTCGGCGTCGGCAGCCGGGGCAATTCGACCGAGGCGGGGGCGACCCTGCGTGTCGGACGCAATCTGGATCGCCTGGTGCCCGATGGCACCGAGGCCTTTGGCGAGCGCCCGCGCTGGTATGTCTATGCCGCCGGATCGGGCCGGGCCGTCGGATACAATTTCGCCCGCACGCGCGATGGCGACTATGCCCGCTCGGGCGTCAGCCACGACAGCGGCAACTTCCTGGGCGACGCCTCCATCGGCGTGGCCATGCGAAAAGGGGCGGTCCAGAGCTCCGTCGGCCTGATTTACCGCGAGATCGAGACCGAAGGATTTCGCGCCGGCCATGGCGTCGATACCGATGTGTCCGAAGGCGTGATCGCATTTCAGTTGTCGATCAAGCCGGAGTAGGGGTCAGGTTTTAGGGACTAGGGACCAGGGACCAGGGCAGATAGCCGAAGGCTCGGAGTCCTGCTTGTCTTCCCTGATCCCTCATCCCTCATCCCTAAAACTTCGCCACCCCTTCCCGCCGGTCGTCTGCCCCGCCGTCCCAGCTCCAGCCGTCCGCACTCTGCCGCCATAGCCCGCCGTGCAGGCCGGAGTTCTCGCTGGCGTTGGGGCGGATGACGACGCCCTCAGCGGCCATCCCCTCGCGCACAGCCGCCGGGAACCGCTCGGTGTCCGCCCCAAACCCATCGCCCTTGGCCACCAGATTGGGCAGGTCGAACGCCGCCTGGACCGGCAGGCCCCAGTCCAGCCCGGCGATCAGCGCCTTGGCATTATAGGCCAGGATCGACGAGCCGCCGGGCGATCCCAGCGCCCCGATCAGACGGCCGTGCTGATCCAGGATGATCACCGGCGACATGGACGAGCGCGGTCGCTTGCCCGCCGCCACCGCATTGGCCGCGGGCTGGCCGTCTTCGCGCAGCGGCTCGAACGAGAAGTCCGTCAGCTGATTGTTCAGAAAGAAGCCCGCCGCCATCCTGCCCGAGCCGAAGATGCTCTCGACCGTCGTGGTCATGCTGACCGCATTGCCCGCTGCGTCCACGACGACGAAATGCGAGGTGCCAGCCGGTTCGCGCGTGGCATCGGGCCCGGCGAAGACGCCGCCCGGCGGGGTGCCTGCCTCGGCCGCGCCCGTCAGACCTGCCGCCAGCGACGCGCGCTCGGCCACATAGCCTTCGTCCAGCAACCCCTGCACCGGCACACCGACGAAGGCTGGGTCGCCGACGTAGCGATCGCGGTCGGCATACATCACCCGCTGAAGCTGGGCGAAGGCGACCCAGGCGTCGGCATCCTCCGCCCCGCCATCGATCGCCGGTGTACGCTCCGCCATGGCCAGCAGTTGCAGGATCGCCACCCCACTGGACGGCGGCGGCGGCACACAGACCACATAGACCCGGTAAGGGCGGCACAGGGCCCCGCGTTCGATCGGCTGATACGCTGCGATGTCCGCCGTCGTCAGCGCCCCCGGGCGCGGCCCCTCGGCGAGGGTGGCGGCAATCTCCTCCGCAATGCGACCACGATAGAAGACCTCAGGCCCACCCGCCGCCAGTTCGGCCACCGTCTGGGCATAGGCCGGGTTCTGCAGCACATCGCCCGCGACCAGCCGCTGGCCATCCGGTTTCGTAAAATAGGCATTGGCCCAGCGCGACCGCGCCTGGCCACGCGGCTGGGCGATCATGCCGGCCAGTCGCGGACTGACCACAAAGCCCTCGCGCGCCAGCCGCTCGGCGTCACCGAACAGGGTGCTCCACGGCAGGGTTCCATGCTCGGCCTGCGCCATGCCTAACATCGCCACCACGCCCGGCGCGCCCGTCGATCGACCGCTCAGCACGGCGTCCCCGAAGCCCAACGGCTGGCCATTCTCATAGAACAGCTCCGGCGTCGCCGCCGCCGGGGCCGTTTCGCGCCCGTCATAGCTGGTGACCTCGCCCGTCTCCGCGTCGAACACCATCATGAAGGCCCCACCGCCCAGACCCGATGATTGCGGCTCGACCAGCCCCAGCACCGCCTGCACCGCCACCGCCGCATCGACGGCCGAGCCGCCCTCGCGCAGGATCTTCATCCCCGCCTCGACCGCCAGCGGATTGGCCGCCGACACAAACGGCCCGCGCGCCTGAGGCATGGTCGGGACAGACGGGGCGTCTGCGGCCGGAACCCGTGTCGCCCCGTTCTGAATCCATTGTCCCGTGTCGCTCGCACAGGCCACAAGAGCCAGTGTCAGGGCTGCGACAGCCAGAGGTCTGGCCAGGCGGGAAAGGGAGGATGGCATCAGGCACTCGCGAAGACGACCGGGGAGGTTCGTCTCAACTTGACGCCTGCGCCTCGGCTTAGAAACCCCCGATCGAAACTTGCCGCGAAAACCGCGCTAAACCCCTTGCCCCCTGCCCCCACCTCCGCTAGGAAGCCGCCTCGCCGTTCGCGGCCATGCGCGCCCGTAGCTCAGCTGGATAGAGCATCAGACTACGAATCTGAGGGTCGGACGTTCGAATCGTTCCGGGCGCGCCATTTTCTGATAAATAGCAGCAGCTTACCCGTGCTGATCAGTAGGCTGCTTATGTGGTCGGCTTGCAGCGAACCGACCGCCGCTCGCTTAATTTCCTGAAATTACAAAACGACCAGGCCTCGATTTGGGTCTGGTGCTTGCGCGCCAAGTTTTTGGCTCTTGACTCTCCATATCGAGAGAGAGGCATATGTAGGAACATAACAGGAACATGCGTTGTCTTCGGCCCTTCAGATCGAGCAGTTGAAATCCCGCTTGGCCAAGCTGTCTCATCATGAGACCGGGCCCGAGCCGGGACGATTCACGCTCGGGATGGATCGTGTCGATGCGTATCTGGACCCCGGACCTTGCCTCTTCTGCCTCCACGACATTCATGCCGAAACCGCCGCCGATGCTGTGGCCGCCAATGCCTTTGCGCTGGGTCTGGCGTCTCGTGCGACAACGGAGAGGCCCCTGGCCTGGGTGGTTCAGGCATTGGCTTGCCAAGAAGCGGGGGCCCTGCATGGGCCGGGGCTGCACGAGTGGGGCTTGCGACCCGAGAACGTGCTGATCGTGCGAGTACGAGACGCTACGGCCATGCTGGCTGCGGGCGAGGAGGCCTTGAAGAGTGGGGCTGTCGGAGCCGTGCTGATGAGCGGTTGGGGCGAAGCCAAGGCCATGACCCTGACTGCCAGTCGGCGTCTGGCTCTGGCGTCACGGGCGGGGCGAAGCACAGCGTTCCTGGTCCGAGCGGCGGCGGCGGCTTTGCCCAGCGCGGCCGAGACCCGCTGGTCGGTGCGCGCGGCCCTGTCGACGGCGCTGGAGGCCGGGGCTCCCGGCCGCCCCGCCTTTGTCGCCGCCCTGACCCGCAGCCGACAGGGGGCCGCCCCCGCCAAATGGACGCTGGAGTGGGATCGTGAGACTCGCGCATTTGCAGAGCCCGCGCCGCTATCTGGCCGTCTGGTTTCCGTTCCTGTCGTCGGATCGGTTGGGTCGGGAGGAAGCGCGACAGGGTTTCGCCGAACCGGGTGAACGCGCCCCGCCAGACGCCGTCGTTCTGGTCGAAAAGGTCCGGGGCGCCCTGCGGCTCGCCGCCCTGAACCTGGAAGCCTGCGCCCTGGGACTGACGCGCGGCATGACCCTGGCCGACGCCCAGGCGCGGACGCCCGCCCTGCGCACGGTCGTGCATCGGCCCGACGCCGATGCGGCCCTGTTGACTCAGGTACTTGAGGATTTCGGGCGGTTCACGCCGATGGCGGCGATCGATGGCGACGACGCCCTGATCCTGGACGTCACCGGCTGCACCCATCTGTTCGGCAATGAGGCCGGGCTGGTCCGGGCGGTGGAAATGCGCGCCGCTCTCATCGGCCTGAGCGTCCGCACGGCCCTGGCCGGCACGCCCCCGGCCGCGCGAGCCCTGGCCCGGTTCGGACGGGGAGGAATCCTTGAAGGCGGTCAGGACGCGGCAGCCGTCCGAGCCTTGCCGATCGCAGCCTTGGAGCTGGACGAGAGGGAGCATCAGGCCCTGAATCGGGCGGGCCTGCGAACCTTGGGCGATCTGGACGACCGCCCGACCGCCTCACTGGCCGCGCGGTTCGGGACCGACCTGCCGGTACGGCTGGCGCGTATCCTGGGCCGGGAGGACGTGCGGATCACGCCGCTGCGGCCGCCCCCGGCCTGCGTCGTTGATCGCATCCTGTTCGAGCCGATCACCCAGACTTCTGATGTCGAGGCGGTGATCGGTGACTTGCTGATCGAGGCCATGGCCTGGCTGGACCAGCGGCGGCAGGGCGGGCGGGCGTTCGCGGTGGCCTTTTTCCGCATCGATGGGGCGACCCGGCGGATCACAGTGCGAACCGGGCAGGCGACGCGCGACGCCACCGGGGTGATGCGGCTGTTCAAGGAAAGGCTGGCGGCTCTGGCCAGTCCGCTCGACTCCGGCTTCGGGTTCGACCAGTTGCGCCTCTCGGTTCCTGTCACCCAAGCTATGGCGTCAACGCAGACGAGGCTCGAAGCCAAGCCGCCAGATCGCAATGGGACGGGTGCCGAAAACTTGGACCGGCTGATCGACCGACTAACAGCGCGTCTGGGGCCAGAAGCGGTTAGCCGGTTCGAACCGGTGGAGTCGCATCTGCCTGAACGCGCCACGCGTCTGGTCTGGGCTGGGCGTCGCCGGGGCGAGACCACCTGGCCCGCGCGCGATCCAGAATCCCCGCCTCAACGCCCGTTGCAAATGTTCGATTCACCCCAGCCGATCGAAACCATCGCTCTGGCTCCTGATGGACCTCCGGCACGGTTTCGCTGGCGGCGAGTCACGCATCAGGTTGCACACGCAGAAGGTCCCGAACGCATCGGCGGCGAATGGTGGCGTCGGCCGGGACATCGCACGCGGGATTACTACCGCGTCGAGGACCATGAGGGGCGGCGATTCTGGCTGTTTCGTGCAGGCTTGTATGGCGAGGTTCCCGAACCGCGCTGGTATATCCACGGTCTGTTCGCATGACGGACGTCACTTCTTCCACCGCCTATGCAGAGCTGGCGGCAGCGAGCAACTTTTCGTTTCTACGTGGTGCCTCGCATCCCAAGTCGCTGGTTTTGAGCGCGATCCTGCGGGGCCACACCGGTATGGGTCTGGCGGACAGGAATACGGTGGCGGGTGTCGTTCGAGCCTGGAGCGCGCTTAATACTCTGCGAGAGGAGGGATTGTCGCCACCCGAGAAAGTCCGCGACGGTGGCGGGCCGGGCGAGACCATCTTCGTCGAGGACACCATGAATGATCCGGCCCTATCAGACCTGGTAAAGGCGCGGGCACAGGATTTTCGCCTGCTGACGGGTACACGACTGGCCTTCAACGACGGGGCACCCGACATCGTCGCTTATCCCGAAGATCGGGCGGGGTGGGGGCGGCTGACGCGGTTGCTGACCTTGGGCAACCGCCGTGCTGTGAAGGGCCAGTGCGATATCGGCTTGGCTGACCTTCTGGCCGATTCGGAGGGGTTGCTGCTAATCGTCATGCCAGAGCGTCGGCTGGAGGGCTTGCCAACCATCCTGAAACGGCTGGAGGCGGCGTCGCCCGGTTCGATCTGGCTGGCTGCGGCGATGCTGCGACAGGGCGACGATCGGCGTCGTCTGGCGCGGTTAAAGGCGATGGCTCAGGCGGCCGATGTACCCCTGCTGGCGGTTAACGACGTGCTTTATCACGATCCGTCGGAGCGCGATCTTCAGGACTTGCTGACCTGTATCCGAGAGGGGGTAACGGTCGAGGCGGCGGGGCGACGGCTGCTGGCCAATGCGGAACGACACCTTAAAACCCCTGCCGAGATGAACCGGTTATTTGGGGATGCGCCCGAGGCCCTGGAACAGACGCAAGTTCTGCTGGCCCGCGCCCGGTTCGACCTGAAAGACCTGACCTACAATTATCCGCAGGAACCGACGCCGCCAGGTCGTTCATCGCAGGAGTATCTGGAGGAACTGACTTGGAGGCATGCCCAAACCCGGTATGCCGACGGCATTCCAGACAAGGTCGTCGACCTGTTGCACAAGGAACTGGCCTTCATCCAGGCTCAGAATTTTGCGCCTTATTTCCTGACCATCCACGACATCGTGCGGTTCTCTAATTCCAAGGGAATCCTGTGCCAGGGGCGAGGGTCTGCTGCGAACTCGGCGGTCTGTTATGTGCTGGGCATCACCTGCGTGGACCCGGCCGAGAACGACCTGTTGTTCGAACGCTTTCTGTCAGACCACCGAGGAGAGCCGCCCGACATAGATGTGGATTTCGAGCACGAGCGGCGCGAGGAAATTATCCAGCACATCTACGAGCGCTATGGCCGCCACCGCGCGGGCATCGCCGCCACCGTCATCCGCTATCGCCCCAAGAGCGCCATCCGAGAGGTCGGCAAGGTGCTGGGCCTGACCGAGGACGTGACCGCCCGCCTGGCCGCCAGTCAGTGGGGCAGCTGGGGTGCCGAGATCGGAGGCAAGCATGTTGAACAGGCCGGGTTGGACCCTGCCAATCCGATGATCGGGCGGGCGGTCGCCATGGCGACGCGGCTGCTGGGCTTTCCCCGCCACCTGTCCCAGCACGTCGGCGGTTTCATCCTGACCCAGGACCGGCTGGACGAACTGGTCCCCATCGGAAATGCAGCCATGCCGGATCGGACGTTCATCGAATGGGACAAGGACGATATCGACGACCTGCGGCTGATGAAGGTCGATGTGCTGGCGCTGGGGATGCTGACCTGCATTCGAAAGGCGCTGGACCTGATGCGCGATCACGAAGACGCGCCCTATGAACTGCACACCATCCCGACAGAGCAGATCGATGTCTACGATATGCTTTGTCGGGGCGACTCGATCGGCGTGTTCCAGGTCGAGAGCCGGGCCCAGATCAATATGCTGCCGCGCCTGAAGCCACGTACATTCTACGATCTGGTGATCCAGGTGGCGATCGTGCGGCCGGGACCTATTCAGGGCGACATGGTGCATCCGTATCTACGCCGGCGCGCCGGCGTGGAGGAGGCCGACTACTCAAAACCCGGTCCCGGCTACAATCCGGATGAACTGAAGGAGGTTCTTCACAAGACGCTGGGGGTGCCCCTGTTCCAGGAGCAGGCGATGAAGGTCGCCATGGTCGCCGCCGAGTTCACATCCCGGGAAGCCAACGGCCTGCGAAAGGCCATGGGCACCTTCCGAGGCGACGGAACCCTGTGGAAATACGAGGGCCGGATGGTCACTCGCATGGTCGAGCGCGGCTATGATCGCGCCTTCGCCCACCGCTGTTTCGAGCAGATCAAGGGCTTCGGCTCATACGGTTTTCCGGAGAGCCATGCGGCCAGCTTCGGCAAGCTGGTCTACATCTCCTCCTTCATCAAATGCCGCTACCCGGCAGCCTTCGCCTGCGCACTGCTGAACTCCCAGCCAATGGGGTTCTATGCACCGGCCCAGATTGTGCGCGATGCCCAGGAGCACGGCGTCGAAATCCGGCCTATCGACGTCAATCTGAGCGACTGGGACAATAAGCTGGAGGGGCCACCGGGATCGCTGGCGCTGCGGCTGGGCTTTTGCCAGATCGACGGATTCCGCAAAGACTGGGCCAAGGCCCTGATGGCTGCCCGCAGCATTTTGTTCGAGGGTGTCGAAACCTTGGCTCGGCGCGCGACCCTGCCCGGCGCGGCGATGCGCAGACTGGCGGAGGCCGACGCCTTTCGCTCGATCGGCCTGGACCGACGCGAGGCCCTATGGGCCGTGCGCCGCCTGCCCGACGACGCACCTCTGCCGCTGTTCGCCGCGGCCGACGCACGCGAACTGGGCGAGGAGGCCGATGCCCGACTGCCCCTTATGGCTCTGGGCGAGCATGTCGCCGCCGACTATCAGACAACCCGCCTATCGTTGAAGGCGCACCCTATGGCGATCCTGCGGCCGATCTTTGCAGCGGAGACAATGCTGACCTGCGCCGAACTGGAAACCAAATGCAGCGGCACCAAGGTTCGCACCGCCGGCGTCGTCCTTGTCCGGCAGCGCCCGGGAAAGGGCAATGCCATCTTCATCACCCTGGAGGACGAAACCGGCGTCACCAACCTGGTTCTGTGGGCGCGAATGTTCGAAGAGTATCGAGGCGTCGTCATGGCTGCCCGGCTGATGGGCGTCGAAGGCGTGGTCGAGAAAAGCCCGGAGGGCGTCGTTCATCTGATGGCGCACCGGGTCTTTGATCGCTCTGTCGAACTGAACCGACTATCGGACGGGCACTGCCCGGAGATCGCCCTTTGCCGCGCTGACGAAATCGTGCGTCCGCAGTATCCGCGCCACCACGGCCACACGCATCCCCGTAACGCTCGGATAATGCCGGGATCGCGCGACTTCCATTGATGTCGCTGCGCGAGCGTGCCTCCAGCCGCTATCAGAAAGCCGACGAGATTTGTAACGCGCCCCGCCCTCCCTAAACCAGCGTCGGCTGTCACTGCCTAGGATGGCTGCGCCGAGAAGTTCCAGAAGCACTGCGGACGGCTGGATGAAGACATGTGCGCCGGTCAATGGAAGCCATCAGCGCCCATATGAACTCGCAGGCAGGCGCACACAGGGTTGAGGGGATCGGGTCCGTTTACATCAGACCGTCCGCCAGCGATGCAGATGGTCGAGGACATCGTTGACAATCTGCGTCTGGGTGAACCCCGTCACATCCCGGACGCGCGCGACATCGTCGGAACGCGCCGTCATGCGCCATTCCTTGGCACGGTGACGTTCGGGAGCCTCCAGTGCCGTCAGAGCAGGACGAGGTCGCTCACGCGCTTCGAGATGGTAGTGGAAGGCGGTGCCGGCCCCTGAAGTGGCCAGAAGGGACAGGCCCGTTGCCTCGCGGCTAACCTCGGCCTCCAGACCCTCCGCCGCCAACCCTTGGCGCACGGTCTCAAGCGCTGGTGCGCCCACCTGATCAATCTGCCGTTCGATGTCACGTCGGGTGGCCGGAGACAGTATCCGCTTGAGCTTTTCTGCGAGGGGAGGGCCCTCGGTCTCGACGGTTCGGCCGGCGACGTCAGCGTTCATCTGTCGGACCAGCCCGGCTGCCAGGAGGATCATGATGACCGCAAACGGCAGGGCAGCCACCAGCGTCGCCGCCTGCAACGCACCCAGTCCTCCAGCGAGAAGCAACAGGGCCGCCGCCAGCCCTTCCAGGGAACACCAGTAGACCCGCTGCCAGCGCGGAGTGTCATCAGCCCCGCCGGACGCAATGGTGTCGATCACAAGGGAGCCCGAATCCGCCGATGTGACAAAGAAAACCGCCACAAGCGTCACCGCCAGCGTCGATGTAATCGCAGTCCCGGGAAGTTCTTCGAAGAAGCGGAACAGGGCGGTCGACAGGTCTGCGGTGACCGCATTCGAAATGGCACCGGCCGCGACGCCCATGTCCAGGCTGATGGCCGTGTTGCCGAAGACCGTCATCCACAGGAATGTGAAGCCGGTCGGCACCAACAGGACGCCGATCACGAACTCCCTCACGGTCCGGCCGCGCGATATCCGGGCGATGAACATCCCCACGAAGGGAGACCATGCGATCCACCAGGCCCAGTAGAACAGCGTCCAGTTCGCCATCCACCCCCTGGGTTCATAGGCGTAGAGATTGAAGGTCCGGACGAAGAAATGGTCCAGATACAAGCCGAAATTCTGCACGAGTGCCTTGAGCAGGAAAGCCGTCGGCCCGAAGGCCAGCACGAACAGCATGAGCAGCACCGCCAAGACGAGGTTCAGCTCCGATAGTCGCCGAACGCCCTTGTCCAGTCCCGTAAGGACGGACGCGGTCGCCCCCGCCATCACCAGGACAATCAGTCCGACCTGCATCCACGGTGTGTTCGGCAGGCCCGTCAGATAGTTCAGCCCTGCATTGATCTGCGACACGCCCAGACCCAGGGAGGTGGCAATGCCAAACAGAGTCCCGCAGATGGCGAACACATCCACCGCATCGCCGATCGGACCGTCGATCCTTTTGCCCAACAGCGGTGCCAGACCAGACCGTAGCGTAAGGGGCAGGCCTTTGCGGTGGGCAAAATAGGCGAGGCTCAGACCGACGAGCGCATAGATGGCCCAGGCGTGAACGCCCCAGTGGGTGAAGGTGATCACCATCGCCTCGCGCGCCGCGTCGAAGGTCTGGGGCTGGGCTTCCGGAGGGCTGGCGTAGTGCTGGATCGGTTCGGCAACCGCAAAATACATCAGGCCGATGCCCATGCCTGCTGCGAAAAGCATCGCCAGCCATGAGAGGTAGGGGAAATCGGGTTCCGAGTCGTCCGGACCGAGCTTGAGCGCTCCGGTCGGGCCGAGGGCCAGAAACAGGACGACCATCAGAAAGCCGGCCACCGAGGCGACGTAGAACCAGCCGAACGTCTCGATCACCCATCCCTGGGCCGCCTGAAACAGGCGGTCGGACTCTCCGGGAGCAGCAATGGCTACAGCGAGCAGGAGCCCGATAATCAGGCTCGCGCCCCAGAAGACGCGTGGGTTCATCTTGGTTCTAGGCATGGTCCTATAGTGTGACATCTGGCCCAAGGTTTCCACCGCAGCCGAAAGGCCCTGGCCGATACGGCGTGGACCCTGCTTCAGGTGCATGAAGTGGCCAGCCCATCGTTCGGAAAGCCTTATGGTGTCGCCCGGTTCTTATGAGAGCCCCCTCCCATGCCGGCTTGCTTCAGGATACGGCGAACGAGTTGACCGCCTCCCGATATTGGTAAGGGTTCCCCGGACGTCTTCTGCCTGGCTGTGTCGAACTTCTGGTCTTCCTCACTGGTCAAGTCCGAGAAGGACTGACGCTACCGGTCTTCTCCGGGAGCGCGGCCGTGCAATTCATAAAGCCAGCGACTGTTTCGAGCGTTCGGGATTGAGAGAAACAACGTCAGCCTTGTGGTCCGGCCAGCTCTCTGAAAGGGCAGATCGGCTGTGCTCTACGAAGCTTTGTAGCTTCGCGAGCGGCAGCGGCCTCGATACCCAGTAGCCCTGGATGACGTCGCATCCGAGAAGCGTCAGGCACGAGGTCAGTTCTTCGGTCTCCACGCCTTCGGCTACAACAGACATGCCGAGACCATGCGCCAGATCGACCGTGGATTTCAGGATGAGCCGGTCCCGCTGACTTTCCAGTGCGTCGACGACAAGCGAGCGGTCGATCTTCAGCTCGTCCGCATTGAGCATCTTCAGATAGCTGAGCGACGAGAGGCCCGAGCCGTAGTCGTCAATCGAGATTTTTATGCCCGCCGCACGGAAGGCGGCGAGCGCCTGTTTGGCCAGACCGGGCTGCTGTATCACGGCCGTTTCGGTGATCTCGAAACACAGAGCGGCTCCGGATGTCCCGACCATGTCGAGGACCCTGGCTTGAAAGACCTGATCCGCAAGCAGACGCCCGGAGATGTTCAGCGCGATGACAAGGTCCTGCCCGCCCAGGCGGAGCACTGCGTGATCCGTAAGTGCCTGCGTGATGCTCCACTCGGTCAGGACACGGATCTGGCCGGTATCCTCAGCGATAGGAACGAACAGATCGGGAGAGACAAAGCCGCGTTCCGCATGCCGCCAGCGACAGAGGGCCTCGACCGACCGGATCACACCGTCGGCAGTGCTCATCTTGGGCTGGTAGTGGAGCGAGATGTCACCGGCGGCGATCGCCTCGCGCATCTCTGACATCAGGGCCAGATTGTTTTCGGGCGTGCCCTGCCCGTCATCGTCATAGACCACGCCGCGATCGTCCGAGGCACGGGCGGAGTTGAGTGCGGCCGTCGCGCGCTCCACCAGCGCCTCTGGTTCCAGCTGACCGCCTCGTTCGAGGGCCGCACCCAGGCGAAGGAAGATATCGATGGAATGATCCCCGACGACGAAGTTGGTCTCAAGTCCCTTGAGCCGTGTGAGCAGTTCGGCGAGGCCGGTTGCGCTCAGATCCGTTCTCGCGAACGCAAGAACAGAGCTGGAAAGCTGGGTCACCCCTCCGGTGGCACCGAAGGCTTCCAGTCGGGCCGCGAGCTGGACCAGCACGGCGTTGGCGACGTTATAGCCCACCACGCCCCGCATCTCGGCGTGTCGCTCCACCCCTACGGTAATGACGGCAAGCTCTGCATCAGACGAGGCCGCCCAGGTGTCGCCGATGATCTTCAGCAGGGCCCGGCGGTTGGGCAACTCGGTTTCCGGCTCGTGCATGGCCAGGTGCAGCAGGCCCGCCTCGCGCTCGGCGACGATGGCCCGCTCGCGCCGTTCCAGCTCGACGCGTGTGCCCCAGATGGCAAACAGAAGCTGCGTCAGCATCAGGGGGGCAGGGTTCAGGCTGATCGGAGAGATTGCCTGAAGCACCACGGGCCCGATCAGGATGGTTGCCGCAGCCAGGGCATGGACCTGGACCAGTCGATGGAGCGATGCCCCGCCGTCGCGTCGCGGCAAGAGGAGGCCACTCACAACAAGGCAGAGCGCGAGCAGAAGGCCCGGGTGAAGCCCCACCAGAGCCCGGCCGCCAATCAGGCTCTCGTAAGCGAGGCCATGGATGTAGACGCCTGGAATGAGACCCGCCGGCGTGGCGAACTCGTCCCCAAGTTCGACCGCAGTAGCGCCGATGAGTACGACCCGGCCCGAAACCAGCGTCCTGTCAAAGTCGCCGGCCAGAACGTCCTCGAAGCTCAGATGCGAAATCGTCCGGTGGTCGACCCCGAAATCGATATCGAAGCTTGTTCCGCCACTGCGTCCTGCGACGACCGCCGCCAGCGACGGCTGGGATGCTCCCGATGGTGTGACGTCATAGCTTCTGACCTTGCCGTCCACATCGACAGGTACATTCACAGACGCCAGCAGCGCATCCTGGCGAAGGCTGGGGATGGGCGTGTTCTCGCCGACCGCGCTGTCCCTCGATCCGTAAGATTCCTGCTGGAGGAAGTTGGCCAGAACTACCTGTCCCGGATGACGCGAGACTGCGGCCGCCAACTCGGCGTCGGCCGCCGTTTGCGAGGGTGCGCTGAAATCCACGTCGAACGCCACCAAGGTGGCTCCTGCCTCGACCAGATTGTCGATCGCGGTCGCATACCGCTGCCGGTCCCAAGGCCAGGCTCCCGCCGCCTGAAGGCTGCGCGAGTCGATCTCCACCACAGTGAGGGTCTGGCTGGCCTCGCGGTCAGTCAGCCTGAAGCGAACGCCCGCCAGGGCGTCGCTGACGGGGCGCAGAAACCCCGACAGCAAAGCCATCGACACCACCACGATGATCAGGGTGGCCCAGAACAGGTTGACCGAGCGAACTCCGAACTCTCTTCCCGCGACGGTAATCAAGATCAGTCGTCCCCATCATCGTCGTCGTCGGAGCCACCGCCCCCGCGGCCACCGCCGTTGCCGCCGTCGTCGTCGTCGTCATCATCATCATCGTCGTCGTCGGAGCCACCGCCCCCGCGGCCACCGCCGTTGCCGCCGTCGTCGTCATCATCATCATCGTCGTCGCCGGAGCCACCGCCCCCACGGCCGCCGCCGTTGCCGCCGTTGTCGTCATCATCATCGTCGTCATCATCGGAGCCACCGCCCCCACGGCCGCCACCGTTGCCGCCGTCGTCGTCGTCATCATCATCGTCGTCATCGGAGCCACCGCCTCCATTGCCGCCGCCGGAGTTGCCGCCACCGTTTCCGGGACCACCGTTGCCGCCGCCGTTTCCGGGACCACCATTGCCGCCATCGTCGTCGTCATCGCCGTCGTCGTCGGAGCCACCGCCTCCATTGCCGCCACCGGAGTTGCCGCCACCGTTTCCGGGACCACCGGGCGTGCCGGGACCGCCATTCCCGCCGCCGTTGCCGGGACCACCATTGCCGCCATCGTCGTCGTCATCGCCGTCGTCGTCGGAGCCACCGCCTCCATTGCCGCCGCCGTTGCCGCCGCCGTTTCCGGGACCGCCAGGTGTGCCGGGGCCTCCATTGCCGCCGCCGGAGTTGCCACCGCCGTTGCCGGGACCGCCAGGTGTGCCGGGACCACCGTTGCCGCCGCCGTTTCCGCCCCCGTTACCGGGGCCACCGGGCGTGCCGGGACCACCATTGCCGCCATCGTCGTCGTCATCGCCGTCGTCGTCGGAGCCACCGCCTCCATTGCCGCCTCCGGAGTTGCCACCGCCGTTGCCGGGACCGCCGGGCGTGCCGGGACCGCCGTTGCCGCCGCCGTTGCCGCCCCCGTTACCGGGGCCACCGGGCGTGCCGGGACCACCATTGCCGTCATCGCCGTCGTCGTCGGAGCCACCGCCTCCGTTGCCGCCGCCGTTGCCGCCACCGCTTCCGGGACCACCGGGCGTGCCGGGACCGCCGTTGCCGCCGCCGGAGTTGCCACCGCCGTTGCCGGGACCGCCGTTGCCGCCGCCGTTGCCGCCCCCGTTACCGGGACCGCCAGGCGTGCCGGGACCACCATCGCCGCCATCGTCGTCGTCGGAGCCACCGCCTCCATTGCCGCCACCGGAGTTGCCGCCACCGTTTCCTGGACCCCCAGGTGTGCCGGGGCCTCCATTGCCGCCGCCGTTGCCGGGTGCACCGGAGCCGGAGTCATCATTATCACCCGGATCGTCGGATCCGGCTCCGCCACCCGGCAGGCCGGGAGGAGGACCCTCACCTGCATTTCCGTTCCCGCTCCCCGAAGGGCTGTTACCTCCATTGCCGGCCCCGCCGGAGTTTGCGCCCGCACTGCTATTTCCCGTACCCGCTGCGTTCGATCCTCCACCGGCACTGGCGACGGAACTGCCGCCAAGGGTGCTGGTATTACCGGTAGTGCCGCCGGTGGGGCTTGATGTTGGGGGCAGCGACGCCAGAGTCGCCGGAGGGTTCTGTACCAGGCCGCCAGTCACTTCCTTGAAGTCGATGGGAGCCAGCGCCACAACGGGGCCTGTGACGACCACGTTTGCCGAAGGGGCTGTGATCTCAACCGAATCCGGCTGGGTGCGCGATACGACACCGGTCGCGCCCGGGCCCACATCACCTCCAGCGTTGCCGCTGATCGCCCGCACTTCGACCAGGCCTTCGGACACGTGCACCCGGTCGCCCTGCGAGTCGACGCTGACAGTGAAGGTCGTGCCTTTAACGACGGCGGCGAGAAGGGGGGTTTCGACGCGGAAATGCTGTTGTCTTTGTCGATCCACTTGGAAAAGCGCCGACCCGAGATCCTGAAGGATACGGGTCATGCCACGCTGCTCTGCCGCCAGGGTCGTGCGGCTGTTCGGCCCGACGACAATGCGCTGATCGCCGTTGGTAATCACGGCCCGACCGTTACCGCCCGTCGTCACACTGGTTCCGATCGGAAGCATCTGGCCGACAACGCCTGGGGCGATGGCCCGTGCGGGTACTGCCACCCGGACGCCGCCGCTGACTTCACGCAGCCGCCAGTCGGCAGCCCAGGCTGATGTTGGGCCGAAGATCAGAAGTATGGCCAGTGTGACCACGATTAACTTGAGTTTTACCACGTCCAGAACCCTCGGCGCACTGTTTTACGCAATCACTTTTACCCTCGCTTAGCTACGAGGCCCTTAAGCGGCAGACTTAATCTGAACTTAATCAGGCATCGGTATGATCAGGACTGTCCAGTTTGTGTCCGGAAGCCGACATAGTGCCCAGTTATTTGCGTTTTACTTGTCGTCTATTGCAAAAAGCCGCGATTTTCGCAGCTCTTGTGGCGGGAGGCGCTCTATCGGGCGCGGCTGTGGCATCAGACGTTCCTGAATGTGAGCAGGCCTGCTTTGTCCTGACGGGCGTTCAGCTACAGGGTGTCTCAGCCTTCCCTGCGTCAGAGCTGGCCTACACCTATGAAGACTATCTGACGCGCCCGGTCGCGGTTGAAGACCTGGTGAAGGTCGCCGCTTCCATTACCGATCACTATCGCGCCGAGGGCTATTTCCTGACGCGCGCCGCCGTGGCTCCACACGATGGCGTAAGCGGCCTGGCGACGATCGTCGTTTACGAAGGCTACATCGACGAGGTCATTGTTGAAGGGTCCGATCCTTCGACTATCCGAGCCCTTGTTGGCCCGTTGGGGCGACGCGACCCCACGACGATTGCCGAGCTTGATCGTCGGCTGACGCTGGCCGCCGATCTGCCCGGTTATTCCCTGGAGAGTCGGATCGAACCTGTGCTGGGTGATCCAGCTGGCCATCGGCTTGTCGTGACGCCGGAGTTTGAAAGATACTCGGCTTACGCCCGCGTCACCAACCGCGGATCCGATACGCAAGGTCCATGGCAGGTCTATGTTTCCGCTGCGGCGAACTCGATAATCGCAGATGGCGACCAGATGACCCTGGCCGCGTCGACGACCCCTCAAAACCCCGACGAACTGACATCGGCCAAGTGGGGCTACTCTCTGCCACTGAGTGATGGACGTCGTCTTGAAGCCGGGGTCTCAGGCTACACCACAAATGCCAAGCCCTCCTCGACAAACGGCCGCCTCAGTGGGCAGAGCGTCGAAGTCTGGATGAACCTGGCCCAACCGCTGATCCGCAAACGCAAGCAGAGCCTGTGGCTCAATACGAGCCTTGATGTTCGAGAGAAGCAGCAGACCTATGCCCAATCGGGTCGCGCTGATGAGACATTGGCGGTCGCGCGGGCATCCTTGTTTGCCTGGCAGCGGTTTGCCGACGGATATCTGTCCAGCAGCCTGGAAGTCTCGCAGGGCCTGGAAGCATTTGGAGCAACGGTGGGGAACGCTCCCAACCTCTCCCGCAGCAACGCAGATGGCATCTTCACCAAGCTCAATGCACGAGTTTCGGGCTACACAGACGTCTGGCGCTTTCTCGGCATCTACGCCGAGGTTTCGGGACAGTGGTCCAACGATCCGCTTCTGAGCTCGGAAGAGTTTTCCGTGGGTGGACCGACCTACGGCCGCGCCTACAACTATGGCGAGGTCAGCGGGGACATGGGGGCGGCGGCCGCGATCGAACTGCGTGCAGGATGGGACCCTGACTTTGCCCCGGTCAGTTTCTTCCAGACCTACGCCTTCTACGATGCGGCCTCGGTTTCCAACTATACGCGTACCGGCACCCGCTCCAACGAGTTGTCCTCTGCCGGCGTCGGCGTGAGGGTCACGTTCAAGGACAGAACGACCTTCAGGGCCGAGCTCGCCAAGCCTCTCGACTGGGTCCCCTATACAGAGACTGACAATGACTGGCGGGTCTTTGTCACGCTGTCGAGACAGTTCTGACTTTTCGAGTCCAAGCAGGACAGGACCCGGCGTCCAATCCTTTTCAGCCTTGATCGCCCAGCTTGGTGTCGATGAACGGATAGCCCGGCGCAAGCCGTGTCCGGTCAGAGTTCTGTTCCAGGCCGGAACAGGCGCGTTCGATTCAGGAGGCGGCCCCCCCGGCATGCCAACTCGGCCGCAGGCCGGTACGGATCAGGGACCGGCCCGTGTTCATTCTGCGCCGGACCTTACGAACCGGCATAGGTATATTGCCGACTGTTTTCAGGTTGATAGCCTGCCTTGCGTGAGCAGGACGAATGACCTCCAGCGGGTCGGCCTGGATTATTTTCGCCCGCCTTCACGCACACTTAACGCTAAGGTTGCATAGTGACCTCTCGTTTAGGGAGAAGGCCATGCGTGGACGACTCAAGCGACCTCATAGGTCTGAGCGAGGCTCGGCTGCAGTCGAGTTCGCAATGGTTGGACCCTTGTTCATCCTGCTCTTGATTGGTTCAGTCGTTTACGGCGGCTGGATGTGGATGGCGCAGGGGGTCCAGCATCTGGCGGCCGAAGGTGCAAGGGCGGCGATTGCAGGTATCGACGTAGACGAGCGCGATACATTGGCGCGATCTGCCGTGTCCGGCTCGCTGGACGGCGCTACGATTCTCGACCCCGAAGCGGTTCAGGTTGAAGTGACCAGCGATACGGGAGCAATCCGGGTCACCATAACCTATGACGCATCCGGCCATCCGCTGATGGCGCTGGCAAGGCTTGTCCCGTCGCCCCCCCGCACTATCCGCCGAGAAGCGGTGATCCGTACAGGAGGCTATTGATGCGTCCGCGATGCCAGTCCCTCCGGCGGTGCCGCAAGGGGGGAATCGCCACCATGGCGGCTGTGGGGGCGGGCCTTGCCTGTTTGCTGGCAGCAGTCGTCATCGACGGTGGCTCTATAGCGCTGGCTGCACGACGGGCCCAATCGGCGGCAGACCTCAGCGCGCTGGCGGCCGCGCGCGACCTTGCTAACGCCGAGCAGGCTGCGGAAGCCACAGCAAAGGCCAACGTCGGACTAGACTTGCAGATCATGACTGCAACAGGGGTCTATGCTCCGAACGCTTCGCTTGCGCCGAGTGAAAGATTCATTCCAGGCGACACAGACGCCAACGCCGCGCAGGTAACGGTCACTATGCCTGCTCAAGTCTGGTTCTCACGATGGCTTTTGGGCAAGGATCGGGTCGAGGTGAAGCGGACAGGCACTGCAGCTGTTCGTTCTGCCGAGCCCATGGCCACGCTGTCCATAGGTTCGCGCCTTGCCGCGCTGGATGGGGGCTTGGCAAACCAGGTGTTGAGCGGGCTTACCGGCAGCCAGGTCTCGCTGAGCCTGATGGACTATCGGTCTCTGGCGGATGTGAATGTTGACCTGCTGGGCTTTACGGACGCCTTGGCGACACATGCCGGCGTGACGGTGGGAGACTACGAGACCTTGCTGGCCCAGGACGTCGATGCAGGAGACGCCTTGCGCATTCTCGAGACCCTGACGGATGGAGCGGATAGTGGGTTGAACCGACTGGCGCGTGCAGCAGATGGCCAAAGATTTCAGGTCGGCCAGTTGATCGGGGCGGAAGCGGGCGCTGAACAAGGGCTGCGAGGCGGACTGGAGGTTGCCGTGTCGGCTCTGGACCTGTCCAATGCCGTATTGGAGCTCTCCAGTGGCGATCGACAGGTCGCGCTTGATCTGGGAGCCAGGGCCGGGCTGGCTGATCTGGACGTCTGGCTGGCCATCGGGGAACGGCCGAACCGATCGCCCTGGCTGGCGGTGGCCAAGTCGGGCCAGCCCATCATCCGTACAGCCCAGGCGCGGCTTTATATCGAAGCAAGGACGAGCCAGAGTTTGTCAGGACTGGCCCAGGTCAAGGTGCCCCTGTTGGTCGAGCTGGCATCGTCGGAGGCGCGACTGGAAGCGATAGACTGTGAGGGCGCTCGATCGGTGCGTCTGGGCGTCCGGCCAGGCGTAGCAAGGGCGCGGATCGGCACGACCAGCATTGCCGCCCTCGATGACTTCAAGGCCGCGCCTGCCGTTCAGGCGGCGTCCCTGGTGAACGTTGCCGGTCTGATCGTCATCAAGGCGGCAGCGGATATTGAAGCGGCGGATCAGAGCTTCAAGCCAGTGACCTTCAGCGATGCCCAGATCACGAGCCAGACGCCGCAAACCGTAAAATCGACCGGCTTCACGTCCGGCCTTGTGTCCTCGTTGCTGGGCAGAATGCAACTGGATGTAAAGGTGGTCGGACTGGGTTTGGGGCTGGGTAATCTGACCCAGTCTCTGAGCGGGTTGCTGTCACCTCTGGGGCCGGTGCTGGATGGCGTAGTCAACGGTGTTCTCGACACTCTTGGCCTGTCATTTGGCGAGGCCGATGTGACTGTCCACGGGGCGACCTGCCCGATCGATGGCGGCGCGGCCTATCTGGTCGGCTGACGCCTTGGGGCTACATCCTCTTGCCAAGGCACGAATGTAGCGCATGATATCTCCGGGAACGGGGAGATTGTCATGAGAGTGTCGCTACTTTGCGGAGCGTTTCTTCTGGTCTGTGCGGGGCCGGTTATGGCCGAAAACTGGAATTCCGTATCACGCAGTCCGAACAACGCATTCATGATCGAGGTGGACAGCATCGTGGTGACCGGTGACGTCACGATCGTGTCGGTGGCGACTGTACCGCGTAGTGGCGACGCGGCTGACTACAGTCATTCTATCGAGACCTACGAGTTCAACTGCAATGCCGGTCAGTGGCGGACTGCGGGCATCGTCGAATATGGCGAAGACGGATCCGAAGCAGACCGCGTTCCCGAAGAAGGCGGCAGCTGGGTGCCGATCCGCGCCAACACCCTGCCCGAATACCTGAAACAGATCGCCTGTGACGGAATGCGCGCCGCCCCACCGACATGGCCCTCGATCAAAGCCTTCGTCGACGCGGGGCGGGTACTGCCGCCCATCTAGCCAACAGCATCAGGCATCCACGGCGGCATCCAGCGCGTTGGCCTGGATGAACTCGCGACGCGGCTCGACCACGTCGCCCATGAGCTTGGCGAACAGGTCGGAGGCATCCTCCTGATGCTCGACCGACACCTGCAACAAGGTGCGGGCGTTGGCGTCCAGGGTGGTCTCCCACAGCTGTTCGGGGTTCATCTCGCCCAGGCCCTTGTAGCGCTGGATGGCCAGACCCTTCTTGCCAGCGTCCAGGACGGCCTCGAGCAGGTCGAGCGGACCGCGAATGGTCACGGATTTATCCTTGCGGCGATAGACCGACGGGGTCGAGAACAGGCCGTCGAAAGCGACCGAGCGCTCGGCCAGCCGGCGTGCATCCTGGGACCGGATGAGGGCTTCCTCCAGCACGATCCGTTCGGTGACGGCGCGGCGCACACGTTCAAAGACCACGGCTCCCTGGGCACCTGGTGCGCCGGACCAGTCGCCGTCACCCTCTTCGGCATAAAGGTTCAGCCGGGCCGCCGCCTTGGCCGGATCGGCAGCGTCTTCATCGAACAGACCAGCCAGTGCGGCCTGTTCGACCGCGAAGGCGGGGGCGCGCTGCGACAGGCGATCAACGCCGGCCTTGAACGCCTTGGCTTCGCGTACCAGGGATTGCAGGTCCATGCCGGTCCGGCGCTCGCCCGTCGGCAGATCCAGTTCCGCCTCGGATGAGCCCTCCTCGATCAGATAGGAGTCCATTTCGGACTGGTCCTTGAGGTAGCGCGACTGCTTGCCCTTGGAGACTTTGTAGAGCGGCGGCTGGGCGATGTAGACGTGACCGCGCTCGATCAATTCCGGCATCTGCCGGTAGAAGAAGGTCAACAACAGGGTCCGGATGTGGGCGCCGTCGACGTCGGCGTCGGCCATCAGGATGATCTTGTGATAGCGCAGCTTGTCGGCGTTGAAGTCGTCACGGCCGATGCCGGTGCCCAGCGCCAGAATGAGCGTCCCGATCAGTTCGGACGACAGCATGCGGTCAAACCGCGCCCGCTCGACGTTCAGAATCTTGCCGCGCAGAGGCAGGACGGCCTGGTTCTCGCGGTTGCGAGCCTGTTTGGCAGAGCCGCCGGCGCTGTCGCCCTCGACGATGAACAGTTCGGACTTGGCCGGATCGCGTTCCTGACAGTCGGCCAGCTTACCGGGCAGGCTGGAGATTTCCATGGCCGTCTTGCGGCGCGTAAGGTCGCGCGCCTTGCGGGCGGCCTCGCGGGCGGCGGCGGCCTCGATGATCTTGGCGACCACCTGTTTGGCTTCGGCAGGGTGTTCTTCGAACCATTGCGACAGGCCCTCGGAGCACAGACCCTCGACGGCCGGGCGGACTTCGGACGAGACCAGCTTGTCCTTGGTCTGGGAGCTGAATTTGGGGTCCGGCACCTTGACCGACAGAACGCAGGTCAGGCCCTCGCGGGCGTCCTCGCCACTGACGGAGACCTTCTCCTTCTTGGCGGCACCGGCGGCGTCGATATAGCCACCCATGACGCGGGTCAGGCTGGCCCGGAAGGCCGACAGGTGGGTGCCTCCATCCCGCTGGGGGATGTTGTTGGTGAAGCACAGCATGGTCTCGTGGTAGCTGTCGTTCCACCACAGGGCCAGATCGATCTCGATCCCTTCCTTCTTGCCGCGAATGACGATGACGTCCTTCAGGATCGGCGACTTGGACTTGTCCAGGTGGCGCACGAAGGCCTCGACGCCGCCTTCGTAGTGCAGGATTTCCTCGAAGGGTTCGGCCCCGCGATCGTCGCGCAGCTTGATCACAACGCCCGAGTTCAGGAAGGCCAGTTCGCGCAGGCGGTGTTCCAGCGTCTTCAGGTCGAAGTCGATGTGGCTGAACGTCGTCACCGACGGATAGAAGGTGACCTCGGTGCCCGACAGGGGCTGGCCCGCCTTGTCCCCCGTCTCGCGGATGGGGGCGTCACCGGTGATGACCAGGCTTTCGACCGTGTCGCCGCGCTCGAACTTCATCTCGTGGCGCTTGCCGTTGCGATAGATTTTCAGCTTCAGCCAGTCGCTGAGCGCGTTGACGACCGAAACGCCCACGCCGTGCAGGCCGCCGGAAACCTTGTAGGAGTTCTGGTCGAACTTACCGCCCGCGTGCAACTGGGTCATGATGACCTCGGCGGCAGAGACGCCCTCTTCGCCGTGGATGTCGGTCGGGATGCCGCGACCGTTGTCGGTGACGGTCACCGAGCCGTCGGCATTCAGAATGACCTGAACCAGATCGGCGTGTCCGGCCAGGGCCTCGTCGATGGCATTGTCGACCACCTCATACACCATGTGGTGCAGGCCCGAGCCGTCGTCGGTGTCGCCGATGTACATACCGGGCCGCTTGCGAACGGCGTCCAGCCCCTTGAGGACCTTGATGGAATCGGCGCCGTAGGCGGCCTCCTCGGCGGTATCGACGTTGCGCGCGGTCTCGGTGTTTTCGGTCATCTATTCGGTCGGTGAAACGCCCCTGATCGGGGCCTCTGAAGGCGGCGGCCAAACCGCCTTGGACGGACTGTTTTCGGGTCACGAATCCGATCCGCGCCACATACCCAGATATATAGGAATCTGCGCGTGAATTGCGAGCAAAAGCGGGACTGCACAGGTATGGCTATTCGCTGTCCGCAAGAGCTTAGCCCTTGACGGGTGGGATGGGCCGGCAGGTTACCGCCCCCGTCACCTGCAGATCGTTCGAAGACGGTTTCCGATACCGTACCGTCTCGACTTCACGATGTGTTTGACCGGGTGACTGTCGGCTCGGAGGCTCGTCGAATCCGGTCTCCGGACGCATGGGCTCCCGGCGGCATTTCCTGTCGCTTCGGACCACGGATGCCATGCGCGTGCTCGCGACCTGAAGGCGGACGTTGGTGTGATGATCGTACAGACGGATCGTTGCCGATTAGTCGACACTTTGAAAACGTCTCCTCACGACCATCGTCTGACAACCGTGCGAAATACGTACCCGGTCTTCGTCCTAGCGGCAGAATCCTCCCGCCATGCACAAGGAACATCTTGGCTTCCCTTTCGTCCAACCGTCACAATCCTCTGTTCTAAGCGCCACGAACCTTACGGAGCTGTTCTCATGACCCGCACCCTTCTCGCCGCTGCCTCGGCCCTCGCCCTTCTGACCCTTGGCGCATGTGGAGACGGCGGGGCGGGGTCGCAGACGGCGCGGTCGGGCATCTGGGCGGCAGGCTCCTCGACGGTCTTCCCGTTCACGACCCGCGTGGCCGAGAACTATGCCCGTATGTCTGGCGGGGCGGCACCGCGCGTCGAATCGCTGGGCACCGGCGGCGGCATCCAGGCCTTCTGTCAGGGCATCGGCCCGGCCACGCCCGACATCGCCAATGCCTCGCGCCAGATGAAGAAGTCCGAGTTCGACATGTGTCAGGCCAATGGCGTGACCGAAATCATCGAGCTGAAGATCGGCTATGACGGCCTGGTCATCGCCACGGCGCTGAACGCGCCCGATTATGGTTTTGAAGGTGACGACCTGTATCTGGCGCTGGCCAAGGAAGTTCCGGGGCCGAACGGCACCTATGTCGCCAACCCCAACGTCAACTGGAGCGACGTGAACCCCGGCCTGCCGTCGACCCGCATCATGGTCTATGGCCCGCCCCCCACCTCGGGCACGCGCGATTCCTGGGTCGAGCTGGCCATGGCCCCGTCGGCCAAGGCGATCCCCGCGCTGGCGGCCCTGGCCGAAAGCGATTCCGACCGGTTCGAGACCCTGGCCCATACGCTGCGTGAAGACGGCGGCTGGATCGATTCCGGCGAGAACGACAATGCCATCGTCCAGACCCTGAGCCGGACGCCCGGCTCGACCGGAGCCTTCGGCTATTCCTTCCTCGAGCAGAACTCCGACTCGGTGAAGGCGCACAGCGTCAACGGCGTGATGCCCACGCTGGATACGATCGCCTCTGGTGAATATCCGATCTCCCGCTCCATGTTCATCTACGTGAAGAAGGCCCATGTCGGCGTGACGCCGGGCCTGGAGCAGTTCGTGCAGGAATATCTGTCGGACGCCTCGGCCGGTCGCGGCGGCTATCTGCAGGACCGTGGCCTGGTGCCGCTGCCCGCCGACCAACTGGCCGCACAGCGCGCGATCGCTTCGGCTCTGACGCCGATGACGGCCCCGGCGAAGTGATGTTGGTCGTCGCGGCATTGCTTAGCCTTGTCGGCAGTCAGGAGGCTGCGCCCACGCCTCTGACTCCCTTCAGGGACGTGCCATGGACCCGCAGCCCGCAGGTCGAATACCCGGCGGCTGCGCTGTCGCGAGGGGTGGATCGTGGTGTGGTGACGATCGACTGTGCTGTCGAGACGACGGGCGCGTTGTCGGACTGCCGGACCACCGAGGATCAGCCGGCCGAGCTGGGCTTTGGGCGAATGGCTCTGTCGGCCATGCGTCAGGCCCGGTTGGACACCGCGCGCTGGACCCTGCCGCGGGTCGCGGTGCGGCTGTCGTTCGTCTCGAACTAGGTTCAACCCTTGGACGGCAGGAACGGCGAGAAGGTGATGACCGTGAATGTGTCGCGGATGTGCGGCCGGGTCTGAACCGACTTCGTCACGAAGGTGCCGATGTCCATGTCCTTCGGCAGCTGAAACTTGGCCAGCAGGTCGTACTGCCCTGACGTCGAATAGACCTCAGACACATGCTCGACATTGTCCACCATGTCGGCGGCCACGTCATTGGCGTGCCCCAACTCGCATTTGATGAAGACGAAGATGGCGGTCATCATGGCGGAGGTCCCTTGCGCAGCGTGCCGGACCTTTAGCGGATGGTGACGTGACAGGTAAGGGATCAGACGTGATCGATCTGGAAGCCCAGTACAACAACCGCGCCCTGGTGCCGGACCATCCGGCGGTGATGGAGGGCTGGCGCGTGCGAGCAGAAGTCGCGCGGATGGCGCATCCGCCGCGTCCGGTTGCCTATGGCCCGGGCGAGCGGGAGGTCATGGACCTGTTCGAGGCGGCACCGGGTGCGCCCATCGCCGTCTTCCTGCACGGTGGCTACTGGCAGGCTCTGGGGCGGGAGTGGTTCAGCGGTATCGCGCCGTCGCTG
Source organism: Brevundimonas sp. DW-iso22 (assembly GCF_058725425.1). Taxonomy (NCBI): domain Bacteria; kingdom Pseudomonadati; phylum Pseudomonadota; class Alphaproteobacteria; order Caulobacterales; family Caulobacteraceae; genus Brevundimonas; species Brevundimonas sp. DW-iso22. The sequence goes on along the minus strand of NZ_JBZXEB010000003.1, from coordinate 55,763 downwards.
CTGGCCCATGGCGTGAGTCTGGCCATCCCTTCCTATGAGCTGGCGCCGGACGCTCGCCTCGGTCGCATCCTGTCGCAGGTGCGAGAGGCGGTGGAGGCGGTGCGGGACCTGTCGCCCAACCGCGCCCGCCCGGTCGTCTTTGGCCACTCAGCCGGGGGCCATATGGCGGCCTGTATGCTGTCCGAGGGGCGGGCCAGCGCAGCTGTCGCCATCAGCGGTGTGTTCGACCTGGCCCCGCTGATCCCGACCAGTCTGAACGCAGCCCTGGGTCTGGACGCACGCGAGGCGGCGGCGTTGTCGCCGATCCACTGGCCGGTGCCCAATGGATCCACGCCCGGTGGAACGGTGCTGGACTGTGTGGTCGGCGGCGACGAGAGCGCAGAGTTCATCCGCCAGTCGCGCATGATGGCCGACCTCTGGGGCGGGCAGGGGGTCGAGACGCGGTTCGAGGCCGTCGAAGGTGCCAACCACTTCACAGTGCTGGAGCCTCTGTTCGATTCCGGAAGTGCGATGACGCGCCGCATCGTCAATCTGACCGCAAAAGCTTGACCTTGAAGGCAAACCGCCGTTTTGAAGTGCGTCGTACACCCGACATACCCTTGATTGTTGACCAGAGACGCCATGTTTCGCGCCTTGCGCCGCCTTGTCCGTAGACTGAAGTGCAAACGCCATCGCTGGCGTCCCGACAGACGCCGTCCCGGGATCGAGTTCTGCGACCTGTGCCAGGCGACCCGGCACGAGAAGCTCGACGCCGCCTGAAGCGCGAAACACAAAGTTTGGGCAGCCCGCTTTGACACGGCCCGTGCGGTGGGTAAGCAGGTCTGTCCCGAAATCCGGTGGAGCCTGAACGCCGATGCGCCACGACCGTCTTTCCGTCCTGACTGCTCTCGAAGCGCAAGGCGTCGCGCCCGTCTTCTATCACCCTGACGCGGACGTGTGCCTGAACGTCATCCGCGCCTGCGCCCGAGGCGGCGCGCCGGTGGTGGAGTTCACCAACCGCGGTGACTTTGCCTGCGACCTGTTCGGCGAGATTGCGCGCGAACTGCAGAAGACCGATCCGCACATCGTGCTGGGCATCGGCTCGGTCGTCGATGCAGGGACCGCCGCCCTGTTCCTGAACCGGGGCGCGCGGTTCGTGGTCAGTCCGGGTCTGGTGGAGGAGGTGGCGCGCACCTGCAACCGGCGCATGACCGCCTATTTCCCCGGCTGCGGCTCGGTGAGCGAAATCCTGAAGGCCCAGGAACTGGGCTGCGAGATCGTCAAACTGTTTCCGGGTGCCAGCGTCGGCGGAGCGGACTTCGTCAAGGCCGTCATGGGGCCCATGCCCTGGACAAAGATCATGCCGACCGGCGGCGTCGACCCTGACGCGGCCTCCATCGCCCAATGGTTCGGCTCGGGCATCGTGGCGGCTGGGATGGGGTCGAAGCTGGTGACGGACGCCGCAGTCAAGGCGGGCGACTGGGCCGGGATCGAGGCCAGCGTCCGCCAGACGGTTGAGGCGATCAGGACGTTTCGCACAAAAGCCTGAGGGCACAGGCGGCGCTTGCCCCTCCACCCTCAATTCGGGTCCTCCCCACGCAAGCGTGGGGAGGAGATCAACCCGCCTAAAGCCCCAGCGTCGGGCTGTTCAGGTCCAGATCGGTGGCCGGTATCACCACCACATCTGGATGGGCTGCACGCAGGGCGTCGATGAACATGGCGGCCTGGCCGACCACAACGACATAAGCCTGGTCCGCACTGACCCGACCGGCGGCTTGCGCCAGGGACGCCGGGGTCGTGGCCGCGATCTGTGCCGGATAGGTTTCGATTGTCGACAGCGGCAGGCCGTTGGTCACCGCCTGGGCCAGCACGCCGCCCAGGCCGCTGGTGGTCTCCAGCGAGCGGGCATAGCCGCCGGTCAGGAAGGTCTCGCGGTTGGTGACCTCTGCGTCGGCCACCGGTTCGCGCGCCAGGCGGTCGAACTCCGCCAGGACCAGGCCTACGACCTCGGCCGCGCTCTCGTTCTTGGTCTGGGTCGTCGCGGTCAGCAGTCCTCCGTCCACCCGCGCGCCCAGCGAGGAACTGGCCCCGTAGGACAGGCCGCGCTTGGCCCGGATCTCCATGAACAGCCGCGCAGTGCCGCCGCCGCCCATGACGGCATTGGCCACCTCCAGCGCGTGCCAGTCGTCGTCGGACCGCAAGGGCGCGCGCACCGCCGCCGTGACGGCTGCCTGGCCCGCGCCGGGCAGGTCCACGACAACCACGCGAGGGGGCAAGGGTTGTCCCGCTCGATTCGGCAGTGTGGGTAGCGCACCACTATTGGCGGTCCAGTCGCCGAAGGTCCGTTCGGCGAAGGTGAAGGCGTCCTCCGGCGTCATGCCGCCGGTGATCACCACTGTGGCATTGTCCGGTCGCCACCACTGGCGGTGATGGGCGACCACGTCCTCGCGCGTCAGGGTCGCCACGCTCTCGGGTGTGCCCGACGAGGGTCGGCCATAGGCGGCCCCGCCATAGGCGATCCGGTTCAGCACCGCCCCCGCCAGCGGTCCCGGCTGGCGCAGGTTGACGGTCAGGGCGTTGATGGTCTGGGCCCGGCCGCGCTCCAGCTCCGCCTCGGCAAAGTCCGGCCGCTGGACCACATCGGCCAGCACCTGGCCGACCGTCTCGGCCGAGGCGACAGGCGCGGAAACGAACAGGGTCGTTCCGTCCGGTCCGGCTCCCCCGCCAATCCCTGCGCCCAGACGCTCCAGTGTGGCGGCGATCTCGGGAGCTGAGCGCCCGCCCGCGCCCTGGGTCGCGAGACTGGCGGTCATGGAGGCCAGGCCAGCCTTGCCGTCGGGGTCGGAAGCCGCTCCGCCGCCCAGCACCAGTTGCGCATTCATGATTGGCAGGTCCGTGGACCTGGCGGCCACGACCCTCAGCCCGTTCGACAGCCGCCGTTCGACCACCTGGGGCGTCGCGATCGGGCGTGCCGGGCCGGCGGCCGGTGCCGCCATCCGCTGACCCTCGGGGGCCAGTTCATTGGCCGGCAGTATGGCCGGGGGTACGCTCAGGAAGGTCGGCATGGGGGCCGGGTTGAGATACGCGTCCTCGGCCACGCCCTCGGGGCGGGCGGCGTTGTCCTGATAACGGACCTGGACCCGCGCCGTCTCGTTCAGCCAGGTGCGGGCCACGCGCTGGACGTCTGCAGCCGTTACCGCCTGGATGGCTGCCAGACGCGCGTCCGGTGCTGCGGGATCGTTCTCCGATACGATGGCCCGGCCCAGAATGAAGGCGCGGCCCGATGACGTTTCCCGCTGGCGCAGGTCAGACGCGGCCAGTTCGGTCTTGGCTTCGGCCAGCTCCTCGGCCGTCACCGGCTCATCGCGTACCCGGGCCAGCTCGGCGGCCAGGGCGGCCTCGACATCGGCGATGGATTTGCCGCGCGCGACCGTGGCGGTGGCCACGATGACGCCGTCCTCTTCCATGGCGTTGACGCCGATATTGGCATTGGTGGCCAACTGGGTTCGATAGACCAGGGCCTGGTGCAGGCGCGAGCTATCACCGTCAGAGAGGATGACCGACAAGACCTCAAGGGCGGCGGCATCGGCATCGGTCGCCTTCGGTCCCGGATAGATGGTCCCGACGGCGGGCAGAGGCACGTTCGGGGCATAGGCCTCGACCAGGCGCGGCTGGGTGCGCGGCGTCTCGACCGGGCGCTCCATGACCGGCACCGGGCGGTCAGGATTCCGGATGTCGGCGAAATACTGATCGACCCAGCGATCCAGCTGGCCGGGCTCGAAAGCTCCGGACACGATCAGGGTCGCGGTGGCCGGGCGGTAGTAGGCCTCGTGAAAGGCGCGGGCCTCGTCGATGGTGGCGGCGTCCAGCTCCTCGATCGAGCCGATCACGCTGCGGCGATAGACGCTTTCGTCGAAGCTGTTGTCGCCGATCACGAACCGCTGGAACCGACCATAGGGCGGGGCATAGACCCGCTGGCGCAGCTCCTCCTTCACGATGTCGCGTTCGTTGTTGAAGGTCTCCACGTCCACCACCGGCCGGGCCATCCGCTCGGCGTGAGTCCACAGGATCGCCTCCAGATACTGGGGCGGCACGGTCTCGTAATAGTTGGTGAAATCCTGGCCCGTAGAGGCGTTGCGCGTGCCGCCAGCATCGGCCACCAGGGTGGCGATCTCGCCATAGGCGGTGTTCACCGTCTTGCGGCTGAGGATGTGTTCGAACAGGTGGGCGAAGCCTGAACGGCCCTGGGGGTCGTCCTTGCCACCGACGTCATACCACAGAGTCACGGTCACCGTGCCTGCGCCGGAATCCGGCATGGCATAGATGTCCAGCCCGTTGGCCAGCTCGCGGTGGGTGTATTCCAGCGGCGGAACGACGATGGGTGCCGGTGCCGGCGTCTGGGAAAAGGCGGGGGTGGCGAGGGCCAGAAGCGAGGCGCCCAGCAGCGCGGCAGTACGTGTCATGTGGCATTTCCCCAAGTCGTCTCTGAACAGGACCGAGACCCTATCCCGCGCATCGGCCAGCCCTAGTTACGAACTTGTAATGATCGCCTCGACGTCTTCCCGCGTGGGCAGGGAGGGCTGGGCCCCTGGCCGTGTCGCGGCGATCGCTCCGGCGGCGCAGGCGAATGTCAGGGCGGCTTCGGGCGACTGGCCCTCCAGCAGGGCGACGCAGATCGCGCCGACGAAACAGTCGCCGGCCCCGGTGGCGTCGACCGCCTTGACTTTGGGCGGCGTGGCCGAGGCGATCAGGGCTCCACGCTGGTACATTTCGGCCCCGCGTGCACCGAGCGTGACGACCACCCGTCCGCCCCCGTGATGCAGAAGATCGCCGTAGAAGGCGGCCTCGTTTTCATTGACCACGATCAGGTCGGCACGGCGTAGCATCTGGTCCGACACCGGCGCGGCGGGGGCCAGGTTGATGCAGACGAAGTCGGTGGCCCGACCGACTGCGGCCTCCACCGTCTCGACGGGCAGTTCCATCTGAAGGATCAAAGGACCCTCGATGCGCGCCGGAAGCTGTTCGGGCATGACGCTGTGGTTGGCACCGGCGGCGACGACGATCTGGTTCTCTCCGTCCGGGTCGACGGCGATCAGGGCCACGCCCGTCGGGGCCTCGGCATCGGTCAGCACGCCGCCGGTATCGACATCGTCGGCCAGAAGAAGCGCCAGTGCCTCCTCGGCCATGCCGTCGCGCCCGACCCGCCCGATCATGCAGACCTCGGCGCCCAGGCGCTGGGCGGCCAGCGCCTGATTGGCCCCCTTGCCACCCGGGTGGCGGGCCAGGGTCGCGCCGGTGACCGTCTCGCCCGCACGGGGCAGGCGGGGGGCAGTCGCGACGAAATCCAGATTGATGGAGCCGACGACGGTGATCCTCACGCACAGCTCTCCGCGATCAGATCGAAGACGCCGTCGGCCTTGACCCCGGTGGCCCAGCGATGCGGAGCCGTTTCCGGATCGACCCGGAACTCCACCGCTGTGTGACCGCGCGTCAGCTCGCTCTGGACCTCCACCGCGATCCGGCAGGGCTTCAGTTCAAAAAGGTCGGGGTTCATCAGCCAGGCGACGGGGCAGGGGTCGTGGATAGGTGGTGCGTCCCAGCCGACGATCCGTTTTTCCACGTCCTGCGAGAACCGCATCATCGCCGCTGCCGTATCTCCGCGTGCGGTCCCCAGCGCAGCCAGGCGCGCGATCCGCGCATCGGTCGCCCGCACCTGATGCGTCACGTCCAGGCCGAACATCACCACCGGACAGGCGCTGCGCAGCACCTCGTCCGCCGCCTCCGGATCGGCCCAGATGTTGAACTCGGCAGAGGGGGTGATGTTGCCGCCTTCGCTGCGGGCGCCGCCCATCACCGCCACGGGTCCCAGCCGCTTCTGGATCATCGGCTCCTTGCGCAGGGCATGCGCCAGATTGGTCATGGGCCCCAGGATGGCCAGGGCGACGGAGCCTTCGGGGCGGCTCATGACGTTGTCGATGATGGCGTCCACGCCATGTCCGTCGGCGATGCCACGATCGGGCGTGAACGGCGGCAGATAGCCCAGCCCTTCTTCGCCGTGGAACTCACTGGCACTGGCGGGCTTGCGGCGAAGAGGCCGGTCTGCTCCGCCGCGCACCGGAACGTCTTCGCGCCCCGCGATCTGGCGCAGCATCAGGGCGTTCCGGGTGGTCTTCTTCAGCGGCACATTGCCGCCTACCGTGGTCACCGCCAGCAACTCCAGCCGCGCCGCGCCGAACGCCAGCATCAGCGCCACCGCGTCATCCACGCCGGGGTCACAGTCGATGATCAGGGATTGCGTCGTCATGCGGCAGGTTTGAAGCGGGTCGCGCGGATGGGCAAGCGTTTGGATGAGCCCGCTGCAGGTCTTGCCCCGCGTGCATCCCCCCGCCACATGCACACGTAACGATGGGCGTCCCGACCCGGCCTGAAAGTTGCGGGTCGGGTTGAACATATAAGGATGTCCTTATATGTCTGCTGGCCCTTTCGGCCCGACTGGAGTCCGCCTTGTCCCGTTCCACCTTCCTGTTCACGTCCGAAAGCGTTTCGGAAGGCCATCCCGACAAGGTCGCGGACCGGATTTCAGACACCGTCGTGGACCTGTTCCTGGCGCGTGACCCGGAGGCGCGAGTGGCGTGCGAGACGCTGTGCACGACCGATCTGGTGGTGCTGGCCGGCGAGATCCGCGGCAAGGGCATCTGGGAAAACGGCACCTGGGCTGCAGGGCTGGAGGCCGAGATCGAGGCCGCCGTGCGGGCCGCCGTGCGCGACATCGGCTATGAGCAGGACAAATTCCACTGGAAGACTTTCGAGTTCCAGAACCATCTGCACGGCCAGTCGGTGGACATCGCCGTGGGCGTGGATGCTGGCGATAACAAGGACGAGGGCGCGGGCGATCAGGGCATCATGTTCGGCTATGCCTCGAACGAGACGCCCGAACTGATGCCGGCGACCCTGGCCTATAGCCACGCCATCCTGAAGAAACTGGCCGAGGTGCGCCACGCGGGCGGCACCCTGCTGGAACCCGACGCCAAGAGCCAGGTCACCATCCAGTATGTGGATGGCAAGCCGGTTCGGGCGACGTCCATCGTCCTGTCGACCCAGCATGCTGTGGGGCGGGCCGATGAGGTCGCCGCCTTCGTCAAGCCGCTGATCCTGGAGGTGCTGCCCGAGGGCTTTACCGACGAGAACACCGTCTGGCACATCAATCCGACCGGCATCTTCGAGATCGGCGGACCGGATGGGGACACTGGCCTGACGGGGCGCAAGATCATCGTCGATACCTACGGCGGAGCTTCGCCCCACGGCGGCGGGGCGTTCAGCGGCAAGGACCCGACCAAGGTGGACCGGTCGGCGGCCTATGCCTGTCGCTATCTGGCCAAGAATGTGGTGGCGGCGGGTCTTGCCGATCGCTGCACCATCCAGATCAGCTATGCCATCGGCGTGGCCGAGCCCCAGTCGATCCACGTCGATCTGCACCGCACGGGCCGGATCGACGAGAGCGTGCTGGAGCGCGAACTGCTGGGCCTGATCGGCGGGGCCACGCCGCGCGCCATTCGCCAGCACCTGGGCCTGAACAAGCCCATCTATGCCCGCACCGCCGCCTATGGCCATTTCGGCCGCGAGCCGGATGCGGAAGGCGGCTTCGGCTGGGAGAAGACCGATCTGGTGGATCAGTTGAAGGCGCTGGCGGGCTAGAAGGCAGATTTGCCCTAGTCCTCCCACCCGGTCGCAGCGCGACCACTCTCCCCACGAAGGGGAGGGAGAGGTATAGCGCCCCGATGTCCGACCTTCCTGACCCCACACACCGCCCCCTACGCTCCTTCGGTCGTATCAAGGCGCGGCCGATCAAGCCGAAGCAGGCGGCGCTGTTCGACAGTCTGTTGCCGCGCATTGCCGTGCGCGATCCGGCGGCGGGGCCGATCGATCCGCAGGCGCTGATGCCGGGGGCCGAGGGTGTCTGGCTGGAGATCGGATTCGGCGGGGGCGAGCATCTGGCGACCCAGGCGGGACGGCATCCGGACGTGCTGATGATCGGGTGCGAGCCGTTCCTGAACGGGGTGGCCTCGGTCCTGCGGCATATCGACGAGGGCGGGCTGGAGAATGTGCGGGTCCATGCCGACGATGCGCGGGCAGTGATGACGGCCCTGCCGGACGCCTCGCTGGACCGGGTGATGATCCTGTTCCCCGACCCTTGGCACAAGGTGCGGCACAACAAGCGGCGCCTGTTGCAGGATGAGACGGCCGCCGAGATCGCGCGGTTGCTGAAGCCCGGCGGGGTGGTGCGGTTCGTGACCGACTGGGAAGACTATGCGGGCTGGGCGCTGGAGCGGCTGATGCGAACGCCGGGGCTGGCGCGGGTGCCGTCGCCTACAAAAGAAGGCATGGGCGACGACTGGAGCGTGCCGTGGGACGACCACGTCACCACCCGCTATGAAGAAAAGCGGCTGGGTGACACCACGCCGCTGTTCATGGAGTTCAGGCGGGTCTGACCGGTACGAACCGGGCCAGCGCCGGGGTCAATGCGCGGGCTGCCAGCACGACCAGCAGCGACTTGATCACGGCACCGGGAATGAAGGGCAGGGCCCCGTTGCGCAGGGCCGGCTCCATGCCGACGTCCAGTGCCAGCCAGGCGCTGCCCCAGGCCAGAATCAGCAGATGCAGCGCCACCATCCAGGCCGTGGCCGGGATCAGCCGCGTCAGCCGGCCATTGCGGGCCAGCCAGCCCGCGAGGAAGGCCGCAGGGATGAAGGCGACCAGATAGCCCGCCGTCGGGCCGGTGAAGCGCGCAATGCCGGAGGCGGCGTCCGACAGTACGGGCAGGCCGACCATGGCCGCCGCCAGATACAGCAGTACGCTGGCCACGCCCCAGCGCGGACCCATGACCGCCCCGGACAGAAGCACGGCGAAGGTCTGGAGCGTCATCGGCACCGGCACCATCGGCACGGCGATCTGGGCGCTCAGGGCCATCAGGGCGGCGAAGGCTACGACGGCGGCGAGGCGCAATGCCATAGGGGAGGAGGTCATTCAGCTTCAGTCGCGCAGGGCGGCGAAGGTGCGGATGAAGGCGAACTGTTCGTCGGTTTCGGGCACGGGGCGACCGCGGGCCTTGCCGACGCGAAGGACGGCTTCGTCCGGGTCCATGCCGCCGACGATCAGGGCACATATGGCCAGAGACGGGGCGCGCCCCAGGCCGGCGCGGCAGTGGATCACGATGGCCTGTCCCGCGCGCAGCCGCCGGTCGATGGCCTGGGCCAGCTTGCGATAGGCGGCGACATCGGCGGGCAGGCCGTGGTCGGGAATGGGGAAGTTGTGAAAGCCGACGCCGTGCCGCGTGGCCGCCCCGCCCTCGTCGGCCAGGCCGAGCTTCTGGGCCTCCGCGGGCTCCAGCATGCTGATGACATGATCGACCATGCCGTGCGACAGGCCGGCCATCTGTTCGTCGAGGGCCTCGCCCCCGTCGGGCTTGCGCGACACGCCGAGGCGGCCGGTGGTGTTCAGTCCGATCCAGTGGATTTTCATCGGCGCTTTCTGGCGGCGCGGGGCAGCGAAGGCAATGACCGTCGTCGGCCTGATGCGAGAAGGGGCTGACAAAGCCGTTCGGGAGGGCTATATGGCGCTCTACATCGTTAGACCGGCGTCAAACGGCGTCGTTCCAAGCGGCGGCCCCGGATGGCCCGCCGCTTTTTTATTGCCCTGCTTACGACCCCGAGAGACCAGAGCCTTGAAGGCCAAGACCGTCGAAGACCGCGCTCTGCTGGAGCTGATCGAACCCGTGGCCGAAAGCCTGGGTCTCGACATCGTGCGGGTGCGGCTGATGGGCGGCACTCTGCGTCGCCGCCTGCAGATCATGGCCGAGCGGCCCAGCGACCACGACATCGCCGTCGAGGAATGCGCCCGCCTGAGCCGCGCGGTGTCCGAGATTTTCGACGCCGCCGATCCGATCGCGGGCGAGTACTTGCTGGAAGTGTCGTCGCCGGGCGTGGATCGGCCTCTGACGCGCCAGTCCGATTTCGACCTGTTCGAAGGCTATGAGGCGCGACTGGAAACCGACCGGATGGTCGAGGGCCGCAAGCGCTTCAAGGGTATTCTGGCCGGGACGGAGGGCGAGAACATCGCCATCGATCTGGACGGGGAAGAGGACACAGCCCTGATCCCCTTCGACTGGCTGGTGGATGCCAAGCTGGTGCTGACCGACGAACTGATGAAGGCGGGGGCCGAGAAGCGCGCTGCCCGCAATGACAACGATACAACCGAGACCGAGGACTAAAGACATGGCTGTTGCCGGCGTTTCCGCGAACCGTCTTGAACTGCTGCAGATCGCCGATGCGGTCGCGCGCGAGAAGAACATCGACAAGGAGGTCGTCGTCGAGGCGATCGAGGAGGCGATCCAGAAGGGTGCCAAGTCGCGTTACGGCGCTCATCACGACATCCGCGCCAAGATCGACATCAAGACCGGCGAACTGAGCCTGACGCGCCACGTCACCATCGTGGCCGACGACTGGCAGCCGGAAGACGAGCTGGAAGAGTTCAACGACAGCGCCATGGTGCGCCTGACCGACGCGTCCAAGCGCGATCCGGAAGCCGAGGTCGGCAAGGAATATGTCGAGGACCTGCCGCCGTTCGACTTTGGCCGGGTGCAGACCCAGATGGCTCGCCAGGTCGTCATGGGCAAGGTTCGTGACGCCGAGCGCGCCAACCAGTACGAAGAGTTCAAGGACCGCGTCGGCGAGATCGTCAACGGCACCGTCAAGCGCGTCGAATACGGCAACACCGTCGTCGATCTGGGCCGGGGCGAGGGCATCATGCGCCGCAACGACTCCATCCCGCGCGAAGTGTTCAACATCGGCGACCGGATCCGCACCTACATCTATGACGTCCGCGCCGAGGCCAAGGGCCCGCAGGTCATGCTGTCGCGCTCGCACCCCGGCTTCATGGCCAAGCTGTTCGCCCAGGAAGTGCCCGAGGTCTACGACGGCGTGATCGAGATCCGCGCCGCCGCCCGCGACGCCGGTTCGCGTGCCAAGATGGCCGTGCTGTCGAACGACAGCTCCATCGATCCCGTCGGGGCCTGCGTCGGTATGCGCGGCTCGCGCGTTCAGGCGGTCGTCGCCGAACTGCAGGGCGAAAAGATCGACATCATCCAATGGAATGCCGACGAACCGACGTTCATCGTCAACGCCCTGGCCCCCGCCGAAGTCTCCAAGGTCGTGCTGGACGAAGAGGCCGACCGCGTTGAGGTCGTCGTCCCCGACGAGCAACTGTCGCTGGCTATCGGGCGTCGCGGCCAGAACGTCCGCCTGGCCAGCCAGTTGACCGGCTGGCAGATCGACATCATCACCGAAAGCCAGGATTCCGAGCGTCGCCAGAAGGAGTTCGGCGAGCGTACCGTCCTGTTCCAGGAAGCCCTGGACGTGGACGAGGTCATCGCCCAGCTGCTGGTCACCGAAGGCTTTGCCACGGTCGAGGACCTGGCCTTCGTAGAGCCCTATGAAATCTCCGAAATCGAAGGCTTCGACGAGGACACCGCCGAAGAACTTCAGGCCCGTGCTCGCGACTTCCTGGACAAACAGGCGGCTGTTCTGGACGCCAAGCGCGTCGAACTGGGCGTCGAGGATGCTGTCCTGGCCGTACCGGGTGTCACCGGTGCCATCGCCGTCGCCCTGGGCGAGGGTGGGGTCAAGACGGTCGAGGACCTGGCCGATCTGGCCACCGACGAAATCCGTGGCGGCTATGAAGTGAAGAACGGCGAACGGGTGAAGGTGCCCGGCGTGCTGGAGAGCTTCAACCTGGCCCAGGAGGATGCCGAAATGCTGATCCTGCAGGCCCGCGTGGCCGCCGGCTGGATCGATGCGTCGGAACTGCCGCAACCGCCCGAGCCGGAATACGAGGAAGAGGTCCAATACGCCGAGGGTGAATACGACGCCGACGCCGTGTTCGGTGATGCGCCCGAAGCCGAAGCCGAAGTTGAAACCACCGACGCCGATGCCGACGAGGTCCTCGCCGAGGACTCCGACGACACGCGCGACGCATGATGGGAGACCGGATCGTTCATGGGGTTGCGCGACGCGACGATCGATAGAGACCGCCGGGACCTGGTCACGCACCAGGTCATGGATGAATCTCGTCTGATCCGTTTCGTCGCCGCCCCGGACGGTTCGGTCGCCCCCGATCTGGCGCGCAAGTTGCCGGGGCGCGGCCTTTGGGTCGCCGCCGATCGCGCCTCCATCCAGGCAGCGGTCAAGAAGAACCTGTTCAGCCGCGCGGCCAAGGCCCCGCTGAAACCGGCGGCCGATCTGGCCGACACGGTCGAAAGCCTGCTGGCCAAGCGCTGTCTGGACCAGCTGGGTCTTGCCCGGCGCGAGGGCGTGCTTATCTCTGGCTTCGAAAAATCGCTGGCCAATATCCGGGCCGGAAAAGCGGCCTGGATCGTGGAGGCGTCTGACGGCTCTGCCGATGGCCGAGGCAAGCTTCTGGCCCTGGCCGGGCACATGTCGCCGCCCCCGAAAGTGTGCGGCACATTCAGCGCCGACGATTTGAGTTTGGCCCTTGGGCTGGAAAATGCGATACACGCCGTCCTGCTGACAGGCGGGCGGGCCGATCGATGGACCATAGAGGTCGAGCGGCTGGCGGGATTTCGATCGCTGATACCCACGGAATGGGGTGTCGGAGCGGCTGAAGGCCCGAGCAAGGATTCAGACGGGCGGAGTTCCGTTCCCTCATAGGGGGCGGGGCGACGCGCGGCTTTTTGTGTTTGAACGAGAGGGTGGCGGATGTCCTGCTGCCCCGAGTAAAGCGACCGAATGACTGACGAGAACGACAAGACCAACGAAGGCGCACCGCAGGCTCCGACCGGGACCCCCTCCCAGACGGGACCGCGCGCGCCTCTGAGCCTGAAGCCACGCCAGGCGGGAGCGGTTTCGGCCGGCACCGTCAAGCAGAGCTTCAGCCACGGCCGCACCAAGACCGTGGTGGTCGAGACCAAGCGCCGCATGGGTGCCACACCTGGGCATCAGCGTCCGCAGGGCTTTGATGTCGCGCGTCCGCGGACCGAGGCTGCCCCGCCGCCGCGTCCTACACCTGCGCCCTCGACTGGTCCTGCCGGAGGCCGCCTGTCCAACGAGGAACAGGAAGCCCGTCGCCGCGCCATCGAACTGGCCACCCAGGCCCAGGCCGAAAAAGCGCGTGCCCAGGCCGCCGAACAGGCGCGCCGCGATGCCGCCGCCCGCGAACAGGCCGCAGCCGCCGAACAGGCGTCCAACGCCGCCCAGGCCGAGGCTGCAGCAGCGCGCGCCGCTGCCGAAGCCGCCCGCGCCGAGGCCGCCAAGCTGGCCGCTGCCGCGCCCGCGCCGTCAAAACCTGCCGCCAAGCCGGCTGCGCCTGTGGCGGCCGCTCCGACGCCAGCGCCTGCCCCGGTGGCTGCTGCACCGACCCCTGCGCCTGCCGCTCCGATCCGTCCGGCTCCGCCTGCGCGTCCGGTGGTCAATTTCGGCCAGCGTGTGCCCAAGGCCCCGAATCCGTCGCGTGCCCCAGCCGAGCGTCCTGCCTTCGGTGGCCGCTCCGCCCGTGAAGAGGCGATGGGGGGTGGCGAGAAATCCTATTCCGACCGTCCCGCCAATGCGCGTCCCGCCGGTGCCAAGCCTGCCGAGCCGGTTCGCTATTCGGCCCTGAACCCACGCCCGGCACCGGGCGCGGCCCGTCCGGGTACGGCTCGCACCGGTCCCGGCGGACGCTCGACCCCCAACGCCCCGCCGGCCCAGGCCGAGGTTGCGCGTCCCAGTCGTGCGCCCGGCGGCGGCTTTGCCCGTCCGGTCAGCCGCGAGGACGACCGCGACAAACGCTTCTCCGACGCCGGAAAGGCCGTCTCGCGCACACGTGGCGAGCCCAAGCGCCGCGAAGGCCGCCTGACCATCTCGGCCCTGGCCGGTGATGGAGATACCGCCGAGCGGATGCGCTCGCTGGCGTCGGTTCGCCGGGCCCGCGAACGCGAGAAGGAAAAGCGCAAGGGAGGCTCGACCGACGCGCCGAACCGTCCGCGCGAAGTCGTTATCCCTGACGTCATCACCGTGCAGGAGCTGTCCAACCGGATGGCCGTTCGCGGTGTCGACATCATCAAGTTCCTGATGAAGCAGGGCCTGATGATGAAGATCAACGACGTCATCGACACCGATACGGCCGAGCTGGTGGCCGACGAATTTGGCATGACCGTGCGACGTGTTTCGGAATCCGATATCGAGACCGGCTTCCTGTCCGACGCGATCGACGATGAGGCGGTCACGCCGCGCGCGCCGGTCGTGGCCATCATGGGCCACGTCGACCACGGCAAGACCTCGCTGCTGGATGCGCTGCGCACTACGGATGTGGCGGCGGGCGAAGCCGGCGGCATCACCCAGCACATCGGTGCCTATCAGGTGAAGACGCCGTCGGGCGACGCCGTGACCTTCCTCGACACGCCAGGCCACGCGGCCTTCAGCGCCATGCGGACGCGCGGTGCCAATGTCACCGACATCGTCATCCTGGTGGTGGCGGCCGACGACGGCGTCATGCCGCAGACGATCGAAAGCATCCAGCATGCCAAGGCGGCCGGAGCCCCGATCATTGTGGCGGTCAACAAGATCGACAAGCCGGATGCCGATCCGCAGAAGGTCGTCAACGAACTGCTGCAGTACGAAATCATCGGCGAGGCCCTGGGTGGCGACACCCAGATCGTCGAGGTCTCGGCCAAGGCCCGCACCAATCTGGACGGCCTGATCGAGGCTATCCTGCTGCAGGCCGAGGTCATGGACCTGAAGGCCGATCCGGAACGCACCGCCGAAGGCGTGGTCATCGAGGCCAAGCTGGACAAGGGTCGCGGCCCGGTCGCCACTATCCTGGTCAAGCGCGGCACGCTCAAGAAGGGCGATCTGGTCGTGGCCGGCTCCAGCTTCGGTCGCGTTCGCGCCCTGCTGAACGAGCGTGGCGAACAACTGAGCGAGGCCGGTCCGTCCGTACCCGTGGAAATCCTGGGTCTGAACGAGGCCCCTTCGCCCGGCGAACCTTTGGCCGTGGTCGAGAACGAGGCCCGCGCTCGCGAGCTGACGGAATACCGTGCCCGCATCAAGCGCGAGAAGGCGACCGGCGGCATCAACCAGGTCAGCCTGGTCGATATGATGGCCAAGCTGGGCTCCAAGAAGATTTCGGAGCTGCCGGTCCTCATCAAGTCCGACGTCCAGGGTTCGGGCGAGGCCATTCAGGGCTCGCTGGAGAAGATGGGCAACGACGAGGTGCGCGCGCGCGTCGTCTATTCGGGTGCTGGCGGTATCACAGAGTCGGACGTGCAGCTGGCCAAGTCGGCCGGTGCGCCGATCCTGGGCTTCAACGTCCGGGCCTCGAAACAGGCCAAGGATCTGGCCGACCGCGAGGGCGTGGAGATACGCTACTACTCGATCATCTACGACCTGCTGGACGACATGAAGGGCGTCCTGTCGGGCATGCTGGCTCCGCTGCAACGCGAAACCTTCCTGGGCAACGCCGCCGTGCTGCAGGTCTTCGACATCTCCAAGACTGGCAAGATCGCCGGTTGCCGGGTGTCCGAGGGCGTGGTCCGCAAGGGTGCCAAGGTCCGGATCATCCGCGACGACGTCGTGGTTCTGGAGCTGGGCACGCTGGCGACGCTCAAGCGGTTCAAGGACGAGGTCAACGAGGTGCCGTCGGGCCAGGAGTGCGGAATGCATTTCCAGGGCTTCCACGACATCAAGGTCGGCGACTACATTGAGTGCTTCACCGTCGAAGAGATCAAGCGCACGCTGGACTAGTGATATCGGTACGGAGGCACGGCGACGTGCCTCCGTTTCGCCTCATGCATTGAGGATCAAGCCTGATGAAACGCATCCTGATCCCGCTTCTGGCCTTCGTCTCTATTGCCGGGCCGGCCATGGCCGAGACGCGCTATCTGGCTTTCGACGCCTCCAACCGTGTCACCCAGGCCCTGACGCGCGGCGTGACGCTGGAGGCGGATCGAGGCCTGTTCGGCGCGATCAGCGTGCGGCGGATCATCTCCACATCCAACCGCGGCTCGGCGGATATCCGCCGTGGCGGGCCTGATGCGGTGCGAGGCGCCCTGCCGGACGGCGCACGCGAGACCAGCGTCTATACGATCACCCCGGAAGGCGGCGGGCGTGGCCTGAGCCGCGCCCTGTGCCCCAGTGCCGAAGAGGCCTGGCTGGTTCTGGGGCGGGTGCGTCTGGGGCGTCCCCTGACGTTGCATGCCGTCGGGCGCTGGCCGGACGGTGGCTATCGCCACTGCGTCGAGCTGTCCTACGACTGGCGCGGGGAATGGGCCATACCGCCAGCGGGTTCGCCAGATGCGGACGCGGCGGCATCGCGCCCCTGAAGTCCCCGCACGCGGTGTTGACTATGTGGCCCCTGCGTTCGACAAGGTCTGACCCTTTTTTCTAACGGTCCCGCCGCCTCCCGCGCCGGGGCCGTCGCGCTTCTGGAGGTCTGTTCCGTGTCCACCGAACATTTGATGGGTGTCTACAACCGCGCGCCGCTGGAGGTCGATCGCGGTCAGGGCGCACGTCTGTGGGCCAAGGACGGGACCGAATATCTGGATTGCGTCATGGGCATTTCGACCAATGCCCTGGGCCATGCTCATCCCGTGCTGGTTCAGGCCGTCAAGGATCAGGCCGAGAAGTTGTGGCACGTGTCCAACATCTTCCGCATCCCGGGCCAGGAGGCACTGGCCGACGCCCTGTGCGAAAAGTCGTTCGCCGATGTGGTCTTCTTCACCAACTCCGGCACCGAAGCCGTCGAGTGCGCGATCAAGACGGCACGCAAATATCACTCGGCCAAGGGCCATGCCGAGCGGATCGACATTTATGGTTTCGACGGCAGTTTCCACGGCCGGACCTATGGCGCGATCAATGCCGCCGCCAACCCCAGCTATACCAACGGCTTCGGTCCGCCGATGGAGGGCTTTCACCAGCTGAAGTTCGGCGATCACGACGCGATCAAAGCCGCCATCGCCAACCCGACCACGGCCGCCATCATCGTCGAGCCGGTGCAGGGCGAGGGCGGATGCCGGGCCATCCCCGAGGTCTGCCTGCGGGGCCTGCGCGAGCTGTGCGACGAGCACGGCGTGCTGATCATCTTCGACGAGGTCCAGTGCGGTATGGGCCGGACCGGCAAGCTGTGGGCGCATGAGTGGGGCGGCATGGCCCCCGACATCATGGCCATCGCCAAGGCGCTGGGCGGCGGCTTCCCCATCGGAGCCTGTCTGGCGACGACCGAGGCGGCCAGCGGCATGGTCGCGGGCGTGCATGGCTCGACCTTTGGCGGCAATCCGCTGGCCATGGCGGTCGGACTGGCGGCGTTCGGCGAAGTCTCGAAGCCAGAGACCCTGGCCAACGTCAACGAGATCGCGGGCTATCTGAAACAGCAGCTGAACGGGCTGAAGGACCGCTATCCCGACGTCATCGTCGAGGTGCGCGGCAAGGGCCTGCTGATGGGGGTCAAGCTCATCCCCAACAACCGCGAGTTCATGGGTTGGGCGCGGGACGAGGCGCATCTGCTGGTGGCGGGTGGCGGCGACAATCTGGTGCGCATACTGCCGCCGCTGAACCTGACGCTGGACGAGGCGCGCGAGGTGGTCGAGCGGTTCGAAAAGGCGTGCGTGGTCGCGCGCGGCAAGATGGCAGCGGCCTGACGTGTGGATTGGCGTTCGGGCAGGGGCGATCATGCTCTGTGCGCTTTGGCTTGCCGCTTGTGCGCCGATGTCGAGTTTGCCGAGCCAGCCCGCAGAAGCCGTGGCTTTAGAGGGCTATTTGTCGACCGGTCTTGGCTTGCGCCTCTACAGCACGCTTGAGAGCCGCAGCCGCGGGTCCAATCAGGATTGCATACAGGTAATCCGGCCCGAAACTCGCCAGTCCGAGCCGTTACCAGCGAGCCGAGTTCGGGTAAGCGGACGCTTGGGTGTATTTGACGACATTGCCGCCCTGGCCAAGATTCAGATCGGCAGTGATCACGCGACCCACGAGCTTTGCGAAGCCCGATATTTGATTGTCACAGACATCGCTCCTGAATCCGGGACTGGACCATGACAAGACACTTCCTCGACATCCACCGCCTGTCCGCCGAGGACCTGCGGGCCATCCTCGATGACGCCCATGCCCGAAAGGCCGCGCGCCAGGGCTGGCCCAAGGGGCGCGCCGATGCCGCTACGCCGGCGAAGGATCGCGTGCTGGCGATGATTTTTGAGAAGAATTCTACCCGCACGCGCTTCAGCTTCGACGCCGCCATCCGCCAACTGGGCGGGTCGTCGATCATCGCCAATGCCGGAGACATGCAGCTGGGCCGTGGTGAGCCGGTTGAGGATACAGCGCGGGTTCTGTCGCGCATGGTCGATGCGGTGATGATCCGGGCCAATGACCACGAGGATGTCGAGCGGTTCGCGCGGGTCTCGACCGTGCCGGTGATCAACGGCCTGACCGATCGTTCGCACCCCTGCCAGATCCTTGCGGACATCCTGACGATTGAGGAGCATCGCGGGCCGATCGCAGGCAAGACGGTGGCCTGGGTCGGGGACGGCAACAACGTCTGCCACAGCTTCATGCATGCGGCGGCGAAACTGGACTTCCATCTCCAGGTGGCCTGCCCGGCGGACTACCATCCCGACCTGCACGACCTGGCCAAGGGCGGGGCGCATGTGACCCTGACCAGCGATCCACGTGAAGCGGTGAAGGGTGCCGATGTCGTGGTCACCGACACCTGGGTGTCGATGGGCGACGGGGACTATGAGGATCGGCTGGAGGCGTTTGATGGCTATACGGTCGACGACGCCCTGATGAACGCGGCCGCGCCCGACGCGGTCTTCCTGCACTGCCTGCCCGCACACCGGGGCGAAGAGGTGTCAGACGCCGTCATCGACGGCCCACGCTCGCTGGTCTGGGACGAGGCGGAGAACCGCATCCATGCCCAGAAGGCCGTGCTGGCCTGGTGTTTCGGGGGCTAGTCGAGACCAGCCCCCGACGACCGATCAGCGCAGATTGACGTCCGTGACGCCGCCCGCATCCGGCGTGGTCTTGGTCAGATTGGCCTTGGCGATTTCGTAGAAGAAGCCGACGGGACCCTTCTTCGACACCCAGACGCGACCGTCGTCGCCCTCGAAGCGCAGCAGGGTCAGATGCGGGTCATCCTTGCCCTCGGGATACCAGGCGGCGACGATCGGGTTCCAGTTTCGGTCGATGACACCCTGATCGTGATCGATCGACAGCTTGCCGTGGAAACAGGCCCAGACTTCCTGATCCTTGGAGCCATAGGTAAACATGGCATCCTGCGCACCACCCGAGACGTCGCGGGCCAGGTCGGTGTCGTTGCGGGTGAAGAACCAGATGGTGCTGGTCTCCTCGTCGCGGAAGGCGGTCATCGGCTGGCTGTGATAGCCGGGACGGTCCAGCCCCAGCATGCCGGTGTTGGATGATTTCAGGTGTTTCCAGAACTCGGTTTCGGCTTCGGCGGCGGTGAGGGTCTTGTCGCTCATGGCGGTCTCCTGATCGTTCGGGGATAGACTGGAGAAGGGTTCAAGCCCAGCGATGGTTCCGCTCAATACGTTCTCTGAGGCATGCCCATCAGGGCGGCCAGATGGATGACCAGGATGAAGACGGCGGTCGCGGACAGCAACATGACAATGCGCCAGGGGATCATGCGAACGCCCTTGCGCGGGTCCCAGGGCCTCGCTCCGCGCCAGCCGGCGAAGACCGTCAGCGCCACGGCAGCAGCAATCAGGGCGAGGGTGACGCTCAGGGGCATGGCGGCGAAGTGGCGTGTGACCTGCTTTCACGCAAGGGCGCAAATCCTTGCCGGGGGGTTAATCTTTACGACGCATTAACCGCATCAGCGCGAGAAATCGTCCTTGCGGGTCGGTGTCCACAGGAAGTTGGTGACGACGCAACATCTAGCGGTTAACCACGCATTTACACCCACGATCTGGACGATTAGCGTTCGGCGTGAAGGTGGGGAGACGAATCAGTGAGCGCAGCGGCGCCTTGGAGCGTTAAGGGGATCGAACCCAAGGCCCGTGAGATCGCCAAGGACCTGGCGCGTCGCTCTGGCATGACCCTGGGCGAATGGCTGAACACCATGATCCTGGAAGACGGCGACGACGATGACGGCGTCGTGCCGCTGGCGCGCCGCCCGCACGTCTCCGACACCTATGAGCGCCGCGGGCGCAGCCGCCGCCTGGACGATGCTTACGGTGCAGGCGACGAGGGCTGGCAGCGTCTGGGGGCCTCCATCGACGCCATCGCCGCCCGTCTGGAAGCCGCAGAGCGTCGATCGACTGTGGCTATCCAAGGCGTGGATCAGGCCGTCAGCGGACTGGTGCGTCGTCTCGACGGGCAGGACGCGACCGGCAAGACTTACGCTCGCCGTATCGACGACATCGCCGAGGAACTGCGCGAGGGGCACAAGCGGCTGCGCAGGTTCGAGCAGGAAGTCGGGCCTCAGACGGCTGATGCCTTCGGCAAGGTCGAGGCGTCGGTCGGGGCGATCACGGGTCGCCTTTACGATATCGAAGAGCGTCAGCGCGCGGGCACCGAAGACCTGCGCCGCCGCATGGAAGCCATCGAGAAGGCCGCTGGTCCTGGGGTCGGTACCGATTTGCTCGCTCAGGTCGGCGCGCGGCTGGACGAGGCACAGGCCCGCACGACCGAGGCTCTGCGTGGGCTGGAGCGTTCCTTCGCCGGGCTGGATCAGCGCATGCGTGCCGCCGAGGGTCGGGTCGAGCCGGAAGGGGTTCGCGAAGCCGCCCGCTTTGAAAAGCTGGCCGAGACCCTGAGCCGTCAAGTCGAGGCCAGCCGCTCGGAAATGATGCGGCGTCTGGACACTGCCGAGACCGAGGGGCGGATCGACCGCATCGAACGCGCCGTCCAGGCCATCGGCGATCAGGTCAAGGCCTCTGAAGAACGCGCCGCCCGCGCTGTCGAAGCCATGGGTCGCGAAGTCCTGAAGATTGCCCAGAACCTGAATGGCAGGGTTGAGGCTGTCGAGCTTGAGGCACCGGGTCGTCTGGACCGGATCGTCGAGGCGGCCAGCCTGGCGGCGACGCGCAAGGTCGAGACCGATCTTGGAGAGCTTTCGCACGCCCTGACCCAGTCGCTGGATCAGCGGATGGAGCGTCGTCTGACGGCCTCGGACGACCGTCATGCGCTGGCGCTTGAAACCCTGGGCGGTGAGATTACCCGCATCTCAGACCGCTTGAGCGAACGCATCGCCCAGTCCGAACGCCGCTCGGCCCAGGCTCTGGACGACATCGGTCAGCGGTTGAGCGAAAGCTCTGGCCGCATCGAGCAGCGTTACGATCGCGCTTCGGGCGAACTGGCCGAGCGCATGCGGCTGTCAGAAGAGCGGACGGCTGCATTGCTCAGCGAGGCCCGCGACACCCTGCTGCGCCGGGTTGAGCCGAAGCCGACGGTTGCGTCTCTCGTGCGCGAGGCCGAGCCTGACTGGCGCGGCGCAGCCTATTCCGGAGCAAGTTTCCCTGACGCGGCCTTCCCTGACTCCGATTTTGGCAAGGCGGACTTCGGTGGCGTGGACTCGCCGTTCGCGGATCCCATGTTCGAGGACGAGGCACCGGCCGCGCAGTCCGCGTGGGCCGACGAGACGTTCGAGGCCGACGCACCGTCATCGGCGACCGTCGAGCCCGAGATCGATGACCAGATCGCTCCGGCAACCGGATCGTCTGCAGCCCTGGTGTCCGACGATCTTCTGGATGCCGTGCTGCACGGCCCGCTGGCCCATGACCGGGACGAGGCATTCGAGGCCGAGAGCGATCAAGCCGTCGAAGTCGATTCGCCTGTCCTGCCGACGTTCGAGAGCGCACCCCCGTCTCGGCCAGCCGCCACGCCCTTCGGGCAGGGCTTCGGCGGTGCCGATGTAACGGACGCTCTGGCCGCGACCGCGCCAGACATTCTGGATGACGACGTCGACGACTTCGGCGCGGATTTCGATGCCGGGACGGACTTCGTCACCGATCGGGCGGTGCGTCCGTCCGATACCCGCCAGACCATTGATGCAGCCCGCGCGGCCATGGCCCCGACAGAGGTCGAGGCTCCGCGTTCCGCCTTTGGCCTGAAGCGCGGCGGCAAGTCCCGGCTGCAGGAGCGGATGGACAAGCAGTCGGGCGGCACGGTGCGCAAGGCGCTGGGGGCGTCGGCCCTGGCTGCGACCCTGACTGTGGCGGGCGTGGTCGCCTATGGCCAGATGACCGGCAATGGCATCGCCATCCCCGGTCTGGACCGGTTCACCGGCGGTGGCGAAACCGTAACGCCGACGGCGGCCCTGGCCATGACGCCTGCGGCCCCTTCAGCCGCCGATCTGGCGCGAGGTGAGACGCTCTATGGCGAGGCTATCGCCCAGTTGGACGCCGACGACGCGACGGGGGCAGAGACCCTGAAACAGGCGGCGGAACTGGGATACGGCCAGGCGCAACTGCATCTGGCGGGTCTGTATCAGGACGGTGCCAAGGGCGTGGAGACCAACCCGGTCGAGGCGCGTCGTTGGGCCAAGAGCGCCGCCGAAGGCGGTGACGCCCGTGGCATGCACGCCTATGGCATGTATCTGTTCGAAGGCTTCGGCGGCACCCAGGACGGACCGTCCGCCCTGACCTGGCTGCGTCGCGCGGCGGATCAGGGTCTGGTCGACAGCCAGTACAATGTCGCCAAACTGTACGAGACCGGCGAGAACGGAATCGGCCAGGACCTGTCGGAAGCCTACAAATGGTATCTGATCGCGGCGCGTTCCGGTGACGGCGATGCCCAGGCTTCGGTCGAGCGTCTAAAGGCGACAGTGCCGACCGAAATTCGCGGCCAGGCGCGCGCCGAGGCCGAGCGGTTTCAGGTCGAACCTCTGGGCTGAGGTTCCGGGCTGATATTCCGGGCGCGACGGGTGGCGGTAAACATCTGACGCGTCTATGCGTTTGAGACCTTCACCGTCGCTTTCGGGCGTTTGATTTTTCGTTCCAGCCGAAGGCGCGTCCTTTGGATATCTATCTGCCGATCGCCGAGGTTTCGGTGAACTGGCCGTTCCTGGTTTTGCTGGGTGCGACGGTCGGTTTTGTGTCCGGGCTGTTTGGCATCGGCGGGGGCTTCCTGATGGCCCCCATCCTGATCTTCATGGGCATCCCCCCCGCCGTGGCCGTTGCCAGCCAGGCCAGCCACGTCGTGGCCTCCTCCACCTCGGGCGTGATCAACTACGCCGGCAAGAAGGCCATCGATTTCAAGATCGGCGGCGTCATGGCCGTGGGCGGGGTCCTGGGTGCTTTGCTGGGGGTCGAAATATTCCGCTACCTGCGCCTGCTGGGTCAGGCGGATCTGGCGGTCGCCCTGTCCTACCTGCTGTTCCTGGGCGCCATCGGGCTGATGATGCTGTACGAAAGCCTGGGGGCCATCCTGCGCCGGGTGCGCGGCGAGGTGGTGCCCCACAAGGAGCGGCGGCGTCCACTGTGGCTGTACGGCCTGCCTCTGAAGATGCGGTTTCCCCGCTCGGGCCTGTACATCAGTGCCATTCCGCCGCTGGGTCTGGGTCTGTTGGTGGGCATCCTCTCGGCCATCATGGGCGTGGGCGGCGGCTTCGTCCTGGTGCCGGCGATGCTGTACGTCCTGCGCATGCGGGCCAGCGTGGTGGTGGGGACCAGCCTGTTCCAGATCATCGTGACGACCGCCATGACCACCGTCCTTCAGGCCGGACGCAATCAGACGGTGGATGTGGTCCTGTCGACCATACTGTTGCTGGGTGGGGTCGTCGGGGCCCAGTATGGCGCGCGCTGGTCCGGCAAGTTCCGGGCCGAGGAGCTGCGGGCCGTCCTGGGGCTGATCGTCCTGCTGGTCGGCATCCAGATGGGGCTGGAGTTGTTCGTGCGGCCCAGTGACCTGTTCGCTTTTGCCCCCGGCGTGAACTGAGGAGGGTGTGATGATGCAACTGCCGCCTCCGCCGCCCGCCGTCGAAGCGCCCGCGCCCTCGCCCTCGCCGTCTATCGCCACAACCGATCAGGTCCGCGTCGCCGCCGCCCTGACCAATGCCGAGGTGCGGGTCGATTCCAGTTTTCGCGGGGCGTCGATCGTCCTGTACGGCGCGGTGTTCAATCCGACGGATACGCCCGCCGATGTCGTGGTGGTGGTGCGCGGCCCGGATGGTCCGGTCCGTCTGGTCAAGAAGACCCGCAACACGGGCGTCTGGTTGAACAGCCGACCCGTTCTGTTCGAGGGCGCGCCGGGCTTCTACATGACGGCGACCAGCCGCCCCCTGTCCGACATCGCCGATTTCGGCCAGCTGCGCCGCGAGGGCATCGGGCTGGACCATCTGCGCATCAATGCGCCGGAGGAGAGCCGCACGGTTACCCGCTATGGCGTGCGCGACGTGGTCGTCAGCCGTCTGGGCGAAGACTATCTGGACTGGCGCCGCGCGGTGATCCGCCTGCGGGAAGATGCGGCGCTGTACAATACAGATCCGACCGGGGTCACATTCGTGGACCGCGGCCTGTTCCGGGCCCAGATCGAACTGCCCGCCGTCGCCCCCACCGGCAAGTACGAGGCCGAGGTCTGGCTGTTCCAGGACGGCCAGCCCGTCAGCGCGACCCAGATGGACCTGACCGTCGAAAAGGTCGGCATCGAACGGGACATCTACGAGTTCTCGCAGAACCGGCCGTGGACCTACGGGATTCTGTGCGTCCTGCTGGCCGCCTTCACCGGCTGGGCGGCGAGCAGGGTGTTCCGGCGAAGTTGATGTGTTCTCCTCCCTGTCGCCTCTTGGCGATGGGGAGGTGGCGCGGTGCGAATACGCGCCGTGACGGAGGGGGCGGCGCAGGCGGTTGCCAGCCTGTCGCTAAGCCCTCTCAACCGAGCTGCCCCCTCCACCACGCTACGCGCGGTCCCCCTCCCCACCGCCAAGTGGCGACGGGGAGGACAAGGATCACCCCGCCGCGAACTCGCTCAGGGCGTCAATCACCGCCCGGTTCTGGTCCTCGGTGCCGATGGTGATGCGGAGCGCCTCCGGCAGGCCGTAACCGCCGACGGCGCGGACGATGATGCCCTTGGTGTTGAGATAGTCGTTGGCCCCGGCGGCCTGCTCGGCATCCTTGAAGCGGACCAACACGAAGTTGCCGGCGGAGGGGAAGACCTCGAAGCCGAAGCCCTTGATGGCCTGGGTCAGGCGGGGCCGCCAGGTCTCGACCAGGTCGCGTGAGGCCTGCTGGTGCGCCTCGTCGCCGATGGCGGCGGTGGCGGCGTCCAGGCCGGGCACCGAGACGTTGAACGGCAGGCGGATGCGGTCGATCGCCTCGCAGATCGCCAGCGGCGCATAGCCGAAGCCGATGCGCAGCCCGCCCAGGCCGTGGATCTTGGAAAAGGTGCGGGTGACGACGATGTTGGACGCGTCGCGGGCCAGGCCGAAGCTGGTTTCCCAATCCGGCGCGGTGACGAACTCGGCATAGGCCTCGTCCACGACCAGGATCACATTGGCGGGCAGGCCTTCGTGCAGGCGGCGGATTTCCTCGGCGGTATTGTAGCTGCCGGTCGGATTGGCCGGGCTGGAGACATAGACAATGCGGGTGCGGTCATCGACCTGGGCCAGCAGGGCCTCGGGCGTCGCCTTGAACTCGGGCTCGGGGGCCAGCTTGACCTGGGCCTGGTTGGCCAGGGCGCTGATACGATAAGCCAGGAAGCCGTACTGGCCGCTGACGATATTGTCCCCGGCGGTCAGATAGGCCTGGTTCAGCAGCGCGAAGACCTCGTCCGAGCCATTGCCGAAGATCAGCCGCTCGGGCTCCAGACCATGATGCTCGGCGACGGCGTCGCGCAACTTTCCGGCGCGGCCATCGGGATATAGATGGATGTTCTTCAGCGCGGCCTCATAGGCGGCGCGGGCCTTCTCGCCGGCACCCAGGGCATTCTCGTTGGACGACAGCTTCATCGGCTCGGCGACGCCGGCGATGGCGGACTTGCCGCCCACATACGGCGCGATGTCGAGGATGCCGGGCTTTGGAGCAGGGCTGTTTGTCATGCGATCCTCGAGAAATCAGAACAGGGGGGCGGCACCGATGATGCCGTTCAGTGTGCCCGGTGCGTCGATCAACCGGACGTCTTCGGCCTGCACATAGCCCGCCAAGGTGAACAGCTTCAACCCGCCCGCCGCGATCAGCAGTGTCGCGGCAAGGCCCGAGGCCGACAGGGTCTCGACGATGCGAGCGTCCGGAGCCGCGCTGTCAGTAACCCAGAAGGTGCGGTCGTCGCCGGTGGGGCCAGGCGGGGTCTGTTGCACCATCAGGGCGCGGGGCGTGCCGTGCCGGTCGTCGGGCAGGGCAACGACGATGCGCAAGGCTGGCTCGGCCAGCAGGCGACCCCACCAGGCCTTGGCGGGGGTGAGGTCCAGCAGGGCGCGGGAGCCGGAACGAACGGCGGCCAGCGCCTGTTCCGGCTCGGCGGCGACGCGGGCGCTCAGGCCGAACCGGTCAGCAGCCAGAACCTGAGCCGAGGGTCCCCAGACGACCAGCGGCAAGCCCTGTCCGGCGTCGATGCGGCCCAGGACGGCACGGACGGTGGCGCTCTGGGCGGCCGTCAGATCGGCTAGGGTCTGACGCAGGGTGATGGCCTGGGCGTCTGGATGGACGTGTGTCGGAGCGGCCAGGCGGTTGCGCACGGCCTCGGCCACCGCCCTGTCCAGTGCCATAAGAGTGGCGTCGGTCTGCGGCTCCGTCAGCATGGTGCGCGGTTCATCAGAACAGCTTGGGCGCGGGGGCCAGGGCGAAGGGGCCCAGCCAGGTGCGGCCATCGCGGAAGTCGATGGTCAGTTCGACCGGTTCCTCGCCTTGGGTGGCCTGTTCGGCTCCGGCAGCGACGGCGGCGCCCGCTGCGGCGGGACGGTTGACGGCCCCAGTCTGAGATCCTGCCAGACCCGCGATGGCCTGCATGGGCTGTTCGGCGACGACTGCCAGGGTGCCGGTCAGGCGACCGTTGGCATCGGCGGACAAGGTCTCGCTGGACAGGCGCGCGCGGCTGTCTCCGGCGCGGATCTCGCCACGCACGGGCGCGAAACGGCCTCCCGCATCGGTGAAGGCGGCGAAGACGCCCCGGCCGTCGATGGCGCGCAGGCGGCTGGCCCCGACGATCGTGGTCTCCAGATCCAGGCTGAGTTCGCCTTGGCGTGTCGCGCCCTCGACCGGGCCGCCGGGACGGCCCTTGGCCTCGACCAGACGGAATAGCACGTCGACAGAATCGTCACCCGCCGTCGGTGATTGAGCTGGAAGGGTCTCCAGCTGGATGTGGCGGGCCGAGGCGATGGGGAAGGGTTCGGCACCGAGCAGGGGCGTAAAGGTCGGGCGGATCATCTCGACGCGCAGGTCGGGGAAGCGGGCGCGCAGGTCGCTGATGCTGAGCCGCAGGCCGTCACTGCCGATCTTCACCCGGCCCTTGGCGGCGCGGGTCAGGGTCAGGCCATCGGGCGCGATCATGACCCAGTGGTCGGGGTTCCAGGCATTGGCCTCGGCTACCAGCTCCGGCGCGGCGATACCGTGGCCGGACGGGGCCAGGATGTCGGCCTGCGGCAGGGCGACCCGCACACGGAACGGGTAGCCGCTGATGTCCGTGGCGTCATGCGTGATGATCCAGCCGTCGCTGCGCAGGGCCGCGACCTGAGTGTCCAGCCGCGTCCGCACCTGATCGGACAGATACAGCCACCACCCACTCCAAACCGCCAGCGCCAGGCCGACGATCAGGAAGGGGATGATCAACCCCCGGCGGGAGTGGCGGACGGCGCGGTCGGTCATGGGACGCCCTTGCCTACAGCAGGCGCTTGCGCATCGCCTGGGACAGCATGTCGATCAGGGTGACCGCCACGATGATGATGATGGCGATGGTCGAGACCGTCCGATACTCGAAGGCTTGCAGGTTCTCGAACAGGGCCTGGCCGATACCGCCCGCGCCGATCAGGCCCAGAATGGTAGCCGCCCGGCTGTTGGATTCGAAGCGATACAGGGCAAAGCTGGTCCACAGCGGTGCGACCTGCGGGATGACGCCCCAGGTGATCTCATGCAGACGCCCGGCCCCCGTCGCCTTGACCCCGTCGATGGGGCCTTGATCGATCGACTCGACCGCTTCGGAGAACAGCTTGGCTAGAACACCGGCAGTGTTGAGTGCGATGGCTAGTACACCGGCCAGAGGGCCCAGGCCCACAGCAACGATGAACAGGGTGGCGATGACCAGGTCAGGGATGGACCGCATAATGTCCATCACCCGGCGCACCGGCCAGACCAGCCAGGCGGGCGACAGGTTGCGCGACGCCATCAGGCTGAGCGGCACGGCCAGGAAAACGGCCAGGAACGTACCCCATAGAGCGATCTGGACGGTCAGCCACATCAGGCCGACCAGCTGACGCCACTCGCTGAAGTCCGGGTTCAGGAAGTCGCGGCCATAGGTTTGCATGCGCTCCGGATTGGAGAACAGGTTGCCGATATTGGGCAGGCCCACCGTGCCAAAGGCTGCGATCAGAATGATCGCGAACCCGCCCCAGAGCAGGATGTCCAGCGACCAGGCGGCAGCGGACTTCTCTGGCGGTGCCGGAATCTGACCGTCGGCCAGAGCTGCCGGAGCCCTTTTCCTGCGCAGATTCATCAGCATCGCGCCAAGCACGAGCAGGCCGATCAGGGCGAACGGGCCAACCTGTTTGATCCTCTGCGAGGGGCTGACGACGGGCGGAGCGACATCCGAGGGCCGGTTTTCGCGTCGCGCCTGATCGGCTTTCATCTCGCGGATGGGGTTGAGGTAGCTGTTGTCGGCGGCGCGGAACTGGGAATAGTTCAGCTGGTCCATGACCGCCTTCTGGCGGTCGGCCTCGGGGCCGAAGCCCTGGCCGTAGTTGACGAAGAACTCGCGGATTCGGGCCTTCAGTTCGGGAGGCAGAGTACCCCGCACCAGGATGCCGGACTCCGGAATGGGCGGTGATTCCCAGATCACCTCGATCTGGCGGGCGACCTCGGGATTCTGACGCGTCAGGAAGACGGTGTTGACCGAGTTCGAGGTCGCGATATCAACCTGTCCGTTGGCGACAGCGAATGAATTACCCTGATGACTCGCGGATCGTACCGTCGAGAAGCAGGTGGTCGGGTTGATGTTCCGGGGCCCGAAGAAATAGGTTAGCGGTGCCAGAGTGCCGGACGTCGACTGGGCGTCGCCGATGCCGAATGTGTATTTTTTCCCGCACGCCGCCACGTCGTCAATCGTGATGCCAGAACCGCGCTGAACTATCAGCGACGAAACATAGGAATCCTTGCCCTCGACATCGACAGTGCGGGCGATGACCTCGGCCTCGGCGCGGTCGATGGCCTGGACGGCGGGCAGGGCCGAGAACCAGCCGATCTGGGCCTGGTCGGCGCGCATGGCCTCGACCAGGACCGAATAGTTGGAGCCGAACACCGGCTCGACCGGCACGCCGATGGCGCGCTCCAGATCGTCCAGCAGGGGCTGCCACAGTGGGCCGGAGTTGGCCTGACCCTCGGCGGACAGGATGGAGAAGACCAGCTTGTCGGGCTGACGCGGTTGTTCGGTCTGGGCGACGGCGGGCGCGAGGCCTGACAGAAGCAGGGTGGCACCGGCCAGGATGCCGGCGGCCAGGCTACGAAGACGGCTCATGCCTTGGCCTCCCAGAACGCATCCTCGAACTCGGGACCGTAGATGTCGATGAGGGTCTTGGTGTCCAGGCCGCTGGATGGGCCGTCATAGACGATCTTCCCGGCCTTCAGCGCCACGACGCGGTTGCAGTAGCGGATGGCATAGTCGACCTGGTGCAGGGTGACGATGACACCCAGGCCGTCGCGCTGATTCAGTTCGACCAGCAGTTCCATGACCTTGCGGGCCGAGACGGGATCGAGGGAGGCGACGGGCTCGTCGGCCAGAATCGCCTTGGCTCCCTGGACGATGGCGCGGGCGATGGCTCCACGCTGCTGCTGGCCACCCGACAGGGTGTTGGCGCGCTGGGCGGCATAGTCGGCCACGCCGACGCGGTGCAGAGCCGCCATGGCGCGGGTCTTGTCTTCCGAAGGCCAGGCCCCGGCCAGACCGCGCCAGCCGGGAACGCGGCCCAGCGCGCCGAGCATGACGTTGGAAAACAGTGACAGCCGTCCGACCAGATTGAACTGCTGGAAGATCATGCCCAGGGTCTGGCGTGCAGCGCGGGCGGCACTTGTGGTGCGGCCGTTCTTCTGGACCACGGTGCCGAACACCTCGATCACGCCGGGACCGTTGTCGATCGACTGCAGGCCTGTGATGGAGCGCAGCAGGGTCGATTTGCCGGAACCGGACGGCCCGATCAGGGCTACCATTTCGCCGGCGGCCACCTCGACGGACACGCCGTTGAGGGCCTTGCGGGCACCGAATGTCTTGGACACATCCCTGACGGATGCGACGGCGGTGGATGCGGTCATGGATCTCGCTGGAGGCCATTGAACAAAGGGCGCGCCGCATCGCCCGAAAACCGGGTGCGAGGCAAGTCTTAATGACACGCCGGGCGCGATGACGTCCAGCGCCCGTGGTTCCGGGGCTACGATCCGTTCCCGACCCCGGGTCTCAGCTCAGGTCGGCGTGCTCGTCGGCGACCGCCCGGGCGATGCGGTCGATGTCGTCACTGACGACCAGACTGGCCCGGCTGCGCTCCAGCGAGACGCGCGCCATGTGTGTCGCCGCCTGCGCCAGATCGGTGTCCGGGCTGTGTTTCAGCACGACCAGAGCCTTCTGCAGGCGGACTGAGGCGGCCACGTCTGACGTTCCGAAGCGCGATATCGGGCCCAGGACATCGTCCAGCAGATCCGATGACTTCAATACCGGGGCTCGCAGACGCGAGTGGCGCACTTCGCAGGGCTCCGTTCGGGCCTCGCCCCAACGCTTGAGCAATCGGACGGCGATGCCCGTCACCTGTATGGCCGTGCCCGGGTCATTGACGGCGGGCGACAGCGCCTTGCCCGCGATCTCGCCCAGAACGATCAGGCCAAAGCGCACATCCTGATCGAAGGTGCGGGCATGGCCGATGGAGAAGGCCGCCTGAATTTCCTCCGCAACATCGTCTGAAACGGTGCCGCAAGCCCGCGCTACCGCATGCTGGTCCGTCACGAAGGTGCCGGGCAGGCAGGTCAGTTTCAGGATCAGGTCGTGGCGTTCGGCGAGGTCCTGCAATCGGGGGGTATCGATATTCTGGACATAGCCAGTGGCGGTGGCGCTGATGGTTTGATCAAAGACGGCGGCTTCGGCGGGATCGATCGGACAGGCTCCCAGCCGCGGTGCCGCGATGCGGTCGTCCATCGAAGAGGCGGCTTCGCGCTCGACACGATCCAGGATGTAACTCATCCGCCCGACCCGGCCCAGATGATCGGTCCAGCGCAGCAGTGTCCAGGCCAGAACCATGATCAGGGCCAAGGTTCCGAAATAGATGATGGCACGCCCCTGGGCGCCGTAATAGGCGGCCTCGACCGCCACCAGAGCGACGATCGAGAACAGGAAGCCGCCGATGAAGGTCGACAGCGCCTTCTTGGTTCGAGGGTCGGCCACGACCAGGGCGGTGGCCCGTGGTGTGGCGGCGGTGCTGACGGCCGTATAGACGCTGACCATCGCCCCCAGCGAGAACGTCGCCACCGCCAGCAGACTGGACGCCAGGATCGTCAGCAGAGCCTCGACCGCCTCGAACTTGCCAAACCGGTCAGCCGCTTCCTCGGACACAAACGGTGCGAACAGCACGGCAGCCAGCGCCAGCAGGACGCCCGCCAGTCCGTAGAGGCTGACCGTCGCCCAGAGCTGTCCTGTCAGCCGTTTCCAGTAGTAGAGCCAGCGGTTCATCGTCATCCCCCACGCACGAAGTCATGCCGCGCAACGGGCTAACCCACCCGAACGGCCAAGGTTTCAAACGCGGTCCGAATCCGGAGGTTTTTGCCGCGCTGACAGGCACCGCGCTCAGGCCTGCCTTCAAAAAACCGCTTTACATGACAGTGCGATATCCCCATATCGCGTCTTCCGGCGGACCCCGTAGGTCCTGTCTGCGCCGCTAACGCCGGTCTGGGTTTAACAATTAGCAGGGGGTTACGTGAATTGCGCACGTACCAATTTCCCCTGGACCTGGTCCGTGAGCGGTCCCCTGAACGTCCCGTCGCCCTCGTGCGGCCGCGTTCGGTTTCCGTAGCGGCGCGCTGGTTCCAGGATAATCTAAAGGCCGACGTCTTCTATGCTGTGAAGGCCAATCCCTCGCGCTGGGTCATCGAGACCCTGGTCGAGTCTGGCGTCACGGCCTTCGATGTCGCTTCCATCGCCGAGATCGAACTGGTGCGTTCGGTCAGCGCCGACGCGCGCCTGGCCTTCATGCATCCGGTCAAGAGCCGCGGCGCGATCACCAAGGCATATTTCGAATATGGCGTCCGCACCTTCTCGTTGGACAGCCACGACGAGCTGGCCAAGATCATCGACGCGACGGGCGGTGCGACCGATCTGAACCTGCTGGTCCGCATGGCGGTCTCGGCGGACGGCGCGGCCTATTCGCTGTCGGGCAAGTTCGGCATCACGCCGGATCACGCCCCATCGCTGCTGCTGGCCACGCGCCAGGCGGTGACCGACGGCCTGATGGGCGTCTGCTTCCACGTTGGCTCGCAATGCATGCGTCCGTCCGCCTATGAGGCTGCCATGGCCCAGGTCGGCCGCGCGATCAGCCGTGCAGGCGTGTTCGTGGACATCGTCGATGTCGGCGGCGGCTTCCCCTCGGTCTATCCGGGCATGGTCCCGCCGGACATGCAGGAATATGCCGACGCCATCCATCGCGGCTTTAACGAAATGCCGGTGTCGGAAACGACCGAGCTGTGGTGCGAGCCTGGCCGGGCGCTGGTGGCCGAGTCGTCCTCGGTCCTGTGCCGCGTCGATCTGCGCAAGGGCGACGCCCTGTATCTGAACGACGGCTCCTACGGCTCGCTGTTCGATGCCACTCATTCGCGCTGGCCCTTCCCGACCAAGCTGGTCCGGGACGGCGACAGTGCCAATGAGCTGAAGCCCTTCCGCTTCTACGGCCCGACCTGCGACAGCATCGACCACATGCCCGGCCCGTTCTGGCTGCCGGCCGATGTGCAGGAAGGCGACTTCATCGAGATCGGCATGCTGGGCGCTTACGGCGTGGCCATGTCGACGGGCTTCAACGGCTATGGCGAGCATGAGCTGGCTGCGGTCGAGGATGCCCCGATGGCGTCGCTGTACGGCCTGGCTCCCCGCTCCATTCCGACCGTGCGCACCACGGCGGAAGAGCAGGCGCGCAAGGTGGTTCGTCTGAGCCGTCCCAAGGGCAAGGCCGGTCAGCGCAAGCAGCGTCGGCGCTAAACCGTCATCCGTGCACACTAGACAACAGCGGCCCGTCGCTCCGTCCGGGCCGCTGTTTTTGTTGACGACGGGCGCTCACCAGAGGGAAACCCGAGAGATGAACGCACCCGTCCCGTCCAACGCCAAGGCGCAGCTCCTCCAGAATGTGGTCGAGCACATCGACATCACGTCCTTTGACGCGCGGCCGATCATCGACAGCATGCGCAAGATGTCGTTCTCGAGCCGCGATACCGCCCGCGCTGCCGACATTTTCTCCATGGCCATCGAGGATGCGGATTGCTCGCCCTGGCTGATCCTCGCCGGTTCGACCTCGGCCGGCGGCTGCATGCATGTGTACCGCGACATGGTGAAGTTCGGCATGATCGACGCCGTGGTCGCCACCGGTGCCTCCATCGTCGACATGGATTTCTTCGAGGCCCTGGGCTGCAAACACTACCAGGCCGCCGGCGAGGTGGACGACAACGTTCTGCGCGAAAACTACATCGACCGGATCTACGACACCTATATCGACGAGGAAGAACTCCAGGCCTGCGACCACACCATCCTGGAGATCTGCAACCGGCTGGAGCCGCGCGGCTATTCCTCGCGCGAGTTCATCTGGGAGATGGGCAAGTGGCTGTCCGAAGGGAACGCCAAGAAGGAAGGCAGCCTGATCCAGACTGCCTATGAAGAAGGCGTGCCGATCTTCTGCCCGGCCTTCGTCGACTCATCGGCCGGCTTCGGCCTGGTCAAGCACCAGAAGGAGCGGATCGCGGCGGGCCAGCCCTATCTGATGATCGACGCAGTCGCCGACTTCCGCGAACTGACCGACATCAAGATCGCGGCGGGCGTCACCGGCCTGTTCATGGTCGGCGGCGGCGTTCCGAAGAACTTCGCCCAGGACACGGTCGTCTGTGCCGAAATCCTGGGCATCGAGGCCGAGATGCACCGCTATGCGGTCCAGATCACGGTCGCCGACGTGCGCGACGGAGCCTGCTCGTCCTCGACGCTCAAGGAGGCCGCCTCCTGGGGCAAGGTTCAGACCACCCACGAACAGATGGTCTTCGCCGAGGCGACCACGGTGGTGCCGCTGATCGGCTCGGACGCGTATCATCGGGGTGCCTGGAAGACCCGCGACAAGCGCCGCTGGGCGAAGCTGTTCGGAAAGTAACCCCTCTCCTTGACATCAGGAAAAGGCCCCGCTTCCGGACTGGAGGCGGGGCCTTTTCAATAACGGGGGGGCAGGCCGGGTCAGTCGCGCTCCACGCACATGGCCACGCCCATGCCGCCGCCGATGCACAGGGTCGCCAGGCCCTTTTTCGCTCCTGACCGCTTCATCTCGTGCAGCAGGGTGGTCAGGATACGCGCGCCGGAGGCCCCGATAGGGTGGCCGATGGCGATGGCTCCGCCGTTGACGTTCACCTTGGCCGGGTCGAGGCCCAGTTCCTTGACGACGCACAGGCTCTGGGCGGCGAAGGCCTCGTTGGATTCGACCAGGTCCAGATCGGCGACAGTCCAACCCGCCTTCTCCAGCGCCTTTTTGGATGCCGGGATGGGGCCGGTGCCCATGATGGAGGGATCGACCCCGGCGGTGGCGTGGCTGACGATGCGGGCCAGCGGTTCCAGCCCGCGCGCCTTCGCCTCGTCCGCGCTCATCAGCACCAAGGCGGCCGCGCCGTCGTTCAGGCCGGAGGCATTGGCGGCGGTGACGCTGCCCTCCTTGGCAAAGGCGGGTCTGAGCTTCTGCATGGCGTCGATGGTCGCGCCGTGGCGGATGTATTCATCCTTGTCGACGGTGACGTCACCCTTGCGGCCGGGAATGACGACCGGGACGATCTCGGCGTCGAACTTGCCCGCAGTCTGGGCCGCCTCGGCCTTGTGCTGGCTGGCCAGGGCAAAATCGTCCTGGGCCTCTCGGCTGATCGACCATTTGTCAGCGATGTTCTCGGCCGTCTGGCCCATGTGATAGCCGTTGAAGGCATCCCACAGCCCGTCGCTGATCATGGTGTCGATCAGGCTGACGTCGCCCATCTTGTGGCCGTTGCGCAGCGCCTGGGCATGCGGGGCCTGGCTCATGCTTTCCTGACCCCCGGCGACGACAATCTTCGCGTCACCCAGGGCGATCTGCTGGGCCGCGATGGCGACGGCGCGCAGGCCCGAGCCGCAGATCTGGTTCAGGCTCCAGGCCGCCGCCTTCTTGCGCACGCCCGCGCCGACGGCGGCCTGACGCGCGGGGCCCTGACCGGCGGCGGCCTGAAGCACATGGCCCAGGATCACTTCGTCGACCTCGTCACCGGACACACCGGCGCGCTCCAGCGCGGCCTTGATGGCGATCTCGCCCAGTTTGGAGGCCGGCAGGCTGGACAGCCCGCCGAGGAAGGATCCCACGGGCGTGCGGGCGGCGGAGACGATGACGACGTCGGTCATGAGTTTTCCTTTCGGGGAGAAAAGACGTGTGGCGCTTGTGCCGCATCGCAGCGCCTTCGTCACGTGCGACATGACCCGTTCAGCAGCCAGTCACCACGTCGTGAGACTTTGAGGGAACGAACCCAGCGCTCGGCGGCTTGAAGGAGCCATGCTGATGAGACTGAAACGACTGTTCACCCGGGTGTGCCAACCCGATGAGCTCGACATGGTCGAGCATTACAGGACGCCTGCCGAGAAACGGGCCGACCTGTGGGTCCATATCGTTGGGCTGGTCCTCGCATCCATCGGCGGTATCGTTTTGGCTGTACTGGCGGCGGCCTATTCCGGCATCGGGGCGACGGTGGCGACGGCGATCTATGCACTGTGCCTGATCGCCATGCTGTCGATCTCGACGGTTTATAACCAGATCAGGCCCTGCGCGGCGCGGCCGATCCTGCGGCGGCTGGACGAGGCAGCGATCTTTCTGATGATCGCCGGCAGCTATACCCCCTTCACGACCCAGCGTTTCGAGGGAGCCTGGTCGATCGGATTTTCGGTTCTGGTCTGGGCGATCGCGTTCGGGGGCGTATTCGCCAAACTGGCTCTGCCGCGACTGTCCGACGCGATCTGGAGCGCGGTCTATGTCGGTTTCGGCTGGGTCGCGGTGCTGGCGCTGAAACCCATGATGGAGACAGTCCATCCGATCGCCTTGGGCCTGCTGGTGGCGGGCGGCCTGATCTATACGGCGGGCGTCTTCGTCTTCATCAGCCCGAAGGTGAAGTTCCGTCGCGCCATCTGGCATGGCTTCGTCGTGACCGGGGCGATGACGCACTGGGCGGCGGTTCTGGTTGGGGTCGTCCTGGCCCCGGCTGCGCTCGGCACCTGATCGCATCGGCACACGATTTGGTCAGGTGATTTGCGCTGGCCTTCGCGCTGCGGGATAGTGCGCGCCAGAACAATAAAATGTCAGGGAACGCAGCGTGGCCGACAAGAAATCCGGGACCGACAAGAACGGCACCGTCATCATCAAGAAATACGCCAACCGTCGGCTCTACAACACCGCAACCTCGGCCTATGTGACGCTGGAAGATCTGGCCAAGATGGTCCGCGATGGCGTCGAGTTCGTGGTCTATGACGCCAAGACCGAGGACGACCTGACCCGTCAGATCCTGACCCAGATCATCTTCGAAGAAGAGAGCCGGGGCGAGGCTCTGCTGCCCGTACAGTTCCTGCGTCAGTTGATCGGCTTCTACGGCGGCCAGATGCAGGGCGTGCTGCCCAGCTATCTGGAGATGTCGCTGGACAGCTTCACCCGCCAGCAGGAGCAGATCAGGGGTCAGTTCTCCAAGGCCTTCGGGGCGACGCCGGGCGCAGGCCTGATGGACGAGGCCGTCAAGCGCAACATGGCCATGTTCAGCGAGGCCATGAAGATGTGGCCCGGTTTCGGTGCCGTCATGCCCAAGGCTCCGGCCGCCTCCGAAACCCCGCCGCCCATGACCGACCCCCTGGCCATGATGCAGCGTCAGATGGAAGAGATGCGCGATCAACTGGATCGACTGGCGGGGGTAAAGCCGGGCAAGGCGGAATGACATGAGCGACGACGTTCGCCCCATCTCTGCGGTCCAGCCGCGCGAGCGTCGATCCAGCCAGCGACGGGGCGAGGAGCGCCGGGCCGAAGCGATGCAGGCGCGCCGTGAGGTGGTTCCGGTCGGACCCGTCATGGATCACGAACCCAGCCCGGCAAGACCTGCCCCTACGTCGCCCGTCGATGCGTCGCCTGCCGCCTTTGCCGCCCAGCTGCTGGGCCAGTCAGGTCAGAAGCGTGGGCTGAAGGGTGGCCCGCCTGTGCTGGGCGCGGCTCGAAACACCTATCTGGGCGCGGAATATTCGGGACCGTCGGAGCGGCGGCCGCTGCCGGGCAAGGCAACCGACACCGACATCTGATCGCGGCACGGTCCTTGCTGGTGATGGGGCTGATCGCCCATCTGCCGGACACCCGCCATGCTCACCTTCCTCGCCCGCGCCTTTGATGTGACCGTGGTTGCGGTGCTGTTCGTCGGCTTTTCTTGATTTAGCCCTATCGCCTAGCGGCTACTTGAGGGCGACTGCGCAGCGTCACCGACCCGCGCCGAAGTCCAGGTCCTTGCGCGACGAGATGATCGTTACGATGAACCCGGCCAGCACGTCCAGCAGGACCATCGTTCCGATCAGGAAGAAGGTCGAGGTCGCGAACCCGCGCAGCAGCAGGAACTCGACCAGGCAGACCACCAGCAGGATCATCGACAGGGCGTGATTGACGATGGCGATCCGCTGGCTGGACGTCGACTTCAACAGCTCGAAGAACAGCAGCACCAGCGACAGCAGCAGGATCAGATCGCCGGCACCCACGCTCCAGTCCGCGCCCGAGGCCATGGGGATGGAGAAGATCGGATCGCGCAGGATGGCATCTGCGCCTGCGCCCATGCCGCCGTCGCCCATCAGTCCGCTCAGGACCACGATGTTGTAGAGCACCACCGGAATGACCAGCAGCGGCAGGGCGATCAGCATGACAGGCTCCCCGAGCATGGACGCGAGCGCCGCGTCCAAGAGCCATGCTTAACGCAAGGCGATGCCCTTCGCCATTGGCCTCAAAACTCCGAGATCGACCCCGGTTGGCGCGAGCGCGATTTCAGCCAGACCACGCCCATCAGGTCCGAGACCGAGGCCATCAGCCGTCCCCAGTTGGTGTATTTCGACTGGCCGACCTCGCGGTGACGGTGGTCCACGTCCAGATACAGGTTCTGATAGCCCTCGCGGATCATCAGGGCCGGCAGGTAGCGGTGGATGTGATCGAAATAGGGAAGCCGCAGGAAGAGGTCGCGCCGAAAGGCCTTAAGCCCACAACCCGTATCGTCGGCATCGTCGGCCAGCAGCTTCTTGCGGATGCGGTTGGCCCAGCGCGAGGCCCAGCGTTTGGCCTCCGAATCCTGACGATTTGATCGCACACCGCCCACCAGGCCGACGGTGGCGGGTGATGCGGCCAGAAGGTCGGCCAGTCGGGGGGCATCGGCCGGGGGGTTCTGGCCGTCGCCGTCCAGGGTCACCACGATGGGCGCGCGAGCCGCCAGGACGCCCGTACGCACGGCCCGGCTCTGGCCCGCATTGGTCGCGTGGCTGAGCACCCGCAGCGTCGGCAGTTCGGCCATCAGGCTGCGCAGTTCGGCCAGGGTGTCGTCGCGTGAGGCATCGTCGACGAAGACCATCTCGTAGGATCGGCCCTCGAAGGCCTCGGCGATCTCGCGGGCCAGCGGCGCGGCCGCCCCCTGTTCGTTATGGACAGGGACGACGACGGAAATGTCGGGCAGGGCTTCGTTCATCAACCGTGTCTAGCCGAGTTCGGGCGCGTGGGGGAGGGGCCGGAATGTGCAGGCATGACGAAGGCCGGAGGGGCGTGTAAGGACGTTCATCATGATGCGTCTCGACTTTGATCGTTACATCGCCGGCTGGCGTGGCCCGCTGCTCGCAGCCTTTGTGGCCCTGTTCGCCGGCCTGCCGGTGGTCATGCTGTTGCCGCCGCTGGATCGCGATGAGAGCCGCTATGCCCAGGCGACGTCGCAGATGCTGCAAAGCGGTGACTATGTCGACATCCGTTTTCAGGATGATCCGCGCTGGAAAAAGCCGGTCGGCATCTACTGGATGCAGGCGGTGGCCGTGTCTGTCACCTCGGGCGTCGAGGCACGAGACATCTCGGCCTATCGCATCCCCTCGCTGCTGGCGGCCATGCTGGCGGCGGCCGCGTGCGCCTGGGCGGGGGCGGCGATGTTCGGCCAGCGCGCGGGGTTCCTGGCCGGAGCGATGCTGGGGGCCAGTTTCCTGCTGTCGACCGAAGCGGGGATCGCCAAGACCGACGCCATGCTCTGCGCCGCCGTGACCCTGTCGATGGCGGGTCTGGCGCGTGTGTATCTGGCGCGGCGGGCGGGCGAGATACCCCTGAGACCGCACAAGCTGATGTTCTGGTTCGGGCTGGGGTTGTCGATACTGATCAAGGGGCCGATCGGCCTGATTGTCGTAGCGCCGGCCATAATCGCGTTGTCGATCTGGGACCGCGACTTCAAATGGCTGCGCAGCCTGGGCTGGGGCTGGGGTCTGCCGCTGGTCGCCCTGATCGTCGGGCCGTGGGCCATCGCCATCACCATCGCCACCGATGGCGGCTTCTGGCGCGAGGCTATCGTCGGCGACCTGGCCCCCAAGATCGCGGGCGGACATGAAAGCCACGGGGCCTGGCCGGGCTATTTCCTGCTGCTGGCCCCGGTCCTGCTGTTCCCGGCCACCTTGGTACTGCCCGCGGCCCTGTCGACCTGCTGGCATCGACGCGCCGAGCCCGCTGTGCGGTTCCTGGTCTGCTGGCTGGTGCCGGCCTGGCTGATCTTCGAGCTGACGCCGACCAAGCTGGCGCATTACACCCTGCCGACCTTCGGCGCGATCGCCCTGCTGGCGGCGGCCGCCCTGACCCAGCCGATCGGCAAGGTGTCGCGCATCACGGGGGCAGCGCTGGCGCTGTTAGCCGGCCTGGTCGTCGTCCTCATCACCGTCTATGGCCTGACAGAGTTCGGACGGTCGACGGCCCAGACCTGGGCAACCCTGACCATCGTCTTTGCGGCTCTTGCGGCCCTGGTCGGGGCATTCCTGCTGATGCACCGGGCGGCGGTGACGGCGGTGCTGATCTCGATCACCCTGGGCCTGGTGGCCCATGCAGGGCTGGCTGGGACCATCCGCCAGCTCAAACCGCTGGCCATCGCGCCGCAACTGGTCGAGGTGTTGGGCAATGCCGACCTGCTGCCCAGTCAGGGTCGTAATGGGCCGGTCGCCATCACCGGCTTTCACGAGCCCAGCTTCGTCTTCCTGACCGGGAAAGATACCGAGTTGACGGACGCGGCGGGGGCCGCTGCCGCCCTGGCCGAGGGGCGACCTGTCATCGTTGAGGCCCACGACGCCGATGCCTTCCGGGCCGCCAGCACTGCCCTGAACGTCACCGGGCGGGAGGTCGGGGTCGTGCGCGGCCACAACTATTCGCAGGGCGATGACGTGACTCTGACCGTCTATGCGCCGCCGGAACGGGTCCGGCCGACCCTGCGGCGATCCGCTCCGACACCGCTGGAGGTCGAGACGACCACCGAGGACGGCGTCGATCCGGCCTCCATCACCGAAGACCCGCCCGAGACTGCCCTGGTGCCTGCGCCCGGGCCGGACGAGCCTCCTGTGGTCATCGTGCCTGCGCCGGGTCAGGCCGTTGCACCGGCCCCGGCTCCTGTTGCGGGACCAACACCGGCTCCGCCGCCCGCTGCCACGCCAGAGTCCGCTCGGTGAGCCGGCCTGTCACTATCGTCGAGGTCGGTCCCCGCGACGGACTTCAGAACGAAAAGGCGGTGCTGGAACCCGCTGTCCGCGCCGATCTGGTCCGACGGCTCGAGGGGGCGGGCGCGCGGCGGATCGAAGCTGTCAGCTTCGTCCATCCGAAGTATGTGCCGCAGATGGCCGGGGCCGAAGAGGTCATGGCCGCCCTGCCTCATCAGCCGGGACGCAGCCGCATCGGCTTGGTACTGAACGGCAAGGGCTATGACCGCGCGCTCGGTACGGCGGTGGACGAGGTCAATGTGGCCATGAGTGCCACCGACGGCTTTGGCCTCAAGAATCAGGGGCTGTCGGTGGATCAGCAGGTCCAGATGCTGGCCGACATCGTCGCCGGCCGCGCCAATGGCGAAAGCTCGTCCGGCGGGACGCCGTCCCTGTCGGCGACCCTGTCGTGCGTCTGGGGCTGCCCGTTCGACGGCGAGGTCTCGGTGGATCAGGTCGCCGAGCTCGTCGGCCGGATCGCGGCCATGGGCGTCGCCGAAATCGCCTTGGCCGACACGATCGGCGTGGGCAATCCGTGGGCCGTGACCCGCATGGTCGAGGCGGCCCGCAAGGCCGCGCCGGATACGACCCTGCGACTGCATTTCCACGACACCCGCAACACCGGTCTGGCCAATGCCTATGCAGGTGTCGAGGCCGGAGTGGACGTGCTGGACGCCTCGGTTGGCGGCATAGGCGGCTGTCCCTTCGCGCCGGGGGCCACCGGCAATATCGCCACCGAGGACCTGGTCTATATGCTGGAGCGTGCGGGGTTCACCACCGGCTACGATCTGAATGCCCTGATCGAGACGGCCCGCTGGATCGGCGACAAGATCGGCCGCCCGGCCCCGAGCGCGCTCAGTCGGGCCGGGGGCTGGCCGAATGGCTGAAGGATTTTCGGGCTGGCTTTCTCAACAGGCTTCGGATATCAGCGGCCTCCCGAAAACGAGACGACCATGTTCATCTATCGCTCCAATGCAAGCCTGCCTATGCAGCTCGACCGCCAGCCGGTCGAGGGCAATGGCGCGCGTGTGGAGGAAGCATAGGAACAGAGGTCCATCGACTTCGGTTTTTCCAGCAACCCCTCTCGCCATCGGCCGGAGGGGTTTCTTGTATCCGCAAGGCGCCTGACGGTCGGTCCGAGAGGATCAGACAGAGAAGGAGACGTCGGCCATGCGTGGCTATGACGTGATCGACGACCCGGGCCATGTGCCGATCAAGGCCTGGACCCGTGGGGTGCCCATCGAGGATGCGGCGCTCAAACAACTGAAGAACGTGGCCTCGCTGCCGTTCATCCACAAACACGTCGCGGTCATGCCCGATGTGCACTGGGGCATGGGCGCGACTGTGGGATCCGTGATCCCAACCGTGGGGGCCATCATCCCGGCCGCCGTGGGCGTGGACATCGGCTGCGGCATGATGGCTGTGCGGACCTCGATCCGCGCCGAACACCTGCCGGACGATCTGTCGGGCATCCGCTCCGCCATCGAGGCGGCTGTTCCGCACGGCCGTACCGATAATGGCGGGCGAAACGACAAGGGTGCATGGGCCGGCGGGCCGCCGGCTTCGGCGGTCACCCGCTGGGCGGACCTCAAGGCCGGCTACGACGCCGTGGTGGATAAACACCCCAAGGCCGCGCATCCGCGTGGCTTTGGCCACCTGGGCACTCTGGGCACGGGCAACCACTTCATCGAGCTTTGCCTCGATGAGGCGGGCGACGTGTGGGTGATGCTGCACTCTGGCTCGCGCGGGGTGGGAAACCGGTTCGGGACCTATTTCATCGAGCGGGCCAAGCATGAAGCCCGGCGCTGGTTTCTGAACCTGCCGGATCAGGACCTCGCCTACTTCCCGGAAGGCTCGGAGGGCTTCAACGACTACGTCAAGGCGGTGTCGTGGGCGCAGAAGTATGCCCGCGCCAACCGCGAGGTGATGATGGACAGCGTCCTGAACGTGCTGCGCGCGTTCTGGCCGGATCTGGAGACGACGAAGGAAGCGGTGAACTGCCACCACAACTACGTCTCGAAGGAGCGCCACTTCGGCAAGGACGTGTTCCTGACCCGGAAGGGTGCGGTGTCGGCCAAGCTGGATGAACTGGGCATCATCCCCGGCTCGATGGGGGCGAAATCCTTCATCGTGCGCGGCAAGGGCAATGCGGACTCGTTCTGCACCTGCTCACACGGTGCTGGTCGGGCGATGAGCCGGACCGAGGCCAAGCGCCGCTTCACGATCGAGGACCACGTCCGCGCCACCGAAGGCGTCGAGTGCCGCAAGGACGCCGAGGTGATCGATGAAACGCCGATGGCCTACAAGGATATCGACGCGGTCATTGCGGCACAGAGCGACCTGATCGAGGTCGTGCACACCCTGCGTCAGGTGGTGTGCGTCAAGGGATGACGGGAGCCGGTTCCACGCCAGTGGAGCCGGCTTTCGTCGTTCAGAGATTCAACAGCGCCGGGTCGCCGCCCTGCGCCGAGATGTTGTTGCTGATCGCCTTTTCCGCCGCATAGCGGATCAGGCTGTTGGGGCCGCCGGCCTTCGGACCGGTGCCGGACAGGCCCTCGCCGCCGAAGGGCTGGACGCCCACGACCGCGCCGGTGATCGAGCGGTTGATGTAGACATTGCCGGCGGGAACCAGGCGGATCACTTCCTCGGCAAAGGCTTCGATACGGCTGTGCACACCGAGCGTCAGGCCATAGCCGCGCGCGGCCAGCTTGCCGGCGACGGTCTTCAGGTCCTTGGGCTCATAGCGATAGATGTGCAGGATCGGGCCAAAGACCTCGCGCTCTAGGAAGTCTGGCGTGGGTATCTCGGCTATGGTCGGGGCGAAGAGGTCGCCGCGTTCCGAACCTGAGGGCAGGGTGGCGCGGGCGATGACCTTGGCCTCCTTGCGCAGGCGGGCGACGTGGGCCTCCAGCAGGGCGCGGCTCTCGGCGTCGATGACCGGGCCG
Source organism: Brevundimonas sp. DW-iso22 (assembly GCF_058725425.1). Lineage (NCBI taxonomy): Bacteria > Pseudomonadati > Pseudomonadota > Alphaproteobacteria > Caulobacterales > Caulobacteraceae > Brevundimonas > Brevundimonas sp. DW-iso22. The sequence goes on along the minus strand of NZ_JBZXEB010000003.1, from coordinate 11,719 downwards.
ATGTCGGTGGCGGGATCGGTCGGGTCGCCTACGACCTGAACGGCCAGAGCGCCCTTCAGCCCCTCGATCAGGGCATCGGCACCCTCCTTGGGCACATAGACGATGCGCAGGGCCGAGCAGCGCTGGCCCGCAGAGCCGAAGGCCGAGTTGATGACGTCGTCGATGACCTGTTCGCGCAGGGCGGTGGAGTCCACGAACATGCCGTTCAGACCACCGGTCTCGGCGATGAAGGGAATGATGGCACCGGGCCGCGCGGCGATGGCGCGGTTGATCGCATAGGCGGTGTCGGTGCCGCCCGTGAAGGCCACGCCGTCAATGGCCGGATGGGAAACCAGCGTCGCGCCCACCGTCTCGCCACGACCGGGGACCAGGGCCAGCAGGTCGGGGTGCAGGCCCGCCTTGTGGAACAGGCGTACGGCCTCGGCAGCGATCAGAGGGGTCTGTTCTGCGGGCTTGGCCAGGACGGCATTCCCGGCGGCCAAGGCGGCTGCGATCTGGCCGGTGAAGATGGCCAGGGGGAAGTTCCAGGGGCTGATGCAGGCAAAGATACCGCGACCGTGCAGGACCAGCTGGTTGATCTCCCCGACCGGACCTTTTAGCTCCTCGCGTCCGCCGAAATCACGTTCGGCCAGCATGGCGTAGTAGCGGCAGAAGTCGGCAGCCTCGCGCACCTCGGCCACGCCGTCGTTCAGGGTCTTGCCCGCCTCACGGGCCAGCAGGGCGATCAGCCGGTCCATGTCGGCCTCCAGCGCATCGGCCATGGCGCGCAGGATCGGGGCGCGGCCTGCGCCGCCCTTGCGATCCCAGGCGACCTGGGCCTTGGCAGCGGCGTTCAGGGCCGTGTCGATTTCTGCCGGCGTGGCCTCGGACACATGGCCCAGCACCTGGTGGCGATCCAGTGGATTGGTTACGTCCTGAGGGTCGGTCCCGGCCTGAAGCCGACCGCCGATGAGCGGGCCCGAGTTGAACTTCTCGCTGTCGACCTCGGCCAGAGCCAGGGCGTGGCGCTCGCGGTCGGCGCTCTGTGAATAGTCGCGGCCCAGCGAGTTCTGGCGGTCCATGTACATGTCCTTGGGGGTGGGGATCTTGGCGTGGCGGTCGGGATGGGCCTCGACCTCGAAGATGGGGTCGGCGGCGACGGTGGAGGCAGGGATGCGCTCGTCCAGCAGGGCATGCACGAAGGAGGAGTTGGCCCCATTCTCGAGCAGACGGCGCACCAGATAAGGCAGCAGTTCCTCATGCCCGCCGACGGGGGCATAGCCGCGCACGACGATCTTCTCCGCGCCCCACATCTCGGCTGCGGCATCGTAAAGCGCCTCGCCCATGCCGTGCAGGCGCTGGAACTCCATCTTCACCCCGGCGCGATTGGCCATGTAGTGGACGGCGGCCAGGGACGTGGCGTTGTGGGTGGCGAACTGGCCATACAGATGCGGCGAGGCGTCCAGTATGGCCTGGGCACAGACCAGATAGTTCAGGTCGGTCGCGGCCTTGGTCGTGAAGACGGGATAATCGATACGGCCCATGACCTGGGCCCGCTTGATCTCGGTATCCCAGTATGCCCCCTTGACCAGCCGCACCATGATCCGGCGACCCGAGGTTTCGGCCAGGGCGGCGACGCGCGCGATCACCTCGGGGGCCCGCTTCTGATAGGCCTGGACCGCCAGGCCCAGTCCCTTCCACTCACCCAGGTCCGGGTCGTTGGCCAGCCTGTCCAGCAGCTTCAACGACAGGGCCAGACGGTCGGCTTCCTCGGCATCCATGCAGAAGTTGATGTCATAGGAGGCCGCGATCAGGGCGAGGCGTTTGACGCGAGGATACAGTTCTTCCCAGACGCGCGCCTCGTGCGTGGCCTCATAGCGGGGCGACAGGGCCGACAGCTTGACCGAGACGCCGTGGCCCGTCTGGGGCCCGCGCATGTCCGGCCGCGACGGCATGGCCTTGCCGACGCCGTGGATGGCCTCGGCATAAACCTTTTCATAGCGTTCGGCGTCGGCAACGGTGCGGGCACCCTCGCCCAGCATGTCGAAGCTGCACAGCCACTTCTCACGATTGGCCCGCTTCAGCGCCCCGTTGATCGTGCGGCCGACGACGAACTGCTCGCCCATCATGCGCACGGCGGCGGCGACGGCCTGACGGATCACCGGCTCGCCGATGCGGCCCGCCACGCGCCGCAGGAAGCCGGGCAGGTCGCGACGGGCATCCTCATCCACATCGACCAGACGACCGGTCAGCATCAGGCCCCAGGTCGAGGCGTTGACAAACAGGCTGTCGGACTGCCCCAGATGTTTGGCCCAGTCGGCCGAGCCGATCTTTTCGGCGATCAGCCGGTCGCGGGTCTCCTCGTCCGGCACGCGCAGCAGGGCCTCTGCCAGACACATCAGCGCCAGCCCTTCGCGGGTCCCCAGCGAAAACTCCTGCAAGAAGCTTTCGACCACGCCCTGTTGATCGGCCGATTCACGTGCGCCCTCGACCAGTCGGGTCGCGACCTCCAGCACCTTGGCCCGCTCGGCGGAGTCTAGAGGAATACGGGCGAGATTGGCGGCCACGGCCTCTCGCTCATCGGAGAATTTGCCGTGGTCCAGCGTGTCCCATCCGGCGACGCTTGAGGGGGAGAAGTCGGCGGTGGTCATGCTTGAAATTGTCCTGGTGTCACGGCGCATATATGGCGGAGATGACCGAATGTGCATCGTATGATAAGCGGCTGAAACGAAGGATGTTCCGGCAAAAGGGTCTCTCGCCGATGGAAGCTCTGGATGCCGTGGACCGCCGCCTGTTGCGAGTCCTTCAGGACGATGGCCGTATCTCCAATGCGGAGCTGGCCCGGCGTTGTAACCTGTCACCCGCCGCCTGTTTCGAGCGGATGCGGCGGCTGCGCGAGAAGAAGGTCATCACCGGCTATGCGGCCCTGATCAACCCGGCCAAGGTCGGGCGCGGCCTGATGATCTTCGTCGAGGTGCTGCTGGACCGCACGACGGGCGACATGTTCGAAGCCTTCGCCGAGGCCATACGCCGTCAGCCCGAAGTGCTGGAGTGCCATATGGTGGCGGGCGGTTTCGACTATCTGATCAAGGCACGCGTCGGCGACATGGAGGCTTATCGCGCCTTTCTGGGAGACGTTCTGGTCAAGATGCCGGGCGTGCGCGAGACGCGAACCTATGCCGTCCTCGAAGAGGTGAAGTCGACGACGGCCTTGCCGCTTTGACCCAGTCTCGCCAACGTCACCGCAAACCGCTAGACCGTCCCTCCGATCAACGGCGGAGCCAACTGGCCCACATGCGCATCGTTCTGGCCACCGACGCCTGGGAGCCCCAGGTCAACGGCGTCGTCCGTACCCTGACCCGGACCATCGCGGAATGCCGCGGCATGGGCCATGAGGTCGAGGTCATCGAGCCCAGTCAATTCAAGACCATTCCCTGCCCGACCTATCCGGAAATCCGCCTGGCTTTGGGTGCTGAAGAAGAGATCCGCGAACGCCTGCGCGCCTTTGAGCCCGAGGCGGTCCACATCGCCACCGAAGGGCCTATCGGGATCGCCACGCGGCGCATCTGCGTGGAGTGGAAACTGCCGTTCACGACCAGCTATCACACCAAATTCCCGGAGTACGTCTCGGCCCGATTCCCGATCCCGGTGCAGGTCGGCTACGCCTATATGAAGTGGTTCCACAAGCCGTCCGGGCGGCTGATGGTGGCGACGCCAACCTTGCGCGATGAGTTGATGGCGCACGGGTTCCGCAACGTCTCGCCCTGGACGCGGGGCGTGGATACCGAACAGTTCAATCCGGACCTCGAACGCATCTATGACGAACTGGGAGGCAAGGACTGGCCGCGCCCGTTCTTCCTCAACGTCGGCCGCGTCGCTGTCGAGAAGAACATCGAAGCCTTCCTGGAGCTGGATCTGCCCGGCACCAAGATCATCGTTGGTGACGGCCCGGCGCGCGCCGAGCTGAAAGAAAAATACCCGCAGGCCAAGTTCTTGGGCGCGAAGTTCGGCGAAGAGCTGGCGCGGTGCTTCCGTGACGCCGACGTCTTTGTCTTCCCCAGCTGGACCGACACCTTCGGCCTGGTGATCCTGGAGGCGATGGGCACGGGCACGCCGGTTGCCGCCTATCCGGCCCACGGCCCCATTGACATTATCCCGGGCTCCAGCGCCGGTGCCATCGACGATGATCTGAAGACTGCCTGCCTCAAGGCTCTGGAGTGTGATCGTGCGACGGTCCGCGCCTATGCCGAAAAGTTCAGTTGGCGGGCCTCGGCGGAGCAGTTCGTCGAGAACCTGCAGCCCTATCCTGAGCCTGACCGTGGCCGGTTCTGGCGCCGCCTGCGCCGGATCGCGCGACTGAGGCGCAAGGTCGCCGCCTGAGGGGAACCCCTGCGCTGCCATCGCGCTTTGTCGGAGACACCAAGGAGCGCGCCATGACCGATCAACAGCCCGATCCCAAGCCCCAGACCGACGACGCCGCTGAGGCCGACTCCATGGGCGAGAAACCCGATCTGGGACGCACGCCCGACGGCATGCGCGAGGCCCTGGACAGGGCCTTGTCAGGAACGGATTCGGGCTCCGATACGCGTGCGGGTTCTTTGCAAGGCGGCGCGGCGTCCGGTTCGGATGACGATCCGGACTCTGACATCATCAACAAGGCGCTGGCCAGTGAAGGCCGGGCCTCGGCAGAGCGCAATGCTGACCGCCCGGCAGACCCGGACCCTGTGAACAACACCGGCGACGACAAATCCGCCAAGGGCGAAGCCGACGCTGCGACCGGCTGAACACACTCGCCGCGCCGTCAGCATCCAGACACCGCGCGAACGCCAAGCCGCCTTGCCGCCGCCCCACCCTTGGGCCACGGTGAGCGGAACAATAGAATAACCAGGGACGTAAGGAATGAAGCGCATTTTCGCGGGCAGCGCAGTACTGGCGGCCCTGGCCGTGACAGCCTGTGGCGGAGATGCCGAACCCAAGGCCCCTGCGACGGATGATGTGGCGACCCCCGCAGCCGCGACTTCCACTGTAGAAGCCTCCTCCGGCACGACTGCGGTCTCTGCGGCCGTGCCCGCAGCACCCAACGCGCCGGACTTTGCCGTCCTCTACCCTGATGCGACGACAGTCGGCCCGGCAACGATCGCTCGCGGACCGACTGGGCCGGGCGGCATACTGACATTCACGACTGAGGCCGAACCTGATGCGGTTGTGACCTTCTATCGTGAGCAGGCCGAAGCGACGGGCCTGACAACCATTGCCTCGATGAACCAGGGCGGGGCTCGGGCCTATTCAGCCGGAGACGGTGCCAACGGGACCGGCAAACTGCTGAGCGTTGTCGCCACGCCAGGCGAAGATGGTCCCACCAATGTGCAACTGAGCTGGACCGCCGGGCGGTGAAACCCTTGGCGGGCCGACTGGCGGTGCCGCTGATTGGGGCGGTATTGGTCGCCGGTTGTGCTTCGACCCCCCTGGGTCAGACTGACTGGGTGGCAGGATATTTGAGCGCGGATCAGTCCGCTGCGCTCGCAGAAACCGTACCCAAAGCCCCATCCGCCAACAGCCCGGAACAGGCCCGCGATATCGCTCTATCCCAGCGCTTTCGCGCGCTGGAAGACACAGACCGCTGGTGGATGGCTACGGCCCATGCCGAGGTCCGGCCGCCGGAAGCGGCACAGCATTTCGACTGCGCCCTGGGCACGCGTCTGGCCGAACAGCCGCGCCCCGCGCTCGACCGCGTAATGGGGCGGTTGCTGGTCGATTCCAAGCGTCTTGCCGTTGATCTGGTTGCGCGCCATCCACGGCTGCGACCGCTCGCTGTGCCGGAGCGACGATCCTGCCAGCGGCTGAACGAGGCAAGCCGTTTAGGGGCCACCAGTTATCCGTCCGTAGCCGCCGTCGCAGGCGCGGCCTACGGCGAGATGTTCGCCGACCTGGCCCCGGACCGTGCTCTTACCGCCCGTCAGATGGGACAGGAGATCGGCTTCAGCCGTGCCGTCTGCGCGACCAACTGGCCCTCTGATGTCGCTGTAGGCCATGCCCTCGGCGTCGCTCTTTACGAGGCTTCATCGACCGAGGACGATTTCGCGCTCGATCTGGAGGCGGCGCGTGCCGAGCTCATCGCTGCGCGTGCCGAGGGCCTGACCAACCCCGGGTGTGCCTCTGAAGGTCTGGCCTTGGCGCAGGGTCAGGCTATTCTGGGGGACTAGGTCTCAGGCCGGTCGTGGGCTGGACAATGCCCCATACAACTCTGGACGGCGGTCGCGGAAGAAGCCCCAGGCCGCGCGGTAACGATCCAGGAAATCCAGATCGAAGGTGTGGACCAGCACGCCCTCCTCATCCTTCAACTGCTCGACCAGATCGCCGCGGTGATCGGCGATGAAGGAGTGGCCGTAGAAGGTCTGACCCACCTCGGTCACCGTCTCATGGCCGATGCGGTTGGCGGCGACCACGGGCGTCACATTCGACACGGCATGACCCTGCATCGCCCTTTGCCAGGGCAGGGCGGTGTCCAGGGTCTCGTCATGCGGTTCCGAGCCAATGGCGGTAGGATACATCAGGATGTCGGCACCCAGCAGGGCCATCGCCCGCGCCGATTCCGGATACCACTGGTCCCAGCAGATACCGACGCCGATCCGGCCGAAGCGGGTGTCCCAGACCTTGAAGCCCGTATCGCCTGGCCGGAAATAGTACTTCTCCTGATAGCCTGGGCCGTCGGGGATATGGCTCTTGCGATAGACGCCCAGTGCCTCGCCGTCGGCGTCCAGCATGACCAGAGAGTTGAAATAGTGGTGGCCCTCCTTCTCGAAGATCGAGACGGGGATGGCCACGCCCAGTTCCCGCGCCACCGGCTGCAACTGGACGACCGCCGGATGCTCGCGCCACGGATAGGCGGTGGCGAACCAGTGCTCCTCCTGGCTGACGCAGAAATAAGGCCCCTGGAACAGTTCACTGGGCAGGATGACCTGTGCGCCCTTGGCTGCGGCCTGACGGATCAGAGCGATCGTCTTGTCGATGTTCTCCTGCATGTCCGTGCCATAGGAGGTCTGGATGGCGGCGACGGAAATCGTGCGGGGCATCAGGCGGGCTCCTGCTGGGAGATGCAGTGGAACGACCCGCCGCCGGTCAGGATGTTGATCGAAGGCAGGGGAATGATCTCGCGGTCGGCGAAGACCGTCGCCAGTCCCTGACACGCCAGGTTAGCGGCGCGGGCGTCGCCATAGGTCGGCACGATTATCGCACCATTGGCGATCAGGAAGTTCATGTGGCTGGCCGGCACGGGCCTGCCGTCGGCATCGGCGACGAAGCCGGGCGAGGGCAGGGGCAGCAGGCGGATCGGCTGACCTTCGGCATCCGTCATGGTCGACAGCGTCCGCGCCAGATCGGCATAGGCGTCGTCATTGGGATCGCCCCGGCCCCAGGCCACAGGATGCGCGACCACGCCCGGCGCGACGAACCGGGCCAGATTGTCGACATGGCCGTCGGTGTGGTCGTTCAGCAAGCCGTTGCCCAGCCACAGTACCTTGCGTGCGCCAATCGCCTCGGCCAGCGCCGCCTCGGCCTTCTCCTCGGTCCAGTCGGCATTGCGATTGCGGTTCAGCAGGCATTGGCGTGTGGTCAGGACGGTGCCCTGACCGTCATGATCCAGTGCCCCGCCTTCCAGAATAAAGTCGTTGCGATCCAGCGGCACGCCCGAGGCCGCCCCGATCTGGGTGGCGACCGTGTCGTCGTGCTCCATCTCGAACTCGCCGCCCCAGCCGTTGAACTGGAACGCGGCTGCACGGGTCGATCCCGCCTTGAAGATCGGGCCGGTGTCCCTCAGCCAGATGTCCCCGAACAGACCGTCCACGACCTCGACATTGGCGACATCGGCGAACCGCGCCTTCGTTTCAGGAAATACATCCGGATGTCCGGTCATCAGCTTGACCTGCTCGCGTCCAGGTCCCGCCAGAGCCCGTACAAGAGCCTCCACCTCGGCGCGTGCCTCCTCCAGATTGTCCACCCACAGCTCGGCATGGCTGGGCCAGCCGACCCACATGGCCCGGTGCGGTGCCCATTCGGCGGGTATGGGGGTGGTCATGGCGAAAGCTGATCCTTGGAACGTCGGCGGGCAGACCGTGTGCGGACTGCGCCAGATAGACACCCCAGCCCGGGACTTCAACTCGCGCGGTCTGCGGGCGATCCCGTGGCAGGCATCAGCGCAAAGAAAAGAGGCGGCCCGTTTCCGGACCGCCTCAGTTCATTCAGTCGACGTTTGGGTTGGTTTAGAAGGCCACCCGCAGGGTCGCCGAGATCGTGCGCGGAGCGCCGACCGAAGCGAAGGGCTGGCTGAAGCCGGGCGTGCCCGGGGTCGCCGAGGCGCGCGTGCCCAGGTTGGCGTAGTACTGCTCGTCGAAGATGTTGTCGGCGTTCACCTGGATGAACGTTCCTTCGTAGCCGAACTGCGCCAGGTCGAACCGGACGTTGGCGTCGACGGTGGTGAAGGCGTCAACCTTGAAGTCGTTGACGTCGGTCACCCAGCGTTCGCCGGTATATTTGGCCTGAATGCCGGCTTCCAGATACGGGGTGAACTGGTAGCTGGCGCGTGCTGCCAGCATCCACTCCGGTGTCTCGACCAGTTCCTTGCCTTTGGTGGCAACGATCTGCGGAACGCCGCCAACGGTGTTGTTGACGTAATCGTCCTGCACTTCGGTGCTGATCCAAGTGGCCGAACCATACAGGCTCAGGGCTTCGATCGGCGACCAGCCGATGGAGCCTTCGGCACCGATACGCTCGACCGCACCGACGTTACGGTCGACGAACTGACCCAGATCCTCATCGAAGGAGCTGACGATACGGTTCTCTTCGTTGTTGGCGAACACCGAGACGGTGCCGACCAGGGTCGGGTTCGAGTAGCGGTAGCCCAGGTCGAAGTTCTGGGCATTCTCCGGCTGAACGGTCGGGTTACCGATCGAGCCGTCGGCGAAGCGGCGAACGCCGTAGAGGCTGTCCGTACGCGGAGCCGACAGGGTCTCGGCGTAGCTCACATAGACCGAGTGACCTTCGCCCCAACGGTACGAGGCACCGAAGTTGGGCAGGATGTCGTCGTACTTCACTTCGCGCGAATAGGGCGCAATGTAGACTGTATTGCTTGTGCCGAAGCGGACGTCACCGAACGGGATCGGAGCGGCTACGCCGCCAACCGGCAGGAAGGTCGTGATTGGCGTTTCGGTGGTGCAACGCACATTCGACGAAGAGTTCTGCGTGTAGCAGAAGTTGTTCAGCTCACGGGTGAAGAATGGAGCGCGGACACCGATGTTCAGGGTCAGAGCATCATCCATGAACTGACCACGGTACTCAACCGAGAACTGGTTCAACTCGGCGATCGAGAGACGGTCACGCGACCGAAGCTCGTAGCCGTCGAGGTTCACCACGCGGTTATTCTCGTCGTTGCGACCGCCGAACCAGTCGACGAAGCGAGGGTTGGTCGGGTTCGAGAAGTTCACGCGGCCGTACTGACCGGTCTGGCGGTGACGACCGAAGTCGAGCGCATAGGCGGCGCGCAGACGGTGGTTGTCGTTCAGGTCCCAGATCAGCGAGGTGTTCAGACCATAGCGGTGGGTGTTCGTGTTGGACGGCGTCATGACGCGAACGCGATCCAGAATGTCCCCGTCACCATTCAGGTCTACGCCGCCGGTGGCGAAGGACCCGCGCAGCAGGGCGTCATTTTCTGCCAGGACGGCCTGCTGGGTGCCGCCGTTTGCCAAGGTGTACTGGAATGACGGGTCAACCGTCAGGACCAGATTTTCAGCAAGGGTAAAGCGCGACTGGCCACGGATGCTGCCGGTGTTCGAGGGGTTGACGCGCAGACCGTAGAAGTTCGAGCCGTTGGCGTCGTTGTCTGCCAAGCCGTTGCGGAAGGTTGGCGCGATGTAGGTCGTGTCGAAATCGACGTCCCAACCGCGCGGGTCGGTTTCAACCTGCGGCAGGATCGAGCCGGTCGCCGTACCGAGGTTCGGACCGAGGTAGTTGTTATTGCGGTTCTCGTTGTAGTTACCTGACAGCGACAGGAAGTCGCCGTTGTCGCCCAGCGGCTGATAGATGCGGGCATTGAACTGCGTCTTTTGCAGATCGCCCAGACCCTTGAACTTGTCGTAGTCGGTCTTGGAGACGGCAAACCAGGCCGAGGTACCCCAAGGGCCGAACTCGCCAGAGTTGATCAGGAACATATACCGGCGGTAGTCGAAATCGCCAAACGAAGCCTGTCCCCAGCCGCTGAAATCGGCGGTCGGACGCAGGGTCACATAGTTGATGGTGCCGCCGGTGGCCGCAGCCGTCGGGCTGTCGACGTCGGTCGAACCGGTGTTGACCGTAGCGCGCTCGATCAGTTCCGGGTCCAGCTGCTGGTTGGTGTAGGTGGCATAGTTGCCGGTGTCGTTCAGCGGGATACCGTCAAACGTCAGCGAGACGCGGTTGCCGTCGAAGCCGCGCAGGCGGATGTTGCCGCCCGACGAACCGTAAGAGTCGGTGTTGGTGAAGCTGAGGCCCGGCGTCAGGTTCAGCGTCTGCAGGATCGTCTGGCCCGGCGTCTGGGTCGAGATGAATTCCTGGCTGATCGTGTTACGGGTCTTCGAAACGGTCTCGGCTGTGGCCAGGCCGTCGATATTGCGCGGTCCGCGCGTACCCGTCGCAACGACTTCACTCAGCTCGGTGGCTTCTGTCGTTTCCGAACCCGTCGATTGGGCCGAAGCGGCACCGGCCATAAGCAGGCCGCTGAACAGGGCGGTCGTCGCCCAGAACGCGCGTTTGCGGTTCATCATTATCATCTATCCCCAGATGGCTCGGGCGAAAGCGCCCACGCGCCGCTGACCGGCCCGTCTAAATCACGCTCCGTCTAGGGCCGGGATGGGAAGCTGCGACGACAGTCATGTGACAGCGGTGTGACAGTGACCGGGGGTTGCCGAAGGGCCACACCCCCTTGAACGCCTAACGATTCGCCGAGCCCCATACGGCCCGAAGCCGTGCGGCACGGCCGCAGAACCGGGTATAACCGCCATAGCGTGTGGGATTCAGGCGTGCGAAATCCTGATGATAGGCTTCTGCGGGCCAGAAGCGTGCGGCATCACGCACGGGTGTGACAAAACGCGCATTGCCGATAAGCTGCGCGGCGGCGCGGCGGCGCGGCGGCGCGGCGTGAGGCTTGGGCTGCCGGTTTCTGGGCGGCGGTCGCGAACACAGCCGTGGCATAGGGCGCGCCCTGGTCGCAGAACTGGCCGTCCGGGTCGGTAGGGTCTATCGTTCGCCAGAACCGATCAACCAGTTGGCGATAGGTAATCCGGGCCGGGTCGAACGTCACCTGGACCGCTTCGAGGTGGCCCGTATTCCCGCGGACCACCTGGTCATAGGTCGGGTTTGCAACGCGTCCCCCAGAGAAGCCGGAAACGGCAGATACGACGCCCGGTATCGCCTCGAAATTGGCCTCTACCGACCAGAAGCATCCCCCGGCGAAGACAGCCACTTCCCGGCGCCCACTGTCGTTAGCCTGAGTGCCGGTTGCAGATGTGGGCGCACTCTGGGCCGGTTCTCCCGGAGAACATGCCGCTACGGCGATGGCGAATAGAGCGGCGGAAAGACGAGTGCCCATAGGAAGACTCCTGCGACGGGGCGTCACCTCATCCTATACGGCGATCGGGAGCCGATGGTTTCATGTCCTTGACCACCCGCGCCAAACGACACCGCCCGCCCTCGTTTCCGAAGGCGGGCGGCG
>NZ_JBZXEB010000002.1:557583-734943 GCF_058725425.1 Brevundimonas sp. DW-iso22 | reverse complement strand
CGCCGCCCGCCTTCGGAAACGAGGGCGGGCGGTGTCGTTTGGCGCGGGTGGTCAAAAGCCACCGGCCTCGCTATTCCCGGCAGTTAGTCAAAGAGGGATTTCCCATGCGCGTCGCCATGATCGGCACAGGCTATGTCGGCCTGGTCTCCGGGGCCTGTTTCGCCGATTTCGGCCATGAGGTGACCTGCGTCGACAAGGACGTCTCCAAGATCGAGCGGCTGAAGGCAGGCGAGATCCCCATCTTCGAGCCGGGCCTGGACGATCTGGTCGCCTCCAATGTGCGGGGTGGCCGCCTGTCGTTTGCCCTCGATGGAGCCGACGCCATTCGCGCTGCAGACGCCGTTTTCATCGCGGTCGGCACGCCGTCGCGCCGGGGGGACGGCCACGCCGACCTGTCCTATGTCTATGCCGCCGCCGAGGAAATCGCGGGCCTGATCGAGGGCTTCACGGTCGTTGTAACCAAGTCGACTGTCCCTGTCGGTACGGGTGACGAGATCGAACGGATCATCCGCGAACGCCGACCCGATGCGGACTTTGCCGTCGTGTCCAATCCCGAGTTTCTCCGGGAAGGCGCGGCGATCGAGGACTTCAAGCGGCCTGACCGGGTCGTGGTCGGCACCGAGGACGAGCGGGCCCAAGGCGTGATGCGCGAGCTGTACCGCCCGCTGAACCTGAATGAGACGCCGATCCTGTTCACGGGGCGGCGGACGTCGGAACTCACGAAATATGCGGCCAACGCCTTCCTGGCCATGAAGATCACCTTCATCAACGAGATGGCCGATCTGTGCGAGGCGGTGGGGGCGGATGTGCAGCAGGTTGCGCGAGGCATCGGCCTGGACAAGCGGATCGGCTCGAAATTCCTGCACGCGGGCCCGGGCTATGGCGGGTCGTGCTTTCCCAAGGACACCCTGGCCCTGGTGCGGACGGCGACGGATGCGGGCACGCCCGTACGGCTGATCGAGACGACCGTCAGCATCAACGACGATCGCAAAAAGGCGATGGCGGAGCGGGTCAGCAAGGCGCTGGACGGTGACCTGAGGGGGAAGACGGTCGCCCTGCTGGGCCTGACGTTCAAGCCGAACACGGACGACATGCGCGATGCCCCATCTCTGGATGTGGCCCCGGCCCTGATGGCGGCCGGCGCAACGGTTCAGGCCTTCGACCCCGAGGGCATGCACGAGGCCTCAAAGATGCTGGACGGGGTGGTGTTCAGAGACGGCCCCTATGACGCGGTCGAAGGGGCCGACGCCGTGGTCATCCTGACCGAGTGGGATCAGTTCCGCGCGCTGGACCTTGACCGGGTCAAGCTGCTGCTGAAGCAGCCGGTCATGGTCGATCTGAGGAACGTTTATCGCCCTGACGACATGCGGGCTCGCGGCTTCCGCTATTCGTCCATCGGGCGGGCATAGAAAAGGCGGCCCCTGCAAAGGAGCCGCCTTCATCTTTTCGGCTGGTGCCGGATCAGCCGCGGAACGGGCGGATCAGGATTTCAACCCGGCGGTTCTGGGCCTTGCCGGATTCCGTGGCGTTGGAAGCAACCGGCTCGCTCTCGCCGCGACCGTCGACATAGAAGCGGTCGGCCAGCACTCCGCGATCGACCAGATAGCGAGCAACCGACGAAGCGCGCTGACGCGAGAGGTTCAGGTTGTAGTCGTCGGCTCCGTCGGAATCGGCATGGCCGACGATGTCGATGGTCGACTGGTCATAGCGCTGCAAGACACCCGCTACGTCATCCAGGGTCGCGTAGAAGCTGGAGTTCACGGTCGACTGGTTGGAAGCAAAGGTCACGTCTGACGGCATGCGCAGGACAAGGTTGTCGCCCTGGCGCGCCACTCCGACGCCGGAACCGGATAGTTCGGCCTCCAGCGCGCGTTGCTGGCGATCCATGTACTGGCCGACGGCCGCGCCGCCCAAGGCACCGATACCGGCCCCGATCAGGGCGTTCTTGCGGCCCTCTTCGGAGTTCGAGGTATTGGTCAGATAACCCAGCAGAGCCCCGCCCAAGGCACCGGCGATGGCTCCGGTGCCAGTGTTGTTGCGCGTCGGGGTGGAGCTGTAGGGATCGGTGGTGGTGCAGGCGGCGGTGGCCATGAGAGCCGACATGGCGACGGCAGAAATGAGAAGTTTGGCGCGCATAGAGATTGTCCTTTCAAGGAGACGATTGGCGCTGGAACGCGATCCGTACAGTGAAGGTTCCAGCCTGTACCGCCCATGAACGCGCCATGTGGGCGTTTGGTCACGCCGCCCCGACTTTGCCAATCGAAGGGTTCAGGGCGTAAGGACATCGCAGCCCTGATCCAGAAGGTTTCCGCCGTGACGACACCGACCGACCAAAGTTCCGCCTCCACCCCTGAAGCACGCGGTATCGAGCCGGTTTCGATGACCCTGTACGATACTGACTTTCAGGCGTTCTCAGACAAGCTGGGCGGATCGTTCAAACGCTATGGCTTTGCGGTGATCGCGGACCACGGTCTGGACGAGGCTGTGATCGAGGCGGCCATCGACGATGCCAAGGCCTTCTTCGCCCTGCCCGAAGAGATCAAGCGTCAGTACCATCAGCCGGGAACCGGCGGTGCACGCGGTCTGACCCCGTTCGGCGTCGAGGCGGCCAAGGGGGCGGCAGCGGTCGATCTGAAGGAATTCTGGCACGTCGGGCGCGAACTGCCTGAGGGCCATCCCTATCGTCAGTATATGCGTGACAACGTCTGGCCGACCGAGGTCGAGGGTTTCCGCGAGCATCTGTACGGGATGTTCACGGCCATGGATCAACTGGGGGCCAGGATCCTGAAGGCCATCGCCCGCTATATGGACCTGGGCGACGACTTCTTTGCCGACAAGGTCCAGTTGGGCAACTCCATCCTGCGCATGCTGCACTATCCGCCGGTCCCGGCCGGGGCGTCGGGCGTGCGGGCCGGGGCGCATGAGGACATCAATGTCATCACCCTACTGCTTGGAGCCGAGGAGGCAGGTCTGCAACTGAAGGATGCCGACGGCCAATGGCTGGACATCGCGCCGCCGCCGGGTGCGCTGGTGGTCAACATCGGCGACATGCTGCAACGGCTGACCAACCACGTCCTGCCGTCGACCAGCCATCGGGTGATCAACCCCGCGCCGGAGCGGGCCAGCTATGCCCGCTATTCGACGCCCTTTTTCCTGCACTTCAACCCGGACTTCGTGATCGAAAGCCTGCCCTCGACCGTGACGCCTGGCAATCCGGACCGCTACGCCGGCAAAGCCATCATGGCCGAGGATTTCCTGATGGAACGGCTGAAGGAAATCCGGCTGATCTGACAGCGTAAGCCGGGACGAAGGCATCGTCCCGGCCTGCTGGTCATCAGCGGGAGATGCGCAGTTGGCTGATACTGCGCCCGATCGCACCGAAGGCATCCTGCAGTGAACTTCCGTTCTGCGGCAGGTAGACGTGGCTGGGGTCCGTTGCGCACTGCTGCATGACTTCCCTTGCGGTGTCGACGCCTGCGCCGCCGGTGCCGGTGCCGATATCGAAGCCCACGGTGTAGATGATGATGTTGCGGCTCTTCATCGCGGTGCACATCGTTACGGCCTGGGCGAAGGGATTGCCGTTGGTCGCTGCACAGTTGATGTGCTGGGTCGTCGAGCCGCTCCCCGAGACCGCCCCCGACACGACACCGTTGCAATAGGGCGTATTGAACTCGCCATCGGTCATGAGGATCACAACCTTCAACAGCTTGCCATCGGTCGAATAGGGGTCGGGGCGGTTGGCCGATGGGAAGATGGAGCCGAAGGTCGGCGAAACCATGTACCAGCCCCAGCCTACGCCAATCTGGCCGGCCGTAGAGCCGGCGGCGGCATAGCCGTCAATCTGGCTTTTCAGGGTATTGCGGTTGTCCGTCAGCGGCTGGATGGTCGAAGCTAGGCAGGGATTGTCCGTCGAGGCATAAGCCCTGCCTACAAGGGCGGAGGCGGCAGAAACATCCGTATAGGCCTGCGCTCCGACGCGTTCGCTGACACACGACCGCTCGGTGTTGGGATCGACGATCGGGCGAATGCGCCAGTGGTTGTTGGACTGGTTCTGGAACAGGAAGAAGTCGCAGCCCTGTTCCAGACACTGCACCGTGCCGCCCGAACTGTAGTTTGAGACGTTGGCCCCGAGCCGACCGTTCAGCGAAAAGCTGTTGGGCGAAAGCCGGGTCACGGTCGTGAACAGATTGGTCTGGGCCGTCGTGCTGGTCCGGCCGTCGTCCAGATTGTTGTTGATCTGGGTCATGCCGTTGACGCCGCGAATGCTGACGTCGTCACCGGACTCCAGACCATGAGCGTTCGACGTCACCACGACCTCGCAGGTCGATATCTGGCATTTGCGGAACGAGCCGCTATTGGCGTTGTAGGTCTTGGTGCCGGTGGTGTTGACCGGCGTCCACGTGCCGGAGTTTTCCAGAGTGAAGGTGTCCGTAGTCACCGAGGCCACCCGGTAGGCCTTGTTATTGAGCAGGGTTGTCAGGTTGGTGCCGGACGTACTGGACTGTGTTACGCCGCTGACCCAGACGAAGTCGCCGTTGGACAGGCCGTGTCCGTTGGCGGTGATGACGCCGGGGCTGGCCTTGCTGACGTTCCCGATGGTCTTGGCGGACCAGCCGCTGCTCATCCACGAGGCTCCGCTGATGGACGTTGGGCCCACCGGAGTTCCTCGAACGAGATCGATATAGTCTGGTCCCGGGTTCACGCCCATCGAGTAAGGCACCAGGGCCATGCGTGTGCGATTGATCGACTGCTGGTCCTGAACCACCAGATCGACCAGATCCTTGGCGGCGGTTTTCAGATCTCTCAGGCGGTTGCCCGACATGGAGCCGGTGACATCAAGCACCAGAGACACCTCGATGTCCTTGGTCGCGCGGTTGACTTCGGAATGGACGCCGACAGGCAGTTCGTCGTCCAGAAACTTGCCATAGGGCGGCAGGACGATGTTGGCGACCAGGGTCTGGACGTTGACGCGTGCGTCGGCGACCACGACCTCTTCATTGACCAGAACGAAGGTGGTCTCGCTCTCGATCAGGCTGACCGTAGGATAGGCCGCCAGATTGGCCTTCAGCGCATCCATGCCTACGCGCTGAATATCGGCGGCGGCCGTATAGGGCGATCGCGCGGCAGCCAGGGTGGCGGCGTCCAATGCATCCTGCAGACCGACCTTGGCGGTGGAGACGCGGTTAATGTCGATGCCGCCGACCACGACCATAACGAGGGCTGGCAAGGCCAGGCCAAAGAGCATGGCAACATTGCCCCGCGCATCGTTCGCAACATCGCGCAGGAGAGCGGTAATGGCGTGGCCCGCCCGCAGGATCTGGCGCTGGATCGGCATGGTCGTCTCTTCGTCAATCGCAGGCGCGGCTGGCCCATGAATCGCCGAAAGGTCGCCCAAACGGGTTAAGAATGGTGCCTACGGCATAGGTTAACGAACGGCGGTCATCGACCGCTCAGTCGAGGACGCAACTGGCCAGACCGTCGTTGCGGACCGTTCCCATGGCGGCCTGGATGCGCGAGGCGCGGCGGCGGACATAGGGGCCGGGGGCCGCCGCCTGATACCGGCGCGGGGAGGGCAGGATGGCCGCCAGGCGAGCAGCCTCGCGGTTGGTCAGGGCGTCGGCATCCTTGTCGAACCAGTGCCGGGCCGCAGCCTGGGCTCCATAGACGCCCGGAGCCCATTCCGCGACGTTCAGATAGACCTCCATGATGCGCCGCTTGCCCCACAGGGTCTCGATCATCAGCGTATAGCCCGCCTCCAGCCCCTTCCGGATCCAGTCGCGGCCGGGCCAGAGGAAAACGTTCTTGGCGGTCTGCTGGCTGATGGTCGAGCCGCCACGGAAGCGGTCGCGGCCGCGGGCTTCGTTGCGGGCATTGTCCCGCAGGGCCTTCTCGATGGCTTCCATGTCGAAGCCGTAGTGACCGCAGAAGCCGGCGTCCTCCGAGGCGATAACGGCCTGAACCAGATTGGGCGAGATGTCGTCCAGCGAGCGCCAGCGGTAGTCGAGGCCCGAGCCCGAGACCGCGCGCGAACTCATCAGGAAGGTCATGGGGGGCGGGACGACGCGCAGCAGGGCCACGCTGAGGACGCCGAGCAGAGCCAGCAGACCGAGAGCGGTCAGGACCGGTCGTCGCCTGCGAGGGATATCGGATGCCGCCATAAGGGGAGGGTGGCGCGGGAAGGCGTGGCGAGCAAGCCCGCTCGGATGGACGGTCCGGGCTAGAGCGCGACAACCCCGGCATTGCCGTCCTCATCGGCCCAGGCGATGCGGCCTGCGTCGCGGCTCATGGCCAGGGCCACGACAGGGCTGCCCTTTTCGGTCTTGAGGAAGTTCAGCCCCTGGCCGGCGGGATCGGCCAGCCAGACGCGGCCATCGTTAAGGCCGGCGGCAAGAAGCCCATGTTCTGGACGCGAGGCGACCTGGGTGACCAGGCTGCCCTCGTCATAGCCGATCTCGGTGGCTTCGCGCCCCATCGGACCATTGGCCCCGATGAAGGGCCAAAGGACGGCCCCCTGGGCACCCGATGTGGCCATCAGGCTACCTTTGGACAGGAAGCTGACGCTGCGGACCTTGGAGGGATAGCCACCCATGCGCAGGTCCTTGGCATCCTTCAGCCGCCAGCCGTGCAACTGGCTGTCCTGCATGGCGGTGATGACGAAAGCTCCGTCCGGGGAGAAGGTCACCGAGGTGTGCGACCCGGCCCATTTCAGAACCGTCGGTTTCTGGTCCGCAATCCGGGCGTACCACAGACAGGCCCCGCCATAGGTGGAGGTGGCGATGCGTCGGCCCTTCGGATCGAAGGCCAGGCCCGACAATGTGCGGTCATGCACGAAGTCGCGACGGAAGCCGGCATCTTTCGCGTCGATGACGGTCAGGGTCTTTCCCGCCGAGAAGGCGATCAGGCCGGTGTCGGGCGCGCAATCGATGGCATCGACCCACTGTCCGTTTGCCGCATTGGCCAGCAACCCCGCCTCGCCTCGCCGATGCCAGACGACCCGTCCGTCGTCGCCGCCGGTGACGATGCCGTCGCCGGAGGGATGGACCGCAGCGCACAGGATGGCCCCGTCATGGGCGGCGTTGAACTCTCCGCTGTCGAAGCGGACCGAGCCATCGCCCAGGGCGAAGACCGCGCCGGTGGCGTCAAACAGGGCGGCGGTAACCTGGGCATCGAAGGTGGTTGTCATGGACGCGATCTAGAGGACGTGCGGGGCCGCTGGCTAGCCCCGCAAACTACCAGGCGATCTCGCGGCCGCTGTAGTCGATGAAGCGGTGGGCGTCGACGCCATGATGGGCGGCCAGCTGGTCGGCGATGCCGGTCACGCTGGTAGCCACGTCGATGTCGGCCCCGGCACCGCCCATGTCGGTCTTCACCCAGCCGGGGTGGATCGACAGGACCGTAACGCCAACGTCCTTGGCGGCGCTCAGCCACAAGGAACGCGCGAAGCTATTCTGGGCGGTCTTGGAGGCGCGGTAGACCTCCATGGAACCACTCTCGTTCTCAGCGATCGAGCCCATGGCACTGGACATGAAGGCTAGTATGCCGGTCTTGGGACGGACATGACCGAGCAGGGCGTGGGCCAGGCGGACGGGGCCAAAGACATTGGCCTGCATGATCTGGTTCAGTTCGTTGGCCGAGGCGGTGACGACGCTGCTCGGTCCGGAGATGCCGGCATTGATGAAGACCACATCGAGGTCGGCGGGCAGATCCTTGGCCAGCCGGGCGATGTCGTCATCAGACGTCACGTCCAGATGATGCAGGGTCAGCCGCTCGGCACCGGGCAGGGCCTTCAGATCCGCCTCGTCCGCCGCCTTGCGGACTGTGGCGATGACATCGAAGCCGCGCTTCAGATGTTCAGCGACGAGGCCGAGGCCGAGGCCACGCGATGCGCCGACGATCAGTATGGTTTTCATGTTTGCATCCTTGCTCATGCTGCGCAGCTTTCGAAACCGGCCTTCAGGGCGACCTCGTCCAGATCGCGGCCGATGAAGACGGCGCGGGACCAGCGGCGCTCGCTGGGGCCCCACTCGCGTTGCAGGTCGCCCTCCAAGATCATGTGCACGGCCTGGAAGACCAGCCGACGGTCCTCGCCCTGAACATCGATAATGCCCTTGGCGCGCAGGATGTTCTGACCCTGCGTGCCCAGCAGCTGGTCCAGCCAGGCGGTGAACTTCGCGCCGTCCAGCGGGCGGTCCAGCGACAGGGAGATGCCCTTGATGTCGTCCTGGTGGGCGTGGCCCCTGGCTCCGGACGTCTGGCCGCCAGAAGCATGGGTGTGCCCGTGCCCGTGATCGTGGGCGTGGTCATGCCCGTGGTGCTCGTGGTCGTGATGTCCATGATCGTGGTTATGGCCGCAGTGCTCGTCGTGGACGTGGCCGTCCTCGCCGTGCGCCGGATTGGCGAACTGGGGATTGATGTCGAGGATACGCTCCAGATCGAACCCGCCGAGGCCCAGCACCTGGTCCAGCGGCACATTGGCGCGTTCGGCGCGGGTGATGGGGGCGAGCGGGTTCAGCGCGCGCAGCCGCGCCTCGACCGCGACCAGCTCGTCCTCGGAGGCGAGGTCGACCTTGTTGAGGATGATGCGGTCGGCGAAGGCGACCTGTTCGCGGGCTTCCTTGGAATCGTCCAGCCGGGCCATGACGTGTTTGGCGTCGACAAGGGCGGTGACGCTGTCCAGTTGGGTCTTGGCCTTGACGTCCTCGTCGACGAAGAAGGTCTGGGCCACCGGGCCGGGGTCGGCCAGGCCGGTGGTTTCGACGATAATGGCGTCGAAGGCCGGCTTGCCGGGACGCTGGCGCTTCATCAGGCCGGCGACCACGCGGATCAGGTCGCCGCGCACGGTGCAGCAGACGCAGCCGTTGTTCATCTCGAACACATCCTCGTCGGCACCGACGACCAGGTCGTTATCGATGCCGATCTCGCCGAACTCGTTGACGATGACGGCGTACCGCTTGCCGTGGTCCTCGGTCAGGATCCGGTTCAGCAGGGTGGTCTTGCCCGCGCCGAGATAGCCGGTGAGGACGGTGACGGGGATCTTGTTGAGCGTGGTGTCGGTCATGGGCCGCTAGATGGAGGCTGGGCGGCCGGATGGGAAGGGGTCAGCAGTCGGGGCAGTCGGGAAGAGCGCCGGTCTCCAGTTGCAGGGTCGTGTGGCCGATGGAGAATCGGGAGCGGGCCAGGGCCTGCGCTTCGCACAACAGGGCTTCGGCATCCGTACGATCGTGGACCAGATGGGCGGTCAGGGCCGTCTCGGTGGTGGACAGGCCCCAGACGTGCAGGTCGTGCACGGCGGTGACACCCGGCAGGGCCAGAAACCCGCCGCGGATGGCGGCGACGTCCACGCCGCGCGGGGCGGCGTCCAGGGCCAGATTGACGCTGTCCTTGAGCAGGCCCCAGGTCCCCAGCAAAATCAGGACGACGATGACGATGCTGACCAGGGGGTCCAGGATGGCCCAGTTGGTGACCAGCATGACCGCCCCGACCAGAACGACGCCCAGAGAGACGGCAGCGTCGGCCATCATGTGCAGATAGGCCCCGCGTACGTTCAGATCCTTGTGCTGGTCCTTCATGAACAGCAGGGCCGTGCCGAGGTTGATGAAGAAGCCGATGCCCGCCACCACCATGACGGTGGTCGAGCCGACAGGGGCCGGATCGTTCAGGCGACGCACGGCCTCGAAGGCGATGGCCCCGCAGGCGAAGATGAGCAGCAGGGCGTTGAACAGGGCGGCCAGCACGGTGGCCTTGCCGAAGCCATAGGTGCGGTGGCTGGCCGATGCGCGACGGGCCAGCCAGGCGGCACCGCCGGCCATGGCCAGGCCCAGGACGTCCGACAGGTTATGGCCCGCGTCGGCCATCAGGGCGGTGGACTGGCTGATCACCCCGGCCCCGAACTCCACCGCCACGAACGCCAGATTGACCAGAAGACCGACGGCATATCGCCAGTCGCCGGTATTCACAGGGCCGTGGTGATGTCCGCCGATGCCATGGGAATGGCCGTGACCATGATCGTGGCCGTGAGAATGCCCGTGCCCGTGCGCGTCGTCATGCCCGTGGTCATGATCGTGATCGTGCGGATGAGCGTGGTCGTGGGCCATCACGCCTCTCTAGACCTAGTGATGATGGCTCGCCACCAGGACGCCGATCAGGATCAGCGACAGGCCCAGAGCTGCGCCTTCATAGCGGGCCCAACGTTCCAGCCGCAGGACGGAATAACCTGCACGAGCGAGGGCTGTGAAAGCTGCCATCCCCGCCACCGTGCCGATGGCGAAGACCACCGTCAGCGCCGCCAGAATCGCGAACCCCTGTGTGGCCTGTGACAGATAGAAGGGCAGCAGCACCTCGCCGGGCGATATGGCAAGGGTCGCGACCAGGCCGATGAAGGCGGCGCGGTGCGATACCGAGGGCTCGGCTATGTCCATCGGGGGGCCTCCCGCCAGAACGGGACGTCTCACCACGGCGCGCACAAGGTAGAAGGTGCCGAAGGCGAACAGAAGGCCAGCTGAAATCCAGGGCAGCACGCCGGCGATCCAGCGGTCCAGTGCCAGACCTGCCATCACGATCAGACTGCCGACCACGGCGGTGGTGACGATATGGGCCAGGCCGGCGGTGACGACGGCGCTCATGACCTGCGCAAGGCTCCAGCGCTGGGCGCGGCCGACCAGCACGAACGGCAGCCAGTGCGTCGGCAGGGCCGCATGCAGGAAGGCGGTCGCCAGCCCGGCCCCAAGGACGGACAGCAGGATCGGTTGCTGGAGATCGGACGGCGTCATCGCGCCCTTCCTATCGTGTTACTTTATAATAGTCGAGAGGGTGCGGCAGAATTTGTGGGTGCAGGTGCACGGTGTCGGTAATCACTGACTTTCCCGGCGTTCGGCGTTGACTCGAAGGGCGCGTTCCGTATATGTCGCCGCTCTTCGCCCGAGGGGTCTCCTTCGGGCGCTATCTTTTTTGCGTTTACGCTGAGGCTCCAACATGTACGCGGTGATCAAGACCGGCGGAAAACAGTACCGGGTTCAACCGGGCGACGTCATCGTTGTCGAGAAGCTCGATGGCGAGGCTGGCGCTTCGGTATCACTGGGCGACGTCCTGATGCTGGGTGGCGACAAGGGTATCACCCTGGGCGCGCCGCTGATCGCGGGTGCCGCAGTCGCCGCGACCCTGGTCGAAACCCGCAAGGGTGAGAAGATCAAGATCTTCAAGAAGACCCGTCGTCAGGGCTATCGCCGTACCAACGGCCATCGTCAGATGGAATCGGTCCTGCGCATCACCGGCATCGACGGTGCCGGCGAGAACGCCAAATGGGACGGCGAGACCTCGCTGATGACCAAGGCCGAGATGAACCTGCGTGCTCGCGGTCTGGCCCCGCGTACGGAAGAGACCGAAGTCGAGGCCAAGCCTACCAAGAAGGCCGCTGCCCCCAAGGCCGAGGCCGCCGCGACCGAAGACAAGCCTGCTGCCAAGAAGGCCCCGGCCAAGAAAGCCGCCGCCCCCAAGGCCAAGGCCGCCGAAACCGACGAAGCGTAAGAACAGTTTCGCGCACACGCTGACCTCGCGGTCGCTGGCGCACTAGAGAAAGACGGAGCAGACCTATGGCTCACAAGAAATCCGGTGGTTCGTCGCGTAACGGTCGCGACTCCGAGTCGAAACGCCTTGGCGTGAAGAAGTTCGGCGGCGAGCGCGTGCTGGCCGGCAATATCATTGTGCGTCAGCGCGGCACCCAGTTCCACCCGGGTGACAACGTCGGCCTGGGCCGCGACCACACCCTGTTCGCCACCGCCCACGGTGCCGTGAAATTCACGAAGAAAGCCAACGGCCGTTGTTACGTGTCGATTCTCCCGGCCAACGACGACCAACAGGCGATGGCCGCCGAGTAACGCGAGACTGGATCACACCGGATCGCGTTGCTCACCACAGCAGCCGATCCGGACCAGGGAAGTTTTCCGCGGGGAGTCTGGATCACCAGGCTCCCCGTTTGCGTTCCCCGCCTCGAGCCGCCCGAGCCCTCCAAAGGGGGCGGCATGATCGAAGGCGACGCCGATGTGCGTGATCGAAACCACCCCCGTTCTGGAGACGCGGCGGCTGACGCTGCGTAGTCCGAACCCGCAGGACGTCGGCCGTCTGGCCTCCCTGGCCAATGACCCGGACATCGCGCGGATGACCCTGCGCATGCCGCACCCCTATTCCAGCGCCGATGCCGAGGATTTCATCCTGGCCGTCACCGGGCAGGACCCGAAGCGGGCCGCGACGTTTCTGATCGAGCACGAGACCCACGGCCCGGTGGGCGTCATCGGCCTGTTCGAGGATCAGGATCCGGCCCCCGAGGTCGGCTACTGGATCGGGCGCCCGTTTTGGGGCCGCGGCTATGCGACAGAGGCGCTGGATGGTGCCCTGGTCTGGGCATCGAAGCACTGGAAGCGGCGCGCCCTTATGGCCGGACATTTCGCTGACAATGCCGCCTCCGGGCGAGTGCTGGAGAAGGCTGGGTTTCTCTACACCGGCGAGGTCCGCAAGGGCTTCAGCCTGGCCCGCGGTGCGGTCACCGACACGCGCAGGATGGTCTGGCTGGCCTGAGGCTATGGTCCTCAGGCCAGCCTGCTGTCACGCCTGAGGACGCAAATCGGGCGGCGTTGCTTCTTCGGTCAACATCCGGATGGCCTCCTCGACGCTGACCACGGTCTGGGCCTGCGAGCCCAGGCGGCGGATGGCGACCTGGCCCTGTTCGGCCTCCTGACGACCGACGACGGCGATGACCGGCACCTTGCCGACCGAGTGCTCGCGCACCTTGTAGCCGACCTTCTCGTTGCGCAGATCGGTCTCGACACGCAGGCCCGAAGCCCGGAACTTCGCCGCCACCTCTTCGGCATAGCCGTCGGCGTCGGAGGTGATGGTCGCCACCACGGCCTGCACGGGCGAAAGCCACAGCGGGAAGGCCCCGGCGTAGTTCTCGATCATGATGCCGATGAAGCGCTCGAACGACCCCAGGATTGCCCGGTGCAGCATGACCGGACGGTGCTTCTGGCCGTCTTCGGCGATGTAGGTGGCGTTCAGCCGCTCCGGCAGGACATAGTCCAGCTGGATGGTGCCGCAGGTCCATTCGCGGCCGATGGCGTCCTTGACGATGAAGTCCAGCTTGGGTGCATAGAAGGCGCCGTCGCCCTCGGTCACGACCGGCTCGGTCCCGGCGGCGCGGGCAGCCTCGGCCATCAGGGCCTCGGCCTTGTCCCAGAACTCGTCCGAACCGGCGCGGTTCTCGGGCCGGGTGCCCAGGCTGATGTAGGCGGTTTCCATGCCCAGGTCGGCGTGGACGCTGCGGGCCAGTTTGATGAACTCGGCCGTCTCCTCGACGATCTGGTCCTCACGGCAGAAGATGTGGGCGTCGTCCTGGGTGAAGCCGCGCACGCGCATCAGGCCGTGCAGCGAGCCCGATGGCTCATAGCGGTGGCAGGCGCCGAACTCGGCCATGCGCAGCGGCAGTTCGCGATACGACCGCTGGCCCTGGTCGAAGATCTGCACGTGGCCCGGGCAGTTCATGGGCTTGAGGGAAAGCTCCTCGCCCTCGACCGTCTCGCAGACGAACATATTGGGCCGGTACTTGTCCCAGTGGCCGCTCTGTTCCCAGAATTTGCGGTCCAGAACCTGGGGCGTCTTGACCTCGACATAGCCGGCGGCGTCCAGGCGGCGGCGCATATAAGCCTCCAGCACCCGCCACAGGACCCAGCCCTTGGGGTGCCAGAAGACCATGCCCCGGCCCTCTTCCTGCATGTGGAAGAGCTCCATCGCCTTGCCGACCTTGCGGTGGTCGCGCTTCTCGGCCTCTTCCAGCCGCTGCAGATAGGCGTCCAGGTCCTCCTTGGTCGCCCAGGCGGTGCCATAGATGCGCTGCAGCTGCTCGCGGTTGCTGTCGCCCCGCCAGTAGGCCCCGGCCAGCTTGGTCAGCTTGAAGGCCTTGCCGACATGGCGGGTGGAGGGGAAGTGCGGTCCCCGGCACAGGTCGATCCAGTCGCCCTGACGATACAGGGTGATGGTCTCGGTGCCCGGCAGGTCGCGGATCAGCTCGGCCTTGAACTTCTCGCCCCGCGCCTCGAAGAACAGGATGGCCTCGTCGCGGTCCCAGACCTCGCGCTCGAACCTGGCGTCGCGATCAACGATCCGGCCCATCTCCTTTTCGATGGCGGCGAAGTCGTCGGTCGAGAAGGGCGTCTCGCGGTAGAAGTCATAGTAGAAGCCGTCGTCGATGGCCGGGCCGATGGTGACCTGGGTTCCGGGAAACAGCTTCTGGACCGCCTCGGCCAGCACGTGCGCCGTGTCGTGCCGGATGGTGTACAGCGCCGCAGGGTCGTCGCGCATGATCAGGCGGAACGACCCGCCCGTTTCCAGCACACGATCCATGTCGCGCTGCTCGCCGTTCAGCTCGGCCAGCACGGCCTTCTTGGCCAGCGAGGGCGAGATGGACATGGCCACGTCGCGGGCGGTCGATCCGGCCGGATATTCGCGGGCGGCACCGTCGGGGAATTTCAGTTCGATCATCGCTTCAGTCTTTTAAGGGCGGCACCGGGTCATAGCCCGATGATCCGAAGGGGTGGCATTTGCAAAGGCGTCTGACCGTCAGCCATCCCCCCTTGACCGGTCCGTGCTGGATCAGCGCGTCGCGGCCATAGTCGGAACAGGTCGGCATGAACCGGCACTGTTGCCCGATCAGGGGAGACAGCGTCAGCTTGTAGCCCCGGTGGGCCGCGCGGACGCCGCGTTCGTAGAGGGTTTCGCCGAGAGCCATGTTGCGCCGCTTATCCCGCGTCGCGGCGGGCGGGGCAACCGGGCGTGAGGCCAGACGTGACCGGCGTCGGACCCTCAGGCCGCGCCGGCGAGGCTAGTTCGGGTCGAGACTCTCTGGGCTGCCTGGCGGGCGGCCTCCAGCGTCGCCTCGACGGCGACCAGTGTCGAGGCGTGGCGAGCGGGGTAGTCTG
Source organism: Brevundimonas sp. DW-iso22 (assembly GCF_058725425.1). Lineage (NCBI taxonomy): Bacteria > Pseudomonadati > Pseudomonadota > Alphaproteobacteria > Caulobacterales > Caulobacteraceae > Brevundimonas > Brevundimonas sp. DW-iso22. Next base: position 719,980 of record NZ_JBZXEB010000002.1, on the reverse strand, counting down.
CGACCTGTTGCAGGGCACGCAGCCCTTCGAAGCGACCGGTCGGACCCTCACCGCCGGACTTCAGCATGGCGACCATGGCGTCGCGGGCGGTCTGGATCTCGTCGATGCTGGCCCCGATGATGCTCTCGCCCAGGACGCCCGCTGCCGCCTGACCCAGGGCACAGGCCTTGATGTCCTGGGCGAAGTCGACGACGCGGTCAGTGTCGTCCAGAATGACATCGACAATGGCGCGCGAGCCACAGAGCCTGGCGACCTTCTCGCCGGTGCCGAAACGCACATCAGGGGAGGGCTCAGGCAGCCGTCCACTGTGCGGGAGGTTCGCCGCCAGCGTCAGTATCCGCGTGCTGTAGAGCGCGTCGATCATGGCTGCGATATAGGCGTTCGTGGAGGGAGCGGGAACCCTGCCGAGGGGCTACCGACGTATTCGCCCCCCCGCTCAAGGACTTCGCGCGCTATATTTGAGCCGTCTTCGACGTTCGGCGCGACTGAGACCGGGTTCGTGGCGGGCGGGTAAAGCGGACGGTGCGGGCGTGGATTTTTTTGAGTGCACTGTGTGCACTTCGCGCGTCAGAAACGGGTTTTCGGCTTGAATTCGGCGCAGGGCGGCAGCGGCCTGAGCCTCGCCGTCGCGAGCGTTTCGAGGGGGCGGGCGTCGTCGGTCGGTTCTGTCAGCGTCGCGGGCGCGGCCTTCGGTCCGCTCGGTCTCCAGAAGCATGGCGTGGATTCGCAGCCAGCGCACGGCCTCTATCGAGCGCCCGGTGTCGAGTGCCTGGGCCACGCGTCGCCACGCCTTGTCCAGCATGTGTTCGCGCGGGGTGTCGGGATGGAGGGGGCCGGTCATGGCTGCAGGGTGACATGCACCTGCGTCAGAAACGGTCGCAGGTCGTGCTGCTCTTTATGAGGACGGTGGTCGTGCGGCGACCGGGTGGGTTCGAAAGGGCCGGAGCTCTCTGATACGCACCCCACCCTGTCGTCGCTTTGCGCCGAAATCCCTCCCCACGAAGGGGAGGGAGAATACTTAGCCGCCCTGTAGCGAGCCCCAGGTGCGCGAGGCATCGGTGGTCGCGCCGCCCGAGCGGGCCCTTAGCCAGGCCAGATTACGGTCGGCGGCCTCTGGCGGTAGGTCGCGGCGCAGCATCTGCTCCGCCTCGGCCATGTGGCCGTTCAGCCCAAGGACCAGGGCCAGGTTCAGCCGGACCTTCAGCGAGGCTCCGGGCTGGGCGACCGCGCGGCGCAGCAGGGGCTCGGCCGAAAGGGTGTCGCCCCGGGTCATGGAGGCCACGGCCATATTGGTCAGGACATCCGGATTGTCCGGCGACAGGGCCAGGGCCTGGGCCCAGGCGGCGCGGGCGTCGTCGGGGCGGCGCACCTGCTCATAGGCGGCACCCAGCAGGGACCATGACCGCCAGTCGTTAGGGCGTGTGTCGCGCGCCCTTTCCAGATCGGCGATGCCATAGAAGGCCTGGCCCCGGGCGATGTGGGCGCGGCCGGATTCCAGCATGGCGTCGACATTGGCCGGCTGGACCAGCAGCACCTGCTGGGCCATTTCGGCGGCCTGATCGAAACGCCCGAGCTCGCGCAGGGCCTGGGCCGCCTTGACCCCGGCGTCGGGGTCCATCGGGTTGATCTCGGCCTGGTCGGACCAGAAAATCTGGCGGCTCAAGGCATCGGAACGGTCGTAAGCTGCACGTTCCTGGGCGGTCGCCGGCTGGCGGCTGGTCGCGGGCGTAGCGGCGGCAGGAGCCTGCTGGGCCCAGGCGGTTCCGGACAGCGCCATCAGGATGGCTGCGACGGGCGCGGCGGTTGCGATGCGGGCGAGGTTGGGCGACATGGAGGACGCTCCGTTGAAGGTCGAGCTTTTAGACTCGGCGGTTCGCGTCAACTCTTGGTTAAGATCGGTCCTCCGGGCCGGAAAGGCCGCCGAATGTCCGTGCTGCATCCCGATGTCCTGACCCATGAGACGCAAGGGTCGCTTCCGGTCCGTCTGGTCGGTCGTGGCGAGACGCTGTCGGGCCCCGAAGCGGCGTGGGCCAAGGCGCACGACTTCACCGGCAAGGCCGGGCAACTGCTGATGCTGCCGGCCACAGACGGGGCCTTGGCCGGGGCGCTGTTCGGAACGGGTGACCGCTTCGATCCGGCGTCCGTACGGGGGCTGGCGGCGCGGCTGCCGGCCGGGCTGTGGCGTCTGGACGGCGTTGCCGACGATCAGGCAGCACGGGCGGCTCAGTCGTTCGCCTTGGGGACCTATCGGTTCGATCGCTACAAGGCCCGGGCCGCATCGGGGGGCCGGCTGTCGGTGCCCGCTTCCGTCGATGTCGAGGCTTTGTCGCGCATTGCCTCGGCCTGTGCCCTGGCGCGCGAGATGATCGACACCCCGGCCGCCGACATGGGGCCGCTTCAGATCGAGACCATCGCGCGGGAAATCGCGGAAGCCCACGGGGCCACGTTCACGGCCACGACCGGCGACGACTTGCTGGAAGAGAACTACCCGGCGGTCCATGCCGTGGGCCGGGCCGCGACGACAGAGCGGGCTCCGCGCGTGATCGAGATCGGCTGGAATCTCGATCGAACCGACCTGCCGCTGGTCGCTCTGGTCGGCAAGGGCGTCGTGTTCGACACGGGCGGGCTGGACATCAAGTCCGCCGCCGGCATGCGCAATATGAAGAAGGACATGGGTGGATCGGCGCATGCCCTCGCCCTGGGGCGGCTGGTCATGCAGGCGGGTCTGGCGGTGCGACTGGTGGTGCTGGTCGCCGCTGTCGAGAATGCGGTGTCGGCCGATGCCTTCCGTCCCGGTGACATTCTGAACAGCCGAAAGGGCCTGACCATAGAGATCGGCAATACGGACGCGGAGGGGCGGCTGGTCCTGGCCGATATTCTGACCCGCGCCTCGGAGCATTCACCGGATCTGACGCTGGATTTCGCCACCCTGACCGGCGCGGCGCGCATCGCCCTGGGGCCAGAACTGCCCCCGCTCTACACGGACGACGAGGCCCTGGCAGCGGATGTGCTGGCTGCGGCCCGTGCTGTCGGCGACCCGATGTGGCGGATGCCGCTGTGGCCCGGCTATATCGCGGCGCTCGACACCGAGATCGCCGACGTCAAGAACGACAGTTCGGCCTGGGCTCAGGCCGGTTCGGTGACCGCGGCCCTGTTCCTCCAGAAGTTTGCACCCACCACCGGAGCGTGGGCGCATATGGATATCTTCGCCTGGAACCCCCGCGCCCGCCCCGGCTGGCCCGAAGGTGGAGAGGCGCAGGCGATGCGGGCGTGCTTCGAGATGCTGTCGCGGCGGTACCCCGGATAAAAGCAATCGCCGCATTCCGGCCTTGATCCGTTAACGGCCTTTTCGCCTTCATGCTTCAGGATAGCTGTTCAACGGACGGACCCCAGTTTGACCGCAACCGCGACCAGCCTTGATCCCAGAACCACGCTTGCCCGGCCCGATCTGGCTGAACAGGCGCTGGAAGGTGTCGTGCGTGCGAAACTCTTCAGGGCGACGCGGGCGATGCGCTGTGTCGTGCCGCTGGCCGATATCGCAGCCGGGCCGACGGGCGCGGAAGCCCCAGTTGATCAGATCATTTTCGGCGAAGCGTTCGACGTTCTGGATGTTCAGGGCGACCGCGTCTGGGGCAAGGCCCGGCGCGATGGTGTGGTCGGCTGGATCGACCGGACTGCGCTGGAGGAGGGGGCTCCGCTGGCCGAAGCCATCGTCACCTCCGTGTCTGCCGAACTGCCCCTGAACGCCTTCGTCGGCGAGGACAACAAGACCGGTGCGTCCGCTCCCATCGGTGTATTCGCGGCGGACCCCGTGGACGTGGCCGAGCGGTTGGTCGGCGTGCCGCATGTTCTGGGCGGTCGCTCTTCACAAGGCACGGACTGCTGCGGCCTGATCCAGCAGGCGCTCTATGCCTGCGGCCTGGCCGCCCCTCGCTATGCCGACCAGCAGGCCGAGCTGGGACATGCCGTGGACGCCTCGTCTGCTCGCCGAGGTGATCTGGTGATATGGCTCAAGGCCGATGAGACGCCCTGGCGCGGGCATTCGGCGTTTGTGCTGGACGACGGGCGTGTGCTGCATGCCACCGGCCACCATGGCGCAGTCGTCATCGAACCGCTGGTCGAGGCCGTGTCGCGCTATATCGCCGACGGGTTTGCGGCCCCGATCTATCGCCGCCTGTAAGCCGCCGCACCAAAGCGTGAGGCCGCAACGCCTTGGCTTTGGCGTCCGTGGTCACTAGGTTCCGCTCCGTCAGCGGCGAGCATACGCCGCACCCCCAATCAGGAGACGGCCCATGACCGACGCAAAGCAGATCGATCTGGATAACCCCCTCGGCGTCGACGGCTTCGAGTTCGTAGAGTTCACCGGTCCTAACGGGGCCGAGATGATCTCCAAGCTGGAGCTGATGGGTTTCACCCAGACGCATGTGAACCCCAAGACCGATGTGGTTCGCCTGAAGCAGGGCGACATCAGTTTTCTGGTCCATCGTTCGGACAAGGTCGGTCAGGCCGCCGAGTTTGCGCGCGACCACGGCCCGTCGGCCAACGGCATGGCCTTCCGCACCGGAGATGCCAAGGCCGCCTATGAAGGCGCTTTGTCTCGCGGTGCCCGTGCGGCCGAAGGGGTCGCCGGCGGAGCTCTGGGCGACGACTATCCCTACATCCTGCAAGGCATTGGCGGCTCGCTTCTGTATGTCGTGGATCAGTACGGCGAGAAGGGCTCGCTGTACGATGGTTGGGACGAGATCGAGGGCTGGGAAGAGGCCGAGCGCAAGAACTCCTACGGCCTGGAAATCCTGGACCACCTGACCCACAACGTCCGTCGCGGCGAGATGCGGACCTGGTCCGGCTTCTACAACTCGGTCTTCAACTTCGAGGAACAGAAGTATTTCGACATCAAGGGCAAGGCGACCGGCCTGTTCAGCCAGGCCATGATCGCGCCGGACCGCGCCATCCGCATCCCCCTGAACGAAAGCCAGGACGACAACTCCCAGATCGAGGAATATCTGCGTCGCTACAACGGTGAGGGCATCCAGCACATCGCCCTGACGACAGAGGACATCTTCGCGACGGTGGAGGCCATGAAGGCCAATGGTGTTGCGTTCCAGGACACCATCGAGACCTATTTCGAGCTGATCGACAAACGCCTGCCCAACCACGGGCATGACGTGGAGCGTATGCGCAAGAACCGCATCCTGATCGACGGCTCGGACGAGGAGGGCCTGCTCCTGCAGATATTTACCCAGGACACCTTCGGCCCGATCTTCTTCGAGATCATCCAGCGCAAGGGCAACGAGGGCTTTGGCAACGGCAACTTCCAGGCCCTGTTCGATTCCATCGAGCTGGACCAGATCCGTCGGGGTGTGATCAAGGTCGATGCCTGAATGAAAGGGCCGCCACCGGGCTGGCTGCCCTGGCTGGGTCCGCCCCTGGCAGGGATCGGTGCGGGGCTGACCGGTGCCTGGATCGAGGGGGGGTTCTGGCCGGCACTGGCCGGAGCTCTCGTCCTCGGCTTCGTCCCCATGGGCGTCTATCGCCTCTGGAAATGGGCCTATGAGCGAAACAGCTAAGGTGCCCGTTCAGATTGTATAAAAACAACTCCGGATAGTCTCTCTGGCGCGGTCTGTGCAAGGCTGCGCCTGCAAGGGCCGGTCAGGCCCAGAATGAGACGGAGCTGCGTCGTGTCGATCCGGGCGGTCACAGAGGCCGACTATCCCGCCATCCAGACCCTTCACAAGGGCGTGGGCTGGCCGACGCGGTCCCTGGCGGGGTGGCGGTGGCTGCATGCCAATCCCGCAAGATCGGAAATCGACGCCGTCGCGGGCTGGGTCGTCGACGGTCCCGACGGCCTGCCTGCTGCCCACGTGGGCAATCTAATCCATCGCTTTCGGGTGGGTGATCGACAGCTTCATGCGGCGACGGGCTTTTCGATCATTGCCTCGCCGAAGGTGCGCGGGGTGGCGCATCGTATCATCCGCACCTTCCTGGCTCAGCCCCGGGTGTTCGCCACCTATACCTTCAATGCCAACCCCAAGTCTCAGCCCCTGTACGGCCGGCTGGGTATGCGGCCCTGGCCCGAACAGACCCATGCGCTGAAGCTGAGCTGGCGGATAGACCTTCCGGCCCTGGCGATAGGTCGCGGACTGCGCCAACTTCATCGCGTCGCGCCGGACATGGTGGTCCGCATGGGCGAGCAGTTGATGAACGACCGCCTGGGGCGGGTGCCACGTCTGCGCCTGCCGCCCGGCGTATCGATCCTGAGCCGTATCGGTGAGGGCTCGCCCTATGACCGCTTCCAGCAAGCATTGGGGCGCGAGGGGCGTCTTCTGGCCGACCGCAGCCCGGCCATGATGAAATGGCGGCTCGCCGACCCAGACATGACCACGCCGCCCCTGCTGCTGGCCTTCCGGCGCGGTGATGTGATCACCGGCTATGCGATGGCCCAGATGGCCAAGTCGAACATCATCGAAGTGCCGGTGCTGGAGATCATCGACCTCGAAGCCCTGGCCTGGGACGACGAGGCTATTCCCTCCCTGATGAAGGCTCTGACCGATGCGGCGCGTCCGCTGGGTGCCGCCAAGGTGCGGATGCAGGTGGTCAGTCCGCAGATGCTGACGCGGCTGGGCAACTGGGCTCAAAGCGCCGCGCGTGAGGGCGGCTGGGGCCACTGTCACATCCGCTTCGCCGAGGATGCCCCGTCGCCCGAGCTGTGGTCGCCCACGCCGTTCGATTCCGACTATGCGATCTGCCTGCGGCCCCTGCCGTTGGATGCCAGGGTCGCCGGACGCATCCGATCCTGGGTGCCAGTGTCGTCCAGCCCCTCGCGCGCCTGACGTCCTAGTTCAGCGGGCGCGATTTCAGGGCGTCGCGGATTTCGGTCAGCAGGGCCTCGCTGGTGGTCGGTGCCGCCGGTTCGGCCGGCGTTTCCGCCTGTTTGCGGCGCAGCTTGTTGATCGCCTTGACCACCAGGAAGATCACGAAGGCCACGATCAGGAACTGGATCAGGGTGTTGATGAAGGCCCCGTACTGGATGGCGACCTTCTCGATCTCCTCGGTCGCGGGGTTTTCGGCGACCAGCACCCATTCCAGATTGCTGAAGTCGACCTTGCCCAGCAAAAGGCCGATCGGCGGCATCACCACCTGTTCGACCAGGCTGGTGACGATCTTGCCGAAGGACGCGCCGATGATGACGCCGACCGCCAGATCGACGACGTTGCCGCGTGCGATGAATTCCTTGAACTCGGTGCCGATGCCCATGAGGTCGTCCTTTGATGTCAGAAGGTCAGGCGTCGCCTGAGGCGTTCAGCCGCTCGCGCAGCTCCTTGCCACTCTTGAAGAAGGGGACCGCCTTGGCGGGCACGTCCACGGCCTCACCCGTGCGGGGGTTGCGACCGGCACGTGCGGGACGGCTGCGCACCGAAAAGGCCCCGAAGCCGCGCAGTTCGACGCGGCCCGCCGATCCCAGGGAATCGACCATCCGGCCCAGAACGACATTGACCACCCGCTCGACCTCGGCATGCGTGAGATGGGTATTCTCCGCGGCGAGTTTCTCGATCAGCTCGGATTTGATCACGGCAAGGCCCCCGCCTCAGTCAGTGGATCGGACCGCTTGAACGGGCCAAGTCGATCATTAGTCACAACAATACGCCCGAAGGGAAGGGGTGGACACGAAAAAGGCGGCGGGATCGCTCCCGCCGCCTCGTTCTTTTTTGGCCTAATGCTCAAGCCGCGGGCTTTCGCTGCTTGAGGCCGACTTTGGCCTATCGCCCGGACCATGGGCCCTCGCGGTCAGGCCGGTCGGCGACTACTCCTTGGAGCCGGCCTTCTCGCGCAGGGCGGCACCCAGGATGTCGCCCAGCGAAGCGCCCGAGTCGGAGGAGCCGAACTGTTCGATGGCCGCAGCTTCGTCCTTCATTTCCAGGGCCTTGATCGACACCGAGACGCGGCGCGAGGCCTTGTCGATTCCGGTGACCATGGCGTCCACACGATCGCCGACCGAGAAGCGCTCGGTGCGCTGCTCGTTGCGGTCGCGGGACAGGTCGGACTTGCGGATAAAGGAGGACACCGGGGCGTCATCCTCGCCGAACTTGACTTCCAGGCCGCCGGTTTCCACCGCCGTCACGGTGACGGTGACCTGCTGGCCCTTCTTGTAGACATCGCCCTCGCCGACGGGGTCGCCGCCCAGCTGCTTGATGCCCAACGAGACTCGTTCTTTCTCGACGTCAACGTCCAGGACCTTGGCCTTGACGGTTTCGCCCTTGCGGTAGCGCTGGATGGCTTCTTCGCCCGAGACGTTCCAGTCCAGGTCGGACAGGTGCACCATGCCGTCGATGTCGTTGTCCAGGCCGATGAACAGGCCGAACTCGGTGGCGTTTTTGACCTCGCCCTCGACGGTCGAGCCGATCGGGTTGGCGGCCACGAAGGCATCCCACGGATTGTCCTGAGCCTGCTTCAGGCCCAGCGAGATGCGGCGCTTGGAGGCGTCGACATCCAGAACCACGACGTCGACTTCCTGCGAGGTCGAGACGATCTTGCCCGGGTGGACGTTCTTCTTGGTCCAGGACATTTCCGAGACGTGCACCAGGCCCTCGACACCGGCTTCCAGCTCCACGAAGGCGCCGTAGTCGGTGATGTTGGTGATGCGGCCGCTCATCTTGGCACCAACCGGATATTTGGCTTCCACGCCGTCCCACGGGTCGGTCTGCAGCTGCTTCATGCCCAGGCTGATGCGCTGGGTGTCCGGGTTGATCTTGACGACCTGAACCTTGACGGTGTCGCCGACGGCGAGAACCTGCGACGGGTGCGAGACGCGCTTCCACGACATGTCCGTCACGTGCAGCAGTCCGTCGATGCCGCCCAGATCCACGAACGCACCGTAGTCGGTGATGTTCTTGACCACGCCTTCGCGGACTTCACCCTCTTGCAGTTGGCCGACCAGCTCCGTGCGCTGTTCGGCGCGGGCTTCTTCCAGGATCGCACGACGCGAGACGACGATATTGCCGCGCGGACGGTCCATCTTCAGGATGGCGAAAGGCTGTTCCTTGCCCATCAGCGGACCGACGTCGCGCACAGGGCGGATGTCGACCTGCGAGCCGGGCAGGAAGGCGGAAGCGCCGCCCAGGTCGACGGTGAAGCCACCCTTGACGCGACCGATGATGGCGCCGTTGACCGGCACGCCTTCGGCGAAGACGACTTCCAGACGGGTCCAGGCTTCTTCGCGGCGAGCCTTGTCGCGGCTGATGACGGCTTCACCCAGGGCGTTCTCGACGCGCTCGAGGTAGACTTCGACATTGTCGCCGAGCTTCGGAATGACGGCGCCTTCGCCGATGCCGAATTCGCGGGCCGGGATGCGGCCTTCGGTCTTCAGACCGACGTCGATGATCAGGATGTCTTTCTCGATGCCGACGACGCGGCCGTGAACGACCTGGCCTTCGCCGAGGTCGCGGCCCTGAAGGGTTTCGTCAAGCAGGGCGGAGAAGTCGTCGCGGGTAGGGGTGAGCGTATCAGTCATGCAGTGATGCGGTTTCTAACGGTTGTGGCGCGTGACCGAATGGCCCCGCGCGAGGTGAAGGTTGAACAGGGGTCGATCATTGCGACACGGGGCCAGATGACCCGATCGCCCGCGGAAGCCGAGGTTAGGAACGCTGGATTTGCCGAAAGGCCCCTAGAGACCCGACCGGACACGCGCCGCCTCGACGATACGGCGGGCCGCATCGAAGGCCGCCTCTATATCCATTTCGGTCGTGTCCAGCAAGACCGCGTCCTCGGCCTGGATCATGGGGGCCGCGCCGCGACCGGCGTCGCGCTCGTCCCGCCTCAGGATATCGGCCAGCATGTCCTCATAGGCGATGGCGTCGCCGCGTGCGGTCAGTTGCTTCCAACGACGCGTAGCCCGCACCTCGGGCGTGGCGGTGACATAAAGCTTGGCCGGGGCATGGGGGGCAATGACGGTGCCGATGTCGCGTCCGTCCAGCACTGCGCCGCCCGCCTGGCCCGCAAACTCGCGCTGGAGTTCCAGCAGGGCCGCTCGCACGCCGGGATAGCCGGCGATGCGGCTGGCAGCTTCCCCCGCCTCGCCTGTAGTCAGTTGGGGATCGTCAGACAGGCGCGCGGCGTCGAGGTTGCGGGCGACGGCCTCTGCCGCCCCGGCATCGTCCAGCGAAGCGCCGCTGGCCATGACGCCCATGCCGACGGCGCGGTACAACAGGCCGGTATCCAGAAACGGCAGGCCGTAGTGTGCCGCCAACCGTGCGGCGATGGTGCCCTTGCCCGAGGCAGCGGGGCCGTCGACGGCGATGATCAAACTCATGGGCGGGCCTTCAACAGGGCACGTGCCGCCAGGGCGCTGACGGCCAGGCAGATCAGGACGATCACGATGTGAACGATCAGCAGGCTCCAGAACGCACCCGGCTGATCGGCCAGCAGCACATCCGGACCGCGCTGGACCGTCAATCGCCCGTTGAAGATGTCACGCAGCCCCGCCCAGGCCACGACGCCGGCCGCCGCCAGGAACAGAACAGCGTCCAGGGCCAGTCGGCCCTTCGACTTGGGGCGGGTGTGGACGGGCGGATCGATCCTGTTGGGTTTCCACATCACGCGACCTCCATGTTTGCGCCCAAGCCCTGCATCATCTCGACGAAGCCGGGGAAGCTGGTGGCGATCATGCCGGGTTCGTCGACGGTGACGGCGGCTTGCGCGGCCAGGCCGAGCACCAGATGGCTCATGGCGATGCGGTGGTCGCCGTGGGTGGTCACGGTCGCACCGCCCCGGACCGGTCCGCCGGTGACGATGAAGCCCTCAGGCTCTTCCTGCACCTTCATGCCGCAGGCGGTCAAGCCCGCCGCCATCAGGGCGATGCGGTCGCTCTCCTTGACGCGCATCTCGCCGATCCCGCGCATGACGGTGGCCCCCTCCGCAAAGGCGGCGGTGGCGGCCAGGACAGGGTATTCGTCGATCATGGAGGCGGCTCGGCTCTCCGGTACCGCGATACCTTTGAGGCGCGAATGGCGGGCGGTGATGTCACCCACCTCCTCGCCACCACTGCTGCGGCGATTGGTGATGGTCAGGTCAGCCCCCATCTCTAACCAGGTGTCGAACAGACCGGTGCGCAGGGGGTTCAGCATGACGCCCTCGACCGTCACCTCGGCGCCCGGCACGATCAGTCCCGCTGCCAGAGGAAACGCCGCCGACGACGGATCGCCGGGCACGGAAACGGCGGTGCCGGTCAGCCTCTGGCCACCTTTCAGTGAGACGCGCCAGCCGCCGCCGATCGGCTCGACGTCCACCTCGGCCCCGAAGGCCCGCAGCATGCGCTCGCTGTGATCGCGGCTCTTTTCCGGTTCTGTCACGGTGGTCGTGCCCGACGCATTCAGTCCGGCGAGCAGGATGGCGGACTTGATCTGGGCCGAGGCGACGGTCTGCTCATAGTCGATGGCGTTCAATGACCCGCCCGACAGGGTGACGGGCAACCGGTCTTCCTCGGCCTGCCAGTCCAGATACGCACCCATCTCGGCCAGCGGCCCTGTGACCCGCTTCATTGGCCGTTTCCGCAAGCTCGCATCGCCGTCGAACGTCACCGTGATCGGATAGCCCGCCGCTGCCCCCATCAGCAGCCGCACACCCGTCCCGGCATTGCCGCAGTCGATGATCTGATCCGGTGTCACGAAGCCGCCCCGGCCTTCGACCCGCCAACGACCGGCTCCCAATCGTGTGACCGTAGCGCCGAAAGCCTCGACCGCGCGGGCGGTGGCCAGGATGTCTTCGCCTTCAAGCAGGCCTTCGACTTCGGTCGTCCCGGTCGCCATGGCCCCCAGGATCAGCGACCGGTGCGAAATGGACTTGTCGCCCGGAGCCCGCACGGACCCGTTCAGGGCAGGCCCGGGACGGGCGGTCAGATGGAAGGTTGTCGTCACCCGGCGGTCTCCGTGACAGGCTTTGCGGCGCGGGCGCGCGGAGATGGCTTTTGACAGTGGGGCCAAGGGGTGGCAAGGGAGCCGCCCGATTTCCCACTCCCGCCAAAGGTCTATTCCCGTGGCCAATCCCGAACTGGGCCAAAAGCAGGTCTGCCCGAACTGCCAGGCCAAATTCTATGATCTGGGCCGTCGCCCGGCTCATTGCCCCAAATGCGCGACCGAATTTGATCCCGAGGAAGCGCTGAAACTGCGCAACCGTCGCGGTCGCCCGGCCGGCTATCCCGCCGACGACGAGGCCGAGGATCAGGTCAAGGACAAGAAGGTCGACGGTGACGAGGACGACGAGGAAGACGAAACCGTCGCAACACCCGAAATCGACCAGGAAGGCCACGAGCCGATCCTGACGCCGGACGACGACGACGACGAAACGCCGGTCGATCCCACCGAAGAGTCCGGCATGGGTGAAGCCAGCGACGACGACGATGTTCTGGCCGACGACGATGACGACGACGACTCCGTCCCCTTCATCGAGGACGAGGACGACGACAATTTCGAAGACGAGATCCGTCCGCCCAGCAAGGACGAAGACTGATTTTTCGGCGGCTGCCGGACGGTTTCGCGACCGTCCGGCGACCCTGAAAATAAATGCGGAATACGGGCTTGATCGCAATCAGGCCCTGACATAGGTTCCGCCGCCTCGCCGCAGGGCATCTTGCTTCTGCGACGGTCCTTTCGAAAAGCCATTGGCTTGAGATCGGGGCTTTAGCTCAGCTGGTAGAGCGCTTGCATGGCATGCAAGAGGTCAGCGGTTCGACTCCGCTAAGCTCCACCATAAAGGCCGCTTCCCTCAAGGAAGCGGCCTTTTCCATATGCGCCATTGTGCCGGCGATCAGGCGCTTGATGAACAGCGCCCGACATCCCATCTGTAAGGTGCAGTCGATAGTCTCGCCGGTTTCGGGGGACTGTTAGGGCTGGGTCGCTTTCGCAAGGACCGGATCAGGATGACGACACGCACAATATTGTTCGACAGCCCGTTTCTGCTGGGCTTCGATCACACCCGGGCCCAGATCGACCGCGCCGCGCGTGCCGCCGCCGACAGCTATCCGCCCTACAACGTCGAACAGCGGGGTGAGCGGGCGGTGCGCATTACCTTGGCCGTGGCTGGATTCGGCCCGGACGATCTGACCGTCACCGTCGAAGGTCGACAGCTGACCATTGCGGGCAAGCGCGAAGCTTCTGCGCAGGCGGATCAGGCCTTCCTGCACCGGGGCATCGCCGGGCGTGGCTTCGTTCGCAGCTTCGTCCTGGCTGACGGGCTGGAGATCGATGAGGCGCGGTTGGAGCACGGCCTGTTGCATGTCGACATGAGCCGCCCCGAGGGCACCCATGCGGTGCGACAAATTCCCATCACGACGGGCTGACAGCCGTCGTTCATGTCCGGTCGCCGACAGTGGGGCCGAACCTTTCGCCCTTCTGGGGCATTGTAGCGTTGAGGAGGCGGTCAGATGACGCCCATGAGAATGACAAAGGAAGATTTCGCCGGCCTGGGTGCGCCCGACCTGGTGTATGTGCGCGAGATCAGCGCCGCCGACCTGCTGGCCGATGCCCGCGTCAATGTGGTGGACGATGTGAGCATCGATCCTGAATCCACCTTGTACGCCGTTCACGGTGCGGACGGCGAACGTCTGGCCGTCATGATCGATCGAGAGACGGCCTTTGCCGCTGCCGTGGCCCACGAATTGGAGCCGGTGTCCGTTCACTAGAATCCGTGGGAGTGGTCAGGCCGCTGTGGCGGGAGCTGTGTCCCTGACGAACAGGGCCCGGATGGCATCTGCGGTGTGGGCCTGACGAAGCTGCTGGCGCATCTCTGACGAACGCAGGGCACGCGAGGCGGCGGCCAGAGCTCTTAAATGTTCGGCACCATCACTTGGTGGGGCGAACAGGGCGAAGATCAGGTCGACAGGACGGTCGTCCACCGCATCATAGGCCACCGGGGTATCCAGGCGGACGAAGACGGCGACGACCCGCTCCAGACCCTCTACGCGCGCGTGGGGCACGGCAACGCCGGAGCCCAAACCTGTTGATCCCAGAGCCTCGCGTTCGAGCAGGGACTCAAGAACACGGTTTTCGTTCAGGCCCAACGCCCGGGCGGCTGTGTCGGCCACTGTATGCAGGGCTTGCCGCTTGGACGATGCGCCCGAACGCAGGACGACACCATCGGTCGCCAGCAGTTGTGCGATATCCATTAGACGCGACGTCCCGAAACTCGACCACGAACAGAAGGGCGGTGGGCGGCCCTTAGACCACCCACCGCCGATTTGAAAGCTTAGGCGCTTGCTTCGCCCGTTGCGGCTGTCTTCCCGTGACCATTCAAAGCCACGGTGCGCTCGGGGTCGATCCATCCGACGTTGCCGTCCGGGCGCCGATACACGACCGATAGTCCGCCGTGGGCCGCATTGCGGAACAGCACCAGCGGATAGCCGGTCATGTCCAGTTCGAGAACAGCCCGGCCCACGGTGATGGTGCGGATTTCGGCCTGGGTTTCGGCGATGACCATGCCGATGGGCGGAGGCTCATCCGGACGTCCGGCCTCACCAAAGGCATCGTCCTCGACCTCGTCAGGATTGCGAAGGACAATGCTACGCGCCACGTCACGGGCGGCATTTTCGGTCTTCTCAGGCGAGAGGCCCTTGGGTCCGATGTGGTGATCCTTCAGGCGGCGCTTATAGCGACGGACACGCTTTTCGAGTTTCTCGAGCGAGTCAGAGAAGGCTGCGTGCGCATCACCACCGCTGCCACTGGTGACGATGGCCTCTCCCGACGCCAAGCGGACCCAGCAATCGACCTTGAAGCCGTATCCGTCCTTGGAGACGACGACTTCAGCGTCCTGTGCCCCTCGTTCGAAATACTTGCCGATCCCGTCTTCGAGTTCCTGGGAGATGCGCGAGCCTAACGCTTCGCCGACATCCACACGCTTTCCGCTTACCTGGATTTGCATACCCGACAGAACGCGCCCGACTGATTTTGGTGTCAACGCCGAACGACGATTTCACGGTCACGCTTACGCGATCAACTAGCCGGTTCGGCCCATCCGCTTGCGCTCGACCGAGGACGGAATTCTCAAGGCTTCCCGGTATTTGGCTACGGTGCGGCGGGCGATGTCGATCCCGGTTTCATTGAGTATTTCGACGATGCGGTCGTCCGACAGGATGTCGCCGTCACGCGTCTCGTTGTCGATCATGGCCTTGATCCGATGACGGACGGCTTCGGCCGAGTGAGTGGCCCCGCCGTCGGACGACTGGATGGAGGCCGTGAAGAAGAATTTCAGCTCGAACACCCCGCGCGGGGTGGAGACATATTTGTTCGAGGTGACGCGGCTGACGGTGCTTTCATGCATGCCGATGGCGTCGGCGACGGTCTTGAGGTTCAGCGGCCGCAGGAACTCGACGCCGAAGGCCAGGAAAGCATCCTGCTGGCGTACGATCTCGGATGATACCTTCAGGATCGTCTTGGCCCGCTGATCCAGCGACTTGACCAGCCAGCTGGCCTGGGCCGCGCATTCGGCGACGAAGGTCTTTTCGGTATCGGACCGCGCGCCCGCCTGGACCACGCCGTGATAGCGCTTGTCCATGATCAGACGGGGCAGGGTGTCGGCGTTCAGCTCGACCTTCCAGCCGCCCGCAGGATCGGCGCGCACATGGACGTCGGGAATGACGGTCTGGGCCGGTTCGCCGCCGAAGCCTGCGCCAGGCCGCGGCGTCAGGGCCTTCAGCTCGGCGATCATCTCGGCCATGTCCTCGGCATCGACACCGCAGGCCTTCTTCAGCGCCGTCAGATCGCGCCGGGCCAGCAGATCGAGATTTTCCAGCAGGCAATCCATCGCCGGGTCGAACCGGTTGCGCTCGATCAGCTGCAGCTTCAGACACTCGGGCACCGACCGCGCCATGATCCCGGTTGGCTCGAACCCGTGACAGGTCGCCAGAACGGCCTCGATCCGATCCAGCGATACACCCAGACGATCTGAAATCTCGGCCAGCTCGCCACGCAGATAGCCGCCCTCGTCCACCGCATCGATCAGCGTCAGGGCGATGGCGTGATCTGAGGCGGAGAACCCCGCCTGGGACGCCTGCATCTGCAGATGTTCCCACAGTGTGGCGTCGCGGGTGTCGGGCTGTTCGCGGCCTTCGCCGTCGGGCAGGCCACCGCCCGATCCGGCGCGGGACCAGTCGTTCAGGCCGGGCTGGGCTTCGCCAGTGCCGACGTCCTCCATTCGATCGCCGGTGCGCTCTCCGGGACTGGCGTCGCCGTAAACGTCGTCCGAGCGGGCATCCAGTGTTCGGTCCGCATCCTGAACCCGGCCCTCGTCGAAGGTCATCTCAGCGGTGTCACGATCGCCCGCCCTTTCGGAAGGCACCTCGGTCTCACCGCCGGGCTCGCCGTCCTCGCGCTGAAGCAGGGGGTTCTTTTCCAGCTCGGCCTCGACGAAGGCGTCCAGCTCCAGGTTGGACAACTGCAGAAGCTTGATGGCCTGCTGCAGCTGGGGCGTGATGACCAGACCCTGGCCCTGCCGAATATCCAGCCTTTGTCCGAGCACCTGGAACCTGTCCCCCGCTGTCCGTGACCGACGTGGCCCGAAACTTGCTGTGGCCACCTTGTGGCCAGACCGGTTAACGAGCGGCTACCGCCTCAGCCAAACTCTGCCGCGCCCCGCTGGATCATGTCCTGCACCACCGGGTCCATCAGGCAGCCGACCACTTCCAGATCATAGGCGTCCTCTGCCGCTTCCAGACTGGTCAGCCTGGGCAAGCGGACGGGACGTAGAGACCTCAGGCGATACTCAGCCTTCAGTACTGCGCCATGCGCGTTGATACGCTCCAGCAATTCCAGCCGGACCCCGGCCTGGCTTTTCAAAAGGGTATTTCTGACGGCCATCGTCGCCTCCCTGATGTGGCGAGGATGACACGGCGTTCGGCGAATGTGGAGTCACGGCGTGGTGAAGGGCCCGATAGCAAAACAGGCCGTCAGCCGTACATGTCGCCCAGGTAGACGCGGCGGACTTCGGGGTCGCGGATCACGTCTTCGGCCTTGCCTTCGAACAGGACCGAGCCGCCGGAGATGATCGAGGCGTGGTCGATGATTTCCAGGGTCTCGCGTACATTGTGGTCGGTGATCAGCACGCCGATGCCCTGGCCCGCCAGATAGCGGATGACCTGGCGGATGTCGGCGATGGCCAGGGGGTCGATGCCGGCAAAGGGTTCGTCCAGCAGCATGAAGCTGGGCCGTCCGGCCAGGGCGCGGGCGATCTCGCAACGGCGCCGCTCCCCGCCGGACAGGCCGGACGCGGGGGCGTGGCGCAGGTGGTCGATGCGTAGCTCGTTCAACAGTCGGCTGGTCTCGTCGGCGATGGCCTTGCTGCCGGTGTGATGCAGTTCGACGACGGCGCGGACGTTCTGCTCGACCGTCATGCCACGGAAGATGGAGGCTTCCTGCGCCAGATAGCCCAGGCCCATGCGCGCGCGCTGATACATCGGCTGGGCGGTCACATCCTCGCCATCCAGCCAGATGGAGCCGCTGTCCGGCGGGATCAGGCCGGTGATCATGTAGAAACAGGTGGTCTTGCCCGCACCATTGGGCCCCAGCAGGCCGACGACCTGACCGCGCTGAACATCCAGGGACACGTCCTGCACGACCTTACGCTGGCCGAAGGCACGAGCGATGTTGCGCACGCGCAGGCCCTTGGTCGCTTCCGGCGCAGGCGCGTCGTCCACCGCTAGCGGCGTCTCCAGCACATTCAGGGCTGACAGTTCCTTGCGCGCCATGCGTCAAGCCGAGCCGCTAGGCTCAGTTCCCCGTGCTGCTGGGGTAGAAAACGCCCTGAACGCGACCGTTGGAGCCGCCTTCCAGCCGCGCCGATTCCGTGCGGGTATTGTAGGTCAGGCGCGATCCGGTGGCGACGTTCTGCCCTTGCGTCAGGATGACGTCGCCCGTGACCACGATGGTGTCATTGCCAGTTGTATAGACGGCGCGGTCGCCGCGGATCGTCTGGTCCGGCGTGACGAAATAGACGTTGCCAGTCGCTTCCATGCGGCTGTCGCTGGTCTGGCTGAAGCCGGCCAGCCGGTCGGCGCGCAGTCGGTTCTGGCCCTGGATCAGTTCGGCCCGCCCGATCAAGGTCAGGGTGTCGCCCTCATACTGGACGTCGTCGGACGACCAGGCGATCGGTGCATCGGCGTTGTTCGGTGCTGTCTGGGCATCGCCCAGGGTCGGGACGCCTAGGGCGGCCAGCAAGACGATGGCTGCGGCGGTGAGGGGTCTGGTCATGCTCATGGATCCGAACGCGACGGGTTGAAGGTCCCGCGCACCTTGTTATCGCCCGTGCCGCTGAACACGACCCGGTCACCCTGTTCATAAATGGCATAGGACGAAGCGTTGATGGTTCCAAGGGGGCCTGTGCCCTGAACGCCCTTGTTGCCTGTCACGATGCCGGTCGAGGTGTCGACCACAGCCTCTGGCGTGATCATGGTGAAGCCCGAGCCGCCGTCGGCAATCCGCACATTGGGGCCGATGGTGACGGTCTTGGCGACCTGATCATAGGTGCCGCCGTCGGCCGTCAGTTCGGTGACCTTTCGGCCGCCCAGATTCAGCCTCAGCGCAGGGCCGACCAGGCGGAAACGGCCCGTCTCTGGGTCACGGATCGCGCCCTTGGCCCCGATGACGAAGCTGCGACCCTCCGCGTCCTGGCCGTGGAACATCGGGTTATCCAGGCGGACCTCGTTGCTGGCCCCGGCCTGGCGTTCGACGTCCGACATGACGGTGCGCAGGACGATCCAGCTGATGGTGCCGCCCGCCAGCACCAGAATGACGACCGGCAGCACCCGGCGCAGCAGACGAACCCGGCGCGAGCGCGCGCGAAAGGCCGCAGCCGTCGCGGCGACGCGGGCCTCGTCATCCTGATTGCGAATGTCGTCGGAGGGGGTCATCAGGTGTGCGCGAAGATGTCCATCTCGTCCCAGCCGGCCAGATCCAGGGCGGACCGCGTCGGCAGGAAGTCGAAGCATTTGCGGGCCAGCTCGGTGCGTCCCTCGCGCTCCAGCATCATGTCCAGCCGCGTCTTGGCGGCATGCAGATAAAGGACATCAGAGGCGGCGTAATCGAGTTGGGCCTGCGTCAGCTCGGCATTGCCCCAGTCGCTGGACTGCTGGGCCTTGGACAGATCGACGCCGACCATCTCGCGCACGACATCCTTCAGACCATGCCGGTCCGTATAGGTGCGGGCCAGTTTGGAGGCGATCTTGGTGCAGTAGACGGGCCGGGTCTCGACTCCCAGATGCAGCTGGAACATGCCGATGTCGAAGCGCCCGAAGTGGAAGATCTTGGTCACTGCCGGATCGGTCAGCACCCGCTTCAGGTTTGGACAGTCATAGGCGGGGCGGTTCAGGCGCACGACGTGGGCGTCGCCATCGCCGGACGACAGCTGGACCACGCACAGCGGGTCGCGGCGAAAGCGCAGGCCCATAGTCTCGGAATCGATCGCGACCTCGGGGCCCAGGTCCAGGTCGTCGGGCAGGTCGCCCTGATGCAGATAGACGGTCATACCTTCCCGTAAACCAGCCGGGGCTTTGAGGCGATAGGCAGAGATGTCGTCAGTGAAGGCCGGAAACGAAAACGGCGCCGCACCTTTCGATGCGACGCCGTTCGAATGATTGGTGCCCAGGAGAGGACTCGAACCTCCACGACATTTCTATCACTGGCACCTGAAGCCAGCGCGTCTACCAATTCCGCCACCTGGGCCCGGATGTCGCCGCGCCGGGGCGCGTTTCCATCTGGAAGGCGCGGACCCTTAAGGCAGGGTCCGGGGCGGGTCAACAGGGTTTTCATCCGATTGCGTTGCGAGCGGCGGGCGCATCGTCTAATCCCCGGCGCAGCAAGGGTTCGGCCAGATATGTCCGCCCGGTTTCGCGTCGTCCTCGGAGCAGTTCGCCATGAACGAAGTCACCCCCGGCCTGGTCACCGTCTTCGGCGGCTCCGGCTTCGTCGGCAGTCAGGTGGTCCGTGCGCTGGCCCGTCGTGGCTGGCGGGTGCGAGTGGCCGTGCGCCGCCCCGATCGCGCCTATGACCTGAAGCCTCAGGGTGACGTCGGCCAGATCGTCGCCGTCCGCTGTGACGCGACGCGGCCCGACGACGTCGCCGCCGCGCTGAAAGGTGCCGATGCCGCCGTCAATCTGATCGGCATCCTGTATGAAAGCGGCAAGCGGTCCTTCGAGGTCATGCATGTCGATACCTCGCGCATCATCGCCGAGGCCTGTGCGGCGGCGGGGGTCGATCGCCTCGTCCAGATGTCGGCCATCGGAGCCAATCCGGAAGGCGCGTCCGACTATGCGCGGACGAAGGCCGAAGCCGAAATGACCGTGCGGGCGGTGAAGCCGGACGCAGTCATCGTGCGGCCCTCCATCGTCTTCGGGGCAGGCGACAACTTCCTGAACCAGTTCGCCCGCATGGCCCAGTTCGCCCCGGCACTGCCCCTGATCGGTGGCGGCCAGACGAAGTTCCAGCCGGTCTATGTCGGCGACGTGGCCGAGGCCGTGGCGCGTGCCGTCTCGTTGCGCGAAGCGGCTGGCCGTACCTTCGAACTGGGCGGACCGGCGGTCATGACGTTCGAGGATCTGCTGAAACTGGTTCTGCGCGAGACCTATCGTCCGTCACGCGGTCTGATCCCTCTGCCGTTCCCGATCGCCAAGATGATCGGCGGCATGGCCCAGCTCAGCACCATGGTCGGCATCCCGCCGGTCCTGACACGCGATCAGGTCGTTCTGCTGGAGACCGACAATGTCGTCGCCGACAGCGCCGAGGGTCTGTCGGCCCTGGGCATCGAGCCGACGGGCGTGGAGGCGATCGCCGCCTCCTATTTGTGGCGCTATCGCGATGGAGGCCAGTTCGCCTCGGCCCCGGTGAAGACCACGCCGGTCTAGGGTCAGCCCACTCCGCCCCAGATCAGGCCCAGGCCGATCACGCCGACCACGATCCGCCACCAGGCGAAGGGCGCAAAGCCGTGCCGGCTGACAAAGTCCAGCAGGAAGCGCACCACGAACAGGGCCGTCACGAAGGCGACGACGAAGCCCAGGCCGATCAGGCCGAAGTCGCTGAAATCCAGATCGCTCCAGCTCTTGAACAGGTCATAGGCGACGGCCCCGCCCATGGTCGGCAAGGCCAGGAAGAAGGTGAACTCGGCCGCCGATCGCTTGTCTGTGCCCAGCAGAAGGCCGCCCGCGATGGTCGCACCCGAGCGCGAAACGCCGGGAACAAGGGCCAGACACTGGAACAGGCCGATCAGGCCGTAGACCCGCATCGGATAGGTGTTCACATCCAGATAGGTCGGGACCTTCTTCATCCGGTCCAGCAGCAGCAGCAGGACCCCCCCCACGATCAGGGCGATGCAGACGACGGTCGGCGTCTCGAACAGGACCGCCTTGATGAAATCGTACAGAAACACCCCGGCGAAGGCTGCCGGCAGAAAGGCCAGCAGGACGCCGAGGATGAAATGCCGCGCCTTCGGATCGTGCGGCCAGCGCGTGGCCAGGGCCCAGAGGCGCTGGAAATAGACCGTCACGATCGCCAGAATGGCCCCCAGCTGGATCACGATCTCGAAGGTCTTGCCCTCGCTCTCGAAGCCCAGGAAGTGGCCCAGCAGCAGCAGGTGGCCAGTCGAGGAGACGGGGATGAATTCGGTCAGCCCCTCGACGATGCCCAGGATGATCGCCGCGATCCAGTCCGCCATGATGCCGTCAGCCTCTTGTCGCGGCACGTGCGCCGCCGCCCAGCCTTTAGCCAGACTGCACCGGATAGGCGAGCCGTCGATTGCACCTCGTGGCACCACGTCACCTTGGCAGCGCGTCTGCTTTCCGCGACAAGGCAGCGATGACTTCCACCCCTTCGTCCGAGGCACAGATCGTCACCCGTGACATTACCCGCCTCGCGGTGGGCGTGGCCGTGGTACTGATCGTATTGAAGGCCTTCGCCCTCGGTGCGTCGGGGTCGGTGTCCATCCTGGCGTCGCTGGCCGATTCGACGCTGGATCTGGTGGCATCCTTGGCGACCTTCTTTGCCGTGCGCTGGGCCGCCGCGCCCGCCGATGACGATCACCGCTATGGGCACGGCAAGGGCGAGGCCCTGGCGGCTCTGGTTCAGTCGGGCCTGGTGTTCGCCTCGGCGGTCTTCATCGGCTTCGAGGCCGTCCAGCGCATGTTCGACCCGCAGCCGGTTACATCCGGTGTGGCGGGCGTGGTGGTCATGCTGATCTCGATCGGTCTGACAGGCTGGCTGATCTGGATGCAGTCGCGGGCCATGCGGCGCAGCGGTTCGCTGGCCGTCGCGGCTGACCGCGCCCACTACGCCAGCGATCTAGCGGCCAATGGCGTGGTCTTGATCGGGGTGATTTCCGGCAGCTTCCTGTCGGCCCCGGGTCTGGATGCGGCGGCGGGGCTGGTGGTGTCGGTCTGGCTGTTCTGGGGCGCGATCGGCATTCTGAGACATGCGTCCGATCACCTGCTGGACCGCGCTGCGCCCGAAGAGCAGCGTAAGGCCATCGTCGTCGCCGTTCTGTCCGACCCGCGCATCTCGGGCCTGCACCAGTTGCGGACCCGGATGGCTGGAACCGTTTTGATGATCCAGATGCATGTCGATCTGGATCCCGGCCTGACCCTGGTCGCGGCCCATGACATCGTCGTCGAGGCCGAGGATCGTCTGCGTGTCGCCTTCGCGGGGGCCGACGTCCTGATCCATGCCGACCCGCGCGGTCGTACGCGGCCCGACGATCCGGCGGCGATGGTGCCGGCCAGCACGGGTCCGTGGGCCTGATGTTCGCGTTCGGTCAACGGCATAGCTAACGCGGGCTTAACATCCCCGGTCGCATAAGGGCCGGATGTCGGACCCCGTCCTGTATCATTTTGCCTTCGACCCCGCCTCGCGCAGCGTGCGTCTGGCGCTGGGCGAGGCCAAGGTCGCGGTGGTCGAAACGGCCGTTCGTCCGTGGGAAGACGATTGCCCGGTCGGTCCGCTGAACCCGTCCGGCATGCCGCCTGTCCTGCAAGTCAGCGAGCATGGCCGCCCCCTGACCCTGTGCGAACCCGCCGCCATTCTGGGTTGGCTGGAGGATCGCGCCAAGGGCGATTTCCTGATGCCGACGGATGCCGCCGAGCGGGCCGAGACGCGCCGCCTGATCGGCTGGTTCGACCGCCGCTTCACCGACGACGTCAATGCCGTCTTGCTGCACGAGCGGATGGAAAAACCCCTGCTGCGTCTCGGCCCGCCCGAGGCCCGCGCCCTGCGCGCTGGTCGCGAGTCGCTCCGCACCCACCTGACCCTGCTGGAAGAGTTGCTGTCCCAGCGCGACGCCCTGGCCGGACGCCGGATCGGCCAGGCGGACCTGGTCGCGGCCGCCCATATCTCGGTGCTGGATTACTTCGGCGAGATCGCCTGGGCGGCCTATCCGGGCCTGAAGACCTGGTACATGAAGCTGAAGTCACGGCCATCGTTCCGGCCGCTGCTGGCGGATCGCTTTCCGGGCGTGGCCCCGTCGCCCCACTATGTGGACCTCGATTTTTAATCTCCCCCTTCCGCTCATCCCGGCGAAAGCCGGGACCCAGTCCTGTCCAGTGTGATGGCGGCGTTTCTGGATAGGCGATGTTGGTCATCTTCAATGTTGTTCATCCAAAGCACTGGGTCCCGGCTTTCGCCGGGATGAGCGGTGTGTGAGAGAGCAGGGATGACCGGCGACTTCCGCGACACCATCCGCACCGCCGCCAGCGCTCTGGGTTTCGATGTCTGCCGTTTCGCCTCGGCGTCGGAGCCGTGGAGTGCGGGCGAGCGGCTGGCGCATTTCGTCGAGGCGGGGCGGCATGGCGACATGGGCTGGATGGAAACGACGCTGGAGCGGCGCGCCCACCCCACCGCCATGTGGGACGGGGCGAGGACGGCCATAGTTCTGGGCCTCAACTACGGGCCGGGGCATGATCCCTTGCCGGAGATGGCCGACCCCGGAGCAGGATACATATCGGTCTATGCGCGGGGCGACGACTATCACGAGGTCATCAAGGGGCGGCTGAAGACCCTGGCTGGTCAGGTGGCGGCGCGGACGGGGCAGGACGTGAAAGTCTTCGTCGATACCGCGCCGTTGATGGAGAAGCCGCTGGCCCAGCGGGCGGGCCTGGGCTGGCAGGGAAAGCACACCAATCTGCTGAGCCGTGACCACGGCAACTGGCTGTTCCTGGGCGTGATCCTGAGCGCCGCCGAGATCGCGCCGGACGCACCGGAGACAGAGCATTGCGGCTCCTGCACCGCCTGTCTGGATGCCTGCCCGACGCAGGCTTTCCCAGCGCCATTCCAGCTGGATGCCCGGCGGTGCCTGTCCTATCTGACCATCGAGTTCGCCGGTCCCTGGCCGGTGGAGTTCCGCACGGCGACCGGCAGCCGGATCTACGGCTGCGACGACTGTCTGGCCGTTTGTCCGTGGAACAAATTCGCGTCCGAAGCCCATGAGGGGCGGGTGAAGGCGCGAGAGGCGCTGGTGTCACCGCGTCTGGCCGATCTGGCGACACTGGACGACGCGGCTTTTCGGGCGCTGTTCTCCAAGAGCCCGGTCAAGCGGATCGGGCGGGATCGGTTTGTTCGCAATGTGCTGTACGCTATCGGCAACAGCGGTGACCCGGCCCTGGTGTCGGTGATCGAGCCGCTGCTGGTGGACCCGGCACCAGTGGTTCGAGGCTCTGCCGTGTGGGCCCTGTCGCGGCTGCTGGCACCGGAGGCCTTTGCCCTGCTGGCCTTGCATCACGCGGACGATGAGGACGCATCGGTTCGGAACGAATGGGAGTTGCCGAACGCTGACACCTGACGTGGATCAGGAGTGTCGGATGCGATTGCTGTTGCTGGCCCTGGCCTTTCTGAGTGTGGCCGGACCGGCCCTGGCCGAGGTCACCCTGTCTTTCTATGCCCATCCCGGGGCTCGAGTGCGGGGCGGCTATCTGTTGTTTCCGCATGCCTATGTGCAGGCGACCGGCACACTGGAGGCGACGGGCGAGCCGGTGGACTGGGCCGCCGGGTTCACCGCCCGCAGCCCCGGGCCGCAGCTGCTGTTCGTCTCCGGACGCGGCGTGGTGGCCAGCCCGGACGCCCGGTACATCGACGAGGGCAAGGGCTATCTGACCGTGACTGTCAGCGACGAAGTCTATGCCGCCATCCGTGCACGAGCGGACTGGTGGAACGGGCCGGAGGGGTGGACCTACGACCTGCGCCGCCGAAACTGCATTACCTTCATCGCCGACTTGATCCGGATGGCGGGGCTGGCGACGGGGCGCGAGCCGTCGATGAGCCCGGGCCGGTTCTTCGAGGAGACAGCGGCGCTGAACCCCGACGCACCATTCCGGCCGCTCTCCGTGCCAGAGCAGGTGTCGATGGCCCCACTGCCGGAAGCCATCGACAACGTTGACGAGGTGGCCCCCTAGATCTGCGCGTTCGCCCCTACTGCGGGCGACCCACCACGGCATCAACCGAGTTCGTCGTCACCGGGTGATAGCCGGGCCGCGCCTCGCCATAGAGGCGGGTGGCGATCGGGCGGCCCCAGTCGCCCTGACCCCAAAGGGTGGTGAACAGCGGCAGGACGAATTTGCGACGACCTTGCGTGGTCAGGAACCGCTCCAGAGTCGGCACGGCGGGCTGGTAGCGATGCTGGACCGCGATATCCAGCCAGGCGAAGACCAGTTCGGCATTGCCTTCCTGACGCAGGTTCAGGGTCGTCTCCAGATCGGCCAGTTGGGCATCGCTGAACCAGCGGCCTGAGGCGGGCGGCACCGGCGGACGCCAGGCCAGGAAGCGCTGGCGCTCCTGTGTCGACCAGTTGGCCCACGGAATGGCCGAGGCCGGTCCGCCGTCCGCAAAGGCCAGGGCCGCCGCATCGACGGGGGCGAAGGCGTCCGACACCGGCGGCTGCCAGTTCGACGGCATGCCGGGCTGATAGATCCAGGCATCCATCATCAGCTGGTCCTCCAGCGCGCGCGTCGTGACCAGATGGGTGCGGATGTCCTCCAGGAACAGCTCGGTCGTCATGGGGCGGAAGGCATTGCGCTCGAAATAGCCGGTCAGCCAGGCGTCGAATTTCTCACGACCCACGATGCGCTCGATGGTGCGCAGGAAGGCGGCCCCCTTCTCATAGGCGATGTCGGTCAGTCCCTCGTCCGGGTCGCGTCCGGCCAGATCCAGCTTCAGCCGGGTATCGGCGGGCGGCAGGCTGGCCAGGGTGTCCTGAAGATCGCCCCAACCGAGGGACTGCAGCATCAGGGCGCGGTCGCGTCCCTCCGTTGCCTCCATGATCCGGTTCTCGAAATAGACGGTGAAGCCTTCGTTCAGCCAGAAGTCCGCCCAGGTCGCATTGGTCACCAGATTGCCGGACCAGGAATGCGCCAGCTCGTGCGCGACCAGGCTGACCAGCGAGCGGTCGCCGGCGATGATGGTCGGGGTGGCGAAGGTCAGGCGCGGGTTTTCCATCCCGCCGAACGGGAAGGAGGGCGGCAGGACCAGCAGGTCGTACCGGCCCCAGCGATAGGGGCCGTACAGCGCCTCGGCCGCATCGACCATGGCGGCGGTCGGAACCAGTTCGTCATGGGCGGCCTCGAGGCGCGATGGCTCCGTCCAGACGCCGGTCCGCTCATCGATGGCCTGGAAATCGACATCGCCCACGCCGATGGCGATCAGATAGGGCGGCACCGGATTGGTCTCGACATAGCGCCAGGAAATCAGATCAGGCCCGATGGGTGCGCGGCCCGAAGCCCTGCCGCTCATGACCACCTTCAGATCGCGTGGCGCGGTGATGCGGGCGTCCCAGGTCTGGCGGATGCCAGGGCTGTCCTGGGTCGGCACCCAGGTGCGGGTCAGGATCGCCTGGCCCTGGCTGAACATATAGGGCTGCTGGCCGCCTGCGGTCTGGGCCGGGGTCAGCCATTGCAGGGCGGCCGCATCGGGGCGCGTGGCATAGGTGATGACGATCTTGCGAACGTCACCGATCTGCACCGTCAGGGCGTGACCCAGGATGGGGTCGTCCTGCCCCTCGGCAAATCCCAGGGGGCGGCCCTCGGCGTCGGTGATCGACCGGATGTCCAGATTGCGGGCGTCGAGCACGATCTCGGTGGCACCCGGCTGGGCGGCGATGTCGAGTGTGGCCGTACCCGAGAGGCTCTTGCTGTCGAAGTCGGCAGTCAGGTTCAGATCGACGTGGGTGACCCGCGCGATATTGGGCTGGGCATAGGTGTGAATGTCCTGCGGGATGGGCGTCATCGCCTCGGACGCTGCGACGGCTGCGATGGCACCGGGATCGGTCACAGACCCGCCTGTCGTCTGACACGCCCCCAAGGCCGTCGTCAGTGCCATCATCGAAACCATCATCAGTGGGCGGACCATCACGCATCTCCTCGAAACCGTTGTCGCGGGGGACAACGCCTCCTGGAGACGAAAAGATCAAGGGGCGGATGCGGCTGCGGTCGTGTTTCGTCCGGTGAACAGTCGACCCTTCTCGGCCAACAGCACGAAGGTCAGAGCCAGCAGGCCCAGGCCGACGAAGCCCAGGGTCATGGGCGTGGCGCTGCCGTTGAACTGCTGACCGATCAGGAAGCCGAAGGTCGCCCCAAGGGTCGTGGAGATAAATCCCTGGGCCGAGGAAGCCGTGCCCGCGATATGGTCCATCTTCTCCATGGCCATGGAGCCGAAATTACCCGCGATGAAGCCGAAGCAGAACATGGTCAGGCCTTGCAGGACGGCGAAGGTCCAGATGGTCTCCAGCCCCATCAGGTTCACCACCGAATGAATGGAGGCCATGACGATGAAGCCGATGAGGGCGGTGTGCGAGATCAGGCGAGAGCCCAGTTTCTCGACCAGTCGTGCATTCAACAGGGACGCCACGGCGATGCCGCCCGCGACCAGGCCGAACACGGTGGTGAACAGATGCGGGGCCTGGAACACATCGAAGAAGATCTGCTGGCTGGAGTTGATGAAGCCGAACAGCGCGCCGGTGATGCAGGTCATGGCCAGGGTGTAGCCGATGGACTGGCGCTCGGTCAGGGCCTGGCGAAATGCCCCGGCGATGCGTCCGACCTGGATGGGCATGCGGTCGTCTGGGTGCAGGGTTTCAGGCAGGCGGATGGCCGTCCAGATCATGTAGGCGCTGCCGGCCAGGGCCAGGACGCCGAAGATCCACGGCCAGGGCGCGACTGTCAGGATCAACTGGCCAAGCGTTGGGGCCAGGATGGGAATGCCCAGAAAGACCAGGAAGCTGAGCGACATCACCCGCGCCATGGTCCGCCCGGAATAACGGTCCCGCACGATGGAGACGGCCAGGACCCGCAGGGCTGCCGCGCCGATACCCGTGCCGACGCGGGCGGCGATCAAGAGCTCGAATGTCGGTGCAAAGGCGGCCAGGGCACTGAACACGACATAGACGCCGAGCCCGAACATCAGCACAGGCTTGCGGCCGTATCGGTCAGCCAGCGGGCCATAGATGATCTGGGTGACGCCGAACCCCAGCAGATAGGCCGTTACGACCCACTGGCGACTGTTTTCATTGGCCACGCCCAGCGCCTCGCCGATGGCGGGCAGGGCGGGCAGCATGGAATCGATCGCCAGCGCATTCAGCGCCATCATCATCGCGATCAGGGCGACGAACTCGGGAAAGCCGGGGCCTTTGAGGGGGATTTCAGTACCGGCTTTTGTCATGCCCGGTCAGATGCGCCCGACAGTTTCGCATCGCAACCTTGTCCGGATGACATTTCGCAACTGCGAAGGCGGCTAGGCCAGTTCTAGGGCGTGAACTGAATGGTGCGGGCGAACTGAATGTCGCCTTGTCCAGGCTCGACGCGGCTGTCCTGCACCAATGCCACGGCCGCCTCTCCGAAACCCAGACCTGGATGGGTCTCGCCCAGGACGATGCAGCCTTCGACATTGCCATCCGAGCGGGCCGTACACTCGACCGTCACGGCCACGCCTGCCAGAACAGGAGCCGCGTCTTCGGTCGTCATGACTACAGGCTTGATGTCGAACTCGGCCTCGTCGAGCTGCGCATGCGTCTGCGTGGGTCCGGCAGTCAGGGCGATGGCGAACAACATGGCAATCATGGGTCGAGCCTCCTGACCTATTAATGTTCGTGAAAGGACTGCGTTCCGTCAGGCTGTATGCGAGAGCCGCGCCCCCCAAGGCCACAGCTTCACCATATGAACGAAAGCTGACCGCCAGGCTGTCGCGGCGTTCAGGTCTGGCCTGCCAGAACGGGGCCATCGGAACGGGGCGAGACCCCGAAAGCCCGGAGGATGTCCCAATGGCCAGCGCCGCCCTGAATATCGCCTCTTCCACCGCCGAAATTCGTGCCCTGATGAGCACGCCCGAGAGCCGTGGTGACCGGATCGCCCGCCTGCAGCGCGAGGCCCGTGCCCTGGCTCTGGACGACGTCCAGGCCCTGGTCCGGCTGATGGCCCAGGTCGCGGAGGCGGCCAGCGACATAGCCGACGGCGGCGACGCCTATCCTGTCGGTGTGCGCGAAGCGGCCTTGCGCCTTGCGACCGATTTGCCGGCCCGTGCCGACACGCTGAAGGCGATCTCGGGCCGCGCGCTAATCTGAAGAGATGGTGCCCCGGGTCGGACTCGAACCGACACTCCTTTCGGAACCGGATTTTGAGTCCGGCGCGTCTACCAGTTCCACCACCGGGGCCCGCGAGTGTCCTTTAGCCGGACTGGGCGTCTTGTGCCAATAGGCCGTGACGAAGAGCAGGAGCGACGCCATGAATTCTGCAACCGCCCCTCTTGCGTTTCATCGTGGTGTAACGCATCTGGCATCGCATGAGCGCTTCAGACCTGCCCGACCTCGCCGTCGTCTATGAACATCCGGAATGGTTCGAGCCGCTGTTCGCGGCGCTGGACCGGCATGGCGTCCGCCATGTGAAGGTGCCGCTGGCCGGGCATGGGTTCGATCCGGCGGGTTCGCCTGCACCTGCAAAGGTCGTGTTCAGCCGCGTGGCGATGTCCTCCTTCCTGCGCGATCCGGAGCACCCGATCTTCTATGCCCAGAGCCTGTTCGACCACTGGCAGGGGCAGGGTACGCGGGTGGTCAACGCCTCAGCCCTGAACATCGACACCTCCAAGGCGCGGCAGATGTCGCTGATCGCGCGGCAGGGTCTGAAGGGCCCCGCGACCCGGGTCGCGCACCGCCAGGCGGACATTCCGGCGGCGGCCGAGGGGCTGCGCTTTCCGGTCCTGGTTAAGGCCGATATCGGCGGGGCCGGTGCCGGCATCACCCGTTATGAAAGTCCCGAAAGCCTTGCCGAGGCGGCGGGCGAGAAATGGTGTCCGGTCGGGGTGAACGGCATCTCCCTGATCCAGGAATATGCGCCGCGTCGGGGCGGCAAGATCACACGCGTCGAGACGCTGGGCGGCAAATACCTGTACGCTATCGACATCGAGAGCCCCGGCGATGCCTTCGACCTGTGCCCCGCCGATGCCTGTCTGGTGCGGCCCGGTGCGCCGACCCTGACCATGACGAAGGCCACGCCGCCGGACGAGATCATCGCGGCGGTCGAACGTCTGGCCGTGGCGAGCGAGATCGAGGTTGGGGGCGTCGAATATCTGATCGACGACCGGGACGGTTCGGTGCTGTTTTACGACATCAATGGTCTGTCGAACTTTGTGGCCAATCCGGTCCAGGTTCTGGGCTTCGATCCCCATGACAACCTGGTCGCCTGGCTGGCGGCCATCATCGACGACGAGAAGAGAAAGGCCGCAGCATGAGGTACGGTTACTGGGCCCCGGTCTTCGGCGGCTGGCTGAGGAATGTCGACGACGAGCGCGAGGCGTCGTGGGAAAATCTGTCACGGCTGGTCCGTCGCTCCGAGGAGATCGGCTGGGACCTGACCTTGATCGCCGAGCTGAACCTGAACGACATCAAGGGCATCGAGGCCCCGGCGCTGGATGCCTGGTCCAGCGCGGCGGCCCTGGCGGCGGTGACGAAGACGATCGAGCTGATGGTGGCCGTACGGCCGAACTTTCACCAGCCCGCCCTGTTCGCCAAGGCGGCAGCCAATATCGACCAGATTTCGGGCGGGCGACTGGCGCTGAACGTCGTTTCGTCCTGGTGGGCCAAGGAAGCGGAAAGCTATGGCCTGCAGTTCGACCAGCACGACGACCGCTATGCCCGCACCACCGAATGGCTGCAGGTCGTGGACCGGTTGTGGACGCAGAAGCGTACGGATTTCGGGGGTCAATTCTACACGCTGAAGGACGCCATCGTGGAGCCCAAGCCGACCTCAACGCCTGCGCGGCCTCGCCCCGTTATCTATGCGGGCGGCGAGAGCGAGGCGGCCAAGACCCTGATCGCGCGACACTGCGACGCCTATGTCATGCACGGCGACGAGCCGGAGCATATCGCCGCCAAGGTCGAGGACATGAAGGCCCGACGCGAGAGCTTCGGCCTGCCGCCCATGTCGTTCGGCATGGCGGGCTATGCCGTCGTCCGCGACAGCCAGGCCGAGGCCGACCGCGAGCTGGAGCGTGTCACCACCATCCCCGGCCTGGCCGAGGGCAATCCACCCGCCGGCTTCGCCAACTTCGATCAGTGGCTGTCGGGCACCGAGCTGGAGCGCGAGCTGAAGATCCGCGAATACAGCGTCTCCAATCGCGGTCTGCGGCCCGGCTTCGTCGGCACGCCCGAGACGGTGCGCGAGCGGGTCGCCGAATTCGAAGCCGCCGGGCTGGACCTGGTCCTGCTACAGATGTCGCCGCAGGAAGACGAGATGGAGCGGTTCGCGGCCCAGGTGATCAACGGCTGATCGGGCTTAGGCCGGGGTCTGCCCCGACGTGATTGGCTCGACATGCGCGTCGGATTGGCCGTGCTAAATACGGCGAGCGCGGATGAACAGTTCGAACCCACATCCGCTGTGGTCGCAGGGTGTAAGGCTTGCGCCCTTTCAGCAGGAGTAATCTCCGGCTGACCTCGATGCTGTCAACGCCTGATCAGCCCCGAGGCTGCGCTAGGTGTACCCTGTTGATCCATAGTGAAATGCGCGCGGAAAACAAAGCGCACAGGACGAAGGGGGGCACCAGGCTGGGCTGAGTTGCTCAGACGCGCTCCGTCCATGGCATCGAGCGTCGCGCGACCGAAACGACCGTCATGAGGGTGCTCACTTTCGATGACACAGTCACGGGCCCGGCCCGACTGATCTGCAATACAACTGAGCACGACGTGACCTCGGGCATACCGGGTTTCGGGATAGCGAATGCGGGGGCGGGTCTGCCAACTCAAGCCGCTCGGCAGCCCGTTGTCTGGCAAGGCATCCAGTTCCGCGTCGCGAGGATCCGTAAGGGGCTTTTCGCAGCGAGTTAGTGTTTCATCGATGGCAGAGGACGACGACGGAAGGTCGACGACATAGGTAATATCGCGTCCATTCGCAGCAGCGCCGGGCACGGTCAGTCTGAGCGATCCACCCTTGCGAAAGGTGCGAGCCAGGGGGGCAGGGATATCGGCTACGGCCACGGTGGGTTCGGTCGTCGAGTTCCAGCCGGTCTCATACGCATCCTCGTCGCCGAACTTCAGCCGAAGCGTCCGGCGCTCGGTGGGGCTGGCCGGTAGCCCGCTGACGACGGCCGAGAAATCTCCATTCCGGCATCTGAACCCAAGGCCCAGGCCATTTGAGAACTCTGTATAAGCCATAGTCGTGCGAGTGCTGGCATCGCCATGCAGGTCCCAATCTCGGGCAGCGTCCTGGGCAGAGGCGGATGGAGCAAAGGCCACCGAGGCCATGAGCAAAACGGCGCGACGAATGGGTATACTCAAGTTGTTCGATTTCAGGTCGACCGTGGATACTGCAACTCCTGAACGCAAGCGTTGCAGCAGTTCGATCAGTTTTCGTCAGACGCACTTACCCCCTCAACCGTCTGTTCGATCGCGCCGAACAGGGTGTGGTGGTGGTCGTCCAGCATTTCGATGCGGACGGTGTCGCCGGGTTTCAGGAACGGTGTCTCGGGCTTGCCGCGCAGGATCGTCTCGACCGTGCGCACCTCGGCGATGCAGGAAAAGCCCAGGCCGCCTTCGCTGACCGGCTTGCCGGGCCCGCCGTCGGCATCGCGGTTGGACACGGTGCCCGAGCCGATGATCGTGCCGGCCCCCAGGCTGCGGGTCTTGGCCAGATGGGCGATCAGGGTGCCGAAGTCGAAGGTCATGTCGGTGCCGGCGTCGGCCTGGCCGAAGTCATGACCGTTCAGCTGGACCGACAGCGTGCCGTGCAGCTTGCCGTCCTTCCAGCGATCGCCGAGCGCATCGGGCGTGACAAAGACGGGCGACAGGGCGCTGGCGGGCTTGGACTGGACGAAGCCGAAGCCCTTGCCCAGTTCGGCGGGGATCAGGTTGCGCAGGGATACGTCGTTGACCAGGCCGACCAGGCGGATGGCCGCCAGCGCCTGATCCCGCGTCGCGCCCTGCGGCACGTCGCCGGTCACGACCACGACCTCGGCCTCCAGATCGCAGCCCCAGGCCTCGTCGGCCAGCGGGATGGGATCACGCGGGGCCAGGAAGCCGTCGGAGCCGCCCTGATACATCAGCGGATCGGTCCAGAAGCTGTCGGGCATTTCGGCCCCGCGCGCCTTCCGCACCAGTTCGACGTGGTTCACATAGGCCGAGCCGTCGGCCCACTGATAGGCGCGGGGCAGGGGGGCGGCGGCGTCGCGTTCATGGAAGCGGCCACGCGGCACACCTCCGTGTTCCAGACTTTCCGCCAGAGCGCGCAGATCGGGCTCCAGCCGGTCCCAATTGTCCAGCGCGGCCTGCAAGGTCGGCGCGATCAGGAAGGCGTCTGTGAACCAGTTCAGATCACTGGAGACGAGGACGAGGCGACCGTCGCGGCCGTGCTTGAGCGAGGCGAGTTTCATGCCTCAAGGCCTAAACGGTTTTTCCGCAAAGGGAAGCGGGTGTCTGTGGTCGATCAGACGGGCGGGGTGATCAGGGCCTTGGCCTCGGCCCCTGTGCGAGCGCCCATGTCGCGCACCTCGACCTCGACAGCGACGGCCCCCTCGGGCTGATGCGCCCACAGATAGCGCCGCTCCACCTCGACCTCGCGGCCCGAGGGCGCAAAGCCGGTGAAGATGTCACCCCAGGGCGTCACCGCCTTCAGATCGGGCCACGGCAGGGCGCAGGCCGCGTCCAGTTCCTCGATGGCCATGGCGGAAAGCTCGTCGTCGCTCATCGCGGCGGCTCATTGGCATAGATGCCGACACGGGCGGGCTCGGTCGAGGACACCGCGCCGCGATACATGCCCGAGGTGTTCATGTGCAGCCAGGCATCGCCGCTGCGGGTCATCACGATCACCCCGCCGCTCCCGCCCAAAGCCTCCACCTGGGCTAGTTCTCGGTCGATGACGACGAAGTCCGGATTGCGAGGGTGCGACAGGCAGATTTCATCGGCTGGGCAGGCTGAAGCTTCTCGTTGGCGGGCCCGGGCTTCTGGAGACACTGCCGCCTCGGCCGCGATGCCGGCACAGATGTCCCGCGCCACCGTCGCCCGGATGAAATACTCGCCATCGCCCGTGGCCGAGACGGCGCAGCCGTCGGCATTGGAGGCATAGGTGCCCGCGCCGATCACCGGCACATCGCCGACGCGGCCCCAGCGTTTGGCCGTCATGCCGCCGGTCGAGGTGCCGGCGGCCAGGTTGCCGGACTGGTCCAGCGCGACCGCGCCAACGGTGCCGAACTTGCGCTCGTTCAGGGGCGGACTCTGGCCTTCGTCGATCGCAGCCTGCGGACCGGGCGCACCGGCGGGCCGGGAGGGGATGGGCAGGTTTCGCGCCCGCAGCGCCGTCTCAAGCCCCTGCCAGCGGCGCTCGGTGAAGAAGAAGGACGGCTCGACCTGCTCCAGCCCAACCGAGGCGGCGAAGGCGTCGGCACCCGACCCGATCAGCATCACATGCGGGCTCTGATCCATCACGGCGCGGGCGGCGGCAATGGGATGACGGGTGGTGGTCAGACCCGCGACCGAACCGGCGGTCAGGTCCGAGCCATCCATGACGGCGGCATCCAGCTCGTTGCGACCGGCGGCGGTGAAGACCGCGCCGCGCCCGGCGTTGAACAGGGGGTCATCCTCCATGATCTGGATCGCCGCCTGGACCGCATCCATGGCCGTGCCGCCACGGGACAGGATGGCCTGACCCGCCTCCAGTGCGCGGGTCAGGGCGGCGCGGTAAGCCGCGTCCTGCTCGGGCGAAAGGCTGTCGCGCTCAATGACACCTGCTCCGCCGTGGATGGCGAAGGACCAGCGCGGGGCCTCGGGCTGGGCGGTCTGGGCGACGGCGGGCGTGGCCATCAGGGCCAAGGCGAAGGCGGCGGGGATCAGGCGGGTGAGGGTCATGGAGAGCAGCGTCGGTGATCGCGTCGCCGAACTCAAGCCTCAGGTCGTGATCGCCTGACCGCAACAGGGGCAGACGGCGTGGGCGATGCCGAACAGGGCGGTCAGGGCGGCGGGTGCCAGCATCCGCTCTGGTGTCCCCGTCTCGACCCAGTCAGGACCCAAGGCCATCACCTGATCGGCCCGTGCAGCAAAGGGCAGGTGGTGGGTCGAGGCGATGACGGTGCGGCCCTCGGCGGCGAGGCTGCGGATCGCCGCCTCGACGGCCTGGGCATGCGCGAGGTCCAGCATGGCCAGGGGCTCGTCCAGCAGACAGAGGGCGGCATCCTGAACGAACAGGCGGGCCAGCAGGACCAGTTGCTGCTGGCCGCTGGACAGACGATCGAAGGAGCGGACGGCCAGACTACCGATGCCCAGCCGGTCAAGGGCGGCCTCTGCAGCCGCCAGATCGGCAGGGGCCAGACCAGCGGCCCAGCGACGGCGTCCTGAGCGACCCAGGGCCACCAGATGCAATGCCGAGAACCCCGCGTCGACTTCTCCTGGCGGGGGCAACCAGCCGGCAGGACCATCGCGCGAGACTGTGCCGTCCAGCGGCGGCAGCAGGCCGGCCAGGGTCTTCAGCAGCGTCGTCTTGCCCGCGCCATTCGGGCCGATCAGGGCGATGACCTGACCGGGTGCCACGGTCTGATCCAGCGCCGGCAGGCGAAATCCTGCGCGTCCGGCCACCATCCTGTGCAGGGTGAGGCCGCTCATGCCCGCCGCGCTGTGGCAATGAACAGGGCCAGAAAGGCAGGCGCGCCGACCAGCGCCGCCAGCAGGCCGACGGGCAATTCCGCTGGACCGAAGGCGGTGGCCAGCCGGTCGATGGCCAGCGCAGCGAGAGCGCCGATAGCCATGGAGGCAGGAATGAGCTGGCTGGCCTGCTCGCCGACCAGACGTCGCGCCGCATGCGGGGCCAGAAGGCCGATCCAGCCGACCACGCCTGCGACGGCCACAGCGGCGGAGGTCATCAGCGCCGCCGCCGCCAGGGCGATCACGCGCAGGGGACCGGCAGGCAGCCCCAGCGATCGCGCCTGCTCCTGACCCAGAGACAGCACGTCAAGCCGAAATCCGAGCCAGAGCAGGACCAGTGCGCCCGCCGTCATCGGCACCAAGGCCGACAAGGCTTCGCCCAGATCCGCCCGCGTGAAAGAGCCGAGCAGCCAATAGGTGATGGACGGCAGTTGCGAATAGGGCTCAGCCGCGATGACGACGAGGCCCAGTCCTGCCGTGGCCAGTGCTCCGGCTACGATGCCGCACAGGATAAGGGAAAGCCGTCCGTCATTGCTGCGTGCGCCGTCACTCGCCAGACCGGCGCACACCAGGGCCAGAGCCCCGGTGGCCAGACCACCTGCGAAGGCCGCGCTCTGGACAATCCAGGCTCCGGCTCCCAGCAGCAAGGCCGTCGCCGCGCCTAGCCCCGCACCGGAAGTCACGCCCAACAAATCCGGGGAGGCCAGCGGATTGCGAAACAATATCTGGAATGCAGCTCCGGCCCCGGCCAGTGCTGCCCCACAAGCCAGCGCCGCCAGAAGACGAGGCACCCGGAGGGACAGGGCCAGTTCGGCTTGCGAGGAGCCCGACCCTGCGACGGCTTTAAGCAGTGCCGCAGGAGTAACCCCCAGTGGCCCGGTTGCCATGACCAGAAATCCCAGGGCGACTATCAGCGCGACAAGAAGCGCTGTGGTCCGTGATGCGCCTGCACGCTTCACTTGATCCAGCGCGGGCGGGCAATCTCGACGGGTGCCATACCATACAGTCGGCGGGTCAACGAGCCGATCGCCAGGGCACTTCCTTCTGGATCGGCCAGCCAGGTGCAGCCCAGAAGGCGGTTCACCGACGGTGGGCGATCAACCCAGCCGAAAGGCACGTCGGGCATCAGAAGCAGACGTCGGGGCGTGCCGTCACGCCGCCAGCCCCAGACGTCGTCGCCGCGCATGGTGGCCGCGAATCCGGTGCTCAGCGTTACGATCGCTTCCGGGTCCCAGGCTGCGACCTGTTCGCGCGTCACCCGACCGATGTCGTTGCCGCCGACGGCCACGTTGGACCAGCCCGCCCCTTCCAGAACCTCTGTCGCCAAGGCTCCGCGAAAGCCTGTTTCCAGTCCGTCATTGCCGCGCGCATAGTAGAAGCTGGGGCCCGCCGGGGCCCTGGCCCATGCGACCAGAATACCCGCAGCCTGATCGGCCAAAGGCTGCACTGCCGATTCGGTACCCAGCAGGCGTGCCGCCTGGCGCAGGGCCTCGGGGATATGACGCAGAGCCCCGTCGATCAGGGTCCAGTCGACGCCGAGGCGCGCCTTGAACTGTTCGGACAAGGCCTGATATTTGGGGTCCAGATCGCCATAGTCGATGATCCGGCTCGGCGACAAGGCCGCGATGGTTTCCAGGTTTGCGGCCTGTCCGACGCCTGAAAGACTGCCCAACTCCGGCAGTCTGGAGGCCACTTCTGGCAGGGTCGCCAGGCAGTCTGCGGCGGGGCGTCGGGGCCAGCCCGCCAGTCGCTCGCGCGCCACCGCCCAGATCAGGAGTGCCGCAGGCTGACCCGCCGCCACCACGTCGCCGCGCACGGCGATCTGCGGCTGCGCGGAACACCCGGCCAGGGCCCCCATGCCGCCCAGCGTACCCAGTCCAACCAGAGCTGATCGCCGTGTCGTCGTCATGCCGTCCGCTCGTCCGTTCGGGTCGTGATCATAGTGCCGCTTCACCCCCGCCGATGCCAGACAGTAGCGAATTTACCCTTAACCCTTGTTCGGGCTTGGTCCGTGTGCTGGTTATGCGCCCTTCGCGCGTCAGGTGGGGCGCAGCATCATAGGGAGTGAGCCGTTGAGTACGACGGACGCAGGGGGGGCGCTTATCGGCGATCCTCGCAAGACGTTTCTGGGACACCCGCGGGGGCTGGT
The DNA here is from genome assembly GCF_058725425.1 of Brevundimonas sp. DW-iso22. Taxonomy (NCBI): domain Bacteria; kingdom Pseudomonadati; phylum Pseudomonadota; class Alphaproteobacteria; order Caulobacterales; family Caulobacteraceae; genus Brevundimonas; species Brevundimonas sp. DW-iso22. The sequence goes on along the minus strand of NZ_JBZXEB010000002.1, from coordinate 681,717 downwards.
CGTCCTGTTCTTCACGGAGATGTGGGAGAGGTTCTCCTTCTACGGCATGCGGGCCATGCTGACTCTGTATCTGATCCAGCACTTCCTGTTTGGACCGGTCGAGGCGCAAGGCATCTATGCCGCCTATGGCGCACTGGTCTATCTGCTGCCCGTCGTCGGCGGCCTGATCGCCGACAAATATCTTGGATCCAGGAAGGCCGTCATCATCGGCGCGGTCCTGCTGGTCGCCGGTCACTTCACCATGGCCTTCGAGGGCTCGGGCGGGCGTGAGTTCATCACCGTCGGTGGCACCGAATATGCCATTCAGGTCGAGGGGCGGAACACCGACCGTCAGCTTTATGCCGTAACCGATGCTGGCCGCGTGCCGATTTCGATCGCACCTGAAGGTGTCAGCGTCGTAGACGTGGCCGGACAACCTGCGGGTTCCGGAGCCCAGTTGGCGACAGCGGCCGCCTTCCCGGCGACGATCGCGGCGGACGGTTATACGACCCGCATCGATCGTGATCCGTCGGGCGAAATGACCCTGTTCCTGGCTCTTTCGCTGATCATTGTCGGCGTGGGTTTCCTGAAGGCGAATATCTCGACCGTCGTGGGTCACTTGTACGAAGAGAATGATCCACGTCGGGACGGGGGGTTCACCCTGTTCTATGTCGGCATCAACCTGGGTTCAGTGTTGGCCACCGGCCTGTGCTCCTATCTCGGCTTCACCTATGGCTGGGCCTATGGCTTCGGTCTGGCGGGCTTCGGCATGTTGCTGGGTCTGGCGACCTTCCTGCTGGGTCAGTCCTGGCTTGAGGGCCGCGGCGGGCCGCCTAACCCCGAGAAGCTGGCCGGCACCAAGGTGCTGGGCATTCCGCTGGAAGCGACCTTCTGGATCCTGGGTCTGATTGCGGTCTTCCCGGTCTGGTTGCTGATGCAGCGTCACGAGATCATTTCGACCGCCTTGCCCTGGCTGGCCGGCATCATCTTCGCGCTGGTCGTCGGCTATACGGTGATCAAGCTGCAGGGGGCAGAGCGCGCTCGCATGCTGGTCGCCCAGGTCCTGATCTTCTTCTCGGTCCTGTTCTGGGCCCTGTTCGAACAGGCTGGTTCGTCCCTGACCCTGTTCGCGGACCAGTCCACGGCCATGCCGTCCTGGTTCAATGCGGGCTACACTCAGATGTTCAACCCGGGCATCATCGTGATCTTCGGGCCGATCTTCGCGGCCCTGTGGGTGTGGTTGGGCAAGCGCAACAAGGAGCCTTCGACCCCGGTCAAATTCTCCTTCGGGTTGGTGTTCGTGGGCCTGGGCTTCCTGGTTCTGTCCTGGGCGGCCGTGACGCAGGCGGGTGTCGATTTCCGCGTGCCGCTGTTCTTCCTGTTCCTGACTTACTTCTTCCACACCATGGGCGAGCTGTGTCTGTCGCCCGTGGGCCTGTCGATGATCACCAAGCTGTCGGTCGATCGTCTGGTGGGCATGATGATGGGGGTCTGGTTCCTGTCCAGCTCCGTGGCCCACATCGTGGCTGGCATCATCGCCCAGGCCACGGCGACCGATACGGTGGCCGGGGTGGTGACCAACCCGCAACTGGCGCTGGACACCTACAGCTCCATCTTCGGGACCATTGGCTGGACGGGCGTCGGCGTGGGCGTCCTGCTCTTGCTGCTCTCCCCCGTTCTGAAGAAGGGTATGGCTGGGGTCCGTTGATCGTCCGCTGACCAAAAGAATGAAGCCCCGGTGGATCATTCCACCGGGGCTTTTTCTTTGCCGCTGATCAGAACGTTTTCCGCAGACGCAGTTGCCAGAAGGCGCGCGGGTCGACTTCGCGGCGTTCGATGAAGGCGACGTTGCGGATGGTGCGGTCGGCATATTCGATCCGTTCGGAATCGAAGTCCTCCCAGATGTTCAGCTGGGCCCGCAGCGACAGGGTCGCGGTCGGTTTGTACTCGACGAAGAACTCGAAATAGTTGTGGCCGCGCCAGCTGAAATCACGGTCGGGATCGAAGGAGGCCTGGCCCAGCAACGGAATCCAGGCGAGGCCCCACTGGGTCTTGTAGCGTGTGACGTCCTGCTCAAAGCTGATCACGGCCTGGGTCGGGCGCACGTTGGAAATGGGGCGGGTGCGCCCCGTGGTCGGATCGGTCACCTCGGTCCGGTTCCAGTCGTTGCGGAAACCGAAACGTCCGCCTGGAATCCCCAGCTTTGTGGTCGGCAGGGTGATCCGCAGCGACAGCTGATCCAGCGTCCCGTCGCCGATGTTGCCGACTGCCGACAAGCCATCGGCCAGAGGAATGGCGTCGATCACATCGGTGATTTCGTCGTGACGCAGGCCCAGGGTGACGATGCCGTCGCCCCAGAAACGACGCTCATAGGTCAGCTCGCTGATCCAGCGCTGCTCGGGCTCCAGATCGACATTGCCGCCGAAGACGTTCTCGTCTTCCAGATCGGCCGAAGCAGCAAAGTCCCCGAAGTTCAACTGACCGACCTCTCGCTCGACACGCAGGCGGAACTGGTGGCCGGCCCAGGGCGTCCAGGTGGCCAGGGCGCGCGGCTTGGCGAAGAAGAAGGATTTCTCCTGCTCGGCATCGCCTGACTGGCTGATGGTCGAGGCCTCCAGCCGCAGGCCGCTTTCCAGTGTCAGGTCCGAACGCGCGCGCCAGGTTGCCTTGCCGAACAGTTCGCCGCGCGTCTCTTCCACCACCACAGAGGCGGAGGGCAGGGGGATGTTCACACCGCCCTCGGTGTAGCGCTGCTCGACATCCAGCATGTTGTAGGCCACCTCGGCACCCGTTTCGAAAGTCAGGGCTGGCGAGCGCTCATACCGAACGAGCCCACGCAGGATGGTTTCAGACGATGAGCCGTCGGCGGCAAATGCCTGCTCTGGTCCGTCCACATTGCCCAGACGCGTGCGCGACGTGGACAGGTTCTCGAAATCCTCGAACTGATGGATGAAGCGGCTTTCCATTTTCAGGGAAGAGCTCAGCGGGCGCGTGTAGACGACCCCGAACTCTCCACTTGAACTGTCCTGTTCGCCCAGGCTCTCGCGGCGGACTGTCGGCGCGGTTTGCAGATTGATGCTGTGCCAGTCGTTGACGCCATAACGCGCCGTCAGGTCGATCTTGCCGCCGAACAAGGGGGTCGAATAGTTGCCCCGGATCGAGTTTCCGCCGCCGTAGCCGTCGTTGTAATAGCCTTCGTCGCGCAGGACATTGCCCAGCGCGTCCGTGCGCAGGACGCGGCCTGAGCCGTTCGAATCACTGGTCGAGATGCCGTCGCTGAGCGTCACGCCCCAGGTCCGCTCGCCCTCGCGTGCCGTGAACTGGTAGGAGCCGCCGTAAACGTCCTGGCCGCCTTCGAAGAGGACGGCATTGGCTGTCAGAACGGATTCCCGGCTGCTTTCCGTCTTCAGGATGACGTTCACGACGACGGAATAGCCCTGCATGTCGATACCGGGGGCACCGCCGCGGATCAGCTCGATCCGTTCGACCTGACTGGCGGTAGTGCGAGACAGGACGTTGGAGCCGGTGTCGTTCTTGGAGGCGGGACGCTCGCCATTGATCAGGATGTTCCCGACCGACCCTTCGAAGCCCCGGCTGCCGGAGCCGTCGTCGGTGGAGAATCCGGGCACCCGCTCGACCATGTCCAGGGCGGTGTTGGGGCGCGCCTCGGCGAAGAAGGCGGGCTGGAAAACCAGGACGCCCTGCTGACCCGCCTCGGCGACCGGCGGGACTTGTTCAGGCGTCTGGGCCAATGCGGTCCCGGTGGTCAGGAGGACGGCCGTGGTGGCCATCAGGATGGTTCTGGTCATTGCAGGTTTTCCCCTCGTCTGTTGGCGAGAGGTGTGGCTGGATGTCGCGGCGGTCTCCAGTTACAAGACGGCAAGGTGGATTAAATCGACGACATCATTACATGGCTGTCATCTTTGTGTTCTTGTAAAGACAGTCTTGTTGGGCCTTTACTTTATTCTTTTGGAATATTGGCATGAAACAGACACTGGCTGGCTTTGCTGCTTTCGCCGCTCTCTCGCTTTGTCATGCACCGGTTCTGGCGCAGGAAGCCGCCGTGGACGCCGTTCAGGAGGAGGCCACCACCCTGGATGACATCGTCGTTCTGGCCCGGCGGTCGGGCGCGCCGATGTGGACGGTGACGCGGGGAGACAGCACCCTGATCCTGGTGGGAGCCATCGGGCGTATTCCGCGCGATGTGACATGGCGACCAGACGATCTGGAGGCGGCGGCGGCGCGGTCGAACCTGATCCTGACGCCCCAGGTCGGGCAGGCGTCGGTCAGCGATATCCTGCGGGTCATCTGGCGGGCCCGCACCATCGGCCAGATGCCGCGGGGTACGACGACGGCGACCTACCTCAGCCCCGCCGATCAGGCGCGGCTGGAAACCATCATGGCGGGCGAGCGCAATCAGGGCTGGCGCACCAAGAGCCTGCTGTTTCTCAGCTTCGACCTGATGAAGGACAAGGCTGGATATGGCCAAGGGCGCGAGGGCGAAGACGCGGTCGACGTCATACGCCGAGCGGCTCGGCGGGCGCGTATCGAGACGCGCCCGGTCGGAACGGTGCGCGGCGACGAGATCGTTGACAGCCTGATCACCGCACCCCAGCCCACGCACCTGCCGTGTGCCGAGGCCGCCATCGCGGCGGCCGAGTATGGCCCGACTGCCGGCCGCGACCGGGCCGAGGACTGGCGCGCGCTGCGGGTCGCCGATGTCGTGGCCTCGCCCATCGACCGGGCGTTGAGCGTCTGCTGGCCCTGGGCCGACCCGGAAATCGGCTCGCAACTGCATCAGCAATGGGCAGCCGCCATCGAGACGGCGATGATTGCGCCGGGGGTGACCATGGGTGTCGCCCCGATCCGCCTGCTCGCCGAAGACGGCGGCGTGCTGGACGGGCTGGAGGCACGTGGCTTTGAGGTGGTCGGCCCGGCGTGGAAATGACGGGGACAAAAAAGACAGTCCACTCAGTCCACTCAGTCCACATGTATCCCGGTGTTGCTCGATAGGGCGGTGGTGATCATGGGGGCGCATGAGGCCTTGATAGCGTCGGCCTGCGTCAGTTCCGGACGTGTCAGACCGCCGTGCCGCCCACCGTCAGGCCGCCCATTTTGAGCGACGGCTGGCCGATGCCGACGGGGACGCCCTGGCCGGCCTTGCCGCAGACGCCGACACCGGGATCGAAGGCGAAGTCGTCGCCGATCATCTGGATGTGGGTCAGGGCCGTCGCGCCGTCGCCGATCAGGGTCGCCCCGCGTACGGGGGCGGTGATCTTGCCGTCCTCGATCAGATAGGCCTCGGTGCACTGGAAGACGAACTTGCCGTTGGTGATGTCCACCTGGCCGCCGCCGAAGTTGGCGGCATAGAGACCGCGTTTGGTCGAGGCGATCATGTCGGCCTTCGAATCCTTGCCCCCTTCCATGAAGGTATTGGTCATGCGCGGCATGGGCATGTGGGCGAAGGACTGGCGACGACCGTTGCCTGTGGCCTGGGCGCCCAGCTGACGGGCCGACAGCCGGTCGTGCATCAGCCCGACCATGATGCCGTCCTCGATCAGGACGGTGCGCGAGGTCGGGGTGCCCTCGTCGTCGATGGTCAGGGAGCCGCGACGGCCAGAAATGGAGCCGTCGTCGACCACGGTCACGCCCGGTGCCGCCACCCGCTGACCCATCTTCCCGGAAAAGACGGATGAGCCCTTGCGGTGGAAGTCGCCCTCGAAGCCATGGCCGATGGCTTCGTGCAGCAGGACGCCGGGCCAGCCTGCGCCCAGGACGACGTCCATCTCTCCGGCTGGACAGTCGACGGCGTCCAGGTTGATCAGGGCCTGCCGTAAGGCCTCATCGACCTGTCCTTGCCAGCGATCGGGCGCGATCCAGGTCTCGAACCCGGCACGGCCGCCTGCGCCCGAGGAGGCGCTCTCGCGGCGGCCGTCACGCTCGACAGTGACGGATACGTTCAGCCGCACAAGCGGGCGAAGATCCTGCATGCGCAGGCCATCGCCGCGCAGGATCTCGATCTGGCGGCGCTCGCCCGTCAGGCTGGCCGAGACCTGGACGACGCGCGGATCGCGGGCGCGGGCCCAGGCGTCGATCTCGGACAGCAGGGCGATCTTGTCGGAAAAAGCGGGCGAGGCGAGCGGATCGACGGGCTCGTAGAGTTTCTGATTGGTGGCGCGGGGACCTTCGCCGACTGTGGCGGCATGGCCGGCCTTGGCGAGGGCCGCGCTGTCGGCGGCACGGCGCAGGGCCGGGCCAGTGATCTCGTTGGCGTGGGCATAGCCGGCGGTCTCGCCCGCCACGACCCGCAGACCGAACCCTTCGGAGGCGTCATAGGCGGCCGACTTCAGCCGCCCGTCGTCGAAGACCAGCGATTCGCTTTCGGAGCGTTCGAGATAAAGCTCGCCGTCATCGGCCCCGGCCAGGGCTCCCTGGAGATTCGACAGGGCCTCGTCGGCACCGACGTCAACGCTGTCGAGGAGGGCGGGCGGAGAAACATGCAGGGTCATGCAGGCTAGATAGGGTGTCGCGATTGCGGCGTCACCCCGGACAGACAAAAGGCCCCCACCCGTGCGGGCAGGGGCCTCGTTGCCCGATGGCGGTCAGGTCAGTCCTGGTTCAGCGAGCCGTTGCCGCTGATGGTCTGTTCCAGACGGGCCGGACGGCGGGTCAGGGTGACGTCGCCATTTCCGGACAGATCGACCGTGGCCTGGCCGGTGGGGCCAAGGTGGGCGTCGCCGTTGCCACTGACGGTGACGGTGGCGTCGGTCATGGCGACCGCCTCCAGATCCGCATCGCCGTCGCCGGAGATGTCGAGGGTGACGGACTGGGTCCGCCCCTGGACGTCGACGTCGGACGAGCCGGACAGGGTCAGGTTGAGCGCGGGCTGATCATAGGCCCGCACGCTCAGTTCGCTGGATCCGGCCACGTCGAAGGTGGTGACCGAGGGGGCGGTGACAGTGATCTTCAGCGCTTCGGTCTCGCTCCAGCCCTGGATGCCGGTACGGCTCCAGCGGATGTAGGCGCGATCACCGTCTTCGCCGTTCAGAAGGGTCAGACGCCCGTCGGTGAAGCGAACGCGATCCACGACCGTGCTGGGGCCGGTGATCGAAATGCCGGCCTCGGAGCCCTGGACGTAGGTCACGTCGGCAGGCAGGTCGATGGCGAGGGTATCCGACCCCGTCCATTCGATGGTGCGGGTCGTCTGGGGTGAGACCACGCCGCGCTCGATGCGGAAGCTTTCGTCCCCCGCCTCGTCGTCGGTGACGACCCAGGTCCAGCCGGGGCCAGCGAGGTCACGACCGCCGAGGGCTGCTGCCCCGCCGATGCCGACTACGGCGAGGATGAAGCCAACGCCCGTGATGATGAGAAGATTGCGGATCATGAAGGTCTCTCCTCAGACTTGATAGGTCGTGGGGGCCGAAGTCCCCAACGCAGGTTTCAGGACGCGGTAGTGCAGGCGGGCGTACCAGACGGTGGCATCGACCAGCCACTTGGTCAGGAGTGCGCCAAGGCCCGTCATGAACATGCCGATCCCCATGATGCCGATGCCCAGCAGGACGGCGGCGAACGCTCCGCCCGGTCCACCCAGGAAGGGCCCGACCACCAGGGCGACGGCCCCGCCGATGAAGACGAAGACGCCCATCAGCAGCACAGTCAGGACGGTGCCGAAGACCGGCAGGACGATCGGCAGCAGGATCAGGATGTCCAGCGCCCCCAGACCGATCAGGCCGAAGATGGCTCCGACCGCAGCCGACGGGTTCTGTTCCTGGGTCCAGCGCTGGGCGGTCGATTCGGCGCGCAACTCGCGAGCCAGACGATCGGGATCGCCCAGGGCGGCGGCCACCTCGGCCTCGGATCGGCCGGCGGCGACGCCGTCGCGGAAGTGGCTGTCATAGTCCGAGACGATGTCCTGGGCGGCGGCGATGGGCAGGCCCACCAGTCCGCGCCGCAGACGGCCCATGAATTCCTCGCGTGTCATTGTTTCGGCTCCCCTTGATCGGTGGTGGCGACGGCCGTGGCTTCGGGGACGGCGGGGGCGTTCATGACGCCTTCCACGGCCCGGACGAAGGCGTGCCATTCGCGGGTCTGTTGTTCGAGCGCGGCGCGCCCCGCTTCGGTCAGGCGATAATATTTGCGCGACGGACCGGACGGCGATTCGACCAGATAGGTCTCGACCTGGCCCTCGGACTGCATGCGCCGCATCAGCGGATAGATGGTGCCCTCGCCCATATCGATGGCGTCGGACAAGGTGGCGGCAATCTCGTAGGCGTAGCTTTCGCGCCGGTTCAGCAGGGCCAGGACGCACAGCGTCAGCACCCCCTTCTTCAGCTGTATCTCTATGGTTTCGGGCACCGTGGCGTCCTCCTGTGATGTCGAAGGTGTATCGCAAGGTATCTGGCGTCACAAGGTAGCTGGCGAAACATGACAGCGATTTAATCAACGCATGGATTTCGCATGCGGCGTCCAGACGCTTGGCAAGCGGGGGACAGGGCGATATGGACCGCGCAACGACCGCTGCGGGCTTTGGGCCTGTGGCGACTGTTTGCGATTCACTCGCAAACGCTTGCGGCAGAACGGTTTTTATGAGGAAGTCTCGTATGGGGATGGGCACGCGGGCCCGGGGTCTGATCGGCGGCGGTGTCGCGGGTCTTTGCCTGGCCATCTTTGCCGCTGCGCCGGCATGGGCGCAGGAGCTGATGGGTCAACCGACGCCGGGTGGCATCGGCCTGCAGCCGTCCGCCTCGCCGTTGAAGGCCGAGGCGCACTTCTTCCATGATGTCATCCTGATGCCGATCATCACGATCATCACCCTGTTCGTTCTGGGTCTGATCATCTGGATCGTCGTCCGCTACAACAAGAAGTCGAACCCGACCCCTGCGCGCTGGAGCCACAACACCCTGATCGAGGTGATCTGGACGGTCGTGCCGGTCCTGATCCTGGTGTTCATCGCCCTGTTCTCGTTCCGGCTGCTGTTCTCGTATCACAACATGCCGACGCCGGACCTGACGGTGAAGGCCACGGGCAACCAGTGGAACTGGTCCTATGAATATCCCGACCAGGGCATCGCCGAATACATCTCCAACATGCTGCCGGAAGACGAGATCGCGGCCCGCGGCATGGATCACGGCCTGTACCGTCTGGCCGCCGACGAGCCGATCGTGGTGCCGGTCGGCAAGACGGTCCGGGTTCTGGTCACCGCCGCCGACGTCATCCACGCCTTCGCCCTGCCGGCCTTCGGTCTGAAGACCGACGCCATTCCCGGCCGGGTCAACGAAACCTGGTTCAAGGCCGACCGCGTCGGCACCTTCTACGGCCAGTGCTCGGAACTGTGCGGCGTCGACCACGCCTTCATGCCGATCCAGATCAATGTGGTGACGCAGGCCGAGTTCGAGGCCTGGGTCGTGTCCAAGGGCGGCTCGATGACGCCCCGGACGGCTGAAGAAGCGCCGGGCGGCACCACCGCCCAGGTCGCTGCCGGTACGACCGGTGCCGCGACCACCACCGACGCGGCCGCGCCTGCGGCAATCCCGACGGCCCAGACGGCGACGACGCCGGCTGCCCCCGCCACCACCGCTGCCCCCGCGACGGCTCCCGCCGCCGCCCCGGCCGCCCAGTAACGATACGCGAGAGCCCAGAACACATGGCCACCGCAGCCGAAAACCTAGCCCACGACCACGACGGGCATCACGACCACAAGCCGGGCTTCTTTACCCGCTGGTTCCTGTCGACCAACCACAAGGACATCGGCACCCTGTACCTGCTGTTCGCCATCATGGCGGGCATCGTGGGCGGGGCGCTGTCGGGCCTGATCCGCTGGGAACTGGCCGAGCCGGGTATCCAGATTTTCAAGGACGGCTCGGTCGTCAATCTGCTGGGCCTCGTCGAGCAGTCCAAGCACGGCTATAACGTCGTCGTCACCGGCCACGCCCTGATCATGATCTTCTTCATGGTCATGCCCGCCATGATCGGCGGCTTCGGCAACTGGTTCGTGCCCATCATGATCGGTGCGCCGGACATGGCCTTCCCGCGCATGAACAACATCTCGTTCTGGCTGCTGGTTGCGGCCTGGATCCTGTTGATCGTGTCGCTGTTCGTCGACGGCGGACCGGGCAAGGGCTTCGGCGGGGGCTGGACCATCTATCCGCCGCTCTCGACCACGGGACACACCGGACCGGCCATGGATCTGGCGATCTTCTCGCTGCACGTCGCCGGTGCCTCGTCGATCCTGGGCGCGATCAACTTCATCACCACCATCTTCAACATGCGCGCGCCGGGCATGACGCTGCACCGCATGCCGCTGTTCGCCTGGTCGGTGCTGATCACCGCCTTCCTGCTGCTGCTGTCACTGCCCGTCCTGGCCGGCGCCATCACCATGCTGCTGGCCGACCGCAACTTCGGCACCAGCTTCTTCGACCCGGCCGGCGGCGGCGACCCCGTCATGTTCCAGCACCTGTTCTGGTTCTTCGGTCACCCGGAGGTGTACATCCTGATCCTGCCGGGCTTCGGCATCATCAGCCACATCGTCTCGACCTTCTCCAAGAAGCCGATCTTCGGTTATCTGGCGATGGCCTATGCCATGGTCGCCATCGGCTTCGTCGGCTTCATCGTGTGGGCGCACCACATGTACACGGTCGGCATGAGCGTGAACCTGCGCGCCTATTTCATCGCCGCCACCATGATCATCGCCGTGCCCACGGGTGTGAAGATCTTCAGCTGGATCGCGACGATGTGGGGCGGTTCGCTCAGCTTCAAGACGCCCATGCTGTGGGCCATCGGCTTCATCTTCCTGTTCACGGTCGGCGGCGTGACCGGCGTGGTCCTGTCCAACGCGGGCATCGATTACAGCCTGCACGACACCTATTACGTGGTCGCCCACTTCCACTACGTCCTGTCGCTGGGCGCGGTGTTCGCGATCTTCGCGGGCTTCTACTACTGGTTCGAGAAGATGTTCGGCGTGAAGTACAACGAGTTCCTGGGGTGCGCGCACTTCTGGATCATGTTCGTCGGCGTGAACCTGATCTTCTTCCCGCAGCACTTCCTGGGCCTGCAGGGCATGCCGCGTCGCTACATCGACTATCCGGACGCCTATGAGATGTGGAACCACGTTTCGACCATGGGCTATCTGATCACGATCGTCGGCGTCGCCGTCTTCCTGATCATGCTGCTGGAGGCTGCCATCCGGCGTCGTCCGGGCGTGGCCAATCCGTGGGGCGAAGGCGCCACCACCCTGGAATGGACCCTGTCCTCGCCGCCACCGCACCACCAGTTCAACGAACTGCCGGTGGTCAAGGGTGACGACCACTAACCGGTTCCTGCGAACCTGAGCTAAACAGGGGCCGCTCTTTCGAATGAAGGGGCGGCCTCTGATCTTTTTGGTGCGCTACCGCGCTTCGCGCTACTTGAGCGTGGTTGGTGCGCCACTCACGTTCGCGCTATGGAGCGCGAGAAAGCCTCATGACTGAAACCTCCACACCCGCCCTGTCGACAGCCCAGCCGGAAGATTTCTTCCAGCTACTGAAGCCGCGCGTGATGTCGGTGGTGATCTTCACCGCCTTCGTGGGTCTGGTGGTCGCGGGTGGGGATATCGACTGGATTTCGGCGGCCATCGCCATTCTGTGTATCGCGGTGGGGGCCGGGGCAGCGGGGGCACTGAACATGGCGCTGGAGGGCGAGACCGACGCCCTGATGCGGCGTACGCGCGGGCGACCGGTCGCAGCGGGCCGGGTCAACAAGAACGACGCCATGACTTTCGGCGTCGTCCTGTCGATCTTCTCGGTCATGTTGCTGGGGATGACGACCAACTGGCTGGCGAGCGGTCTGCTGGCCATGACCATCGTCTATTATGCCGGCTTCTACACCCTGCTGCTGAAGCGGCGGACGCCCCAGAACATCGTCATCGGCGGGGCGGCAGGGGCCTTCCCGCCCGTGATCGGCTGGGCGGCGGCGACGGGTCAGATGCCTTGGCAGGCGTGGCTGCTGTTCGCCATCATCTTCCTGTGGACGCCGCCGCACAGCTGGGCGCTGGCGCTGTATTCGGCGGGCGATTACGCCAAGGCGGGCATTCCGATGATGCCGGTGGCGCGCGGTGCGAAATCGACCCGACTACAGATCCTGATCTATTCGCTGGTCTTCGTGCCCGTGGCGATCGCGCCGGGCTTCACCGGTCTGGGCGGGCCGGTCTATCTGGCGGTGTCCATCCTGGGTGGGTTGGGCTTTCTGCTTCTGGCTTTCCGCCTGTGGAAGTCTCGCGCAGGGGATGCGCCCGACAAGGCCGAGGCCGTGGGGCGAGAGGCCGCATTGTATGATGTGCGTGCAGAGGCCAAACCGGCACGAAACCTGTTCGCCTTTTCGATCCTGTATCTGATGGCGCTGTTCGCCGCCCTTCTGGTCGAGCGCCTGACCACCTTCGTGAGCCTGTGAGATGATGACCCTGCGTCTGACCCCCGAAGAGATGAGCGCCCGCAAGAAGCGCAACCTGGCCATCGCCGGCGTGCTGGTCGGCTTCATCATCCTGGTGTTCGGCGTGACGGTGCTGAACCTCAAGCGCAACATCGACGCGCGCAAGGAGGCCATCGCGGCCGGCCAGCCCGTCGGCTACGCGGGCTAGGGCGATGGAACGCAAGAACCTCATTGCCATCGCCTGTGCGGGCGGCGTCATGTTCATGACCGGGGCGGCCTTTGCGGCCGTGCCCCTGTATCAGATGTTCTGTCAGGTCACCGGCTTCGACGGCACGGTGAAGAAGGCGGACAAGGCCCCTGACGCCGACCAGGTGCTGGACGACACGGTCCTGATTCGCTTCGACACCAATGTGCGCGGTCTGCCGATGACGTTCCGGGCCGAACAGGTCAGCCAGCGGGTGCGCATCGGCGAGACGGGCATGGCCTTTTTCGACGTGACCAACACTTCTGACCAGCCGATTCAGGCGACCGCATCCTATAACGTCGTTCCCGAGACTGCCGGGCCCTATTTCCAGAAGCTGCAATGCTTCTGTTTCGACAGCCAGACGATCCAGCCGGGGCAGACGATGAAATTCCCGGTCAACTATTTCGTCGCGCCCGAGATCGCGACCGATGCCGAGAGCAGGGGGATCAGCGAAATCACCCTCAGCTACACCTTCTATCCGACCAAGGGTGCCGAAGTGGCGGCCGTGACGCCTTCTGCCTCTGGCGCAGCCGGATAGCGGGCGCTATAGCCCACCCTTACGATTTCGACCGTACAAGAGACCCTAGATGGCCGACGCCCACGCCGCTCCGCATCACGACTACCACCTGGTAAACCCCAGCCCGTGGCCGCTGGTCTCGTCCATGGCCACCGTGGTCATGATGATCGGGGCTGTCGTCTGGATGAAGGGCCTGGTCACCGTGGCCCCCGACGCAGAGATCACCCTGGCCGGGGCCCTGTTCGGCAAGGGCGAGATGGCGCTGTTCTTTGCCGGTCTGGCCGGCGTTCTGGTCGCCGCCTTTGCCTGGTGGGCCGATGTGATCAAGGAAAGCCGTCAGGGCGACCACACCCCGGTCGTGTCACTGGGCCTTCGCTACGGCATGGTGCTGTTCATCGCCTCGGAGGTGATGTTCTTTGCGGCCTTCTTCTGGATTTTCTTCGAGATGTCGCTGTTCAATGCGGCGCGCGAGAACGTGCCGGAAATCGGCAACTGGGCCGATACCGCCGCCGCCTGGTCGACCTGGCCGCCGCAGGGCATCGAGACCCTGGACGCCTGGCAGTTGCCGCTGCTGAACACCGTCATCCTGCTGCTCAGCGGCACGACCGTCACCTGGGCGCACCATGCGCTGCAACAGGGCGACCGCAACGCCACCAAGATCGGCCTGGCCATCACCGTGGCCTTGGGCATCCTGTTCACCGGCGTGCAGGTCTATGAATACGAACACATCATCCACGAGAACCTGTTCTTCAACGATGCCGCCGCCAACTCGGGCCTGTACGGCTCCATCTTCTTCATGGCGACGGGCTTCCACGGGTTCCACGTGCTGCTGGGCACCATCTTCCTGATCGTCTGCCTGTTGCGTCTTCTGGCCGGGCAGATGAGCCCGGAGAAGCATTTCGGCTTCGAGGCCGCCGCCTGGTACTGGCATTTCGTGGACGTGGTGTGGCTGTTCCTGTTCGCCTTCGTCTACGTGGTCTTCGGTTGAACCCAGACCCACAGTCTGTGACGCCAGCGCCGGCCCGGATCGATGCGATCCGGGCCGGACTGCTTTGCCGCTGCCCTCACTGCACCAAGGGGCCGCTGTTCGCAGGGTTCCTGAAGGTCGTCGACAGGTGCTCGGTCTGCGGGTTCGACTTCACCCGTCTGAATACCGGTGACGGCGCGGCCATCTTCATCATGCAGATCGCAGGCGGGATCGTGGTGTTCGGGGCCCTGTTCGTTCAGATCGCCTATGATCCGCCGATCTGGGCCATGCTGATCGTCTCCCTGCCGCTGGTGGCGGGACTGTCCCTGGGTCTGATGCGGCCGGGCAAGGGGTTGATGGTGGCCCTGCAGATGAACCATTCCTCTCCCAACGGGGGAGGGGGACCGCGAAGCGGTGGAGGAGGCAAGCCTCAAGCTCTGACATCTGCGGTCAGCCCCCTCCACCACCCTTCGGGCGGTCCCCCTCCCCCGACGGGGGAGGAATAGATGCGGCGACGCTTCCCCTTCGGGTTGACGATCGTCTGCGTCGTGGCCTTCGGCCTGCTGATCAGCCTGGGCAGTTGGCAGGTTCAGCGGTTGCAGTGGAAACAGCGACTGATCGCGCGGTCGGAGGCGGCGACGACATTGCCGCCCGTGTCTTTGGGAGCGCTGTCCCGACTGCCGGACCCTGAGTTCCGCAAGGCTGTCCTGACGTGCGACTTTCAGAACCAGCCCTTCGTCGAGCTTCAGTCCATTCATGACGGCCAGGCCGGGGTGCGTCTGATCTCTGCCTGCGAGGGTTGGCTGGTCGATCTGGGCTTCGTGGCCGACACGGTCAGTGCGCGTCCTGTCCGTCAGCCCGCCGCCATCCCTGCCATCGTCGCGGAGGCGCGCCGGGTAGAGGCCCCCAATGGCTTCGCTCCGCCGCCCGAAGGCAACCGCTTCTACGCCCGAGACACCGCCGCCATGAGCCGCGCCCTGGGCGTGCAGGGGGCGGTACGGCCCTATGTCCTGTTCGCTACCGGCTCGGCCTGGCCGCAATGGCAGGCCATCGAGCCTTCTGCTCCCCCAGCCGCCTTTTCGAACAACCACCTGGGCTATGCCCTGACCTGGTTCGGCCTGGCGCTGGCGGTGATCGCTTTCTACATCGTGCTGCTGAGGCGCAGACTGCGTACTGGCACCCCTGCCAAAGACATCGAAGAGAGTTCCACCTGACCACCCTTCACACCCTGTCCAATGGCGTCCGCGTCGTCTGCGACCCCATGCCGGGCCTGCGCACCCTGGCCCTGACCGTGGCCGTGCGCGGCGGGGCGCGGTGGGAGGACGAGGGGCGTTCGGGGTGGTCGCATTGCCTGGAGCATCTGGTGTTCAAGGGCGCGGGCGACATGGGTGCGCGCGACATCGTCGAGCGGGTCGAGGCCGAAGGTGGCTCCATCAACGCCTCGACCGGCTATGAGCGGACCAGTTTCGACATCCGGGCGCTGGACGGGTCTCTGCCTCTGGCCATGCAGGTCCTGTCCGACCTGGTGTTCCGCCCGACGCTGGATCCCGCCGAGATCGAACGCGAAAAGGATGTGGTCGCCCAGGAGATCGCAGAGGCCTTCGACACGCCCGACGACCATGTGTTCGAAATGGCCCAGACGCGGGCCTGGGCCGGTCAGCCGCTGGGCCGGCCGATTCTGGGGTCGGTCGAAAGCCTGAAGCCGCTGGATCGCGACAGCATCGGCCACTGGCGAGCCCAACTGTATTCGCCCGACCGCATGGTGGTGGTGGTGTCGGGGGCGGTGGACGAGACCGAACTGCTGGCCTTGGCCGAGCGCTGGTTCGGTGACCAGGCGGCGACGCCTGCCCAGATTCCGGATGCGCCGCGGTTCATCGGCGGCGACGCGGCCCTGACCCGGCGGATCGAGCAGGCCAATATCGTGTTTCAGCTGCCCGCCCCCTCGGCGCGGGATGCGACCTATACGGCCGCACGCCTGATGACCGAAATTCTCGGCGGCGGCATGGCGTCTCGCCTGTTCCAGAGCGCGCGCGAGCAACGCGGCCTGGCCTATGCCATCGATGCCTATCATGAGCCGTATGAGGACGCGGGCATTCTGGGGATCTATTCCGGAGCTTCCGCCGACCGCGCCGTCGAACTGGCCCAGGTGTGTGCCGCCGAGTTGAAGATGCTGGCAACAGAGGGGCCGACGGCCGTCGAGCTGTCGCGGGCCAAGGCCGTGCTGAATGCAGGCCTGTGGATGTCGGACGAAAGCCCGGCATCGCGCGCGGGACGGCTGGCGGCCCAGGTTCTGATCTTCGGCCAGCCCATTGCGTCCCAGACCATGGCCGACCGGACCCTGGCCCAAACCGTCGAGGACGTGCGGATGGCGGCAGCCACAACACTGAGTGCCGGCCTGGCCGCGACGGCCGTGCTGGGGCCGAAGGCGGCGGCTCCAGCGGGCCGGGCATTCCGGGACGCCCTTTTCGCCTGATCGTTCGCAGGTTAGTCTTTTCTCATGGCCCTGCTGGACTGGATCACCGAAGCGAGCGGGCCTGTGGTCAAGGGGCAGGGAGTCATCCTGCGCATGCCGAGGGGCTCGGACTATGAGGCCTGGGCCGAACTGCGTCACGCATCCCAGGCCTATCTCCAGCCGTGGGAGCCCTTGTGGCCCGATGACGACCTGACGCGCGGGGCCTATCGGCGGCGGATGTCGGTCTATCAGCGCGAGATGGAGGCCGGGAACGCCTGGCCGTTCTTCGTCTTCGCGGAGCGGGATCGCCAGTTGCTGGGGGCGATTACCCTGTCCAATGTCCGCCGCGGTGTGGCCGAGATGGCGACGCTGGGTTACTGGATCGGCCAGCGGCATGCGGGGCGGGGCTTCGGCACCGCCGCGGTACGAGCCGCCATCGACTATGCCTTCGACGGTTTGCGGCTGCATCGGGTCGAGGCGGCCTGTGTCCCGCATAACCACGCCTCGCGCCGTGCGCTGGAAAAGGCGGGGTTTGCACTCGAAGGACGTGCGAAGGCTTATTTGAAAATTAACGGCGATTGGGCAGATCATCTCCTGTTCGGCGTCGTGAATGACGGCACCAAACGCGGCGGCTGATTCCCGGCTGCCCAGTCAGGACCGGATTTTGCGTTGAACACTCGTTCCAGAAGTCTGGCCTGGGATGCGACGACGGCGATCGAGGCGCTGGCCGCCGCCGATACGGCGCTGTGGATCTGGACGCCCTCCGATGACCAGATGCGCTTCACCGGGGCGACGCGGGCGCTGGGTCTGGGGCCGCTGGCGCCGGATTGCACCGGCGCGGCCTTCTGTGCGGTGGCCATGCCTCAGGACCGGACCCTGGCCGAGCGGATACTGAAGCCGCAGGAGGAAGGCACCGAAGTCGCCGTACGCCTGCGCATGCGCGATGCCCAGACCTGTATCTGGCGCGGCGTCTGGCTGGAGGATGGCCTGCGGGCGGCGGGCGTCGTGGCGCTGGAAACGAAGTTCGCTGCGTCGGAGCGGGATGTCCTGACCGGCTTGCTGGACCGCAGGGCGTTCATCGCGCGGCTGGGCGAAACCCTGACGCAGAACGGCGAGTACGAGATCGTGGTGGCGGATGTGGATCGCCTTCGCCGGCTGAACGAGGCGCTGGGCCATGACCGTGCCGACATGGTGCTGGCGGCTCTGGGCTCACGCCTGGCCGCCGCCTTCGTCCAGAATGCCCACTGTGCCCGCATCGGCGAGGACGAGTTCGCCGTCGTCGTGCCGCGCGGCAACGGCAGTGCCTCGGAGCGGATGCGCGAGGCGCTGGAGCAGCCGCTGCGCATCGCAGGCTTCGACATCTATCCGACCGTGTCGATCGGGGCAGCGGCGGCCGAGGGCGGGCCCGATGCGGCGGATCCGTCCGAACTGCTGCGCCGGGTCGAACTGGCGGTCGAACAGGCCAAGAGCGTGGGGCGCGGCGGTATTGCCGCCTATGGCCGGGCGTTGGAGACCGACAGCCTGTCGCGCCTCGCGCTGGAATCCGACCTGCGTAACGCCTTCTTGCGCGGCGAGATCGAGCCCTTTTATCAGCCTGTCGTGAACCTTCAGACCGGGGCCGTGGCGGGCTTCGAGGCCCTGTGCCGGTGGCGGCATCCGACGCGCGGCCTGGTGCCGCCGGACGCCTTCCTGGGGCTGGCGGCCGAAATGGGGCTGATGAACGACCTAGGCCTGCTGATGATGACACAGGCGTCGCGGCAACTGGCCGAATGGCTGGCGCGGCATCCGTCGGCGGGCAAGCTGTTCTGCAGCGTCAACCTGTCGGTCGGAGAGATCGAGCGGCCGCGTCTGGTCGAGGATGTGACGCGCATCATCGCCGAGGCCAAGCTGCCGGCCGGCGCGCTGAAGCTGGAGGTTACCGAAGGCGACATCATGCGCGACACCAGCCGCGCCGCCGAGGTGTTGCAGCAGCTGAAGGATGCCGGTGCATCGCTGGCGCTGGACGATTTCGGGACCGGGTTCTCGTCCCTGACATGGTTGGCGAAGCTGCCGTTCGATACGCTGAAGATCGACCGCTATTTCGTTCTGACGATGGACAAGGACGAGGGCTCGGCCAAGATCGTCAAGTCGGTCGTCAACCTGGGCCGCGACCTGTCGCTGGAAGTCGTGGCCGAGGGGGTTGAGAACGCCGGCCTGGCCGCTCTGCTGCTGGACGCGCAATGCCACTACGGTCAGGGCTTCGGTTACGCACCGGCGCTGCCGGCTCAGGAAGCCGAGGTCTATCTGAACGAATCGCTGGCTGATGGCTCAGCGCCGATCAAGGCGCGGTCGGCTTGAAGCCGGTTCTGCCGCCGCTGCCACACAGAAACATTCACTGGGTCTATGCCGCACTCACTATTCTGATTGCGGTTGGTGTTTCATACGCGAGTAGTCAGAGGCAGCCGGGCTCTGTCAGGACGGCGCTGATCGAAAGCGATCCGACCCTGTCACGGCATACGATCGATCTCGAAAATACAGGTTCGTTCCGTGAGAGCGATGGCACCGTCCCCCGCAGGCAGCGACTGTGGTGCGGTACTGTTCGCGGACGCGAGAACGGAAGGGTCGCTGCCGTGGTGTACAAGGGCCGACGGTCACAGAGAGCGGAAGTTCTGGAACTGGCAGAAGAATGGGAAGCCCGGCTGGACGAACGCGAACTTTGGCTTCTCGCGGAATGTCGCCGACTGACCTAGGCCCGCCCGCTCTGTCCTGACAGTCGAGCCGGGTCGATGCCGAGAGTGCCTAAAGCCTTGGACCATTTGGCGTCGTAGTCGGTGTCGAAGATGAGATCAGCGTCGGCCTCGGTCGTGATCCAGACATTCTCGCCCAGTTCATCGTCCAGTTGACCCTCGCCCCAGCCGGCATAGCCCAGCAGAAGAACAGACCGGCGCGGACCTGTGATCGGGTCGGTCATGGCGATCAGGGCCTCTCGCGTGCCGGTCATGGCCAGACCCTGGCCGAACGCCAGCGAGGCGTCGTCGATCAGCCAGTCGTCCGTATGCAGCACGAAGCCGCGCTCGCGCTCGACGGGGCCACCAATCAGGACGGCGCGTTGGGCGCTGGCGTCGGGCGCGTCAGTCTTCAGCTTGGTCAGCACTTCCTTCAGGTCGATCCCCGGCGCGGGACGATCCAGCCGCAGGCCCATGGCATGGTCGGGCTCGTGCGCACAGACCAGGATGACGGCGTGCTCGAACCGCGGGTCGCTTATGCCGGGCATGGCCACCAGCAGCCGTCCGACAAGGGATTGGAAATCGTCCATCTGCTTATCATCGGGGGCACGGCGCGAAGGCGCAAGGTGTGCCGCCGCAGCATTCGCAAGCGTGGCCGCTTGGCGTGTGGACCCTGCGGGCCTATCTGGGCGTTGAGACCTCTCTCACCCCTACATCGGAGCCTGCCCATGACCATCCAGATCGGCGATCGCATCCCCTCGGCGACCCTGACCCGTGCCACGGACGACGGCCCCAAGCCGATTTCGACCGACGAGCTGTTCGGCGGCAAGACGGTCGCCCTGTTTGCGGTGCCAGGGGCCTTCACCCCGACGTGCTCGGCGCGTCACCTGCCGGGCTTCAAGGACCATCGCGGCGACCTGTCGGCGAAGGGCGTGGACACCATCGCCTGCCTGTCGGTCAACGACGGTTTCGTCATGGGCGCCTGGGCCGACAGCCAGGGCATCGGCAAGGATGACATCCTTATGCTGGGCGATGGCAATGGCGACTTCACCCGCCAGATCGGCCTGTCCATGGACGCCAAGGGCTTTGGCATGGGCGAGCGGTCGCAACGCTATTCGATGATCGTCAAGGACGGCGTCGTCGAGCAGTTGAATGTCGAGCAGGGCGGCGAGTTCAAGGTGTCGTCGGCCGAGCACCTGCTGGGCCAGCTCTAGTCCTGATCAGGCGGCGGCGCTGGTTTCCAGCGTCGCCTGCTCCATCGTCATCACATGGGTGATGGCCCCGATCAGCATGGGCGGCGTGATCGGCTTGGGCACGAAATAGGTCATGCCGGCGTCAGTGCAGTCCTGAATGTCGCGCGGCGAGGTGTCGGCGGTGACCGCGATGATCGGAGTACGGGCATTGGGGCCGTTGCCCGCCCGGATGCGTCGCGTGGTCTCGCGCCCGTCGAGTTCCGGCATCCTCACATCCATGAAGATGAGGTCGAAGGGGCTGGTCCGGCAGATGTTCAGTGCAGCCATGCCGTCGGCAGCCGTATCGATATCGCAGCCCAGCGGTTGCAGGATCAGCTGGATAGCACGGCGGTTGATGTCGTGGTCGTCCACGACCAGCACCCGCATAGGGCGGCCCTCTTCCTCTTCGACAGGAGAGGGTTCGGACGAGGTAGTTTCAGTTTCAGGCGCGGCAGGCACCGGCTCGGGAGCGCATGAGGCGGTCGCCGGTGCCGAGAATGCCGGCTGGGTCCTGTCAGCCAGTCCCTGGGCGATGACGTCGCGGCTGGCCTGATCCAGTACGGCTGAAATGGCCTGCGCGGTTTCGGCCGCCTCCAGATGCAAGGCGAGCGTGAAGGCTGCGCCCTGGCCGGGCCGACTGCGTGCCGTCAGTCGGCCGCCCATCAGATCGGCCAGTTGACGGCTGATAGCCAGGCCGAGCCCGGTGCCGCCGTGCGTCGCACTGATGCCGTCGATGGTCTGATCGAAAGGGGTGAACAGGCGCGATAGCTGGTCCACCGTCATGCCTGGTCCAGTGTCGGCAATCTCGATCAGGATCGCATGGCCGCTGGGCTCCTCGGCCCAGGCATTGAGACGAAGCGTGATCGCGCCGGTCTGGGTGAACTTCATCGCGTTGGAGACGAGGTTGTTCAGGATCTGGCGCAGGCGCATCGGGTCGCCGCGCACCATGGCCGGAACTGTCGCTGCACCTTCGACCCTCAACCGCAGGCCCTCGGCGCGAACGGGCCCGTCCCACAGACGGACGGTTTGGGTCAGAAGGTCACGCAGGTTGAAGTCGACCGCCTCCACGGTCATGTGGCCCGCATCCAGCTTGGCGTGGTCCAGCAAATCGTCCAGCAGCGCCTTCATCATGTAGCCGGCATCGCTGATCAGCCGCGCCTGGCCGCGTGCCGTGCCATCCGGCGCGCCTTGTTCCAGTTGCGATGCGCCGGTCAGGATCGCGCTGATGGGCGTGCGCAGGTCATGGCCGATGGCGGCCAGGAAGGCGCTGCGGCCTTCCATGATGCGTTCGGCCTGAAGCCGTTTTTCCTCGGCCTCGATGCGTGCACGGCTCTCGGAAGTCTGGGCGGCGTTCAACCGGGTCCAGACGGAAAAGGCGAAGCCCATGAAGACCGCGACAGAGATGGCGGCGGCTGCAACCAGGGCTGATGATGCCCCGTAGACGTACATGAACACCGGCGTCAGGATCATATAGATCGATTGGGGAACCATCGTCAGTGTCAGGACAGCGATAGAGCGCGGGGAATTGATGATCGAATATGTCGCCGCTCCGGTCAGCATGATGACCGCACAGATACCGCCCATGGGGCCGCCGACCAGCCATAAGGGGATTGTCAGGCTGCCGTAGTAGCTAGAATTGATCGTCAGGGTCAGCCAGCCGAGGGCGCGGCGCGCACCGGCGAGGTGAGGAGCTTCTTCCTTCAGGACGGGACGAAAGGTCCAGAGGTCCAGGCCCTGGATCGCAAAGTAGCCCAGCAGCCAGGCAAGACTGAAGGTGCCACCAAGGATAGGGCTGAACACCATGGCGGTGACGGCAGCGATGCTGAGCCGCTGCGTCAACGCCTTGCGGCGCTGGCGGATCGCGGCGGTCCATCCGTGGGTCGGCGCAGAGGATTTTTTGGCCGTGGCGAGCGCCATTCGAAGTCCCGGTTCAGGCAATGTCGCCCATCACCCGAACAATGGCAGACCTGCCCTAACGCTCCGTCAACGGGCGGTTCCCACGGCCTCGTTGACGCATGTGAAGCCATCGGCTCGGAGCCGTTCGGTCAGATCGCGCTTGATGCGCCCGACCAATCCAGGACCACCGTAAATCAGCGCGGAATACAGCTGAACCGCGCAGGCCCCGGCCCGGATACGAGCATAGGCCTCTGCCCCTGAATCGATGCCCCCGACGGCGATGAGGGGCAGTCGACCCGTCGACGCTGCGGCGGCGGCGGTCACAGCCGCACGGGCGCGGACCTGCAAGGGGCGACCCGATAGACCGCCCGCCTCCTCTCGGTCGCGTGACCGCAGGGTGTCGGGGCGATCAAGCGTGGTGTTGGACACGATCAGGGCGTCGATCCCGTGGTCGAGCGACGCCTCGACGATCAGGGCGATCTCGTCCGATGTCAGGTCGGGTGCGATCTTCAGGAAGACCGGCGTGCGGTCGCCACTCCGCGCCTCGGCCAGACGTCCCAGCAGATCGTCCAGGGCGGCGCGGCCCTGGAGCGCGCGCAGGCCCGGCGTATTGGGTGAGGAGACATTGACGGTGACATAGTCGGCCAGGCCCCTGAGCCGTTTCAGGCCGGCGACATAGTCCGCCGCCTTGTCCTCGGTATCCTTGTTGGCCCCCAGATTGGCCCCGACGACGGTGCCGGCCGGCCGGGTCTTCAGGTGCTTGGCGAACACCTCCAGCCCGGCATTGTTGAAGCCCATGCGGTTGATGATGGCCTGATCCTCGGTCAGGCGGAACAGGCGTGGCCGGGGGTTTCCGGGTTGGGCCCGCGGCGTTACGGAACCGCATTCCACGAAGCCGAAACCCAGACGCGACAGGCCCCGCAAGGCCTCGCCATTCTTGTCGAGGCCAGCCGCCAGCCCGACCGGATTGGACAGGTTGAGGCCGGCCAGCCGAGTACGCAGAACGGGATCGTCCGCACCAGGAGCAAGTAAGGGCAGTGTCTTCAGCGCCCGGATGGCCAGGCCATGGGCGGTTTCAGGATCAATCAGGCGAAGGGCGGCGGCCCCCATGTCGGACAGGCTCATCGCGCAGTTTCCCCACTGGGCCAGTCGGTCGAGCCATCAGCGAATCGAGGCTGGCCCTTATCGTCGACCGCCAGTCCGCGCACGGGCCCAGCGGCCGTCAGGGGCAGGTCACCATAGATGTGCGGGAACAGATCGCCGCCACGCGACGGCTCCCAGCGGACGCTGTCACCAAGGGCGGCAAGATCGACCGCGACCAGCCGCAGGTCACTGCGCCCCGCATAGTGTCTGGTTGCGGTGCCTGGCAGTTGCTCTGCCGTAGACAGGTGAATGAAGCCGTCGGCGCGATCCAGGACAGAGCCGCAGTAGACCCCTTCGGCACGGGCCGCCTGCCATTCCCGGCCATCGACCAGCTTGTAGGCGATCGGGGTCATAAGCCGCCCAGATCGCGGGGCTGGATGAAGCCCTCGAACGTGCAGCGCCCGGCCACATCCACGGTAAAGATGGCGGCGGCACCGGGCGGAAAGCCTCCGCTCATCCGGTCAAGAATGGCGGGAGAGGCCGCGCTTTCGATCAGATACTCGACTGCCAGCTGGTGCACGCCGGGATTGTGCGCCAGCAGCAGCAGGCAGCCGGCCTCGTCTTCGGCTGCCTCGACGGCCTGGCGCAGGGTGTTCGCACCGGCGTTGTATAGAGCCTCCTGTTCGCGCACATCGACGTCGCCGAATGCGTTGTGCGCCAGCTCCCAGGTCTGGCAGGTGCGGACCGCTGACGAGACCAGCGCTAGGTCAGGCCGCAGGCCTCTGGCCGCCAACTCTCGGCCCATGGCCACGGCGTCCGTCTGGCCCCGTGCGGAAAGGGCGCGGTCGCGGTCGTCGCCCGAGGCGGCGGCGCGCTGGGCCTCGGCATGGCGCATCAGGATCAGTCTTTGCATGGACAGCCCTTTACGGGCGTTCGGGCGGTACCGCCAGATCGCGCCGTGACCGCGAGGCGGGTTGAGGTTGAAGCGACGGTGTCTGGATCGGCACGGTGGCCACGGCCCCGCCTGGCCGCGCGCGTGCATAGGCTTGTCGTGTAGCCTCCAGCAGGATCACGCCAGCGGCATTCGGCATGACGTGGCGACCGATCTGCTCCAGCCCATCGGCCAGCGGCAAGAGCGGCCCCCAGGGCGGGACATAAAGGGTCTGTGACCAGGCGGTGGGCTCCAGTCCGGCTCCACGCACCAGGCCCTCCAGTTGCCGACGCGTGAAAGGGCGACCGTGACCAAAGGGTGTGCTCTCCGCCCGAGCCCACATACCGCCCCGCGCAGCGGTCACCAGAATGACACGCCCGGCTGGGGCGAGCGCGCGTACGGCCTCTGCCATCAGCGCCTGCGCATCGTCGGCCTCTTCAAGGGCATGGACCATCAGAATGCGGTCGAACGATCCCGCCGCGAAGGGCAGGGCGCGGTCGTCGATCAGGACGGTGCGGTTCTTTCCGACCGAAGGCCAATGTTCGACACCTTGCCCCCCCGGCATGGCCGCGACCAGTCGGCGTGCGCCAACGAAGGCATCCAGCCAGGGTGTGGCATAGCCTATACCCAATACATCGCTGTTGACCGCCTCGCCCCAGGCGTCGTCGAGCCGACGCGCCAACAGGCGACGGACAAGCGCCCCGGCTGGCTCGCCGTAGAAGGTTCGGAGTTCTTCGATACTGCGCCGCATGACCACACCATAGGCTGGACCGGATGGCGCTGCTAGGATGAGGCATGACCCTGGATGTTCGCCTGTTTCCTTGCCTGACCGACAACTATGGCCTGCTGGTACGAGACTCGCAGACCGGAGTTGTAGCCACGATCGACACACCTGATGCGGAGGCCATTCTGGCCGATCTGGAGGCCTCGGGCTGGGGGCGGCTGGATATGATCCTGAACACTCACTGGCATCCCGATCACACGCAAGGAAACGCGCGACTGAAGTCCGAGACGGGCTGCGAGATCGTGGGACCGGAGGAGGTGCGCAAGGTGGCACCGCTGGATCGCGTGATCAGGGGCGGCGACACGGTCATGCTGGGCGAAGTGGTTCTGGAGGTATCGGATGCGCCGGGCCACACCCTGGGCCACATCGTCTATCGTGCCGCGGATGAGGGACAGGCGTTCGTCGGTGACGTGCTGTTTCCGCTGGGCTGCGGGCGGTTGTTCGAAGGCACGCCCGAGCAGATGTGGGCCAGTTTGCAGGTCCTGGCGGCCTGGCCGGACGAGACGGTGATATGGTCGGCGCACGAATATACAGCGGCCAATGCTCGGTTTGCGATGAGTGTGGATAAGCGGACTCAGATGTCCGATCACGCGGCCAGCCTCTTTGCGGCGCGGAAGGCGGGTCAGCCCACTGTGCCGACGACGCTGGCCAGCGAGAAAGCCTTCAATCCATTCCTGAGAGTGACAAGTGCTGCCGAGTTTGCCGCACTCAGGGCAGCCAAGGACAGCTTCAGCGGCTAGCGACGCGGGGTTCAGGCAGCAGGGCGCGGATGACCCGCGACGAGGACGGGCGGCCTGCCTGACCCTGGCGGGGGTCGACGGTGACGACCAGGCGGCCCCGGCTATAGCTCACATTGGAGCGTACGCCCTCGTTGATGGTGATGCTGCGCAGGTCATTCAGTCTGGACCGCGCACTGGGCGAGCGGGCGATGCGGGCCACGGCGTCGGTGGTCACGATCAGAGCTTCGACGCATAGCGCCTCCGATTCGTCGCCGTCGAGATTGATCTCGACCAGCCGACCCAGGGCCTGGCTGAGCATGACGCTGCGACGTGCCATCAGATCGAACAGTCGCACGGGACCCAGCGACGGTGGAGCCAGGCTCTGTCCCGCGCCGGTATAGGAGGCAGGCGAGCCGCCGGGCGATCGGGGAGTAAAGACGGTGATGGCTCCCCCCTGAGTCACGCGCAGGACCTGCTCACCCGCGTCGTTGCGATAGATGACGTCGCCTCTCGGAGCCGCCATGGGGCGCAGAACCCAGGTCTCCTCGCGCCGGTCAAACCGCAGCAGGGGGCGCGATCCCGACCGGTCGATCATGAAGCCTTCGCCGGACTCCGACACATAGCGGCCGCTGGGGGGAAGCGTCGGAGAAGGCGCGCCCTGATTGCGCAGGCGGGCGCTCTGTTCGGCCTGGGCATTGCTGCGGGTCTGGGCAGACGCGGGCTCGACTATGGCCAGCAGGGACAGGGCCCCCGCCACGATGGCGAGCGCCATCGTGGTCGGAAGCGGCCTTCGCGCCCTTCTGACACTCGCCGAGTTCATGACGCGATTGGTGAAACCCCCCCGCGGCGGATTTTGGGCAGGTACGGGGTCAGCCGACCAGATACTGACCGCCGTTCAGCGACAAGGTGCAGCCTGTGACATATCCAGCACGCTCGCCGGACAGCCAGGACACCATATCGGCGATTTCTTCGCCTTTTCCGAGCCTTCCGACAGGGATCTGGGCGATGATGCCAGCCAGGACCTTTTCATCCATGGCCCCCACCATTTCGGTGTCGATGTAGCCGGGCGCGATACAGTTGACGGTGACGCCCTTGCGCGCGTTCTCCAGGGCAAGGGCCTTGGTGAAACCGATCATTCCGGCCTTGGCGGCGGAATAGTTGGTCTGGCCGATCTGACCCTTCTGGCCGTTGATCGAGGAGATGTTGACGATCCGGCCAAAGCCCCTGTCGCGCATGCCGGTGATCACCTGGCGCGTCATATTGAAGACGCTGTCCATGTTGACGCGGATCACGTCGGACCACTGGTCATGGCTCATCTTGTGGAAGAAGCCGTCGCGGGTGATGCCGGCATTGTTGATCAGGACGTCGACGGGGCCCAGTTCGGCCTCTACGTCAGCGACGGCCCGGGCACAGTCGTCGAAGCTGCCGACATTACCCTTGACGACCATGACGCCGAGCTCGCGCGCTGTGGCCTCGGCGGCTTCCGCATTGCCGGAATAGCCGGCGGCG
The DNA here is from genome assembly GCF_058725425.1 of Brevundimonas sp. DW-iso22. Classification (NCBI taxonomy): domain Bacteria; kingdom Pseudomonadati; phylum Pseudomonadota; class Alphaproteobacteria; order Caulobacterales; family Caulobacteraceae; genus Brevundimonas; species Brevundimonas sp. DW-iso22. Next base: position 654,297 of record NZ_JBZXEB010000002.1, on the reverse strand, counting down.
ACGGACATGCCGTCTTCCTTCAATCGCTGAACGATCGCCTTGCCGATGCCGCGGGTTCCACCCGTGACCAGAGCCACTCGTGCCATATGCATTTCCTGTCCTCGGGCGGGGGCCTCTGAAGCGGGCCCCCTGCCGTTGGACAACCCTAGACCGGCCTCGTCGCAGGCATCAACCGCAGCGGGGCAAAAAGCCGATGGGGATCAGGCCGCCAGTTTTTCGATATCCAGGACGAAGCGATAGCGGACGTCGGACTTCTCCATCCGCTCATAGGCCTCATTGATGCGGTCGGGCGCGATCAGTTCGATGTCGCAGGCAATGTTGTTGGCGGCGCAGAAATCCAGCATCTCCTGCGTCTCGCGGATGCCGCCGATCAGCGACCCGGCCACGCGCCGACGACGCCACAACAGGGGCATGGCGAACACCGGCATCCCATCCGTCGACAGGCCCAGCATGACCATGGTGCCGTCCTTGGCCAGCAGGTTCAGATGGCCCGCGATCTCGTGCGTGGCCGAAACGGTGTTGATGATCAGGTCGAACTTCTCGGCCGCCGCCTTCATCGCATCCTTGTCGGAGTTGATCAGGAAATGCTTGGCCCCCATCCGCTCGGCATCGGCCTTCTTGCGGTCGGAGGTGGACAGCACGGTGACCTCGGCCCCCATGGCCGCCGCCTGTTTGACCGCCATATGGCCCAGACCGCCCAGGCCGACGACGGCGACCTTCGAGCCCGGTCCGACATTCCAGGTCTTCAAGGGTGAATAGGTCGTGATGCCCGCGCACAGCAACGGTGCGGCGGCGTCCAGCGGAATGCTGTCGGGGATGTTCAGCACATAGTTCTGATCCACCACGATGGCGTCGGAATAGCCGCCTTGGGTAATCGTCTGGCCCACCTCGCTGCCCTTGGGATCGGGCGAGCCATAGGTCTGGGTCATGCCGGGGACGCAGTACTGCTCCTCGCCTTCCTTGCAGGGTGCGCACTGCCGGCAGCTATCGACCATGCAGCCAACGCCGACCCGGTCACCTTTCTTGAAGCGGGTGACGTTGGCCCCGACCGCAGTGACGATGCCGGCGATCTCGTGACCCGGCACGATGGGATAGCGGGTATTGCCTAGGTCGTTCTTCACGATGTGCAGGTCGGAGTGGCAGACGCCCGCGAACTTGATCGCGATGGCCACATCATCCGGACCCGGATCGCGCCGCTCGAAACTGTACGGAGCCAGCGGCTTGTCTGAAGCGGTAGCGGCAAAGGCGCGGGTGGCGATGGGCATGGGTGGACCTCCGTGATCTGTGGTTCAGGTGAGGCTGGCGGACCCGCTTCGCAACGCCATCAGCCCAGTTTCTTTATCAGCGCCTGCGCCGCCGCCGGGTTGCGCACCTTTGCGCCCGAGATGAAATAGGCGAAGACATCACCGCGTTTCGCCCAGGCCTTCGTTTGTTTCGCCACCGCATCCAGTTCGTCCGAGGTCATGCCCGTGGGCTCATCCTCGCGGCTGGACATCAGCCGGGCATAGGTGAAGTCGGCTGTCGGCTGGTCGATCCGGGGCCATTCGGGCGCTTCGTCATCGACGGCATAGACGATGGCTGCACCGTATTTTGCGGCTAAGTCGTAGAACTGCTGCGTGTCGAACGTCGGGCTGCGGACCTCCAAAGCGTGGCGCAGACGCAGGCCGTCCTTCTCGGTCGGCAATAGTTTCAGGAAGCCCTCGAAGTCCTCGGCATCGAACTTTTTGGTGGCCATGAACTGCCAGTTGATCGGCCCCAGCTTGTCGCCCAGCGCCGTCAGCCCCTGGTCCAGAAACCGGTCGAAACTCTCCTTGCCGTCGCTCAGCACCTTGCGATTGGTGCAGTAGCGGCTGGCCTTGACCGAGAAGACGAACCCTTCGGGCGTCTCGTCTCGCCATTTCATCCAGCTGTCGGGCTTGAAGGTGGAATAGTAGGTGCCGTTGATCTCGATGCTCGTCACCGCCCGGCTGGCGAACTCCAGCTCGCGTTTCTGGACCAGATCGGACGGATAGAAGACGCCTCGCCAGGGCTCATAGGTCCAGCCGCCGATGCCTGCGTAAATCTGACCGCTCATGTCCCGCCTCTTGTCCAGGAGACAGATTACGCATCGTCGATGGCACACGCCAGCGGATAGCGGTGTGGTTTCTCAGCCCGCGATCGCCGCCTGCATCCCGGCCAGCAGGCTGGCCGCGGTGATGGGTTTGGGGACGTGGTGATCGGCACCGGCGGCGAAGGCTTGATCCCGATGTTCGGCCATGGCGTTGGCGCTGAGCATGACGACGGGCGTACGCGGGCGGGCAGGGCTGCCGGCTTCGAGATCGCGGATCGCGCGCGTGGCGGTCAGGCCGTCCATCACCGGCATCTGCATGTCCATCAGGACGATGTCGAACAGGCCGCGCTGGAATGCCGCCAGGGCCTGCGCACCGTCGTCCACGGTGACTACCTCCGCCCCGTGTGTGCCCAGGATGAGCTGGACCACACGCTGATTGGTGGGATGGTCCTCGGCCAGCAGGACGCGTAGGGCGGGCAGGGGGACATCCGCGACCTCGGGCTGGCGAGGTTCGGCCCTGGCAAGGCCAGTCTCCAGGCGCACGAGCGGCAGCTCGACTATGAACCGGCTCCCGACACCGGGGGTTGAGGTCGCCGAGATGTGCCCGCCCATCAGCTCCACCAGGGCCAGGCAGATCGACAGTCCCAGACCCGAGCCGCCGAACCGCCGGGTGATGCTGCTGTCGGCCTGGCTGAAACGGTCGAACAGGCGTCGGGCGTGATCCGGACCGAAGCCCACCCCGGTATCCTCGACTTCGAAACGCAGCAGAGCGTGGCCGTCCTCGTCATCCGAGACGGCGAAGCGGACGGTGACCGAGCCGGTCGCGGTAAACTTGACGGCATTGGACAGCAGATTACCCAGCACCTGGCGGATACGGGTGCTGTCGCCGATGAAGGTGCCGTGAGCATCGGCCGGGCGCTCGACGATGAAGGCCAACTCGCGATCTTCGGCGCGCAGTCGCATCAGATCGAGGGGTGCGGCGATGGCTTCGTCCAGATCGAAGGCGCGGGCCTCGATGTCCAGCTGTCCGGCCTCGATCTTGGAGACGTCCAGGATGTCGGAGACCAGCCGTTCCAGTGTGCCGCCGGAGGCCGAAATCAGCGAGACCATCTCGGCCTGTTCGGGGCTGAGGGCGGTGCGGGACAGTGCGTCGACGATGCCGATGACACCGTTGAGGGGGGTGCGAATCTCGTGGCTCATATTGGCCAGAAAGTCGGACTTGGCGCGGTTGGCTGTTTCGGCGGCGGTCTTGGCCTCGATCAGGGCGCGTTCGGCAGCGACCTTCTCGGTGACATCGCGGGCCACGCCATAGATGCGGTCGCCAAAACGGTGGGCGCGCCATTCAAGGGTGACGTCGTGGCCGTCCCTGTGGCGATAGCGGTTCACGTGACCGACGACGGGGTCGCCTGGTCGGCGGTTTTCCACCTCGACGACGCTGTCCAGGGTGCCCGCCTCGTCCTCGGGATTGAGCAGGTCCAGCAGGCGCCGACCCTCGATCTCATGCGGGTGGTAACCCAGGACGGTGAACCAGGACGCGCTGGCCTTGACCACCAGACCGTCCAGATCGCGAACGACCAGCAGGTCGAGCGAGACGTCAAAGAAGGTGTCCAGATCGACCCGCGCAACGTCACCGGTACCGACGACGTCGGGCGAGGTGGCGAGGGTCAGACAGGTCATCGGCAACGCTTCCTACTGGGAACACCACTCATCTACCTGCGAGGGGTTAAGGTCACCTTTGCGGTGACAGATCAGTAGGCGAAATCACGGTAGATTCGCTCGACGTCGCCCTGCCAGTCGCCGTGATACAGCTCCAGCAGGCGTTCCGCCGGGGTGATGCCGCTGTCGGCGATGTCTTCCAGTTCGGACAGATAGCCGCGCTCGTCGACCATGCCGCCGCTGAAGCGGGCGCGGTTCTTGAGGCCCTGTTTGGCGATATTGACCAGGTCGACGGCGATGTCGCGCACACTGCGGCCCGCGACTTCGGCCTTGAGGCCCAGGCGGGTAACGTCGCGGCGCAGGCGTTCGTGGTCGGCGATGTCCCAGTCCTTGACCAGATCCCAGGCGGCAGCCAGCGATGGCGCATCATAAAGGATGCCGGCCCACAGCGCCTGCAGCGCGCAGATCCGACTCCACGGACCGCCGTCGGCCCCGCGCATCTCCAGATAGGCCTTCAGCCGGACCTCCGGGAAAAGGGTCGTCAGGTGGTCGTTCCAGTCCTTCAGCGTCGCGCGCTCGCCGGGCAGGGCGGGCAGGCCATCGGTCATGAAGCTGCGGAACGACTGTCCCGACAGGTCGACATAGGTCTCGCCGCGCTTGGCGAAATACATCGGCACGTCCAGCGCATAGTCGGCGTAGCGCTCGAAGCCGAACCCGTCCTGAAACACGAAGTCCAGCATGCCGGTGCGGTCTGGATCGGTGTCGGTCCAGACATTGGCGCGGGCGCTGAGGAAGCCGTTCGGCTTGCCCTCGGTGAAGGGCGAACAGGCGAACAGGGCGGTGGCGATCGGCTGCAGCGCCAGGGAGGTGCGGAACTTGGCCACCATGTCGGCTTCGCTGTCGAAGTCCAGGTTCGACTGAATTGTGCAGGTGCGCAGCATCATGTCCAGGCCCAGCGTGCCCTTCTTGGGCATATAGGCGCGCATGATGCCATAGCGGCCCTTGGGCATGATGGGCACGTCCTCGCGCCGCCACATCGGGTCGAAGCCTGCGCCCAGAAAGCCCAGGTTCAGCTGATCCGCGACCTGTTTGACCTCCATCAGGTGGCGGCCGGTCTCATCGCAGATTTCGTGCACATCCTTCAGTGGAGCACCGGACAGTTCGAACTGGCCGCCGGGCTCCAGGCTGATGGAGGCGGTCATGCCCTCTGAATTCTTGCGCTCCAGGGCGATGACGTGGCCAGCCTCCTCGACGGGGGTCCAGCCGAAGCGCTGCAGGCCGGTCAGCATGGCCAGTATGCCGCTGTCGCCCTCATAGGTCGGGCGCCGCAGGGTGGTGCGGTCAAAACCGAACTTCTCGTGCTCGGCCCCGATACGCCACTGGTCGCGGGGCTTGATGCCCTTCGACATGGCCCCGATCAGATCATCTCTGGAAAGCGGCGCGTGATCGGCCATCTGTAACCCCTGCTGTCGCGGCTAGATGGTGGGAAACGGCGGTTTCCTCAAGAGGGAGGATGCTGTTTGCCCTATCTCTCCCAATCGCCTGCCGCCGCCTGCCACAGGGTCATAGCCGCGATGGCGGCGGTGTCGGCGCGCAGGATACGCGGACCCAGCGATACGGCGGTGGTGAAGGGCAGGGCGCGGAGACGGTCTCGCTCTTCCGGTGAGAAGCCACCTTCAGGACCAATCAAGATGGCCCAAGGACCCGGCGCGGTGTCTTTGAGAGCCGTCATCACGGGCGCGCCGCCCGTTTCGTCGCAGAACATCAGGCGGCGGCCGTCCTCCCAGCCGTCGAGAATGTCCGACAGTTTCACCGGGTCGTCGATGACCGGCACGTCCAGACGACCCGTCTGTTCGGCGGCCTCTTCGGCGATGGCGTCCAGACGGTCCAGGCGGATGCGGTCGGTATTGGTGCGCTGGGTAAGCGTCAGCCGGACGCGGCGCGCCCCCAGTTCGGCGGCCTTCTCGACAATGGTTTCGACCCGCGCCTTCTTGACCACGGCCACGATCAGGTCGAGGTCGGGGCCGAAGGTCTGGGGCCGCACAAGTTCCTGCGCCTTCAGGATGACGCCCTTCTTGAGCACCTCGGCGACCACGCAGCGCCACTCGCCGTCCTGCCCATTGAAGACCAGCAGGTCGTCACCTGTCTTCAGCCGCATCACCTGGGTCAGGTAGCGCGACTGGTCGAGCGTCGGCGCGACTGCGGCACCGGCAGACACAGGCTGGGGGACGTGGAGGCGGATCATGACCGGCTCTGTGCCGTCAGAGCGTCCGTGCGATCAAGAGCTTCATGATCTCGTTGGTGCCGCCATAGATGCGCTGGACGCGGGCGTCCTTGTACAGCTGGGCGATCGGGTATTCGTTCATATAGCCGTAGCCGCCGTGAAGCTGGAGCATCTCGTCGATGGTCTCGCCCTGGATGTCGGTGACCCAGTATTTGGCCATGGAGGCGGTGGCGGCGTCGAGCTGACCCTTCAGGTGCAGACCGATGCAGTGGTCGGTGAAGACCTTGGCGACGGTCAGCTTGGTCTTGACCTCGGCCAGTTTGAACTGGGTGTTCTGGAAGTCGAGGATGCGTTTGCCGAAGGCCTTGCGCTCTTTCACATAGGCGATGGTCTCGGTCAGGCCACGCTCGGCGGCGGCGACGCCCTGGACGGCGATGTTCAGCCGCTCCTGCGGCAGTTGCTGCATCAACTGGACGAAGCCCTGGCCCTCGTTGCCGCCGATGATGTTCTCGGCCGGGATCTTCACATCGTTGAAGAACAGCTCGGAGGTATCGTTGGCCTCCATACCGATCTTGTGCAGGTTCCGGCCGCGTTCGAACCCTTCTGCACCGTCGGTTTCGACCACGATCAGGCTGGTGCCCTTGGCCCCTTCGGCGGGGTCGGTCTTGGCTACCACGATGATGAAATTGGCCAGTTGGCCGTTGGTGATGAAGGTCTTGGAGCCGTTCAGGACGTAGCCGTTGCCGATCTTGACCGCAGTGGTCTTGATGCCCTGCAGGTCCGAGCCTGCGCCCGGCTCGGTCATGGCGATGGCCCCGACCAGCTCGCCCGAGACCAGCTTCGGCAGCCAGCGCTGCTTCTGTTCCTCGGTGCCGTAGTGCCAGATGTAGGGCATCACGATCGCATTGTGCAGGCTGATGCCGAAGTGGTCGGCTCCCTTCCAGCCCAGCTGACGCATCAGCACGACTTCGTGGCGATAGTCGCCGCCCATGCCGCCGTCTTCCTCGGGCATGGAAATCCCCAGCAGGCCCGCGTCGCCCGCGTCGTTCCAGAGCTGGCGCGGGACGGAGCTGTCGGCGATCCACTGCGCGAACTTCTCGGGCGGTGCGTGCTCGTCGATCCATTTTCCTACGCTGTCGGAGAAGAGGGTGATCTCCTCATCCTGCATGAAGTCGGGGTCGGGGCTGTTGAGGATGTTCATGGCGTTTCCGGAGACTTCGAATTGAGTTGTTGCTCTGCGTTCCAGTTTTTTGGCGGCCGCTCGGTTTGTGACAACCAAGGTGCACCCGCCGCGATCCAGCGCCGGCGCAATTCCGCATGACTAACGGTTGCATCGTCGTATCCGGTCTGCGTCCCGCAACAGGCACATATCTCCTGATAACGTTCGCTTGAGCTTAGTACGTCAGGCAAGAGACAGACCGGACAACAATCGTCAGTCATTCGCTCAGAACGCCTCCGCCGGCAGCGCCATCAGCACGTCCGCGCCGGTCTTCATCTTTGTCAAATGGGCATGGGCGTCGGGCAGGATGCGTTCGACGAAATAGCGGCCGGTGGCGATCTTGTTGGCATAGAAGGGATCGTCGGAACCGGCGTCGATCTTGGCCTGGGCGGCCTTGGCCATCTGGGCCCAGAGGTAGGCCAGGGCCGTGATGCCGAACAGGTTCAGGTAATCGGTCGAAGCGGCGCCGGCATTGTCGGGATTGGCCATGCCGTTCTGCATCAGCCACATGGTCGCTTCCTGCAGCTTCTTCTTGGCATCGGCCAGACCCTCGACGAACGGCTGGACGGGGCCTTCGCCGCCATTTTCAGCCACGAAGGCGTCGATGTCGGCGAACCAGCTCATGATCGCACGACCGCCCTGCGACGGCAGTTTGCGGCCGACCAGGTCCAGCGCCTGAATGCCGTTGGTGCCTTCGTAGATCATGGTGATCCGCGCATCGCGCAGATACTGCGAGGCCTGGAAATGCTCGGTATAGCCGGACCCGCCGTGGACCTGCATGGCCAGGCTGGCGACGTGGAAGCCCTTGTCGGTCAGATAGGCCTTCAGCACCGGGGTGATCAGGCCCATGTAGTCATTGGCCTTCTGCGCTTCGGCGGCGTCTTCGGAGCGTTGCAGGTCGGCCTGGAGTGCGGTCCACAGAATGAAGGCCTGGCCCCCTTCGACGAAGGCCTTGGCCTCCATCAGCATGCGGCGCACGTCGGGGTGGACCATGATGCTGTCGGCGGGGCCGTCGGGGTTCTTTGGTCCAGTCAGGCTGCGGCCTTGCAGGCGGTCCTTGGCGAACTCGACGGCGGCCTGATAGGCGGCGTCGCCGATGGCCAGGCCTTGCAGGCCGGTGCCCAGGCGGGCCTCGTTCATGACCACGAACATGTTGTTCATGCCCCGGCCTTCCTCGCCGATCAGCCAGCCGGTGGCCTCGTCATATTGCATGACGGCCGTGGCGTTGCCGTGGATGCCCATCTTGTGCTCCAGGCCCGCGCACATCAGGCTGTTGCGCTCACCCAGGCTGCCGTCGTCGTTGACCATGACCTTGGGCACCAGGAACAGCGACAGGCCCTTGATCCCGGCGGGCGCACCTTCGACGCGGGCCAGGACGGTGTGGATGATGTTGTCGGTGAAGTCGTGCTCGCCGGCCGAGATCCAGATCTTCTGGCCGGTGATCTTGTAGGTGCCATCACCCTGCGGGACCGCCTTGGTCCGCACCATGCCCAGATCCGTGCCGCACTGGGGCTCGGTCAGGTTCATCGTGCCGCCCCACTCGCCGGTGGCCATTTTGGGCAGGTATTTGGTCTTTAGCTCTTCCGAGGCGTTGGCATGGATGCCGGCATAGGCCCCGGCGGTCAGGCCCGGATACATGGAGAAGGCGGCGGAGGCGGCGGCGGTGAACTGACCGAAGGCCATCGACACCACGGCGGGCATGCCCTGTCCGCCATAGGCCGGATCGGCGGCCAGCGCCGGCCAGCCAGCCTCGACCATGGCCTTGTAGGCCTCCTTCCAGCCCTTGGGACCGGTGACCACGCCATTGTCCCAATGGCAGCCTTCCTTGTCGCCCGAGTGGTTGATCGGGGCGATGACTTCCTCGGCGAATTTGGCCCCTTCTTCCAGGATCTGACCGACCAGATCGGACGAGACGTCGGCAAAGCCGGGCTGGTTGGCGTAGCGATCGATCTCCAGAACCTCGTTCAGGATGAAGGTCAGGTCGCGGACGGGGGCCTTGTAAGCCATGGGTCAGGCTCTCGCTTTGAAGGGGTGAAAGGTGTGGTCGGGGTTCATGCGGGCCTGAAGCAGGCTGGCATATTCTTCGGCACCGGGCAGCAGGTCGGGACGGTATTCGCCCAGCTTGCGCTCCATGACAGCGCAGGCTTCCTCGGCGGTCTCGATAGCGGCATCCAGGTCTTCGCGCTGCTGTTTCAGGGCGGCGATCTGGGCGCGGTGGCGACGCAGCGCCACGGCCATCTGATGGGTGTTGTGATCGTCATGATCGTAGAGATCGAGCATCTGCTGGATCTCGACCAGGGAAAAGCCGATGCGGCGTCCGCGCAGGATCAGCTTCAGCCGGGCGCGGTCGCGGGCGTCATAGACGCGGGTCTGGCCCTTGCGCGCAGGGGTAAGCAGGCCCTTGTCTTCGTAGAAACGCAGGGCCCTGGCCGTCGCGCCGAACTCTCGGCACAACTGGCGGATGGAGTAGGTGCGATGATCGTCGGCGGTCGCCATGGGCAACGTCATAACTTGACGTGCACGTAAAGGGAAGCCTTGGCGCGCTCAGGATGGTAGGGATGCGACAATGGCCCGCAAACACGTCAACGATGCCGGTACCGCCAAGCGCGATCTGCCCAGCAAGGTATGCGCGGTCTGCGGCCTGCCGTTTAGCTGGCGGCGCAAATGGGCGCGCGACTGGGACCAAGTGAAGGTCTGCTCGGACCGATGCCGCGCGGCGAAGCCGAAGGCCTAGCGGACCTCGCGGCCCCGGAACCACAGCACCGGCACGGTCATGGCGATCAGGATGGCATTGGTGATGGCCGGTCCGGCTTCCAGACCCAAGGCATGGACAACCAGCATGATGGTTTCCAGCGCCAGCAGGCCTGCGGCGGCGGTCAGCATCAGCGGACGGCCGTGCTTCCAGGACACGACCGGGGCCAGCAGCAGGATGGCCAGCACGATCTCGGCGACACCCAGGCCGCGCACCATGTTGGCGGGCATCAGGGCGGGCCAGCTCATCAGCTGGACCAGATTGGTCATCGGCTCGGTCAGCTTGGCATAGCCGGCGGCGGCGAAGAACATCGCCAGCCAGCCCTGCAGCGTCCACAGGGTGAGGTTGCGATAGCTCGCGAACAGGCGCGAACGTGCGGGGGTCAGAACCTGAGAGGTCATGTGATTATACGCCGGGGAGGGCGCTCGCTTCTTGATTGGTAACAGTCGCGATATCGGATTGAGCCCACCGGTTCGCAAGGGTCTTATAGCTGCGCTTGTGCGATTTGTCATCAGCAGATGACATCAGCTGATGACTTATTGTTTCGGGCGGCGGAAATGCCACACGGACCTGGCGGTCAGAGGCGTGACTGGCGGGCCTGTTCGATCCGATCCAGCTTGGCGTACAGAGCTGACCAGTCGTCACGATCGGCGATGTCGGCCCAAATCGTCTCGACCTCGTCGATCAGCATCTCTTCCGGCTCGGGCTGGGCGAAGACGGGGTGTTCCAGACGTTCGGGTCGGTCCGGCGTGTGTTCGAACAGAGCAAAGCGGAAGGCGTCAAAGGCTTCGCCCTGGTACAGCTTGCCGCGCGGCCCGCCGAGCGCCCGGGCCGAAGAGGCGAAGCCGGCGAACCAGTCGTGGAACAGTGGCTCCCAGCGCAGGGCCTCGCCGCCCTCCTTGAGCAGGGCCAGGGTCGCGTCCAGTAGCCGCTGGTCCGCCGCCTCGCCGAGGCTGAGCACGCCGAGGCGGGACAGGAAGGCCGCGCGCAGTTCGCGGATATAGGCGGGACCAAAGCCATTAAGGGCGTCGGTCAGGGGTTCGGCCTCGGCGACCAGTTTCAGCGCGCCGCCCAACTGGGTCAGAGCCCAGAACACGGCTTCGGGCTGGCGGGCGAAGGCATACAGGCCGGTCTGGTCGAAATAGGCGGCGGTGAACTCGGGCTGGTATGAGGGCAGGAAGCGCCACGGGCCGTAGTCGAAGCTTTCGCCCGTGACGTTCAGATTGTCGGTGTTCAGGACGCCGTGAACGAAGCCTGCCGCGACCCACCGCGCCGCCAGCCGGGCCGAGGCCTGAACGACGGCAGCATAGAAGGCCGGGGTGTCTCCCGCCGTGACGCCGGGATGGTAGAGAGCGCGCGCATGCTCGACCAGGGTCTCGACCAGGTCCGGCCGGTTCAGATAGGCCGCTCGCTGGAAGGTGCCGAACCGGATGTGGCTGTGCGACAGTCGCACCAGGACGGCGGACCGGGTCGGTGACGGCTCGTCACCGCGCTCCAGCGCCTCGCCCGTTTCGACCAGCGACAGGGCGCGACTGGTGGGCACGCCTTGCGCCTCCAGCATGGCGGCGGCCAGTACCTCGCGCATGCCGCCCTTCAGCGTCAGTCGCCCATCACCGCCTCGCGACCAGGGGGTAATGCCCGAGCCTTTGGTGCCGAGGTCGAGCAATCTCTGTTCTGGGGCGCTATCGTTCGCGACGCGATCGCTCTCTGCTGGAGCGCAGGATGTTTCGCGCATCTGGGCCGCCAGGAACCCGCGTCCGTCGCCAAGGTCGGCATTGTAGTGACGGAACTGGTGGCCGTGATAGCGCATGGCGATGGGGCCGGGCTGGCCGGGCAGGGGCTCGAACCGCCCGAAATGGGTGATCCATGCGGCATCGGTCAGTGTGTCCAGCCCGACCGTCGCAGCGGCCCGGTCGTTGCGAATACGCAGAATCGTTTGCGGAAAATCCGCCGGCTTCACGGCATCGCCAAACTCATCGCCTAGGGCAAAGAATTGTGGATCAGGGCGATAGGCGGACGAAACGGGCATCAGGCGCAGATGCGACCTGTATCCGTCCTGCGCAACCGTCCGTGGCCCGGATCGTACCCGAACCTGTGCTGCAGGGGCGTCTGCTTGGTGTCGATGCAGTTCCAGATCGGGCGGACGCTACTGTTGCGGGCGCGATCACGCCGGGATCCCCGGAGGGCGACGCAAGAAAGTGGTCGTCGCAGATGCGGATACTGAGGTCAGTCAGGCGAATATTGACCTAAGGTCATCGTTTTTTGTCGCTTTTGCGTCACAGTTTGGCGTCTCGGACGGTTGAAATGTGTCGTGATGTTGTGCGGCTCCTTGTCGCTGACTCTGGCTTGCCTTACCCAAAAGGTTGGACTTTCCGCGCTCCATCAGAAGAGGGCGGTCCAAGGGATCAGGAAACGCCGCGGTGACCGCTCAATGCGGGGCCCCGGCATAACGTCGGGGAAGCCATATGCGCCTTACCAATCTGCTTCGTTCCACAGCCTCGGTCGCCGTCGTCGGTGCCGTGGCCTTCGGCTTCGCCGGTGTCGCTTCGGCCCAGTCCGTGCCGCAGGACGGCCCTACCACCATCGACGACATCATCGTCACCGCCCAGAAGCGCGAACAGAACCTTCAGGACGTGCCGATCGTGGTCACCAGCCTGTCAGCCGAAACGCTGCAGGACGCGGGTGTGCGCGACATCAAGGACCTGCAGATCCTGACGCCGGGCCTGACCGTCACCTCGACGTCTTCGGAAGCTTCAACGACTGCGCGCATCCGTGGCGTCGGGACGGTGGGCGACAATCCTGGCTTGGAAAGCTCTGTCGGTGTCGTCATCGACGGCGTCTATCGCTCGCGTAACTCGGTTGGCTTCGGCGATCTGGGCGAGCTGAGCCGCATCGAGGTTCTGAAGGGACCGCAAGGCACCCTGTTCGGCAAGAACACCTCGGCCGGCGTCATCAACATCATCTCGGAAGCGCCCTCTTTCACGCCGGGCTTCAACGCCGAAATCGGCGTCGGCAACTATGGAGCGATGAATGCCTCGGGTTCGGTGACCGGCCCTATCAGCGATCAGCTGGCCTTCCGCGTGTATGCAGGTCGTCGTGTTCGTGATGGCTTTATGAATATCGACGTAGGTGACGGACCGCGTCCCGAGACTGACGACAACAACCAGGATTTTTCGACTGTCCGCGGCCAACTGCTCTGGCTGCCCAACGATAACACCTCCTTCCGCCTGATTGCCGACTACTCCAGCCGCGACGAGTATTGCTGCGTAGGCACCCAGATCCGGACCGGTCCAACCTATCCGTTCGTCGATGGTCTTTCGAACGGCACGGGCCAGCGTCCGCCCGCGACGGGCTTTGGACCCCTGCCGTTCTCGCGTACCGGCTACGCAAACCGCTCCAGCGGCCAGGAAGTCGAGGACAAGGGCGTGTCGCTTGAAGCCAACTTCGACATGCCGTCGCTGTTCGGCGGTGCCACCCTGACGTCGGTTACGTCGTGGCGTAAATGGACGTCGTCGCTGGGTCAGGATGTAGACTACACGGGCGCTGACCTGCTGTACCGCGTACAGGATGGCGATTATGGTTATTCCGTCGAGAACCTCACCCAGGAGTTCCGTCTCGCTGGCCAGACCGATCGATTCGACTGGCTGGTCGGCGTGTTTGCCACCAAGGAGGACATCGGTCGTACCGACAGCTACTACTTTGGCTCGGACTATACCCCCTACCTCTCGTTTATTCTCAGCGCGGCCTTAAACCGTGCCAACCCCGCGCTGCCGGTCAGCCCCAATGATATTGGCTGCTTCACCGCTGTGGGTCAGACGCCCGCTGGTCTGGGCGGCTGCCTGGCTACGGGCGGAGCGGCCGGCGGTGGTGGCATCGGCTTCATCACCGGCCAGGGCGTCGAGGACAACTACGATCAGGAATCGACCTCGATCGCACTGTTCACCAACAACAGCTGGCACGTCACCGACGCCTTCGACATCACCCTGGGCCTTCGGTACACCATGGATGACAAGAGCCTCGACGCGCAGCAGCGCAATGTGAACGGAAACGGCAACACCTGTAATGCCACTCTGGCCAACGCAGCATCGATCGGTGCCGTTCTGGGAGCGAGCGCACCGACGATCATTGGCAACATCTGCCTGCCGTGGGCCAATTCGGCCTACAATAACCGCGACATTTCGGAGAGCTTCGACGATACCGAATTGAGCGGTACCATCAAGGCAGCCTATCGCCTGAATGAGTCAGTTCTGGCCTATGTATCCTATGCTCGTGGCTACAAGAGCTTTGGCTATAACCTAGATCGCGTGCAGTCGGGCATCACCCCCTCCGCTTCGCTGCTCTTCGATTCCGAAGTCGTGGACAGCTACGAAGCTGGCGTGAAGATGACGCTGCTGGATCGTACCCTGCTGCTGAACGCCACCTACTTCGACCAGACGTTCGAGAACTTCCAGCTCAACACCTTCCTGGGTACCGCCTTCGTGGTGGAATCCATTCCTGAGCTGACCTCGCGCGGCGTCGATGCCGATTTCGTGTGGTTCTCGCCGGTCGAAGGTTTGAGCTTCCAGGGTGGTGTCACCTACACGGACGCCAAGTACGGCAACTTCACCGCCGCAGATCTGACTGCTCCGGGTAACTTCCCGCAACTGTCGCTGCTCCCGGGCGCACGCGCTTCGTTCGCTCCGGAATGGTCAGGTACTCTGTCGATCAATTACGATCGGAACCTGGGCAATGGCCTGCGCGGCGGGTTCAGCCTGGCCGGCAAGTATGTGACCGACTACAACACCGGCTCCGATCTTCTGCCCTACAAGCAGCAAGATGGCTTTGCTACCGTCAATGGTCGCATCATGCTGGGCACCGAGGACGAGCGTTGGACGGCCGAGTTCTGGGTCCAGAACCTGACCGACGAAGAGTATGTCCAGGTCGCGTACAACGCTCCGCTGCAAGGCTCGGCATTCCAGACCACGATCCAGCCTAACGGGACCTTCTATAACCCGGCGCTGGACACCCAGACCTATGATGCGTTCCTGGGTGCACCGCGGACCTACGGCGCGACCTTGCGCTTCAAATACTGATCCCGCCGGATTACGAGGAACAAGCTGGGCCGATCGGGAAACCGGTCGGCCCTTTTTGCTTCGCGGATGACGCAGCGCACCGGAGGCACCTGAGCGACTAGGCCGCCATTATTGGTCTTTGAAGGCCGCATCCCACCAGAGAAAGGCCCGCCGGTCTGACCGGCGGGCCTTGCAGTTCTTGGTCCGGAACGCTCTTGGCCTATTCGGCCGGCTGTGCTGTCGGCGCGCCAGTGCTGACCTTGCGCTGGCCCGCGAACATCCGGCCCAGGCGTCTACGGCCCCAACCCGCGACGTCATCCACGATGGTGAAGATGGCCGGGATATAGAGCAGCGAAAGGAAGGTCGAGGAGATCAACCCGCCGACCACGGCTATGGCCATGGGCTGGCGAAACTCGACATCAGCACCCCAGCCGATGGCGACAGGCAGCATGCCCGCGCCCATGGCGAAGGTGGTCATCAGGATGGGGCGTGCCCGCTTGTGTGCGGCATCCAGGATGGCCTCATGACGGGTCATGCCATCCTTCTCGGCGATGATCACATAGTCGACCAGCAGGATGGAGTTCTTGGCTGCGATCCCCATCAGCATCAGCACCCCGATCAGCGAGGAGATCGAGAAACTGGACCCGCCCAGCAGCAGGGCCAGGAAGGCCCCTCCGATGGCGAGTGGAAGGGCCGCCATGATGGTAATCGGATAGGCGAAGCTTTTGAACAGCAGGACCAGAACGGCATACATGAGCAGAATGCCGGTCAGGAAGGCGATGGAAAAGCCGGAGACCATCTCCTGAATGAACTCTTCGTCGCCGGCGGCGACCTGACGAACGCCCTCGGGCAGATTCTGTACGGACGGCAGTTCCAGGACCGCAGCCGAGGCCTCGCCAGACCGTATGCCGTTCAGTTCTGCAGTGATTGAGGCGATGCGTGAGCGATCCTGGCGCAGGACCTGTGACGGTCCGGAGCCGAACTGAATGTCCGCTACCGCACTGAGGGGAACTGTCGCGCCTGAAGCGGTGGGAACGCGAAGGTTCTCAATAACCGACAGGTCCTCTCGTGCCTCCGGGCTGAGAAGAATCCGGATTGGAATCTGACGATCGCCGAGATTGAATTTGGCCAGGGCCTGGTCAACGTCGCCGAGAGTAGCGACGCGCACGGCCTGGCTGATCGCCTGGGCCGAGACACCCGCCAATGCCGCCTGATCGGGTCGGGGTGTGACCACGATCTCGGGTCGGGCGATGGCAGCTGTATTGATGACGTTGGCCAGGCCAGGCACGCCGCGCATCTCGGTTTCAACCGCTCGGGCAGCATTGGCCAGTGTCTCCGGGTCGTCGCCCAGGAGGGCGAAGGTATAGGTGGTGCCGTCGCTGGGCCCACCGCCCGCGATGACGACGCCGGCCCCGATGCGGGCCCCTGGAATGGACTTCCAGCCGTCAACCATTTCGCGGGCGAAGGCCTGCTGGCTGAGGTCACGATCGCCCTTGCCCACCATGTCGGCATAGACGGTGGCCTGATTGACGTCCTGGCCGCCGATCGCGGCATAGACGGACACCACCTCGTCGCGGGCCTGAAGATCGCGGGTCAGGCGCTGAACGATAGCGTCCGTTTCACGCAGGGTCGATCCGGGTGGGGTCTCGATCGAGAAGGCCGCACGGCCTTGATCGCCGGAGGGCTGGAACTCAAACGGCACCCGCGTGGCGATGAAGCCTGAAAACAGGAACAGTCCGATGCCCATGGCGAACACCTTCCAGCGGTTCCCCAGGCACCACTTCAGCATCTTGAGATAGCGCGGCATCCACGACGGGTCGCGGTCTTCGTGGTTGGTGTGACGCAGCAGATAGGCCGCCATCAGTGGCGTCAGCGTCCGCGCGACCACCAGCGAGAAGGCCACCGAGATACAGGCCGCCAGGGCAAAGGCCTTGAAGAACTGCCCGATGATGCCGGGCATGAATCCGACGGGAGCGAAGACCGCGATGATGGTGGCCGTGGTGGCCACGACGGCCAGACCGATCTCGTCGGCCGCCTCCATCGACGCGTCATAGGGCGATTTCCCGTCCCGCATGTGCCGGACGATGTTCTCGATCTCCACGATGGCGTCATCGACCAGAATGCCGATGGTCAGCGACAGGGCCAGCAGGGTGACCACGTTCAGCGACTGGTTCAGTGGCTCCAGAATCAGGAAGGTGGGGATCAGCGACAACGGCATGGCCGTGGCCGCGATCAGGGTCGCCCGCCAGTCCCGCAGGAAAATGAAGACCACGACCACGGCCAGGGCCGCACCCAGCAGCAGGGCTTCCAGCGAGGCGAGGTAGCTCTCCTCGATATATTCCACGCTGGCCGTGACCTGTTCGATCTCCAGCTGGGGGTTGGCCTCGTCCAGTTCGGCGACGCGTTCGCGCACGCGCTCGGCGACCTGAACCTCCGACGCCTCACGCGACCGCAGGAAGCTGAAGGTGACGGCCTCCTGACCGTTGAGACGCGCCAGACGGCGTGGCTCGGTCCAGCTGTCGCTGACGGTGCCCAGTTGATCCAGGCGGATGGTTCGGCCACCCGACAGGGGAATCAGCGTCCCGGCCAGCTGGTCCACCGAACCGGCCGAGCCCAGGGTGCGAATGGCCCGCTCGGAGCCCGCCACGGTCACACGGCCGCCCGGCAGGTTGTTGTTGACCGCGGTCAGGGCCTGACTGACCTGGGCCGCCGTGACGCCGTAGGCACCAAGACGGCTGGGATCGAGTTCGACCCTGATCTCGCGATCCACGCCCCCGGAGCGATTGACCTCTCCGACGCCGGGAATAGCCAGAAGCTCTCGAGCAGCCGTATTGTCGATGAACCAGCTGATCTGCTCCGGGCTCATGGAACCCGAGCGAACGACATAGGTGATCAGGGCGTCGCCGGTGATGTCGATACGCGCGACCGTCGGCTCCTGCATGTCCTGAGGCAGGTCGGCGCGCAGTTGGCTGACTGCGTTTCGGGTATCGTTTGTCGCGCGCTCGACGTCGGTTTCCAGCTCGAACTGGACCGTGGTGATCGAGACGCCGTCCAGGATCTGGGAGCTGATCTGGCGCACGCCCGATTGGCCGGCCAGGGCGTCCTCGATCAGGCGGGTGACTTGTGTTTCCATCTCGGCCGGGGCTGCGCCGGGGCGTGCGGCTGTGATCGAGACCAGCGGGAAGGCGATGTCTGGGTTGTTGTTGATCCGCATCCCCATAAAGCCGACGATCCCGCCGACGGTCAGCAGGATGAACATCAGGATGATCGGGATGGGGTTCTTGATCGACCAGGACGAAATGTTGTTCATGACGTCACTTCCGAGCAGGCGCGGTCGTCTGTTGAGCCGGGGCGGCAGGACGTTGGGCGGCCTGGACGGTCACACGGTCCCCTTCATTCAGGAAGCCCGCGCCTGACACAACGATACGCGCGCCCGGCTGGACATTGGCCACGGCAGTTCGATCTGCGGAACGATTGACGACCGTCACGGGAATGAAGCGGACCGTGTTATTGGTCTGCAGGATGAACACGCCTGCGCGGTTGTCGCGGTACAGCACCGAGGCGGTGGGCACGGTCACCCCGGGTTGGGAGCCGACGTCGATCCGGGCGCTCGCAAACATGCCGGGCTTGAGCCCGCTGTTGGACGCCAGGGCGATGCGGGCGATGCCCAGCCGGGTCTCGGGATTGACTTCGGACGTCACGATGCGGACCGTCCCGCTGGTTTCGCCGGCCTGATCAGATGTAATTGCGGCCGTCATACCGGCCCGGATAAGGGGCAGGTCGGTCTCCGGCACCTGGGCATCCAGCTCCAGACGTCCGTCGCGGACCATGCGGAACAGCTCGGTGCCCGCGGCGACGATCTGGCCGCGGGTCACACTGCGGCTGATGATGAGGCCGGACACGGGCGCGCGTATGGTCGCCTGGCTGAGCTGGGTCTGGGATTGCGCCAGGGTGGCGCGGGCCTGGGCCACTCCGGCCTGTGAGCTGCGCTGGTTGGCCAGGGCCGTGTCCAGCGAGGCCTGGCTGAGGAAGCCGCGGTCCTTCAACTGCTGGGCGCGATCCAGGGCCGCGTCGTCACGGGCGGCATTGGCCTGGGCCGTCTGGAGAGCAGCCTGCTGCTGGCGCACGGCAGCCGAAAGGAGCGCGGTATTCAACTGCACCAGGGGCTGGCCCTGGCGCACATAGCTGCCTTCATCGACCAGGACGGCCGTGGCGACCAGTCCGCCGGTCTCGGCCCCGATCGGCACTTCTTCCCAGGCCGAAACGCTGCCCGACGCGGTCACGACGCGAGGCAAGGCGGTTTCGGTGGCGGTGGCGACGGTCACGGTCTGGCTGGACGCCCCGGCCCCGTCCTTCTTTTCGGCCTCGCCATGTCCGCCGCAGGCGGCGACAGTCAGTCCGAGGGCTACGACAAGGCCCAGGGCGCGGAGGGTTTGGGTTGAGCGCACGAGAAATCCCCTGAGATGCGGCATTGGGAGCCCGCAGCCCGTGTAGAAACAGAAGGCTTAAGTCATCAAGCGTTGATTACCCTGTTCATGGGCCGATCTCAAACGCTGACGCACACTCTTACAGCGAAGTAATCCGCAAGGCGGGATGGCGGCGGACGCCGTGCCGCTTTGGCGAACGGCACAGGCCGTGCTAACCGCGCCCCAGCATGACGACACCTCCTATCGACCGAATCCGCAACTTCTCCGTGGTGGCTCATATCGACCACGGCAAATCGACCCTTTCCGACCGCCTGATCCAGGTGACCGGCGGCCTGACGGCGCGCGAGATGTCGTCGCAAGTCCTTGATAACATGGACATCGAGAAGGAGCGGGGGATCACGATCAAGGCGCAGACGGTGCGCCTCAACTATCGGGCCCAGGATGGGCTGGACTACGTCCTGAACCTGATGGACACGCCGGGGCATGTGGACTTTGCCTATGAGGTCAGCCGGTCGCTGGCGGCGTGCGAGGGCAGTCTGCTGGTGGTCGATGCGTCGCAGGGGGTCGAGGCCCAGACCTTGGCCAACGTCTATCAGGCCATCGACAACAACCACGAGATCGTGCCGGTCCTGAACAAGATCGACCTGCCGGCGGCAGAGCCCGAGCGCGTGCGCCAGCAGATCGAGGACGTCATCGGCATCGACGCCAGCGACGCCGTCATGTGCAGCGCCAAGTCCGGCATCGGCATCGAGGATGTGCTGGAGGCCATCGTCACCCGCCTGCCGGCGCCCAAGGGCGACCCCAATGCGCCGCTGAAGGCCCTGCTGGTCGACGCCTGGTACGACGCCTATCTGGGCGTGGTCGTGCTGGTGCGCGTGTTCGACGGCACGCTGAAGGCGGGCCAGCGCGTCAAGATGATGCAGAACGGCTCGACCCACCTGATCGACCGGGTCGGCGTCTTCCTGCCCAAGAACACCCCGGTCGAGAGCCTTGGGCCCGGCGAGGTCGGCTTCATCACCGCCCAGATCAAGGAGGTCGCCCACGCCGCCGTCGGCGACACCATCACGGACGAGAAGAAGCCCACGGCCGAGCCGCTGAAGGGGTTCAAGGAAGTCCAGTCCGTCGTCTTCTGCGGTCTGTTCCCCGTCGATGCCGCCGATTTCGAGGACCTGCGCGCCGCCATCGGCCGCCTGCGCCTGAACGACGCCAGCTTCACCTATGAGATGGAAAGCTCGGCCGCCCTCGGCTTCGGCTTCCGCTGCGGCTTCCTGGGTCTGCTGCATCTGGAGATCATCCAGGAGCGCCTGAGCCGCGAGTTCAACCTGGACCTGATCGCGACGGCCCCCTCGGTCGTCTACAAGATCCAGAAACGTGACGGCACAGAGATCGACCTGCACAACCCCGCCGACCTGCCCGACGTGATGCAGATCGAGACGATCAGCGAGCCCTGGATCAAGGCCACCATCCTGACCCCCGACGAATATCTGGGCGGCGTCATCAAGCTGTGTCAGGACCGCCGCGGCAGCCAGATCGAACTGTCCTACGTCGGCACCCGCGCCCTGGTGGTCTATGAGCTGCCGCTGAACGAGGTGGTCTTCGACTTCTACGACCGGCTGAAATCCATCTCCAAGGGCTATGCCTCGTTCGACTACGAGATCACGGACTACAAGGTCGGCGACCTGGTCAAGATGAGCATCCTGGTCAATGCCGAGCCGGTCGACGCCCTGTCCATGCTGGTCCACCGCGGCCGGGCCGAGACGCGCGGACGCGGCATGGTCGAGAAGATGAAGGAGCTGATCCCGCCCCACATGTTCGTCATCCCGATCCAGGCGGCCATCGGCGGCAAGATCATCGCCCGCGAAACCGTCCGCGCCCTGCGCAAGGACGTGACGTCGAAATGCTACGGCGGCGACGCCACCCGCAAGAAGAAGCTGCTGGAGAAGCAGAAGGCCGGCAAGAAGCGCATGCGCCAGTTCGGCAAGGTGGAGATCCCGCAGGAAGCGTTCATCGCCGCGCTGAAGATGGATGAGGATTGACCGCCGACCGGCGGCGGGATCATTTTGGTGACGTCACCGAAATGATCACAGTGCTGCTGAAAAGACCATTTTGCCGACTACGGGAAATTGGTTGGCGACCATTTCAGTGGGGGCACGGAAAGGTGGTCCTCAAAAGATGTTCCTGACTTGTTCTCCTGGCATTAACCTGGCAATCTGCCACCTTGGACTGCCGGGGAATCGTCTATGTCGGAGTATGCCATCATGGTGAAGCAGGCAGGCCAGGCGGTGGCGGACAAGGCTGTCAGCCTTGGCTATATCGACGGGCCTGCGGAGCCAGCGGTCACCCAACCCAAGCTCAAGCTCGTGCGTGGTGACGAGGATTCCGCGCCAGCGGACTTCACATTCATCGACCTGTTCGCCGGTATCGGAGGATTACGTCGCGGCTTTGAATCCATCGGTGGCAAATGCGTTTTCACGTCCGAGTGGGACAAGTACAGCCAGAAGACCTACGCCGCTAACTTTCCGAACGACGATCACGAGATCAACGGCGACATTACCAAGATCGATGTCGAGGATATCCCTTCCCACGACGTTCTGCTGGCCGGATTTCCGTGTCAGCCGTTCTCGATTGCTGGTGTTTCCAAGAAGAACGCGCTCGGGCGCGCGCATGGTTTTGAAGACAAGACGCAGGGGACGCTGTTTTTCGACGTGGCGCGGATCATCGCCCATCACCGACCCGCGGCCTTCCTGCTAGAAAACGTTCGAAACCTGATCGGCCACGACAAGGGGAAGACGTTCCAGACGATCAAGGATGTTCTGACCGAAGAGCTAGGCTACACGATCGACTGGCGCGTTATCGACGGCCGATCGTGGACCCCGCAGCATCGCGAGCGGATTTTCATCATCGGGTTTCGTGAAGATCAGGAGTTCCGGTTCGCCGATTTAAAGCTACCGGATGCCAAACCGAAGCTGGGCGACATCCTGCACCCCGGCGACGGTTCAGAAGTGCCAGACCAGAGGTTCACCGTCGGCAACTCCGGGAGAGTGTCGGAGAAATACACCCTCACGGATCATCTCTGGAACTACCTTCAGCGCTACAAGGAGAAGCATCAGGCGGCCGGTAACGGCTTCGGGTTCGGCCTGGTTGGGCCTGACGACGTCGCGCGTACGCTTTCAGCGCGATACTACAAGGACGGTTCTGAAATCCTGATCAGACAGGAAGACGGAAAGGCGCCGAGGCGCCTGACGCCGAGAGAGTGCGCCCGTCTGATGGGATTTGACGAACCGCAAGGGAATGAATTCATCATCCCCGTCTCGGACACCCAAGCCTACCGCCAGTTCGGAAACTCGGTCGTCGTTCCTGCCGTAAAGGCTGTGGCTGAACACATGAAGCCGCACCTGTTCAGGGCGTTGGCGGCCAAGCGCAAGGTGGCGGTTGGCTGACGTTGTCGACCCGGTAACCCGCAGCCGGATGATGTCCGGCATTCGAGGCAAGAACACCAAGCCCGAACTGACCATTCGCAAGGCGCTTCACGCGCGCGGTTTTCGCTACCGGATTCATTGCAAGGACCTTCCGGGTAATCCGGATCTGTGCCTACCGAAGTATCGGGCGGTGATCTTCGTGCATGGGTGCTTCTGGCACGGGCACGATTGCCACCTGTTCAAATGGCCCAAGACAAGGCCGGAATTCTGGAAAGCTAAGATCGAGCGGAATCAAACTGTGGATTCACAAGTGAAGGATCGTCTTCTCTCTGCCGGTTGGAGAGTGGCTACCGTGTGGGAATGCTCACTGAAGGGGCGAGCAGCTGGCCAGCAGTTTGACAATCTCGTCCGTTCGCTATCGGACTGGATATGCACTGATGGGGAGTTGCTAGAGATCGTGGGCCTGCAATGAAGCGAGGAAACCTAGCCGATCATTTCGTCGGTGTCGGCGTTAAACGCCTCAGCGGAACGGAGGTAGATCCTCGGGTATCGAATGGTCACGAATTTCAAGGAACGAGAGTTCTGCAAGCCTTTCTTGGTATACCTGCAGATCGAATGGTCCTTCCGACCCGATACATCTGGCTAACGGACGACGCAGAACCGGAGGCTCTCGATGGCACAGCCACCTGGTATGATTCTCGCGCAAACCAGGCTCATCGGTCGGCCGAGCCGAGACTGTTATATACTGCCGAAGCAGAGCCCATCGTCTACCGCGCGGCCGAAGGAGACACGCTTTTCGTCTGCCTGACCAAGGCTCAGACCCTGCTGATTATCATCTGCCAAGCGGGTAGCGATATCGAGCAGCAACTCTTGTGGCTCTTCGGACTAGAAACTCCAACTGCGCGGTTCACGCAGACAGATTTCGGAGATGGTGGGCCTGAACTTGGCTTTGCGGCACGCCAAGTACTTGAAGAGATTGGGATCGAAGTTGAAGTCGCCGATGATCGGTGGCTTGATCTATTGACGGCTAAGTTTGGCAGCGCGTTCCCGACAACAGCAGTCTTTTCTAGCTTCGCACGCGCACACGCTGAGGTAGACGCTCATGGACAGCCGGACGCTGCGCTGATGAGTTGGATCGAAACGGAAGAGGCAATGTTTTATGCCTTTGAGCGCCATATAGTTTCGAAGCGCATAGCAGAAGGCTTCGTTGAAGCCGACGGAGCCACGGACGTTGATGGCTTTATGAAGTATTCTCTCAGCGTTCAGAACAGGCGGAAGTCGCGCGCGGGATATTCTTTAGAGAACCATCTGGTAGCGCTTTTTTCCGCTCACTCTCTAGCTTTTGATCACGGCAAAAAGACCGAGGCAAACAAGAAGCCTGACTTCCTGTTCCCCAGCTCTGCTGCGTATCAAGATGCAAACTTTGACTGTAGCCGACTTACCCTCCTTGGATCGAAATCCACCTGCAAAGATCGTTGGCGACAGGTTTTATCTGAGGGCGCACGCGTTCGGCAGAAACACCTCGTTACCCTAGAGCCGGGCATATCGCGGAACCAGACTGATGAGATGGCGGCCGAAGGCCTCCAACTTGTCGTACCACTCGCCATTCACGCTAGCTATTTGGAAAGCCAGAAGTTTTGGCTCTTCTCACTGAGCGCCTTCTTAGAAATGGTTCGCACCAAAGCTGGCTAAGACTCTTCCCACCACTCCGCGGTCGCTCTTCCTATAAGAGAATAAGGCAGGGTTGGGCGACGCCCGGTGAAGATTTCATCACCCCCTCCGTCACGTCGCCAAGGGGCGACGCGCCACCTCCCCATTCGCCAAGCGGCGAACGGGGAGGAGACGGACGTGCGAAGGCAGCATCGCTTCCAGATGGACACCATTGGATATCGCGCACTGGATATGTTGGTGACATGGGCGTTTGCGGGGCGATCTGTGCACTTTGCCCGCCATAGGTCGCGGCGGGGCTAGGCTTGTGGCCATGACACAGGCGAAACAGACGACTGAAACCGCGACCGACGAACCGGCGATGGCGAGGACCGATCCGCGGCGTGGGCGGGAGCGCAGGCCGTACAAGATCCGGGGGCCGGAGACATGGGCGCTGATCCGCGAGAGCTATCTGGCGGGGGCGTCGGCGCGGCAGCTGGCGGCGCGGTACGATGTGACGGAATGGGCCATATGGCGCCGCGCGTGGAAGAAGGGCTGGACCAAGCAGGACCGGGTCGAGCCGGTGCCGCCGCCTGCGCTGGGACCCCTGACGCCTGAGCTCGAAGGGGGTGCGGGCTCTGTCGATGGGCATGCCGATCCGGGCGCCCTGTCGCGCGAGGCGCTGGCCGGCGTGGCGCGGGCGATGAAGCAGAGCCGTCTGGATGAGGCACGCAAGCTGGCGCAACTGGCCGTGTCGCTGGGGCGGCTGGGGGAGGGGCCGGGGCGGGGCAACTTTACCCTGAACGACATGGTGCGGGTCATCTTCGATGACGCATACTGCGTCGAGGTGATGGGGATTGACCCCGATGGACCGCCGAACCCCGACAAGAGACTGTATTGGGAGCTGCTGCAGCAGACCCGCGAAGTCCGCGAGGAGGCGCAGGTGGAGTTGAAGACCGAGGGATATCGCGAAGGCCGGGCCGAGCTGAGAGCCGAGCTGGGGCTGGAGCCGGAAGCGGACCCGGAGCCGGGCGCGGAAGGGGCGGCGATCTACCGGTTCTATGGCGGCAGGGTGTATCGAAGGCGTCGGGCGTGAATGCCAGCCTCTGCACAGGCTCCCGGCACAGCGGCCCGGAACCCGATCCTCTCCTCACCATTTGAGCACCCATGAAAACAGCCATCGTCACCGGAGCCGCAGGCCTGATCGGCCGGGGGATTTGCCAGGCCCTGATCGCAGACGGCTGGACCGTCGCGGGCTTTGATCTGAAGCCGGGGCCGCAAGGGACGCGGTCGGTGATCTGTGACGTCGGGGACGAGGCGTCGGTGACGGCGGCGTTTGCCGAGTTGGGGTGGGCGGCGCTGGACCTGCTGGTCAACAATGCGGGGATCGCCCAGCCCGATCGGGGGCCGATGGCGGAGCTGTCGCTGGCCGAATGGCGCAAGGTGACGGACAGCCACCTGACCGGGGCGTTCCTGATGAGCCGGGCGGCGATACCGCTGCTGGGAGTGGCGGGGGCGGGGACGGGGGCCATCATCAACATGGTCTCCACGCGCGCCTTCATGTCCGAGCCGAACACCGAGGCCTATGCCGCCTCCAAGGGGGCGCTGGTCGCGCTGACGCACGCCATGGCGATCAGCCTGGGGCCGAAGGTGCGGGTCAATGCCATTGCGCCGGGCTGGATCACCGATGACGACGACCTGAGGCCGGTCGACCATCAGCAGCATCCGGTCGGCCGGGTGGGGCGACCCGAGGATATCGCCGGGGCTGTGCTGTATCTGGCCGGGGCGGGGTTCGTGACGGGTCAGGTGTTGAGCGTCGACGGCGGCATGACGCGCAAGATGATCTACGCGGACTGAGGCGTTCAGCGCCTGATGGAGCCGAGGATCGGCTCGAACAGGTGGCTGGCCAGGTGGCGCACGACGGGCACGACCACGCCGTCGCCGGTCAGGTGCAGGGCGTCGCCCTGGCCTGCCGGGAGGTGATAGCGGTCGGGAAGTCCCATCAGGCGGGCGGTCTCGCGCGGGGACATCAGCCGCGAGCGGAGGCGGTCGCCGGTGACCTCCAGCACGATCTGGCGGCTGGAGCCGCCGCCGGGGGTGCGCAGACAGCCGGCGATGCCGTCGAAACGGACCTCGGCCCGCTGGATGCGGTGGCCGTTCTCCTGGCGGGTGCGGCGGTAGGCCGTGCCGTGGGTCAGGGTTCCGTTGCGGCGGGCGGCGGCCAGCTTCTGAAAGTTCAGCGGGCTCATCTGGGACAGCAGGCGGGCGGTCTGGTCCGGGGTGTGCCAGGGGGTGGCGGGGCCGTCGGGTTCGATCAGGTCCGTCAGGATGAGAGTGCGTGGCGGAGGCGCGGGCAGAGACCAGCACAGGGTGCG
Source organism: Brevundimonas sp. DW-iso22 (assembly GCF_058725425.1). Classification (NCBI taxonomy): domain Bacteria; kingdom Pseudomonadati; phylum Pseudomonadota; class Alphaproteobacteria; order Caulobacterales; family Caulobacteraceae; genus Brevundimonas; species Brevundimonas sp. DW-iso22. The sequence continues at coordinate 627,477 of NZ_JBZXEB010000002.1, read as the reverse complement.
GGCGGCGACCTCGGGCGGCAGGGCGTGGACGGCGCGGACGACGGCGGGCGTGTGGAAGGGGCCGTCTGGCTTGGCGCTGTGCAGGGAGGGATCGAGCGGGATGCGGTCGTGCACGCCGATGACGAACAGACGGGGTCGGGACTGGGGCAGGAACCGCTCGGCGTCGATGACCAGGGCTCCGGGGCGATAGCCGCCCTCGGACAGGGTGCGCATCAGCACGGCGAAGTCGGCCCCGCCGCGCGACGTCAGGGTGCCGCAGACATTCTCGATGGCGACGAGGGCGGGCGCGCGGTTGTCGGCGGCCAGACCCTCGATCACGCGCCAGAAGCCGTGAAAGGCTCCGGACCGGTGGCCTGCCAGGCCCCGGCCCGCGCCCGCCAGCGACAGGTCCTGACAGGGGAAGGAGGCCCAGGCGAGGTCAGCCTGACCGGGCAGTTGATGAGGCGTGATGTCGGCGACGTCGCCCAGGTGGAGTTCGTCGCTTCCCCAGTTGGCGCGATAGGCGGCGGCCTTCTTTGCGTCGATGTCGTTGGCGAAGCGGCAGGTCCAGCCCTGACCCAGACCGGCGCGCACCATGCCGCCGCCGGCGAAGAATTCGTAGACCTCAGCCACGGTCGTCGATGACGGTCAGCTCGGGCCAGCGGGCGCGGGCGCTGGCCACGGCCTTGTCCCAGCCCTTGGCGCGTGGGCGGTTCGGATTAGGGCGCAGGGTCATGGCGAACAGGTCGTCCAGGCCGAAGGGGGCGGCGACCGTGATGCGATCGTCGGACTCCAGCCGGATGCCGACCGCGAAGGCCGGGGCGACGAAGCGGGACATGGCCTGATCGGTGTCGGTCAGAGGCTCATACGGCTCGCCGAAGCGGTCATGGAACCACAGGTGGACGCGGGCCTGATTGCGGGCCTCGACGAGGTCGCGCAGGGGCGGCTGGAAGGCGGCGGCGACGCGGCGGATGACGACGTCCTCGGCATGGTATGAGGTGTCGGGGTCGAAATAGCCCAGGTCGTAGTCCTTGATGCCATAGCCGATCGCGCGGTCGGTCCGGGCGTTCCAGACAGCCTGATAGACCGCGCCGGAGAAGACGCGCCAGTCGGGCAGGTCGAGGGTGCGGACGGTGGTCAGGACCTGCATCAGTTGTGGCTGTTGCCGGACGATGGCGATGAGGCGGGTCTCCAGATCGTCCATTCTCAGCGGTCGCGCACGGGCCAGGCGTGATCCAGCGGGCCGTGACCGCCGCCCAGGCCCGGCGCGCGGCGGATGGCTTCCGAGACATAGGCCCAGGCGTTGGCGACGGCGGTCTCCAGCGGCAGGCCGCGTGCCAGACCGGCGGCGCAGGCGCTGGCCAGGGTGCAGCCGGTGCCATGGGTGTGCCGCGTCTCGATGCGCGGCCCCTCCAGCAGGGTCTCGCCGGTCGGGGTGATCAGGACGTCTATCACGGTCTCGCCCGGCACATGGCCGCCCTTCATCAGCACGGCCTGTGCACCCATGCCCAGCAGGAAGGCACCCGCCCGACGCTGACCGTCCAGGTCGGTGATGGTGAGACCTGTCAGGGCCTCGGCCTCGGGCGCATTGGGGGTCAGCAGGGCCGCGCGCGGGATCATCAGGCTGCGGACGGCGGCGACGGCGTCGGCGTCCAGCAGGGGGTGGCCGCCCTTGGCGATCATGACGGGATCGACGACGGCGGGGGCCGGGGTGGTGTCCAGAAGGGCGGCGACGCGCTCGATCACGGCGATGGAGCCCAGCATGCCGGTCTTCACCGCATCGGTGCCGATGTCGTCCAGCACGGCGCGGGCCTGTTCTTCGATGAGGTCCAGCGGCAGGGGATGCACGCCGTGGACGCCCAGGGTGTTCTGGACCGTGATGGCGGTGATCGCGGTGGCGGCGAACCCGCCCAGCATCGTGATGGCCTTGATGTCCCCCTGAATGCCCGCGCCGCCGCCGGAATCGGACCCGGCGATGATCAGGACGCGGCCGAGGTCGGCGGGGGGCGGCGGAGTGTGGGCGGGCATGGACCTGAGATGGCCGATGGAGGCGATCAGGGCAAGCGGTCGATGGCCGACAGCGCCGCCTGCACCTTCAACGCCTGGACCGTCTCGCGCACGTCATGCACCCGGATGACGGCGGCGCCGTTTCGGGCGGCCTCCAGGGCAAGCGCCAGTGAGCCGCCCAGCCGGTCGGTAGCATTCGTGGCGGTCGGGTCGATGGACTGGATCGTGCGCTTGCGGCTGGCTCCGTAGAGGATGGGCAGGCCGGTGGCGGTGAGGCGGTGCAGATGCCGGGTCAGGGCCAGATTGTGAGCGGCGGTCTTGCCGAAGCCGATGCCGGGGTCCAGCCAGATGCGGTCGGGCGCGAGGCCTGCGGCCATGACCTCTCCGGCCCGCGCGGCCAGCCAGTCGGCGACCTCGGCGACCACGTCGTCGTACTGCGGGGCGTCCTGCATGGTCTGCGGCTGGCCCTGCATATGCATCAGCACGACGTCGCATTGCAGCGCGATGGCGGTGGCGACGCTGTCTGGCGCAAAGCTCAGGGCGGTGACGTCATTCCAGATATTGGCCCCGGCGGCGACGGCGATGCGGGCGACCGGGGGCTTCATGGTGTCGATGCTGATGGCCCCCGACCATCCGGCGTCGCGCAGCCCGGCGATGACGGGGGCGGTGCGGGCGATCTCGGTGTCGACGTCCACGGGCGTCGCGCCGGGCCGGGTGCTCTCGCCGCCGATGTCGAGGATGTCCGCGCCCTGTTCGGCCAGCTTCAGGCCGTGAGCGATGGCGGCCTGCACGGTGTCGTGCCGGCCGCCGTCGGAGAAGCTGTCAGGTGTGACGTTGACGATGCCCATGACACGGGGGCGTTGCAGCGGTCGAAGACTCATCCCTTGCCGCCGATCAGACCGGCGATGGCGTCCAGATAGACGCCGAAGGCCTTGCGTCCGTCAGCCGTAATGGAGACGCGGGTCAGGGGCTTGTTGTCCTTGAAGCTCTTGGCGATGGCGACATAGCCGGCCTCTTCCAGCTTTTTCAGATGGACCGACAGATTGCCCTGGGTGGCCTCCAACGCATTCTTCAGCTCGGTGAAATCGGCCGTATCGGTATCGACCAGATAGACCATGATCCCCAGCCGCAGGCGGCCGTGGATGACGTCGTCGATCCGTCCGAGGTCGGCCAGGCCCATGCGTCAGGCCCGCTTTGCCGCGCGCGCGTCGCGGTACATGATCCAGCCGGGCAGGGCGAAGAGCAGGAACAGGGCGGCGGTGCAGACGCCCAGATACCAGTCGACCTGACGCACTAGCAGACCGAGCGCGACCGCCGTGACCCACCCGCCGATGGCGGTCGCCAGCATCCAGGGCTTGCGCTTCAGGGTATAGACCAGAAGCCAGGCCGACCCCTGAAGGCAGAAGACGACGGCGGGATAATACAGCCAGACGGCGAAGTCCTGATCCCGCATCGCCCCGACGCCGAAGATGATGATGACGGCGACATTGGCCATGCCCGCGCTGCTGAAGGCGGCGTTCAGGATGCGAGTCGCCAGGGGGCCGCGCGTGCCGCCGACCCCGTCGGCCTTGTCCTTGCGGATGGCCCAGATCAGGACGATCATGAAGGCCGTGCTGATGCCGATGACGAAGGCCAGATTGGCCAGATCGGGCCAACGGATGACGCCCGTCGCCTGACCGATGTGGAACAGGCATTGCAGACCATACAGAAGGCCGCCGGCCAGATAGGCGACGGCCAGGGTCAGTTGAGGCTTGCCGCCGCCCTCGACGATGGCGCGCATGAAGGCCAGGTCGTCTTCGGCGGAGTGAAGGCGGGACGGGGTGGGCATGCGGGTTTCTCCGGCAACCGGCTCGTCCCTGAGGTGAACGAGCCGGTTCGTAATGGCAAGCTATTCGGCGGGCACAGGGTGGGGAACGGGAGGCTTGCGCCACGGGACGCGGCGACCATTCAGGGCCTTGCCGACGAAGGTGTGGCGCACCAGCAGTTCATAGCTGATGAGAGATACGGCCATGACGCTCCCGACAACGGCTCCCAGCTTGCCCCACCAGGGCAGCGACACCTCCAGCATCAGCACCTGTCCCGCCATGACCAGCGGCAGATGGATCAGATAGATCCAGTAGGAGGCGTCGGCCAGATAGCGGCGCACGGCGCTGTAGCCACTCATGAACCGTAGCGACAGGCCGATCGCGGCGAAGGTCGCGGTGAAGACGGCGAAGGCATAGACGGCGGCGGCGAAGGCCTTCATCGACGGATCGGATATCGGCATCAGCGACGGGATGGGTCCGCCAGAAATCATCAGGGCTCCGGTGCCCGTGCCGATGGCCACGAGGCTGAACAGGGGCCACAAGCGCTCGATCCGGGACAGCAGGTCGCGGCGACGGTCGAGCAGGATGCCGAGCGTGAAAGCCAGGCCGAAGCCGGTGACAGCGGCAGGGTTGGGCACGAACCCCTTGTCCGGCGTCGGAATGCCGAAGAAGACGATCCAGTCGGGCGTCAGCCACAGGGCCAGGGCCAGGGGCGCGGCGAGGACGGCAGGTGTCAACGGACCGATCAGGATGTTGGTCAGGCGATCCAGATTCCTGACGAGGCTTCCGTCGCGGTCGATACGCTGGCCGATCAGGCGGACGGCGAGGAAGACGCCGTAGAAGAGCAACAGCACCCACAGGAACCACAGGTGTAGCAGGGGGAAGGTCTCCAGCGTCAGGGGCGGGGGTGGCGGGCCGTCGGTCGGGATGGAGCCACCGTTGTCGATGGCGGCCTTCCAGACGATGACCGCGATGACGGCAGGAAAGACAACCCACCATATGCCGAACATCGGATTGGCGATCCGTCCGGCTCGATCCTTGACGAAACCCCAGACGCCCCGGCGTCCCAGCAGCAGATGGGCGAACAGGCCTGCAATCAGGAAGAAGGTCGTCATCCGGAACAGGTGGATGGCGAAGAACAGCACACTGGCGACGGGCGAGGTCTGGTCGTCCGGAAAGAGCCAGATCGGCGTCGGCAGATAGGACAGGCTGGCGTGCAGGACGACGCCGAGTATCAGGGCGATGCCGCGCAGGGCGTCGAGTCCATGGAGGCGTTCGGAGTGTGGTGTGGTGGACGGCATGGGATTCCCCTCTCGGTCTGACCATGCAATACATAAGACAAGTTTGAAATGCAAACATGTTGATTCGGTCGTGTGTATGGTCTGGCTTTGTGCGTCGGTCGAAGGGCCTCGCATCTGAAAATATGCTCGACTTCCGTCAGGTCATCACGGAATGTTACAGACTGGTGGATCTGGAGATATTGCCCAATGCCCATGACATCGCGCGCCGGATTTCAGGTCGATGAGGCATTGGCGAGCTTCATCGAAACGGAGGCGCTGCCGGGGCTAGGGCTCGAGGCGGCGGGTTTCTGGAACGGCGTGGCTGACATTCTTGCCTGGGCTGCGCCTGAGAACCGGCGCTTGCTGGCCATCCGGAACGATCTTCAGGACCGCATCGACGGCTGGAACCGCGAGCGGAGGGGCCAGCCCTATGACGTGGCGGCCTCGCGCGCCTTTCTGACCCAGATCGGCTATCTGGTTGAGGAACCCGCGTCCTTCACCGTCGATCCGCGCAATGTCGATGCCGAGGTTGCGACCCTGGCAGGGCCGCAGCTGGTAGTTCCGATCCTGAACGCGCGCTTTGTGCTGAACGCCGCCAATGCCCGGTGGGGAAGCCTGTACGATGCGCTTTATGGCACGGATGCGCTGGGCGACCTGCCGCCCGCCGGACCCTTTGATGCGGCACGGGGGGTGCGGGTCGTAGCGCGCGCCAAGGCGTTTCTGGACGAAGCCGTGCCGCTGGCCGAGGGCAGTTGGGCCGACCTGGCCGCCCCGCTGGCCGGCATCGCTCTGCGTCACCCCGAACAGTATGTCGGACACAGCGACAGTTCGCGCCTGTTCCGACACAACGGCCTGCATATCGAGGTGGTGTTCGATCCAACCCATCCGATCGGCGCGACCGATCCGGCGGGCATCGCTGATGTCATCCTGGAATCCGCCCTGTCGACCATCGTGGATCTGGAGGATTCCGTCGCAGCCGTCGATGCGGCGGACAAGATCGCGGCCTACCGCAACTGGCTGGGCCTGATGAAGGGCGATCTGGTCGAGACCTTCGACAAGGGCGGGCGGTCGATGACGCGGGCGCTCAACCCTGACCGGATGTTCACCGACCCGGACGGGACGACCGTCACCCTGCCGGGCCGGGCCCTGCTGTTCGTGCGCAATGTCGGGCATCTGATGACGACCCCGGCGATGCGTCTGGCCGACGGCACCGAGGCTCCGGAAGGCGTGCTGGATGCCATCGTCACCAGCCTGATTGCCCTGCACGATGTGAAGGGGCAGGGGGCGTTCCGAAACAGCCGGGCGGGTTCAATCTATATCGTCAAACCCAAGATGCACGGGCCCGACGAGGCCGCCTTCACCAACCGCCTGTTCGACGCGGTCGAGGATCTGATCGGCGCACCGCGCCACACGATCAAGGTCGGGGTGATGGACGAAGAGCGCCGCACCTCGGCCAATCTGGCGGCCTGTATCCAGGCGGTGAAGGACCGGATCGTCTTCATCAACACCGGCTTTCTGGACCGTACCGGCGACGAGATTCACACCGCCATGCAGTACGGCCCGGTGGTGAGAAAGGGCGACATCAAGTCGGCCGCCTGGATCGCCGCCTATGAGGCGCGCAACGTCGCCATCGGCCTGAAGCACGGCCTGTCCGGACGGGCCCAGATCGGCAAGGGCATGTGGGCTGCGCCCGACCGCATGGCCGACATGCTGGACCAGAAGGCGGCGCATCCGAAGACGGGTGCCAACACCGCCTGGGTGCCGTCACCCACGGCCGCGACCCTGCATGCCCTGCACTATCATCAGACCGACGTGTTCGCGCTGCGAGACGCGATCGCTGGCACAGCGACGCCCGATCTGGACCTGCTGCTGACCCCGCCGCTGGCGGAAGGGCGCAATTGGTCAGACGCCGAGGTGGCCGAGGAACTGGACAACAACGCGCAAGGCTTGCTGGGCTATGTCGTGCGCTGGATCGATCAGGGCGTCGGCTGTTCAAAGGTGCCGGACATCCACGACGTCGGCCTGATGGAAGACCGCGCGACCCTGCGGATCTCGTCCCAGCACATGGCCAACTGGCTGCTGCACGGCGTCTGTACGCGCGAGCAGGTCGAGGCGGCGCTTTTGCGTATGGCGGCCAAGGTCGATGCCCAGAACGCGGGCGACCCGCTTTACCAGCCGATGGCCCGCGATCCCGAGGCCAGCCTGGCGTTTCAGGCGGCGCGGGCGCTGGTGTTCGAAGGGGTCGATCAACCGAACGGTTACACCGAGCCGCTGCTGCACGCCTACAGGCTCAAGACGAAGGCGGTGGGCTGACTACTCGCTGCCGGATCGCCACAGGTTGTTGGTCAGCGGCTCGATCAGATAGGCCAGCGCCGTGCGCTTGCGTAGCAGGACGACGACCTCGACAGGGGCACCCGGACGGATGGTGTCGGCCGACCGGCCCAGCTTGGCCAGTTCCTCGGCCGGTACCACGATCTCGACCCGGAAGAAGGTCTCGCCGGTCTGTTCGACGGTAAAGCTGTCGGCCGAGATACGCGTCACCCTGCCGTGGATGATGGGTGGATTGCTCTCGCGCAGGCCGGGGAACTTCACCTCGGTCTGCTGCCCGGGCTCCAGATTATCGACATCGTTGGGGCTGATCTGGGCGACGATGACCTGGGAGGCTTCGCTGGGCACCACCTCCATCAGCGTCTGGCCGGCCTGAATGACGCCGCCCTGGGTGAAGATGGTCAGGCCCACCACCTGGCCCGTAGCGGGGGCGCGGACCTCGCTGCGCGCGATCTGGGCGCGCAGTTCGGCCAGGCGCGGACGAAGTTCGTTCAGCTGGACATCGATCAGCCGGAACTGTTCGGCCACGTCCTCGCCCAGTTTCGTCGAGACGCCGGACATTTCCAGCCTGGCCTGGCCGATCGCTTCCCGGGACTGGGCAATCTGTGATCGCAGCGCGCCCTGTTCGCCATCCAGTTGGGCAGCGGCGCGTTCCAGCGCCCTGACCCGCGTCTGCGGGGCATAGCCTTGCGCCGCAAGACTGCGCATGCCGGTCAGCTCTTCCTGTATCAGACGCTGCTGTTCGACATTGGCGGCGATCTGACCCTGGTAGCCGACGATCTGCTCGTTCAGCTGGTTGACGCGCTGGCCCAGTACGCCGGTTTCGGTCGAGCGCCCGGTTCGGCGCGCGTTGAACTGGGCCTGCTGGATACGCAGCGATTCCTGGGCCAGGGCGGCGTCGTCGGCGTCGAGGCTGGCGAATTCGGCGGGGGTTGGAATGCTGGCCAGGCGATCGCGCTCTGCGACCAGCCGTGCCCGCTGGGCCAGCAGGGCATAGACCTGACCGGCCACGCCGCGCTCTGTCGCCGTCAGTTCGCCGGTGCCTACACGCAACAGGACCTGGCCCTGACGGACCGTGTCCCCCTCCTCGACCAGCAGGGCACTGACTACGCCACCGTCGCGGTGCTGGACCGCCTGGCGATTGCCGGACACGGCAACCGAGCCCTGGGCGTAGGCCCCCTGATCCAGGGGGGCAAAAGCGGCCCAGCCGAGGAATATCACGAAGAAGGCGACGATGATGGCTCCACCGATCATCAGCTCGCGGCGCGGCGCGTCTGTGACGACGGTGGGTTCGGGTGGTTGTGGGGCCGTGGGTTCAGCGGCTTGGGGGGCAGCGTGCGTCATGAAGCGGGTCGCGGGCCGCGCGGCTGATTCTGGAGTTGCTGAGCCTGGCTTTGGGATTGGCTCTGAGCCTGGGACGGCTGTTGCGGCTGGCTGGCCGGCGGGGTCGGGCGCCCGGCTGTGGCGCGCATCTTCTCCAGTACCTCTTCGCGTGGACCTTCCTGCTGAACCATGCCGTCTCGCATGACCAGAAGGCGATCGACGCGGGCCAGAACCCCGGCCCGGTGCGCGATCACGACCACGGCGGCTCCACGCGCGGCCGCGCCCAGGATGGCCTGCATCAGAGCGGCCTCGCCTTCCTGATCGAGGTTGGAGTTCGGCTCGTCCAGGACCAGCAGGACGGGTTCGCCATACAAGGCCCGCGCCAAGGCAACACGCTGGGCCTGACCTGCCGACAGGCCCTGGCCGAAAGGCCCCAGGATGGTGTCGTAACCCTTGGGAAGCCGCAGGATCAGCTCATGGGCACCCGCCGCCATTGCCGCCTTGACGGCACCGGCGTCCGCGACGTCCTGGGTTACGCCGGTGGCGGTGGCAAATCGCGAGATATTGTCCTTGATCGAACCGGCGAACAGGCTGGGTACCTGGGGCAGGTAGCCGATGTATCGAGCCAGTTCGTCGCCGTCGCGAGCATCGTATTCGGCCCCGTCCAGTCGGATGGCCCCGGCCTGGGGCTTGAACGCTCCGGCGATAACGCGGGCCAGGGTGGTCTTGCCCGAGCCGCTGGCCCCGACGATGCCCAGGGTCTGGCCCGGTTGCAGGGCGAAGGCGACGCCGCGCAACTGCGGCGTCTCGGTATCGGGGAATTTGACCGTAATGCCCTCGACCTGAAGCCGTCCGCGCGGGGCGGGAAGGGCCGTTCGTTCGCGCTCTACGCCAGCGGTGCCTGCAAACAGATCGGTCAGTGTCTTCCAGCTGGCGACGGCCTGGACCAGGCTGGGCCAGACGCCGACCAGAAGTTCGATGGGCGCGACCGCGCGGCTGAGCAGGACGGAGGCGGCGATGATCGAGCCCGGCGTGATGTCGCCCTTGACGGCCAGGTAGGCCGCCAGCCCCAGTGCCGCTGACTGCATCACCAGCCGCAGGAATTTGATCGCGCCGGAATAGCGCCCGCCGGCCAGCTGCGCGTCGGCCTGGGCGGCGGTCGCGTGTTGACGCTGGTCGATCTGGCGCGCGATCGACGACTGACGCATGCCCAGGGCGCGGACGACTTCAGACTGGCCGGCAATGCTTTCCTGGGCAGAATAGGCGTGGTTCTGGGACTGGATCGCCTTGTTCAGGCGGGGACGGGTGTCCCGCTCGTTCAGCCAGGCCAGCGCGAAAAGAATTATTCCACCGACGAGGGTCAGCACCCCGATCAGCGGATGGAGCAGGAAGCAGCAGGCCAGGTAGATAGGCGTCCACGGCGCATCGAACAGGGCCAGCATCCCCTGGCCGCCGATGGCCCCGCGCACATTGTCGAACTCGCGCAGGGCATGGGTGTTCGGGGACTTGCTCTGCAAATCCATGACCCGCGACAGGACCTTGCCAGACAGCATCCGGTCCAGACGAAGTCCGGCGCGCAGCATCAACCGACCGCGCAGCCAGTCCAGCCCGGACAAGGCGGCCAGGGCGAACAGGGCCACCACCGTGATCAGGACCAGCGTCGTCAGACCACCGGTCGGCACGACCCGGTCATAGACCTGCATCATATAGAGGGTCGGTGTCAGATACAGCAGGTTGACCAGGGCGGAGAACACCGCCGCCCAGACGAAATGGGTCCTGCACGCCTTCAGCGCCTCGGCCAGGGGCTCCGTGCCCGGTTTACTGGGAAGCAGGTTCTTGAACACGAAGGCGGACACAGTCCTTGCGATTGAGCAGATATTTTAGCGCGTTACCGCGATCACGGATAGCCGGAGGTCTTTCAGGAACGGCGCGAACCCGGTCCGGGATGCATCGCCCTTTTCAAACGCCAGCTTGACACCCTCACACAGTATGTAGCACACACTGTGTGTCACACACTATGTGACGTCTTCAATGCGAGCTTGCTGATGCCCGAGGGCACCGACATTTTCGAGACCATGCGGTTGGAGCTGCGGCGCGGGTCATTGGTCCTGGCCGTGCTGGCGTGTCTGCGTACCGAACGCTACGGCTACAGCCTGCGTCAGGCCCTGGCCGCCGACGGGCTGGAGATGGAGGAAAGCACCCTCTATCCGCTGCTGCGCCGACTGGAGAGCCAGGGTTTGCTGGATAGCGAGTGGCGCGAGGAGGAGAAGCGCAAGAAGCGTTTCTATCGCCTGTCCCCGCAGGGCGTGACCCTGCTGGCCGCCCTGACTGATGAATGGCGGGGCATCAATGCCTCGCTCGACAAGATTCTCTGACAAATCTGATCTGGAGGGGACCTGAGATGGACCTGATCGACCACTATCTGAACGCCGTCGCCGCCCAACTGCCGCAGGCCGAGCGCGACGACATCATCGCCGAACTGCGCGACCTGATCCTGAGCCGTTTCGAGGCGAAGGAGGAGGCGCTGGGCCGCGACCTGACCGATGAGGAAAGGGAGGCCATCCTGCGCGAAATCGGTCATCCGCTGACCGTGGCCGGGCGCTATCGCAAGGGGCCGCAGTCCTTGATCGGACCTGAGCTGTTTCCGTGGTGGCTGTTCGCGGTCAAGGCCGGGCTGCTGGTGATGATCGCCATTCAGGTGGTTGTAGCGGTGGTCCATGTGGCGACAGGCACCAGCGATGTGGGGGAGGCTATCGGCAATGCGTTCAGCGGCGCGTTCGAATCCGGCCTGTTCATCATCGGCCTGGCTACGGTGGCCGGGGCCCTGTTCGAGCACAACGGCTACAGGCCCGACTTCATGACCCATTGGCGGGTGAAGGACCTGCCGATGTTCAATCTGTCCGATCCCGACCGGTGGAGCGAGACCCTGCAAGGGCGATCGGGCCAAGGTCGATCAGGTCAGGGACGAACGGCCAGGCCTGCAAGATCGTCGAGCGGAGTGTGGCGGTCCCAGGCCGTGCAAGGTCGCTGGCCGGGCGGAGAGGCTGTGTTCGGTATCGTCGCCCTGCTGGTCTTTATTTCCTGGTGGACGGGGGTGTGGTCGATTTCGGACCTGGACAACATCGCGATTTCCGGTGGTCGGGCCGAGGTCGTTCCATCCTCGATCTGGCAGGCGAACTTCGTGCCGATTCTTCTGCTGGCCATTGGTCAGATGTGGATCGAGATCCTCCGCCTGTTCCGGCCGCAATGGGTGCGTTTCCGGGCTGCGCTTCAGGTGGTCGCCTCCGGCATCGGCCTGGCCATCGCCTGGACCATCTTTCAGTGGGGCCACTGGTTTACTCTCAGTGACAATGGGTCCTCGGTCCGGATTGCCGGGGACTGGGTGCTGCTTGATTTCGACCGGTTACACGCCGTAGGCGAGGGATCGCGTGATCTGGTCGGTGCCGGCAGCACCCTGTCGCTGATCCTGACCTGGGTCATGGTGGCGGTGATGATCTCTCTGGTCTTCTCGATGGCCCGCCATGCCTGGAGCGCGATACGCGGCTAGGTCCCATCACCGCCATGTCCGAAAACCGCGAGACATGGGGCGTGGCCCGGCGCATTCTTCGCTCATGGAAACGCCCGCCGACATCCTGGATCAGGAGGCCTGCTATCGCGCCGTGCTGACGCGGGATGCGCGGTTCGACGGACGATTCTTCGGCTGCGTGAAGACCACCGGCATCTACTGCCGTCCGGTCTGCCCGGCCCGCACGCCGCGGCGCGAGAACATGACTTTTGTCCTCAGCGCAGCGGCGGCAGAAGAGGCGGGGTTTCGCGCCTGTCTACGCTGCCGCCCCGAGACCGCACCGGACATGGGCGCCTGGCGTGGGACGTCGAATACGGTCAGCCGGGCCCTGGCCCTGATCGAGGCGGGGGCGCTGGACGAGGGCAGTCTGGAGCAACTGGCCGAGCGGCTCGGCGTCGGAGAGCGCCACCTACGCCGACTGTTCCGCCAGCACCTGGGGGCCGCCCCGATCAGCGTCGCCCAGACGCGGCGCGTGCTGCTGGCCAAGGCGCTGATCCATCAGACCGACCTGACCATGGCCCAGGTGGCCCTGGCTTCGGGCTTTGGCAGTGTCCGGCGTTTCAACGAGACGTTTCAGGCGCTGTATGACCGCCCGCCGTCGGCGCTGCGTCGCCGTGGCGAGCGGATGGGCGACGGCGGAGTGCGGCTCAGCCTGCCATACCGGCCACCCTATGACTGGGACGCGATGCTGGTGGCCCTGTCCGCACGCGGAGACACGGTCGAGGGTCTGCGCTGGTCGCGTTCGCTGAAGGATGCGATCGATGGAGCCGAAGGCTTGGTCTCGGTCCTGCCAGGAGCCGCTGGTCGCGTCGATGTGTGTGTGGAAGTCGACGACCTGCGCGCTGTGCCCGGCGTGCTGTCTCGCGTTCGCCGCGTCTTCGATCTGGCCGCCGATCCGGAGGCTATTGGGCGCGATCTGTCGGCCGATCCGGCTCTGGCACCCTTGATCCGGTCCCGGCCGGGACTGCGACTGGCGGGCTTATGGATCGACCCCGATCCGACGGCACCCAGCGACCGGCTCGAAGTCGCAACTCTGGCACCTCGCGCGGAGGCCTGGCGGCCCTGGCGTGCCTATGGGGTGCTGTATGTGAACCTGGCGGGCCTCACCGCCGCCGATCTGGAGGAGAGTGATGTCAAGAACGCGGCCTGAACCCTTGCCCCTGACGCTGGACCGCATCGACACGCCCGTGGGGCAGGTTTTGTTGATCACCGACGCAGCTGGAGCCGTCCGGGCGCTGGACTTTCACGATTACGAGGCACGCATGATGCGATTGCTGGCACGGCACTGCGGGCCTTTCGAGCTGCTGCCCGGCGAGGCTCCGGCCCGGGTGAAAGACGCAGTCAGGGCTTATTTCGACGGTGACCGGACGGCGCTTGGTGACGTGATGACCCAAACCGGCGGCACCGACTTTCAGCGCGCGGTCTGGGCGGCCTTGCGGGTAATTCCGGCGGGTCAGACCCGCACCTATGCCCAGATCGCCGAAGCGGCGGGTTCCCCCCGCGCCGTTCGTGCCGCCGGCATGGCCAATGGTCAGAACCCCATTGCCCTGATCGTCCCATGCCACCGCGTCATCGGGGCAGATGGTACTCTGACCGGCTATGCGGGGGGAGTGGAGCGCAAGCGTTGGCTGTTGGCGCATGAGGCTGCTCAGTCGGGCAAGAAGCCTTGACAGTTCATCCGCACACGGGGTGATCTGCCTCCGGGACGCTGGGGAGCACTTGAAATGAATTGGCTACTGTCCGCGGTCGTCGCCACGTCGTTAGTGGCGCAGGCATCAATGTCATCATCGCAAGACGTCGATGACTGGGAGTTTGACCAGAATGCAGCTGACGGCCGGATGGTCGCGGCGGTAAGGTACGACGGGGGCGCTGCACTGGTCGTGCAGTGCCGCGCCGGTGCCCTGACTGCGGTCGTCGCGGGTCTGGGCCAGGTCGATAAGCGGCTGGTGCTGTCAGCTACACGGGCCGATGGCAGAAGCGACACGCAGGTCTGGGCACCGGGCGGCGGGCCGGGCGTCTTGCGTAGTGAAATACCGGCCAGGGACATTCGCTTCATGCGTGGAGGAGGCCTGTATTCCCTGCGCGGAGCCGACGAGGACGGGTCAGGGGTCAGGGCCGACTTCGACCTGCCGACCCAGTCCGCCAACCTGGATCGCGTGCTTAGCGAATGTGGCTGGGCACTGACCGACGACCGTGATCAACTGACGCGTGCCAGTGTCGATGTCTCTCTGGTCGATCCAGCATCGCAGCGCCCCAGCAGGCTGTCCTCGGCAAGCCGACGTGGTGCGCCACGCGCTCGGGGGCCATCGCCATCCGACACGCCAGTCGCCGCACCTGCAGAAACCCAGATCAGTTGCGTGGTGCGCGAGCGGCGACTGTCGGATTGCAGACCCGACCACGCGCGCCTGGTGGAAACCCGGGCGAGCGAGCGGATCGTGGAGGCACTGGAGGGGCGCAACATATTTGCCTCCGACGCTGCAGCTCACGAAGGAGCCGTCTTCTACGCAGGGGGGGCGCGGACGATCACGGTCGTCGACTACATCACGGTACGGTCCCGCTGATCCACTCCGGAGGCTTGCATTTCTTTCACATGCGCCTAGATTATCGCCACTTATGCTAAAAGTGAGCATAAGCCCGCGAGGAGGCGGATATGGCGGACGGAATGTTTGGACTGTCGGACGAACTGGCGCATGAGACCGCGCCCGTCTGGGCCAAGGTCAAGGACCATGTCACGCCGATGGAGTGGCCCGCTCAGGCCGCGTTGATCCATGAGATCAACCAGCTGAAGCGCGAGCGGGACGCCGTCATCCTGGCCCACAACTATATGACGCCGGAGATATTCCACGGCGTCGGTGACTATGTCGGAGACAGCCTGGGCCTGGCCAAGGAGGCGGCGCGGTCGACGGCGAAGATCATCGTCCAGGCCGGAGTGCACTTCATGGCCGAGACCTCCAAGATCCTGTCGCCCGAGAAGATGGTGCTGATCCCCGATCTCAAGGCCGGCTGTTCGCTGGCGGCGTCGATCACCGGGGCGGATGTGCGGCTGATCAAGCAGCGCTATCCCGGCCTGCCGGTCGTCACCTATGTGAACACCACCGCCGATGTGAAAGCCGAGACTGACATCTGCTGCACCAGTGCCAATGCCGTTCAGGTGGTCGAATGGGCGGCGAAGGAATGGGGCGTCGACCGCGTCATCCTGATCCCCGACGAGTTCCTGGCGCGCAATGTGGCGGCCCAGACCACCGTCGGCATCATCGCCTGGCAGGGGCGCTGCGAGGTTCACGAGCGGTTCACAGCCGACGACATCGCGGAGATGCGCGCCGCCTATCCCAATGCCGAAATCCTGGCCCACCCGGAATGCCCTGAAGAGGTGCTGTCGGCCGCCGACTTCGCCGGATCGACCGCCGCCATGACCGACTATGTCATGCAGAGCCAGCCGAAGCAGGTCGTGCTGATCACCGAATGCTCCATGGCATCGAACATCAAGGGTGACGTGCCCGGCGTGGACTTCATCGGCCCGTGCAACCTGTGCCCCTATATGCAGAGGATCACCCTGACCAACATCCGCGATGCGCTGCTGCATCTGCAGTTCGAGGTGACGGTGCCTGAGGACATGGCCGAGCGCGCGCGCCTGGCGGTGCAAAGGATGGTCGATCTGCCGCCGCCGCTGGTGCCCGCCCGCTACGACCTGTTCAAGGCGCGTCACCATGTGGCGGTGGAGCTGATCTGATGCGGCGGGTGAGGCCGATCGTCAGGGGTGGCTTGTGGTCTCGCCGCGGAAAGGCCAGTTCGCAGGCATGACCGACACCAATACCCCCCGCCCGCGCGGCCCCTGGGACCCGCGTCCTGACGAGCCGAAAGCCGTCGAGACGCCTGCTCCCGCAGCGCGCAACGCCGTGGAAACCCCGCTCGACAAGGGTCAGCATCCAGCCTGGGCGCTGATCTCGACCCTGCTGCTGGGTGGTTTCATATGGTGGGTTAGCGGCAGCTGGGTCGTGGCCATGGCGGCGATCTTCGGCTTGTTCGTCCACGAATACGGGCATGTGCTGGCCATGAACGCCGTCGGTATGGGGCCGGCCCGCATCTACATCATCCCTTTTCTCGGAGGACTGGCCAAGGGTCAGCGTATGCCGGTTAGTGAGTGGCACGGCGTGCTGGTTTCTCTGGCGGGGCCAGCCTTTGGTTTGCTGGCGGCCATCCCGTTCTTTGCGCTGTATCTGACCGTCGGTGGCGGCGAGTGGCTGCTGGCGGCGGTGGTGATCGCGGCGATCAACCTCGTCAATCTCGCGCCAGCGCCCCCACTGGATGGGTCCAAGGCTATCGGTCCCGTGCTGGCGCGTATTCACCCGATGCTGGAGCGGGTGGCGATGATCGCGGTGGGCGCTCTGGTCGTCTATTGGGGCTTCGTGACGGGTCGCTGGATCCTGGCCGCCTTCCTCGCCATCGCCCTGTACGGCCACCTGCGTCGCGGAGCCTGGCGTCCGGAGGGCCGTCAGCTGACGGTCAAGGAGGCCGTCATGAGCGTGGGCCTCTTCCTCGCCACCGGCGTGGCCTGTGCCGCTGTGGGGGTCGCGGCGCTTATGCCTCTGGCTGAGGGTTCGCTATCTGAGGCCCTGCGCATCGCCGGGGCCTATCTGGGCATCCGCAGTTGAGCCGCATCCACCACGACGGGCCTCTGGTCATCGGCGGTGGGCTGGCGGGTCTGTCCGTCGCACTGGAGGCCGGGCCGCGACCGGTTCTGGTCGTCACGCCCGCGCCTCTGCTTCAAGCCTCGTCCTCGGCCTGGGCTCAGGGCGGGATGGCAGCCGCGCTATCGTTCAGCGACACCCCCGTGTTGCATGCCGCCGATACCCATGTGGCCGGGGCCGGTCTGGTCGAGCCCGAGGCCGTGCGCCTGCTGACCGAGGACGGCCGCGCCACCGTCGAATGGCTGGCCGCCCTGGGGGCCCCCTTCGACCGCGATGCCAACGGAGACTTCGCCGTCAGTCTGGAAGCAGCGCACTCCATGGCCCGTGTCGCCCGCGTGGGCGGCGACGGTGCCGGGCGGGCCATCCTGTCGGCGCTGGTCACGTCCGTGCGTGCCGCGCCGCATGTGACGGTCTGGGAGGACGCCCGCCTGCGCGGCCTCATCCAGGACGCCACCGGCCGTGTGCGTGGGGCCCTGATCGAACGCGCCGGAGGGCGACTGGTCGAGGTTCTGGCTCCTGCCGTGGTTCTGGCCACGGGTGGGGCAGGGGGCTTGTTCGCCCGCACCACCACGCCTGTCGCCCTGCTGGGCGAAGGCCTAGCCCTGGCCTGGCGGGCGGGGGCCGAGATCGTCGACCCGGAGTTCGTTCAGTTTCACCCCACCGCTATGGATGTCGGTCTGGACCCCATGCCGCTGGCCACCGAAGCGCTGCGCGGTGAGGGCGCGCGCCTGATTGATCGAAATGGCGACTATCTTCTGGGTCCCGAGCCTGATGCTGACCTGAAACCCCGGGATATCGTCGCCCGCGCCGTCCATCTGGCTGTGAGCGAAGGACGCGGCGCGTTTCTGGATGCCCGCATCGCCATTGGCCAGCATTTCCCGACTGAGTTTCCCGCCGTCTTCGCTGCCTGCATGCGGGCCGGTATCGACCCGCGCGAGAGCCCCATCCCGGTGGCCCCGGCGGCCCATTACCACATGGGCGGCATCGCGGCGGGTCCGGACGGGCACACGACTCTGGCCGGTCTCTATGCGGTCGGCGAATGTGCCTCGACCGGCGTGCACGGGGCAAACAGGTTGGCGTCCAACTCCCTGCTGGAAGCCGCTTCTTTCGGGCGCAGAACCGGACGTGTGGCGGCGGCCGAAACCCTGCGCGACGGTCCCGTGACCGTACCTGCCGCCCCAGCTGACCTGTCAGCAGACGCCTTGGCCCGTCTTCGTGGGGTCATGAGCGACGATGTCGGCGTGGTGCGCGATGCGACCGGCCTGACCCGTGCCCTTGCCGCCATGGCCGAGCTCGAGACCAAGACACCTGACGCCCTGCCGCTGCTGACGGCCCGCTTGATTGCGGCCTCGGCCTTGGCCCGGCACGAAAGCCGGGGCGGTCACTATCGTGCGGACTACCCAGAAACCCTTCCCGAACCCGTGCACACCCGGCTGATCAAACCGGCCGAGGTGCCGATGGCGGCTGAATGACCATGATCCGGACCCTTCCCGACCTGTTGATCGAGCCCATCGTCCGCATGGCCCTGGCCGAGGATCTGGGGCGGGCTGGCGACGTCACGGCCATGGCCTGTATTCCCGAAGGCGCGCGTATGCGGGCCGACTTCGTGGCGCGCAAGCCGGGCGTGGTGGCGGGTCTGGCCTGCGTGCGCCTGGCCGTCCTGGCCATGGACCCCAAGGCGACGATCACGTTGAAACTATCGGACGGCGATGCCTTCGAGGCCGGTGCCGTTCTGGCCGAGGTCGAGGCCGATGCCCGCGCCTTCCTGTCGGCCGAGCGGACGGCGCTGAACCTGCTGGGTCGTCTGTGCGGCATCGCCACCTTGACGAGCCGCTATGTCGCGGCGGTCGTCGGGACGAAGGCTCGTATCGCCGATACCCGCAAGACCACGCCCGGTCTGCGCGCACTGGAGAAGCATGCGGTGCTGTGCGGCGGCGGGGTCAACCATCGCTTCGGTCTGGATGATGCCATCCTGATCAAGGACAACCACGTCGTCGTCTGTGGCGGCGTGGTGCCCGCCGTTCAGGCGGCGCGCGCCTCGGTCGGACACCTGATGAAGATCGAGATCGAGGTCGACGGGCTGGATCAGCTGGACCAGCTGCTTCCCATGATCGATCAGGGCATCGGCCCGGATGTGATCATGCTGGACAATTTCGACCTGCCCATGCTGCGAGAGGCGGTATTGCGTGCCGCCGGACGGGTGACGCTGGAGGCGTCGGGCGGCGTGAATCTGCAAACAGTGCGCGGCATCGCCGAGACGGGCGTGGACGTGATCTCGGTCGGGGCCCTGACCCATTCCGCGCCATCGCTGGATATCGGTCTGGACGCCCGTATCGCGTCCTGAGGTCTATCAGGCGGTCGGCGAGACCACGACCGAGACGGTTTCCGCCGATGCTGGCGACGCCGTCGATACGCGCTGCGCATCGCGGGTAGGCGCAGGTGCCGCCTCGGTAGCGACGACGTCCGTATAGGCGACAGGACCTTCGGAGACATCCTGTGCGGTATTCAGGCTGGCTTGGACCACACGAGGGGCGCTGTCCGAGGCTGTCGAGGGACGGCCGGCATAGGCGAAGGCCGCACGCGAGCCTGCGCGTCCGCTGAAGCGATAGAACAGATGATCACCGACCTGGGCCACGCGCACCAGCGAATGGCGCCAGTTGGGGTTTACCGCGGTCGTGTGGAAGTGGGTGGCATTGCCGACGGTGCCGAACACCTGACCGGACAGGGCACCCGAGGCGATGGTGCGGGCCCGGTCCCAGGCGGCGGCGTTGCGGCGACCCAGAACATGGCGATTGCAGGTAAAGCTGAACTGGCAGCCCGAGCTGCGGTTCGAGCCCTGATAGACGACGCCGCAGACACTCTTGGGATAGGCCGGGTGCCGCACGCGGTTCAGCACGACCTGGGCCACGG
Source organism: Brevundimonas sp. DW-iso22 (assembly GCF_058725425.1). Classification (NCBI taxonomy): domain Bacteria; kingdom Pseudomonadati; phylum Pseudomonadota; class Alphaproteobacteria; order Caulobacterales; family Caulobacteraceae; genus Brevundimonas; species Brevundimonas sp. DW-iso22. Next base: position 607,592 of record NZ_JBZXEB010000002.1, on the reverse strand, counting down.
CGCGCATGCCCTCACGGCCCTCGCCGCGCGCTTCGTAATAGACGGCTTCGGTCAGGCAATCGAGATCGCGCGAGGCCTCCAGCGCACCGCCGAGGCGGAAGGGTTGAGCGGGTGTGGTGCCGTCGGTCAGGCTGACACGGCGCAGGCCCGATCCGGCCTGGGTGGCACGCAGTTGTTCCAGGCGGGCAGTGAGAAGCTCGGCTTGACGGTCTCGTTGATCCGAACCGGCGACCAGATAGGGGTCATGACGGCGGGCGATGGACAGGGCACTTTCGTCCAGGCCCGCGGCGGCTGCGAGAGCCTCTTCGGTGAAGCCGGCAGCCGTTGCTCCCTGAATCCGCTCGGCTTGTGCCCGGACGGTCGTCGCCTTTGCGGTCGACCCTGCAAAATAGGCTCCGCCGATCGCCAGACCCACCAATGCGCCGAAAGTCGCCACTGCCGTACCGGGCCGAATCCTAGCTTTACGGTCGGCAGGTGACATCACGCGCAGGGGCGACGGGTTCGACAAAGGCTCAGTCCTGTACGGCAGGGCGCTATGCCGCCCCCGGGTAGTCTCGCCGCCGTGCGATCCGCAGGACCCGAACAGGGTGTGCGCCGCAGCAGCTGCAACCATATCGACGGTCGGTGAAATGCCCGTTCCGTCGAGGACGCGCCTTAAGCCAGCCGTTTATGGCCTCAATGTGTTTGATTCGCAAGATTTGTGTGCGGCGCAACATCGCGGTGCCGGCTTTGGGCAACGCCGTGTCATGCCCCGACGCGACTGTGACGGCGTCCAGAGTGGTCATGCCAAATACTGTATTCAAAGACATGGAAACTACACAGGAAGTGGCTTGGCCAAGCGATGCCGATTGAAGCGCATGAGCGACTATTATTTTCGGGCGCCGGTTGTGAAGCCGATTTACTGTCAGCCTTGCCCGCCGCATTCAGGCGGAACTCAGCCTCGTGGCTGACGTTCTGGCTTCACCATATTACTGGAGGATACGTGATGAAACGCCTTGCCCAGACACTCGCCCTTGCCACTCTCGCCGTCGGTGCCGCCGCCTGCGGCTCGACCATCGAACAGAAGGCTGCGACCGGAGCCGTCGCTGGAGCCGTCGTGGGCGGGCCCGTAGGCGCAGCCGTTGGTGGTGCCGCCGGAGCCGCTGTCGGCCAGGCCGAACGGCCGCGCTGATTTCAGTGTCGGGGTCAGGCGCGCCCGGTTGCCAGCGCGCCTGACCTTGATTTTTGCGGTCATATGGTCTTTAGGCCACCCGCTGGGCTGAGCGCCGCTCGCCTGTTGCGCAACGCGCATCCGGATACGATCAGGGATATCGACGACTCCACGCATGAGAGATTTGAAACAAACCGGCTTCAACGACCGCATCACGGCTCAACAGGAGGCCAAGAAGGCGCTGCTGGCCCGCTTCAAGCCCAAGCCTGCGGTGCCGGACCCCGAGTTCGACAAGCTGCAAGCCAAACGCGAGGCCGAAAAAGAGGCCATTCGCCAGCAGCACGAACTCGAAAAGGCCGAGGCCCGCCGCATCAAGGCCGACAAGGAGGCTGCCCGCATGGCTGCCGAACTGGAGGCCCAGGAAGCCGTCGATGCCGAGAAGCGCGCTGCACGCAAGGAGCGCAAGCAACTCACCAAGGAAGAGCAAAAGGCTGCTCGCGATGCCCGCTACGCTGCCCGCAAGGCGCGTCGCTAGGGTTTACTAGGACTGGGTGGTGTCGTCGGACCCACCCAGGATCCGGGCCAGTTCCTCGCCCGAATAGGGTTTTCGCAGGAACGGCCAAGGCGCGTCCTTCAGTGCCGCATCCACATCATCGCCCGCATAGCCGGACGTCAGTACGACCCGCATGGCCGGGTAATCGTGCGCCACCTTTTGCGCCAGCTCTATACCGGTCATGCCGCCGGGCATGACGATATCACTCAGCATGACATCGAACGTCTCGCCCGCCAGCAGTTCCAGGGCCCTGGGCGCGGTTTCAGCTGTCCTGACTTCAAATCCGGTTTCTTGCAACAGCTCCAGCGCCACGGCCGCGACGCTGACATCATCCTCGACGAGCAGCAGGCGGCGATTGGACACGCTGGCAGGGCGCGCTGCGACTTCTGGCTCCGGTACCGTCACACCGTCAGGAAGCGGCGGCAGATACAGCTTGATCTGGGTCCCCCGCCCGGGCCTGGATCTTACTCTTGCTGCACCGCCGCTCTGGCGAGCGAAACCGTAGACCTGGCTGAGGCCCAGACCGGTGCCTTTGCCAACAGACTTGGTGGTGAAGAAGGGCTCGAACACCCGTGCCATGACTTCGGCATCCATGCCCGAGCCATTGTCCGACACGGTCACGCAGACATACTGACCCGCCGGCAAGTCGACGACATCGCCGGTATGGACCTCGCAGCTCTGGGTTTGGATGCCGATGCGGCCACCGTCCTTCACGGCGTGGCGTGCATTGACCACCAGATTGAGCAGGGCCGCCTCGAACTGGGCGACATCGACGTTCACAGGCGCCCCGCCACGGCGCAGCCGCAGCCTCAGTTCGACCGCCTCGCCCACGGCGCGCTTCAACAAAGGCTCGCCTTCCTGAATATGGGCGTTCAGATCTACGGGCTGGGGCCGCAGGGTCTGGCGGCGCGAGAAGGCCAGTAGTTGGTGCGTCAGGCCCTCGCCCCGGCGGGCGGCAGCCAGGGCGGCCTCGCCCAGCTTCTGGCGCTTGGCTGCGTCATTGGGCGACCTCAGGATGATATCCAGCGCCCCGATGACGACGGTCAGCAGATTGTTGAAATCGTGCGCCACCCCGCCGGTCAGCCGACCAATCGCCTCCATGCGCTGGGCATGCATCAGGTCGGCCTCGGCCCGCGCCTTTTCTGCCAGCGCCTGATTGACCCGGTCTTCCAGCAGTTCGTTGATCCGCTTCAGATCGTCTTCGGCCCGGCGCGCCTCCGTGATGTCGAAGGCCACACCGACGAAGCCGATGACCTCGCCGCCCGAGCTCAGGCGCGGTCGCGAAAAGGATCGCAGCCAGCGATAGACGCCGTCCGCCCGGCGATATCGGGCCTCCATGGCGAACGGGCGTCCCGTCGCTTCGCCCTCGATCGACTGCTGCAGGATCAGTTCCTGATCCTCCGGATGGATCATGTCGCGCCAGTCGCCGGTTCGCGCGTCCTCATAGCTGCCACCGTGATAGGCGACATAGGCCTGGTTGACGAAGGCGCGTGTCCGATCCTGCTGGGTCACCCAGATCAGGACGGGAGCGGTATCGGCGATATCGCGGAACCGGCTTTCGCTTTCGCGCAGGGCCGCCTCGGCGCATTTGGCAGCGGTGATATCGACCAGCACGGCTACGAAGCCGATCACTTCACCTGACGCCGCCTCCAGCGCTCTCAGGCTTGTCACGGCCCAAACAACCGTGCCGTCAGGCCGGATATAGCGTTTCTCGACATGGCCTTCGCCGCCCGCCAGTGCCGCCTGAAGGGCATCCTGCGTCGGCGCGATGTCTTCGGGGTGGGTTACGTCGCTGGTTTTGACGCCAACCAGGGTTTCCGGCGTCCGACCGATGATCTGGGCAAACCGGGCATTTCCGGACACGACCCGGCCGTCCAGTCCGACCCGGGCGATCCCCGCTGCGGCCTGATCGACCATTGCGTGGAGTTGGGTTTCCGTCTCCGTGGCCCTGTTCTCGCTGGCTTTCAATTCGACGACCGACGCGTCCAGCCGTTTGACGATCTTGCGCAGGGCGGCCGCGACGATAGCGGCGAACAGGCCGACGATGATGAAGTTGATCGTGGTTACACGAGCCAACTGGTCCACAACGGCCTGACCGAACAGGGCGACGTCCAGCATCAGCCAGCCACCGACCAAACTGGCAAAGACGGCTGTCAGTCCAGCTATTCGACCCGCCGCCAGGCTGGCCACGATCACGCCGGGAAGCAGGATCATGAAACCGGGAATGTCGCCATAGATCATCGACAGCGTCTGTCTGACCGCCAGCATCACTGCCGCGCAGACCAAGCCGATGAGTGCGCATTGCCACCAGGCCAGCGCAGGCAGTCGCGCCAGGCGGGTCACGCCGGCGTCGATATCGAATGCGCGACCGAAAGGCTTGCTGTTGGCCATTATCCCCCTGGATGCCTCCTGGAGAGACAGCGTCGCAACGTATTGGACCGGATCGCGTTCCTGCAAGCGCGGCGGTTGCGGACCGTATGCCCAATCCCCAACTGCCAAGCTACATATTCATCGAAGGATCGACCATGACCGCCACCATTCATACCGGATTGACCAAGGCCGAACGCGGCGATGTGGCCGAGGAACTGACCAAGGTGCTGGCCGACAGCTTTGCCGTCTATCTGAAGACGCACGGCTATCACTGGAACGTCCGTGGCCCCGAGTTTTTCAGCTTCCACAATCTGCTGGAGCAGCAGTACACCGACATGTGGAACGCGCTGGACGACATCGCCGAGCGCATCCGTGCCCTGGGTGTGTTGGCCCCGCAGAGCTATTCGGCCTTCGGCAATCTGACCTCGATCAAGGACGGCGATCCTGAAAAGGAGGCCACCGACATGCTCAAGGAACTGATGCAGGACCACGAGACCCTGATCGCCACGACCCGCAAGGCTGTGGATATCGCTTCGGACGCCGGTGACGAAGCCTCGGCCGATCTGATGACCCAGCGCCTCGCCGCACACGAGAAGTTTGCCTGGATGCTGCGCTCGACCCTGGGCGGACGGTAACCGAACCGCGGTTCCCGGCCTGAAAACCGCCGCGCTTTTCGATCATGAAACGCAGCGGCCTGCACCCGGGCGGGCTTGGAGTTCGGTTTGAACAAGGTCTGGACAGCGATGAAGCGTGCGGCGCGGCCGCATGGAGTGGTGGCCGTCCTCGGGGCGGCCATCCTCGGCGCGACTCTGGCTGCCGGTTCGGCCCAGCCCCTGAAAAGCGACGCCCGGACCGAGGCCGTGCGCCGGCTCGCGCAGGGGGATCTGGGGCCCGAAGGGCTGGCCGCCATCCGCGCCAGGATGGACACATCCCAACTGGCGCTGGCCATTCGCCATGACCCGAACCTGCGCCGCGCCGCCTTCTATGACCTGACGCCCGGCTGGGAGACCCTGTCGCTGGGCGGCAAGCCGACACTGGATTTCGGCCAGTCGGGTCTGGAGGCGCAGCGGATCAATGCGGCCACGCCCGCCAGCGGCCTGCTGCGTCCGGCCCGGCCCTTCGTCTTCCGCCCGGCCAGTGCGGCCGACCGCCAGCGGGCTCTGCGCTGCCTGACCCAAGGCATCTATTACGAAGCCGCCCTGGAGCCGACGGAGGGCCAGGAGGCGGTGGCCCAGGTGATCCTGAACCGCGTCCGCGATCTGAACTATCCCAACAGCATCTGCGGCGTGGTGTTCGAGGGGGCCGATCGTACCACCGGCTGTCAGTTCAGCTTTACCTGCATGGGGGCCTTGGCCCAGGCCCCGGTCGGATGGGCGTGGAAGCGGTCACAGACCGTGGCCGAACGCATGCTGTCCGGCCATGTGGCGACCAAGGTCGGCACCGCGACCCACTATCATGCTGATTACGTTCACCCTTGGTGGGCCACGACCCTGAACAAGCTGACGCAGATCGGGGCGCACATCTTCTATCGCTGGAAGGGCATGAGCGGAGAGACATCGGCTTTTCGTCAGGCCTATTCGGGTCGGGAACCTGTGATCGACGAGGCCCGACTGTCGCGGCCTCGACTCCAGCTCGTCGCTACGGACGAGGCCGCCCTGGCCGAGGCGGCCGCCAACGGAGAGACGACCGGCCCGCGCACGGTCGAGATCAATGGCCAGACGCGTGTGGTCGGCGTCGTGTCCCTGGGCGGACGTCGCCAGCCGACACCGGAAGAGATCGCCGCCATCAACAAGCGCTTGGCGGACTATGAGCGGCCCGCAGAGCCCGCGGCCACGGCTCCTGCACCGGCGGGCGTCACGGTCATGCCGGTCGAGGAAGTCGGACGCCCCGTGCGCTGAACCGTCATTATTACGGCTCCGCTTTGCAACGGCTCCGTTTCATGTGCATTTCCCAACAAATCCCTTGGCGATAAATCGCCGCAGCCAGGCTCCTGTGTGTCCTCGACCTCGATTGAAACCGATGAGACGGCGCGCCTGTCTGCCCTGAAGGCCTATGGCGTCCTGTACACGGCACCGGAGGCGGCCTTCGATGACATCGTCGGATTGGCGGCGCAGTTGTGTGAAGCGCCTACGGCTCTGATCAGCCTGGTGGGCGAGCACGAGCAGTGGTTCAAGGCTCGCGTCGGGCTGGACGCCTGTTCTACGCCACGCGATGTCTCGTTCTGCGATCATGCGATGCACGGCGACGACATCATGGTCGTGCCCGATGCGACCCTCGATCCCCGCTTTGCTGACAATGCGCTGGTGACGGGCGAACCGCATATCCGCTTCTATGCTGGTGCCCCCCTGGTCAGCAGCGATGGGCAGCCTTTGGGGTCGCTGTGTGTCATCGACAGCCATCCGCGCCCCCAGGGTCTGACGGACCTCCAGGCCCACGCCCTGAATGTTCTGGCGAAACAGGTCCTGACTCAGCTGGAGCTGCGCAAGGCCCTGATCACGGGCCAGGCGACAGGCGTGCAACTGGCCGACAGCGAGGCACGATTTCAGGCCATCGCCGACTCCATGCCCCAGATGGTATGGTCCACTCTGCCGGACGGTTTCCACGACTACTATAATGCTCGCTGGTATGAGTTTACGGGCGTCCCGGCCGGATCGACGGACGGTGAGGGCTGGAACGGCATGTTCCATGCCGACGATCAGGAACGGGCCCGCCAGCGCTGGACCTATTCGCTGCAAACTGGCGAGCCCTATGAGATCGAATACCGCCTGCGTCGCCACGACGGTGTCTATCGCTGGACCTTGGGACGGGCGAACCCGATCCGCGATAACGAAGGCCGCATCACCCGCTGGTTCGGTACCTGCACTGACATCGACGATCTCAAGCGGGCCGAGCAGACCAAGGAACTGGTCAGCCAGGAACTCAGCCACCGGATCAAGAATATCTTCGCCGTGGTCTCGGCCCTGATCGCCCTGTCGGCCCGGCAGTATCCGGAGGCCAAGGGCTTTGCTGCTGCCGTACGCACCCGCATCAATGCCCTGGCCCAGGCGCATGAGTTCGTGCGCCCGCACAGCGACGCCTCCGCGCCTTCGGTGGGCGACACGACGCTGCATGCCTTTCTGAACGCCCTGTTCAGTCCCTATGCGCGACTGGACGGCACGCCCCGTGTGATCGTGGCGGGCGATAATGCCGTCTTTGACGACCAGGCCGCGACCTCGGTCGCCCTGCTGTTTCATGAACTGGCGACCAATGCCTACAAATACGGCGCATTGTCCGCACAGGACGGTCTGGTCACCCTGACGACACGGCAGGATGGCGACCGCTTCATCCTGGAGTGGGTCGAGCAAGATGGGCCGCCCGTGGAAGGAGAGCCGAAGCGCCAAGGCTTCGGGTCTTCGCTGGCTTCCTTGTCCGTAGAAGGCCAGTTGGGCGGCACACTGGTGCGCGAATGGCACAGCGAGGGTCTCAAGGTGGTGGCCAGCCTGCCTGCAACAGCCTTGTCCCGCCGCCGTGCGGCACAAAATGCCGCATGACGCCGGTTTCTGGAAACCGCGCATCATCGTCCGCGTTGTGATGGATAGCCGACACACGGTTCATTCAGCTTCGGAGCACTAAGGTAACGACTATGTCTGCGCGTATCCTCATCATCGAAGACGAGGCCATCGTTGCGATGGAACTTCGCTTCGTCCTCGAGGACCTGGGCTATCAGGTCGTCGGCACCGCTGCGGAAGCGCGCACGGCGCGTGAGATCGTGCGTGAGGAAGACATAGATCTGGCCTTGGTGGACATTCACCTCTCCGACGGTCCTACCGGTGTGGAACTGGGCCGCGAGTTGGGCCAGGAAAAGGGCGTCACCGTCCTGTTCATGACGGCCAATCCCGGCATGGTGCGTGGCGGTGTGATTGGAACGCTTGGGGTTCTGACCAAACCTACCGATGAACGTGCGGTCGAAACAGCCGTAGAATATGCTCTGCGCCGTCGCCAGGGTCGGCCCATCGAATACGCCCCGCCGGGCCTGCAGCTCTTCGCCTGACGCGAGTGGTCACCTCGCTGAGAACAAGCCACGGTGAGCTTGAACAGTTGATCTATGTCAGCACGGATACGCGCGCTGTCACCAACCCTCTACGCGCCGCTGACATTCTGGCCGAGGCTCGTCGCAATAATGCGCGTGATGACATCACGGGCGTGCTGACCTTTACGGGTGGCCAGTTCATTCAGGTTCTGGAAGGGCATCCCGATCAGCTGGAAGACCTGCTCGCCCGGTTGGTCGTGGATCATCGCCACCGAGATCTCAGAATTCTGGCGCGTCGCCCGATTGTTCACCGCGATTTTCGGGGCTGGGATATGGTCAGTCCGCGGCTAGCCCGCGCCCAGATCGACCGCCTGAACGCACTGCTGCCCCAGACGCCTACGGATCTCGACGCCTATGTCGATCTGCTGGCGGAAGCGGTCCATCGGCAGGCCAGCGCCCTTACCGAATACGGTTACGACCCAACACCGGAAGCGCGCGAGACCAAGTCGGACCAGTCACCGTCCGCCTGATTTACTTACCAGACGCCGATCTTTTCCGCTTCCTTGTGGCTGATCGGATTGTTGGCCTTGGCGTGATCCTCTTCCGCCAGGAACCGTACCGCCTCCAACGCCGCCATACAGCCCATGCCGGCTGCGGTGACCGCCTGGCGATAGATATCGTCGGTCACGTCGCCCGCAGCCCAGACGCCCTCAATGGCTGTGGCGGCCGTGCCGGGCTTCACCACCAGATAGCCGCCCTGCTTGGTCTCCAACTGGCCTGCGAAGAGCTCTGACGACGGCGCATGGCCGATGGCGATGAAGACGCCGTCGGCGGTCAGTCCGTGCGTCTGGCCGGTCTTAACGTTCTTGATGCGGGCACCCGTGACATTGACCCCGCCGAAGTCGTTGGTCTCACCCAGGATTTCGTCGATGGCGCTGTCCCAGATGACCTCGACCTTGGGATTGGACAGCAGGCGTTCCTGAAGGATCTTCTCGGCCCGGAACTCGTCGCGGCGGTGCACGACGGTGACCTTGGACGCAAAATTGGTCAGGAACAGCGCCTCTTCCACCGCCGTATTGCCGCCGCCGACCACGATCACGTCCTTGCCGCGGTAGAAGAAGCCGTCGCAGGTGGCGCAGGCGGAAACGCCAAAGCCCTGGTATTTCGCCTCGCTCTCCAGCCCCAGCCATTTCGCCTGGGCTCCGGTGGAGATGATCACCGTCTCGGCCAGCAGCTCCGTTCCGCTGTCGAGCGTCAGGCGGAATGGGCGCTGGCTCAGGTCGGCCTTGACCACGATGTCCTCGATGATCTCTGTGCCGACATGTTCGGCCTGGGCCCGCATCTGCTCCATCAGCCAGGGACCCTGAATGACGTCGGCGAAGCCGGGATAGTTCTCGACATCGGTGGTGATGGTCAGCTGACCGCCGGGCTGGAGCCCCGCGATCACCACGGGCTGCAACAGGGCGCGCGCGGCATAGATGGCGGCGGTCCAGCCGGCGGGGCCGGAACCGATGATGGCGACGCGGAGGGTACGGGGGGTGCTCATGACACCTATTTAGGCGGTGATTCCGCTTTGTGCGATGCTAGGCTGACGGTTCTTCACAGGCAGGGCAGGGTATTCACATGGAAGGTCGCAGTTCGATCGGGATCGGCGTCGCGCTGGGCGTCTGTATCGGGACGGCCCTTGGCGTGGCTCTGGACAATGTGGCCCTGTGGCTCTCGCTGGGTATCGCTATCGGCGTCGGCATAGGCGTCGCCTTCGATCAGCGGAGGGCCAAGGCGCACAAGGCTGACAAGGGCGGCGACGGTTCTGGATTCAGTGACGGCGGGGGCCGCGACAAGACGGTAGATACCAACGACGGCTCCGATGGCGGTGGAGACGGCGGCGGCGGTGGCGGCGATTAGGCCTCCAATCGCTCTGCGATGATCCGCGCTGCCCGTTCCGTTTCGTTCAGCGGCTCATAGCTCCAGTTTTCCAGTCGCCCGTCGAAAGGCCGGGCTGCACCCCGGTCACGCAAATCCTGATGCAGCCGCGCGAACTTGTCGGCCGGCTTGGTCGCCACCATCGGCAGGATGTGGACCGGTGTGCCGGTCGAGGCGGCCTCGGCGGCCATGTTGGCGCTGTCCTCGGTGACGAGGACGTGGTCGGCGAAATGCAGGAAGGCGAAATAGGGGTTCGGTCCCTCACCGTTCCAGATCAGGCCGGGCAGATGCCCCAGCCGGGCCGTCATCGTCGTCTTGGCCGCCTCTGGCGTGCGCCGGGAATAGGTCAGCATCAACGACCCGCCTGCCGCCTCGATCACATCGGCGATGCGGTCGGCCAGATCGGCGGCGTGAGCATCAGCCAGGTCGTGAGCACGGGACTTGCCACCGATCAGGACCGCGACACGGGGGTGGGGCAGGAGCTCCAGCGCATCTGAGAACGCCGCCGCGCCCTCGGCCAGACGGGCCGGCGAAATGCGATGCGGCGATCCTGTGATGGACAGGATGTTGGGACCCTCGATCGCGTCATGCCGGGGCGCGACGACCAGATCATAGTCCCCCGTCCGCCAACGCGGATCCTGCGTCTGGACCACGAAGGTCTTCCCGCCCGAGCGCCGTTTGGCCTCGATTGACAGCGGCAGGGTGGCCCGCCCCGTCGCGATCCAGACGTCCGGCCACGGCTCACTGGCGTGCGGAATGGGATCATCGGACGCCGCATCCAGCATCCACCTAGCCTTAAGCGCTGACGGCAGTTTGTCGAAGCCCTTACGCCAGCGCACCCGCTTCACGGTGATGACCGACGGCAAAAAGCGCTGGAGGGCTTCCGCCAACCCCAGCGCCTGATTTTCCATACCGGCCCGGCCGTCCGAGACGACCCAGAGCGAAAGCGGCGACCTGTCGGTCGCTACTTCCACTCGACCTTGAGGATTTCGTAGGCCTTGACGCCGCCGGGAGTGTTCACCTCGACCACGTCGCCGACCTCCTTGGAGATCATGGCGCGGGCGATCGGCGAGGCGACAGAGATCTTGCCCTGCTTCACGTCGGCTTCATGCTCGCCGACGATCTGGTAGCGGCCTTCGTCCTCGGTGTCTTCGTCCACCACGGTGACCGTGGCGCCGAACTTGACCTGGTTTCCGCTCAGTTTGGACACATCGATCACCTGGGCGCGGCTGATCTTGTCCTCGATGTCGGCAATCTGGCCTTCGATCCAGCCCTGTCGCTCCTTGGCGGCGTGATATTCGGCGTTCTCCGAGAGATCGCCATGCTCGCGCGCTTCCGAGATGGCCGAGATTACGCTCGGCCGCTCCACGGACTTCAATTGCTTCAGCTGATCGTCGAGGACACGGTAGCCCTCGGCCGTCATCGGCACTTTTTCCATATGTCGTGAGTTTCTTAGCTATCGCCCGACTGACAAATTGACCGGCACTTGTGGTCGCAGGGCGCTTGCGACCGGCCAAAGAGCGTAGGGCACCCCGTCAAAACGTTCAAGACCCTATGGCCGATTGGCGACCCGTGTTCCGGCAACGCGGCGACGGGACAGAGCCCGGATGTGTTTCATCAGGCTCCAGGCCAGCCAGCCGAGGATAGCCATGCCGATGGCCATGAAAGCCACGGACACGATGAAGATGCCGGCCGCAATGAAGGCGAGCACGAAGGACAGGGCGGCGGCCAGGGCGGCGACGATTTGAATGGTTTTCAGGCGCATGAAGCCGTTAACGTGCGATCGATCCCGCGGTTGCTGCCGTCCAGCTCAACAGCCTGTGACTGTGTCCTGTTTGCCGCTTCGGGCGCTCCCGTCAGGCGTAGCTGTAGGGCCCACCCCGCTCCAGCGCCCGCTGATAGGCGGGGCGGGCGTGGATCTTCTTCAGGAACGCTGTCAGACGCGGTTTGTCGGCGTAGGGTGCCCGGCTGGCACCCGCCTCGATGGGGAAGCTCATCATGATGTCGGCCGCGCTGAAATCGTCGCCCGCGAACCATTCCGACTTGCCCAGTTCGGCCTCCCAATAGGCCGTGTGGGACGCGATCTGTGGATCGATGAAACTGTCCTGGGCCTTGCCGCTGATCGCCTTGACCAGCGGCCGCACGAGGCCGGGCGAGCGTTCGGGAAGCTGGCCGAAGATCAGTTTCAACAACAGGGGCGTCATGGCCGAGCCCTCGGCATAGTGCAGCCAGTAGGTATAGCGCCGCCCGGCCTCGGTGCCGACGGCCGGACGCAGGGCGGCGCCGTCCGGACCCTCCAGCAGGTATTCAACTATTGCCCCCGTTTCGGCCACGCGGACCACCCCGTCATCGACGACCGGCGACTTGCCCAAGGGGTGGATGGCCTTCAGCTCGGGCGGTGCCAGCATGGTCGCGGGATTGCGTTCATAGCGTTTGACCTCATAGGGCCGTCCCATCTCTTCCAGCAACCACAGCACGCGCTGCGAGCGGGAATCGGCGAGGTGGTGGACGGTGATCATGAGGACGCTCCGAAAGCCTTCAGGCTGGGCGGCCACTCACGCATGTTGACGCTGCGTCCGTCCAGCCCTTTCGCGACACGTTGCGATCAGGCGCGGCGGCCGCTCCAGCGCTGACGCGGATGCGCTTTGGATTTGGCTCCGGGGGCCTTGGTGCCGGGGCGCTGGGATTGCGTCTGCGACGGGTTTGCTGTGCGGCGATCCCGGCGCGCCTCCCACAGCTGGAATGCCAGCGTCGCCAGGGCCAGCTTGCCCGCATGCCGTCCGGCCACGCGCCGACCGCCCTTGCTGAACAGCAGGCCGCCGACCAGGGTCACCAGGCTGGGCGAAATCTTCGGAATAGGCATGGATCAAGTCTCCTTCGGCGACCTAACGCGCCACAGCCTTGGCCGTTCATTGCGGCGCTCCCCTGCGACATCGCTTCGCAGAGGCCGATTCACACGCTAGCGTCACCGCATGGCCCAATCCCGCACCGCTGCCGTCATGTCGTCCCTCTCGCTCAGGGTGCTGGTCGCCCTGATCGCCGGCCTGGCCGCAGGGGCGGCGGCGCAGGCCTGGGGCATCCCCGGCGGCACGGCCAGCGTGGCGGCCATCGACGCCCTGGGCCAGCTTTGGCTGAACGCCCTGAGGATGACGATCATCCCGCTGGTCTTTGCCCTTCTGGTCACCGGCATCGCCTCTATCGCGGATGCGACCTCGACCGGACGGCTGGCGATCAAGGCGCTGATCGTCTTTGCCGTGCTTCTTGTCTTCGCCACCGTCTATGCCTTCGCCGCCTCCATGGGGCTGCACGCCATCTGGCCGATCAATATCGCTGAGGCCCAGGCCCTGCTGGCCGGCGTCTCCCCGGATCAGGCCGCAGCCGTCGCCGAGGGCGCCAAGTCCGGCGGCTTCGGGGCCTTTGTCGCAGGCCTGGCCCCGTCCAACCCGATCAAGGCTGCGGCGGACGACGCCATCCTGGCCATCGTGGTCTTCGCCATTGCGTTTGGGTTCGCCACCACCCGCCTGCCGGGCCGGTTGCGCCAGCCCGTGGCCATCTTCTTCGAGGCCGTGGCCCAGGCCATGATCGTGATCGTGCAATGGGTGCTGTGGGCCGCGCCGGTCGGGGTCTTCGCCCTGGCCATCGGCGTGGGCCTGCGGGCCGGTATCGGGGCGGCGGGGGTGCTGGCCCACTATATCGCCATCGTCAGCCTGGCCATCATCGGCCTGATCCTGATCCTCTATGCAGTGGCCACGCTCTGGGGCCGGATCGGCCTGGGCCGGTTCGCGCAGGGCATCGCCCCGGCACAGGTCGTGGCCTTCTCGACCCAGTCGTCGCTGGCCAGCCTGCCGATCATGGTCGAGCGGGCGGTCGGTCGCCTCGGTGTCTCGGCGGCCACAGCCGGACTGGTTCTGCCGCTGGCCGTGGCGGTGTTCCGCATCACTTCGCCGGTCGCCAACCTGGCCGTCGTCATCTATTGCGCCCACCTGTTCGGGGTCGAGATCACCCTGCCGGTCATGGTCGCAGGCGGCCTGACTGCCATGGCCATCAGCGTCGGCACCGTCGGCCTGCCGGGCCAGATTTCGTTCTTCGCCAGCGTCGCCCCGATCGCGCTGGCCATGGGCGTGCCGCTGGAACTTCTGCCCCTGCTGCTAGCGGTCGAGGTCATCCCCGACATCTTCCGCACCGTCGGCAACGTCACCGCCGACCTGACCGCCGCCCGCATCGTGGAGGGCCGCGACGCCGTCGCCGACCCGGAGGCGGCGGCGGGGATTTAGGACGCTCAGAATGATGAAGCCGACAAACAGACTGCCGGTCATCCGTGCGTCTGCATTCGGCCAGGGAGAATGCCAGGCTGCATCCCTGAACTGTCCATCGCAAAAGGGCGGCGCGAACGGTGAAATCTGTCTAGACTGTTCGTTCAGCCATCGTTCAGAGCCTGGGGCCTAATCACACCGTCATGTCACGGATTTTAGTCATTGCTGCTGCCGCCCTGATGGCCTGGGCCCCTCTGTCAGAGGCGGCTGCGCAGGATCGCGGGGCGCGTGGGCGAGGCCCTGAGCGCGAGCAATCGCGTGAGCCGCAGCGGGAGCGGCCGTCCATCAGTGCGGGTGAGGCTCTGTCCATTGCCCGGGGCCGTGCGCGCGGCGCACGTTTCGTCGGCACCATGGCATCCGGAGGCGGCACCTATGTGTTTCGCTTCGAGAGCCCCGAGGGCCGAATTTTCGATATTACCGTCGACGCCCGCACGGGCCGCGCGGGAGGAGGCTGAATGCGTGTTCTGCTGGTAGAAGACGACGTCGATCTGTCGCGTCAGTTGAAGACCGCCCTGGGCGATGCCGGCTATGCCGTCGACCACGCCGCCGATGGCGAAGAGGCGCATTTCCTGGGCGACACCGAACCCTATGACGTGGTGGTACTGGACCTGGGCCTGCCCAAGATCGATGGCGTGTCCGTGCTGGAACGCTGGCGCCGCGACGGCAAGACGACGCCGGTGCTGATCCTGACGGCGCGCGGGGCCTGGTCGGACAAGGTGTCGGGCTTCGACGCCGGGGCCGACGACTATCTGACCAAGCCGTTCCATACGGAGGAGCTACTGGCCCGCCTGCGCGCCCTGCTGCGCCGCTCGGCCGGGATCGCCTCGGCGACGCTGTCGTGCGGTGGCCTGCGCCTGGATCCGCGCGCGGCCCGTGCCACGGTCAATGGCGAGCCCCTGCGTCTGACGTCGCTGGAGTACCGCCTGCTGCATTACATGATGATGCATCAGGGCCGGGTCATCAGCCGGACCGAACTGGTCGAGCATCTGTACGACCAGGATTTCGACCGCGATTCCAATACCATCGAAGTCTTCGTCGGTCGCCTGCGCAAGAAGATCGGCTCCGACCGGATCGAGACGGTGCGCGGTCTGGGCTATCGGCTGACGCCGCTGGCGGGTGAGTCCGAAGCGGCGTGAGCCCAGCCGGCGATCAGGGGGGGGATCTGGCGGGGGCTGACCAGGCGTCCGAGCCCGCTGCCGAGCCGCGGTCCTGGGGACGATATTTCGGTCGGCCCGGGAGGTCGCTGACGCGGCGGCTGATCTGGCTGGCTTCGGCCTGGATCGTCGTGGCCCTGGTGCTGACCGGTTATGTCCTGACGTCCCAGTTCCAGGAATCGGCCCTGCGGCGGCTGGGCACCACCTTGCTGGACACCATCGACGAGACGGTGGTGGCCACCAATGCCACCGAGTTCAGTGTCGTGACCCGCCCCATCGGTGACGCCCGCACCCAGCGACTGCTGTCCGGAAAATACTGGGTCGTGGCCGAGGTCCGACCGAGTGGGGCGGTGCATTTCCTGTCGCGCTCGGCCTCTCTGCCGGGCGGGGAGCTGACCGTGCCGGCCGAACTGCCCGCGCGTCTCGCCGAGGCCAAGGGGCAGGTCATCAGCTATAATGACATCGGCCCCAAGGACGAGCCCCTTCGGGTCGCCGCCAGCATGAAGCAACTGCCGGGACGGACGCCGCCGGTCATCTTCATCGCTGCCATCGATCGCTCCGATGTGGATGCCGATACGCGCCAGTTTGCGCGCGTCACCTGGATCGCCCTGCTGATCCTGGGCCTGGGTCTGGTCGCGGCCGTGTTCATTCAGGTTCAGATCGGCCTGCGCCCCCTGTTCGGGCTGCGCAATGAGATCGCCGATGTCCGCAAGGGCCGGGCGGCCCGGGTGGTTCAGCACTATCCGATCGAGATCCAGCCGCTGGCTGAGCAGGTCAATCGCCTGCTGGATGCCAATCAGGAGACGGTGGAGCGCCAGCGCACCCACGTCGGCAACCTGGCCCATGCGCTGAAGACGCCTCTGTCGGTCATGCTGGCCGAGGCGGGAAATCAGTCGGGCCAACTGCCCGATCTGGTGCGCAAACAGTCCGAGATCATGAAGGCCCAGGTCGAGCATCACCTGCGCCGCGCCCGCGCCGCCGCCCGGGCCCAGAGCCTGGGCGAACGCACCCCCATCGGCGACGTGCTGGACGAGATGGCGGTGATGCTGGAGCGGGTGTTCGAAGAGAAGGGCGTCGAGATTGACTGGCGGGCACCGGACGACCTGGCCTTCCGCGGAGAGCGGCAGGACTTGCAGGAAATCCTGGGCAATCTGATGGAGAATGCCTCGAAATGGTCGAAGCGCCGGGTACGCATCTCCGCCGGCCCGACCGGTCTCGGCCAGATGGTGGTGGTCGTCGAAGACGACGGCCCTGGCCTGCCCGCCGATCAGCGCGAGGCGGCCCTGGAGCGCGGGGCGCGCTTGGACGAGACGACGCCGGGATCGGGCCTGGGTCTGTCGATCGTGGTCGAGCTGACCCGGGCCTACGGTGGGCGGATCACCCTGGGCGACAGCGACATGGGTGGGCTGAAGGTGCTGCTGGAGCTGCCCAGCGCCGAGCTTTGATGCGTTTCGACAGCGAATTTTAACTCCGGCATGATCAGAACGGCCAAGGTCGCATCGACCCTGGCTCTCGGGATTACAGTATGTCCGGGCTGACGAACGCCCAGCGCGAAGGCTTGCGTGCCCTGATGTCGGGGCTGAATGACGTTCGCCTGGGCAAGGTCGCCACGGCTGTTCGAGCCATGCCGGGCGAAACTGCGGAGGCCCTGCAGGTGATGATCGGCGTCGAACTGCGCGAGCGAAAGCGCAAGCTCAGGGTACTGGGGCCTCTGTTGCCCATGTTTCGTGCCCGGCGAGACGACGTGCAGGCGCTGACGTTTCCACCCGTTGTACTGGATCGGCTTTGGGCTGCAGCGCGGACGGCGGAGCCCGAACTGCTGACCCGCCTGGACGGAGGTGAGGCCGAGGCGGCGTTGGTGGCCGAGCGGTTGGGAATCGCGGCAGCGAACGCGGTGCGGGACAGGCCCGACGACATCTGGCCGGACGCCTATTTGGAGGCGTTGGAAAACTTGATCCTGTGTCTGGACCTGCTGGCCGTGGCGCGGCGGGCGGCGGCGGGTCTGGAGGGTTGGCTGAAACGCCCCGACGAGGAGCAACTTGCGGCCCTGCGTCTGGTACTGCGCGATGCGGAGGCGATCAGTCCCGAAGGGCCGCGCGCCCTTCTCGACATCCTGTTCGCCCACATGGACGATGCGGTGCTTGTCCTGCGTCTGCTGCCGCACTTGTCGGGAGCGGCAGCCTCGGTCTCGCTGATGAGCGGCTCGGAGTTCGGTGTTTTCGTCGACCGCCTTGTGGCCGCGATGCAGATGCGGGCCGGCCGGATCAATACCTTCCGACCAGGTCGAAACATGGCCGGCCTGGAGGCCGTCATGGACGATCTGGACTGGTGCGCCACCGTCCTGGCCGAGATGGACGTGGTCCTGGATCCCGAACCTCACAGCGCATGGGGCCAGGTCATGCGCAAGACCCGCCAATCGGTGGGAGGCACGCTGTCCAATCTGATCGCGGCCAGTGGCTCGGCGGTCGAGGCTGGCCTGCCGATGACACGCACGCCGCTGGCCGGGCGGATGACCCGGCGCACGCCGCGGCTGGATGCCGAGACGACGCCGGGACCCGATGCGGCAGGGCCTCTGTTGAAGTTCGTTGCCGGTTTGCGAAAGACCGCCCCGGTGTTCGGTTGCGCGGCCGAGCGCCAGAGACTGGTGGAGGCGCTCACCATTCGCTTGAGCGACTATGCCGACGAGGCCCTGACGCTCGTCAACAATGGCGACGTCGCGGACAAGCCAGGGGCCCTGAAACAGATCAAGCGGGCCGCGACCTGGCTGGCTCTGATCGAGGCCAGGGATGCGGCCCGGTCCGTGCGACGGCGGGTCGCGGTGGCCGACGGCGTCGCACCTGCCGACAAGGCCTCGTCCGACGCCGCCTGATCGGCTAAACGGCGCACAATGACGGTTTTCTGGATCATGACAGCCCTGGTTGCGGCCCTGGCCGGCCTGCTGGTGCTCAGTGCGGCGCGGCGCGGGGCCGATGCGGCGGGCGAGGCCGAGACGGTGGCGGCCGCCGTCGAACTGTCCGAACTGGATCGGCTGAAGGATCGCGGGCTGCTGGACGAGGCGGGTTGGACCGCCGCGCGGGCCGAGGCCGGACGGCGCATCCTGTCGGCGGAACGTCAGGCGGCACCCGTGATGGCGGGACGACAGGACCGGACCTGGGTGCTGGGCGGGATCGGTCTGGCGGTGGCGGCGACGCTGGGGCTGTATTTCCTGATCGCCACCCCGGGTCTGCCCGATCAAGGCTTCGAGAGCCGTGTCGACGACTGGGCCACCTCGCCCGAGACGCTGGAAGCCCCTCAGATCGCGGCCGTCGTGGCCCGCGTCGTGCGCGACCGACCGGACGATCGCCAGGCACTGCTGATGCTGGGAGCCGCGCGGTTCGAAGCCAATGATCCGCTGGCGGCGGCCTCGGCCTTCCGCCGTGCACTGGAGCTGGATGCGGAGGATCCGCAGGCCTGGGCGCGGCTGGGCGAAAGCCTGGTGCGGGCCAATGGCGGCATCGTGGGCGCGGATGCCGAGGCGGCGTTCAGGGAATCCCTGAACCGCGACGCCGATCAGCTGGGGGCTCGCTACTTCCTGGGCGAAGCGGCGCTGACGCGGGGCGAGACGACAGTGGTTCGCCAGATGTGGGTGCCGCTGATCGCGGCGCTCGATCCCGCCGATCCGCGCCGGGCCGATCTGGAGCTTCGCCTGCCCGTCGAGGGAGCCGCCCGATGAGCTGGCTGCCGAAATCGCCCAAGGCGCGGCGCAGGCTGTGGGTCGTGGCGGCCGTCGCGCCGATCCTGGCCCTGGCCGTCGGCCTGTCGCTGTATGCCATGCGTGACAGCGTCACCTTCTTCTTCTCGCCTTCGGAAGCCACGGTAGAAAAGGCTCCGGCGGGTCGCGTGGTTCGGTTGGGCGGCCTGGTCGAGGCGGGCAGCGTGTCCAACCCCGGCCCAGGTGAGGTCGCCTTTGCCGTCACCGACAACGTCGCCAGGACGCGCGTCGTCTATCGCGGCGACCTGCCCGACCTGTTCCGCGAAGGGCAGGGGATCGTGGCGCAGGGAGCCTTCCTGCCCGACCGCACCTTCCGCGCCACCCAGGTGCTGGCCAAGCACGACGAGAACTACATGCCGCGCGAGGTCTCCGACCGGCTGAAGGAAACCGGCGAATGGCGTCCGGCTGAGGCGAGCCAGCCGTGATTATAGAGCTTGGGGCCTTCGCCCTCATCCTGGCGCTCGTGCTGTCAGTGCTGCAGACGGGTTTCGCCGTAGCCGGGCGGCTGCGGCGCAGTCCGGTGCTGGCGGGTGCGGCCGAGGGTGCGGCTCTGGCGAGTGCGCTGACGGTGGCTCTGGCCTTCGCCGTCCTGATCTTCGCCTTCGTGATCTCGGACTTCTCGGTCTCCAATGTCGCGGCCAACAGCCACACCGACAAGCCAATGCTCTACAAGGTGGCCGGGGCCTGGGGCAGCCACGAAGGCTCGCTGGTGCTGTGGTGCCTGGTCCTGACCGGGTTCGGGGCGGTGCTGGCGCGGGCGCGCGGCCTGCCGTTCGGGCTGAAGGCCTGCGCCGTCGCCACGCAAGGCGCTCTGGGGGTGATGTTCATCGCCTTTGCGGTGTTTACCTCCAACCCGTTCGCGCGGCTGAACCCGGCCCCCTTCCAGGGGGCATCGCTGAACCCGCTGTTGCAGGACCCGGCCTTGGCCTTCCATCCGCCGCTGCTCTATGCGGGCTATGTCGGGCTGTCGGTCTGTTTCTCGCTGGCGGTGGCGGCCCTGATCGAGGGCCGGCCCAACTCCAGCTTCTGGCCTGCATGGGGGCGGTGGGTGCGGCCCTGGGCCCTGGCCAGCTGGGCCTTCCTAACCGTCGGCATCGGGCTGGGCAGCTTTTGGGCCTATTATGAACTGGGCTGGGGCGGCTGGTGGTTCTGGGACCCGGTCGAGAATGCCAGCTTCATGCCGTGGCTGGTCGCTGCGGCCTTGCTGCACAGCGCCGTGGTGACCGAGCGCCGAGGCGCGCTGGCCGGATGGACGACCTTCCTAGCCCTGCTGGCCTTCACCTTCTCCATGCTGGGGGCGTTCCTGGTGCGGTCGGGCGTCCTGACCAGCGTGCATGCGTTTGCGGTGGACCCTCAGCGCGGCCTGATGCTGCTCGCCATTCTGGGCGTCACGGCGGGGCTGGCATTCGCTCTGTTCGCCTGGCGCGCGCCCAAGCTGAAGGGTGGCGGCCTGTTCGCGCCAGTCAGTCGTGAAGGCGCTCTGGTCCTGAACAACCTGTTCCTGACGGCGGCGGCGGCGACAGTGCTGCTGGGCACCCTGTATCCCCTGCTCCTTGAGGCGACGTCCGGCGCGACCATCTCGGTCGGCCCGCCCTATTTCGCCCTGACCTTCACGCCCTTGATGGCCGTGGCCTTCCTGATCCTGCCCGCCGGGCCCCTACTGGCGTGGAAGCGGGGCGATCTGAGAGGCGTGAGCCAGCGTCTGATCGTGGCGGCGGGGCTGGCGCTTCTGGTCGCGCTGTTGGGCTGGATGGCGTTCGAGCCGAAGAAGGCGCTGTCGGCGCTGGGCATCGGCCTGGGTGGCTGGCTGATCCTGGGCAGTCTGGCGGAATGGGCCGAGCGGGTGCGGCTCTTCCGGGTGCCGGTGGCCGAGACCTGGCGGCGGGCCCGGGGCCTGCCGCTGGGGGCCTGGGGCATGACCCTGGCGCATGCGGGTCTGGGCGTCTTCGTCCTGGGGGCGGTGGTCGAGACGGGATATCGGCTGGAGGCTGCGCGCCCGCTGGCTATCGGCCAGTCGATCGAGGCCGGACCCTGGATCGTGCGTCTGGATGCGGTGCAGGTGGTCGAGGGTCCCAACTATCTGGCGGAGCAGGGGCGTCTGACGGTCGACCGTGCTGACGGCCGCTCGCCCTCGACCGTGACCGCCGAACGGCGCTTCTTCCCGGCGGGAGGGCAGACGACGACCGAGGTGGGGCTGGATTTCCGGGGTCTGGACGACGTTTATGTGGTGCTGGGCGAGCGGGCGCGGGCGTCCGATGGCGCGGCCGCCTGGAATGTGCGGGTCTGGTGGAATCCGTGGGCGCGGCTGATCTTCCTGGGGCCGACGATCATGGCCCTGGGCGGGGCGCTGTCGCTGTTCGACCGGCGGCTGAGGGTCGGGGTGGGCAGGCGACGGACTTCGGCTAAGGCGGTGAAGGCGTGAAGCGGATTTTGCTCATCGCCGCGACGTGCTTCGCATTGACTACGCCCGCCTTGGCCCAGGAGCCGCCCGCCGCGCCCGATCGGCCCTTGCCCGATGCCGCCCAGGAAGCCCGCGCCCAGGCCCTGTTCGACGATATCCGCTGCGTGGTCTGTCAGCATGAGGCCATTGCCGACAGTCCGGCAGGGATTGCAGGCGACATGCGCGGCCTGGTGCGGGACCAGATCGCCGATGGAGCCAGCGACCAGCAGATCCGTCAGGACCTGGTCCGGCGCTATGGCGACTTCGTCCTGTTCAAGCCGCCGGTGCGGGGCGGGACCTGGCTGCTGTGGTTCGGGCCGCTGATCCTGATGCTGGCGGCCGGTGCGCTGATCCTGTGGCGCGGTCGCCGACGTCCGGTCGAGGTCGCGCCCCTGACACCGGAAGAGGACTCCCGTCTCAGCGTTATTTTGAAGCAGGAGGCGGTTCGCCGCGATCCTGACGCAAAGCCGTCCAACGACTAGCGTTTCGCGGCGGCAGGATTGCCCCACGGGGACAGTGCGTTAGGCTGTCGCTTCTGACTGATGACTGAGCGGGCGCATCCGCGTTCGCCAAGGGAAGACAAGGCTGTCGATGATGAAGCGTAAGGAGTTCATGCTGGGGGCCGTCGCGGGTCTCTTCTTTGCCGCCGCCGCCACGGCGGGCGGGGTGATCGACTGGCCGACCGCTGAGGCCGGGCCCGTCGCGGGCGTCTCGGGCCGGGTCAATGCCAGTGCCGGGGCCAATGGCGTCGCCTTCGCCCCGCCGCAGGGGGCTCCCCTCAGCTTCGCCGACATCTTTGCCCAAGTCTCGCCAGCGGTCGTCCAGATCGAGGTCGAGACGCGGCGCGAGGCTGGTCCTCAGGACAGCCTGATCCAGATTCCGGGCCTGCCCTTCGCCATCCCCAATCCAAATCAGGGCCAGCAGGACGAGGACGGCGGCGTGCGCGGTCGCGGGGCCGGCTCCGGCTTCTTCATCTCCGCTGACGGCTTCATCGTCACCAACAACCACGTGGTCGAAGATGCGACGGAGATCACGGTCAAGCTGGCCGACGGTCGCGAGATCAAGGCAACGGTCGTCGGCCGCGACGAGGAAACCGATCTGGCCGTCATCAAGGTCGATGGCTCCGACTATCCGTTCGTCAGCTTCGAGGAGTCGGCTCAGCCGCGCGTGGGTGACTGGGTCGTCGCCGTCGGCAATCCCTTCGGCCTGGGTGGCACGGCCACGGCCGGCATCGTCTCGGCCCTGGGTCGCGGCAGCCTGGACAGCCGGACGCCCTATACCGACTACATCCAGATCGACGCGGCCATCAACACCGGCAACTCCGGCGGCCCGACCTTCGACATCTATGGTCGCGTGATCGGCGTGAACTCGGCGATCATTTCGCCCGGCATGAACGGGGGCTCGGTCGGCATCGGCTTTGCCATTCCCGCCGCGGTCGCCAAGCCCACGACGGACCGGCTGATGCGCGGCGAGACGATCGCGCGTGGCTATCTGGGCGCGACACTTCAGACCCTGGGTCGGGCCGAATGGCGCGCGCTTGGGCTGCCTGACGATTTCAAGGGAGCCTATGTCGCCGAGGTGACACCCGGTGCGCCGGCCGCCGAGGCCGGCCTTCGCCAGGGCGACTATATGGTCAGCGTCAACGGCAAGGTCGTGGACGGCAGCACCGAGGCGACCCGCGAAGTCGCGCGCGCCCGTCCCGGCGACAACATCCGCCTGGAGATCATCCGCGACGGTCGCCGTCAGACGCTGAACGTCCGCTCGGGCACGCGCCCGACGCCTGCCGAACTGGCGGCACTAAACTCGGGAACCGGGGGCGCAACGACTCCGGGTCAGCCGCCCGCCGCTGCCGGTCAGGTCGTCGAGGGTCTGACATTGTCGGCCATCACGCCCGCCTTGCGTCAGCGCTACGAGATTCCGGACACGGTGTCCGGCGTCGTCATCACCGATGTTGCCCGCGGATCGGCGGCAGCCAGCGAGCGCCTGCAGGCCGGACTGGTAATCACAAGGGTCGACAACAAGGTGGTCAATACGCCCGCCGAGGCAGAAGCGGCTATTGAAGCCGTACGCGCCTCAGGTCGTCCGGGCGTCCTGCTGTTCATCCGGACGCCACAGGGCGGAGTGCCGATCGTCCTTCCGCTCGCGGACGACTGATCGTCCGAAGTCTGTCCAAGCCTTAACTCACGGGTTCGCCGCCGATGCGCTAACATCGGCGGCGAATCTGTATCTGGGAGGGCTGAACATGCGCATTCTGGTCGTCGAGGACGATGCCGAGGCCGCGACCGCCATGGTCCGGGGCCTGACCGAGGCGGGGCACGAGCCGACCCATGCCGTGGACGGGGCCTTTGGACTGCTGGAGGCGCAGAAGGGCGGCTATGACGTCTATGTCGTGGACCGGATGATGCCGCGCCTGGACGGGATCGGCATGGTCGAGACCCTGCGCAAGGACGGCGACCAGACCCCGGTCCTGTTCCTGTCGGCCCTGGGCGAGGTCGACGACCGCGTCGCGGGCCTGAAGGCCGGGGCCGACGACTATCTGGTCAAACCCTATGCCTTCTCCGAACTGATCGCCCGGGTCGAGGCCCTGTCGCGCCGCCGCGAGACCGGCAGCGTCGCCACCATGCTGAAGGTCGGCGATCTGGAGATGAACCTGATCAGCCGCGACGTGCACCGCGCGGGCCGCGAGATCGACCTGCAGCCGCGCGAGTTCCAGCTGCTGGAGTTCCTGATGCGCCACGCCGGCCAGTCGGTGACCCGCACCATGCTGCTGGAGAAGGTCTGGGAATACCATTTTGACCCCCAGACCAATGTCATCGACGTCCACATCAGCCGCCTGCGCGCCAAGATCGACAAGGGCTTCGACCACGCCATGCTGCAGACCGTGCGTGGAGCGGGTTATAGGTTGGAGGCCTAGGCCCCACAGCTTCAGATGCGTCTCCCCTCCCTCCTTCGCCGCACACCCTTCCGGCTGACGCTGCTGTTCCTCGCCCTGTTCGCCGCTGCGGCCAGTGCTATCCTGGCCTATGTCTATTTCGCATCGGCTTCGGAGGCGCGGACGGCGGCCGAGCAGAATGTGCGCGGCGAGATGCAGGTGCTGCGCGGCATCTATGACCAGCGCGGCCTGGACGCCCTGAACCGGGCTCTTGTCGATCGCAGCCTGACGCGCAGTTCCTACCTCTATGTGCTGGCAGATCAGACCGGCTCAGTCGTCACCGGCAGCCTTACGGACCTGCCTGTCGCGGATCAGACCGAGACGAGCGTCTGGACCACCTTTCCCTTCACCGAGACGGATGCGGACGGTCGCGTCGTCAGACCGCAGGCGCGAGGGGTTCAGGTCAGGCTGTCAGGGGGCGAAACCTTGATGGTGGCCCAGTCGATGGGCGACACGGACGCCTATCTGGCGCGGCTGACCCAGGCCCTGTGGGGGGCGATGGGGATCGTCCTGCTGCTGGGTCTGGCAGGCGGTCTGCTGATCAGCCGCAATCTGGAGCGGTCGATGCGTCGGCTGCAGACGGTGGTCACCGGTGTGCAGGAGGGCGATCTGAAGGTCCGCGCCGCCGTGCGCCAGAACGGCGACGAACTGGACGAACTGGGCCAGGGGCTGAACACCATGCTGGACAGGCTGGAGGGGTCGATGGCCTCGATCCGGCATGCGGGCGACGCCATCGCCCACGATCTGCGCTCGCCTCTGACCCGGATGCGGGCCAAGCTGGAGGTCGCGCTGATGGACGCCGAGGACGGCAAGATCGACGGTGTTGATGCGGTCCAGCTGGCCCTGGACGAAGCGGACAGCCTGCTTAAGACCTTCAACACCGTGCTGGCCATCGCCCGCTTGCAGGCGGCGGCGGGTCATACGCCGGACCCGAAACTGTTCGACGCCGCCGACCTGGCCGCCGACATGGCCGAGCTGTACGAGCCCGCCAGCGAGGACAAGGGGCTGGAGTTCTCGGCCGAGATCGAGCGCGGCCTGATGATCGAGGCCAACCAGCCCTTCCTGGCCCAGGCCCTGGCCAACATCATCGACAACGCCATTAAATACACCCCGACCGGCGGGGCCGTGATGCTGAGGGCACGACGTCGCTCGTCGGGCGAGATCGAGTTTTCGGTCACCGACACCGGCCCGGGCGTGCCCGAAGACGACCGTTCGCGCGTCACCGAGCGGTTCGTCCGTCTGGACAACAGCCGCACCGAGGCGGGGTCGGGCCTGGGCCTGTCGCTGGTCGCGGCGGTGATGGAGGCTCACGGCGGGCGTATCCAGCTGGACGAAGGCCCCGGCGTTTACAACGGCTTCGGCCCCGGCCTGCGGGTGGCCCTGGTAGTCCCGGCGGCGGGCGGATGAGGCTGGCGGACAGTCTGCGCCCCTGCGGGCCTTTGGTCAGTGCCGAAGCCGCCGGTCGTGCGCACGAGCGGCTGACCGAAGCGGCGAACGACGGCGGGTGGGCCACGACGCTCGAGACCGCCTGGCCTGCTCTGGCTCCGGTCTTTGCCGCCGCTCCCTATCTTTTCGGTCTGGCGCGTCGGTGGCCGGACACCTTGCGGGCCTTGCTGGCGAGCGAACCCGATCAGGCGCTCGACGCCCTTCTGGCCCGCACAGAAGCGCTGACCGGTGGGGCGGACGATGTCCGTGCGCCCCTGCGTCGTCTCAAGGCCGAACTGCATCTGCTGACCGCCCTGTGTGACCTCGGCGGTGTCTGGGACCTGGATCAGGTGACAAGTGCACTCAGCCGGTTCGCCGACACCTCGACGCAGGCGGCTCTGCGCGCCGTGGCCCAGAACCAGCACGAGCGGGGCAAGCTGGTCTCGCCGCCCGACGATCCGCGCGGCCCCGTCCCCGGCCTGTTCGGCCTGGCCATGGGAAAGCATGGCGCGTTCGAGCTGAACTATTCGTCCGACATCGACATCAGCCTGTTCTGGGACCCCGACGCCCTGATCCCGGCCCTGGCCGAGGAGGTGGAGCCCCAGCGGTTCGTCGACCGCATGGCCCAGGCCCTGTCGACCCTGATGCAGGAACGGACGGGCGACGGCTATGTGTTCCGCGTCGATCTGCGGCTGCGGCCCGATCCGTCCTCGACCCCGCCGGTCGTCGCCGTACCCTTCGCCCTGTCCTATTACGAAGGCGTCGGCCAGAACTGGGAGCGGGCGGCCTTCATCAAGTCGCGCGCCATGCTGGGCGACATCGGCGCAGGGCAGTCTTTTCTGAAGGCGCTGAAGCCTTTCATCTGGCGTCGCAGTCTCGACTATCCCGCCATCCTCGACATCCAGTCGATCAAGCGACAGATCCACGTCCACAAGACCGGCGAGGGCCTGGAGGCGGCGGGGGCAAACTTGAAGCTGGGGCGTGGCGGGATCCGCGAGATCGAATTCTTCGCCCAGACCCAGCAGCTGATCCTCGGCGGGCGCGACCCCGTCCTGCGCAGTCCACGGACCGTCGATGCCCTGGGCCTATTGCGCGATGCCGGTCATGTGAGCGCCGAAGCCTGCGCCGAGCTGACCGCCGCCTATGTGCGCCTGCGCGGGCTGGAGCACCGGGTCCAGATGCTGGACGACGAACAGACCCACAGCCTGCCGGTCGACCCGGTACGCCGGGCCATGGTCGCCGCCCTGACCGGAGAGGGCGATCTGGCCGCCTTCGATGCCGACGTCGAGACCCTGCTGGTGCGGGTCAACACCCGCTATGGCGAGCTGTTCGAAGGCGAGGAGGCGCTGTCGTCCTCCTATGGCTCGCTGGTCTTCACCGGGGTGGAGAACGATCCGGAGACCCTGGCCACTCTGGGCCGGATGGGGTTTGCCGAGCCCGCCTCCGTCGCAGACACGATCCGCAGCTGGCACCACGGCCGCATCCCCGCGACCCGCAGTGCCCGGGGACGCGAGCTGTTCACCCGTCTGGCCCCGCGGCTTCTGACCCAGCTGGCGGATCTGTTTCAGGACGATCCCGGCGCGGTGGATCCCGCCTTCCGCCGCTTCGCCGTGTTTTTCTCGGGCCTGAACAGCGGCGTTCAGGTCCAGTCCCTGTTCCTGGCCCAGCCAAAACTGTTCGATCTGGTGCTGGGCCTGCTGGCGTTCGCGCCGCGCCTGGCGCGCACGCTGGGGCGCTATCCTGTGGCGCTGGACAGTATGCTGGATGCGCGGTTCCAGACGACGCTCGGCGTCAATACCGGCCTGTTCGACCAGATGGCATCCGAAGCCCGCGCCGCCCCCGATTTCGAGGAGGCGATGAACGCCGTGCGCCGCCTGCACCGCGACCAGATGTTCCGCATCGGGGTGCAGGTCCTGACCGGCCGGATCGATCCAGAGGAAGCGGGCCGCGCCCATGCCGCCCTGGCCGATGCGGTCATCACGGCCCTGGCTCCCGTCGCCATGACCGAGACGGAGCGTCAGGGCGGACGGCTGCCCGGCGGCGTCGTCGCCGTCGTCGCCCTGGGCAAGGCCGGCTCGCGCGAGATGACGGCCAGCTCCGACCTGGACCTGATGACTGTCTATGATGCGCCGGACGAGGTGGTGTCCGATGCCAAGGGCTGGGCGTCGGGCGTCTTCCAGGCCCGATTCACCCAGCGGCTGATTGCGGCCCTGTCGGCGCATACGGCAGAGGGCGGCCTTTATGAGGTCGACATGCGGCTGCGCCCTGGCGCGGCCAAGGGGCCGGTGTCTCTGCGGCTGTCGGCCCTGGTCGACTACTATGCCAGCGACGCCGACACCTGGGAGTTCATGGCCCTGACCAGGGCCCGCGTCGTCTGGGCCAGCGATGCGGGTTTTGGCGAGCGGGTGACACAGGCCTTGGCCGACATCCTGCGTCGCCCCCGTCCGGGCATCGATGTAATCGCAGACGCAAGACGCATGCGCGACCTGATGAGCCGCGAGCGGCCGGGGCAAGGGGCCTGGGATCTGAAACTGGCCCCCGGCGGTCAGGTCGATGCCGAGTTCGTGGCTCAGGTGCGTCAACTGGCGAAGGCGGCATCGGGAGGCGAACTGACGGTCTCGACGCTGAAAGCCCTGTCGAACGATCCGGCCCTGGCCGAGGCCTGGCGGTTACAGCAGGGGCTGAGCCAGCTTCTGGGAGCCGCCTTCGACGAGCGTCCGGACCCGTCGCAGGAACCTGCCGGGCTGCGCCGGCGCCTGGCCGAGGCAGCGGGATGCGCAGATTTCGAGGTCCTGACTAACCGACTGGCGCAGGTCCGGAGCGAGTCACGGGAAGCGTTTGAAAGAGCGCTGCCGCCGCCTGCGACGGAATGACGACACTAGGCCGTTTGATCTCCTGACAAGGGCGAACCGACCGCCGAGGCGGTTTCAGGAGAGAACCACATGAAGAAGACAGTCGTGATCGGTGGCATGGTCGCCGTGACCTTTGCCGCCTTGGCCGGCGGCGTCATGGCGCAGCAAGCCAATCGCCCGGCGCGTGCGCAGGCCGAGATGACCCAGGCCGCATTCGTCGAAGCCCGCGTGGCCCGTCTGACGGCCGCAGACGCCAACAACGATGGCACCGTGACCGCCGAGGAACATCAAGCCGCTCGTCAGGCGAAGCATGCCGAGCGCTCCGAGGCCCGCTTTGCTCGCATGGACACCAACGGTGACGGCTCCATCAGCCGGGCCGAGTTCGACGCGCCGCGTGAAGCTCGTGCCGGGCGTGGACCGCGTGCCGAGCGCGCAGGCATGCGTGGCCCAAGTGGCGGTCGCGGTGGCGATCGCGCCGCTCGCATGGCGGATCGTGGCCCGGTGGTGATTGCCGATGCTCGCACCAAGGCCGAGCAGGCCTTTGCCCGCATGGATGCCGATGGCAACGGCGTCGTGACCGCCGCCGAGCGTCAGGCTGTTCGTGGCGAGCGCCGGGCCCGCATGAGCGAGCGCCGCGCCGAGCGCGCAGCACCGCCTGCGCCTGCACCGATGGCGGAATAGCCCATGTCCGGGGCGGCGATCAGCGCGGTGATGCAACTCGCCGCCCCGGCGCGTGTTTCGGCTCGACCCGGATCAGGATTCTGGTCCAGAACAGCGCTCTGGCGGGAGCGAACCGATGAGGCCGGATTGGCGCTGACCGCCGACCCTGATGAAGATCTGGTGCGCCGCGTGGGTCAGGGTGATCCGGCGGCCATTCAGGCGATGGTGGCGCGCAAGCTGCCGCGTATGCTGGCGCTCGCCCACCGCATGCTGAACGACGCCACCGAAGCCGAAGACGTGGCCCAAGAGGCGATGTTGAGGGCCTGGAAACAGGCCCCGCGCTGGACGCCGGGGACGGCCAAGTTCGACACCTGGCTGCACCGGGTGGGGTTGAACCTCTGTTATGATCGCCTGCGCAGGCGACGCGAAATCGCCACTGACAGCCTGCCTGATCGTGCTGACGACGGCCCAGCCCCCGATCGCGGACTGATGGCGGCGGACACCGGCGCACGGGTGGAGGCGTCCCTGGCCCGGTTGCCGGATCGCCAGCGCGAGGCCATCGTGCTGTGCCACTATCAGGAACTGACCAATATCGAGGCTGCTGCATTGATGAAGATCAGCGTGGACGCGCTCGAAAGCCTGTTGTCACGCGGACGGCGGGCATTGAGACTGGCTTTGGCCGATATCCGGCCCGGAGCCGAAGGAGCATGACGACCATGACCCCGGCGCGATTTATCGCCCTGACAGAGGCTTACGGTGCGGACCGCCGGCGCTGGCCCGAGGCCGAGCGCGCGGCGGCCGATGCCTTCGTGGTCCAGCATCCTGATATGGCCGGGCAGGTTCTGTCCGATGCGGACGACCTGGATGCCCTGCTGTTCGCCTCGCGTCCGATGCAGCCGTCGGCGGCCCTGCGTGATCGCGTGATCGCGGCGGCTACCGTGCGTGCTCCGCGCAAGAGCTGGCTGAGCCGTTTGGGCCTAGCCATGGGCGCGGGTTGGGCGGCGGCGGCCTGTGCGGGCGTGGTGGCCGGCGTGGTCATGACGGATCAGTTCACCGCCAATGCCCAGGCGGATGCCGTGCTGTACCAATCGATGCTGGTCGGCGTCGATGACACCGAGGTTCTGGGTTGAGGTCGCGCGGGCTTAAGATCGCCCTGGGCGTTTCGGTGGCGCTGAACCTGTTCGCGCTGGGTGCGGGCGCGACTCTGTTTGTGTCGCAGGCGCGCATCGCCCAGCAGGTCGAGGCCCAGACCCGGCCCCAGCGCGAAGGCTCGCCGCAGCGTTTGTTTGACCGACTCTCTGCCGAAGAGAGGCCCCGCATCCGTGCCGCGATGCGGGCCTCGGCCCTGGCCGCCCGTCCTGATTTCGAGATGGCCCGCGAGCGGCGTCGGGAGGCGATCGCCATGGCGGCCACTGAGGATTTCGATCCGGACCGCCTGACGGCCTTGCTGGCGGACTCGCGCGAGGCGGACCAGCGGGGGCGGGCGCGCATGGAGCGCGACACCGTCGCCCTGCTGGCGACGGTCGAGGGCCAGGACCGCGTCGTCCTGGCGGAAATTCTCAAGAAGCGCCGTGAGCGCAGCCGTTCTTCCAGCAATGGAAGGGGTGCGCCCCCACAGCCCGGAACCAACTAGGTCTCAGGCCGCGCGGGCCTGTGCCGGAGCGGTGGCGGGTTGTGCTGCACCTGGCCGCACGATCGGAATGTCGAAGCTGACCGTCGTACCCCGACCCGGCTCGCTCTCCAGCAGCAGTTTGCCGCCGTGCAGTTCGATCAGAGACTTCGTTAAGGCCAGGCCCAGGCCGGTGCCCTGGGTCGTCTTGGAATGCTGGCCTTCGACCTGTTCGAACGGTTGGGCCAGACGCGCCAGATCCTTGGCGGCGATGCCGATGCCGGTGTCGGTGACCGCGACGCGCAGGCGTTCGTCATCCAGCTGGGACAGGGCCACAACGATGTCGCCGCCCTCTGGCGTGAACTTCACGGCGTTGGAGATCAGGTTCAGCATGACCTGTTTCAGCCCGCGCTGATCCGCCTCAATGTCGGGCAGATCGGGGGCGTCGATGATCAGCTTCAGACCCGACTCCTCGATCTTGCCGCGCATCAGCAGGGCGGCATCGGTGGCCACCTCCTTCAGCGATACCCGTTCATAGTGCAGGGTGACCTTGCCTGCCTCGATCTTGGCCATGTCCAGAATGTCATTGATCAGGCTGAGCAAATGCTGGCCTGATTTCAGGATGTCTGCGGCATAGCCCTTGTATTTTTCATGCCCCAGCGGCCCGAACATCTCGTTGAACATGATCTCCGAGAAGCCGTTGATGGCGTTCAGCGGCGTGCGCAGTTCGTGGCTCATATTGGCCAGGAACTCTGACTTGGCCTGGTTGGCGGCCTCGGCGCGGGTCATGGCCACTTCGTATTTGCGAGCCAGCAGGCGCAGCTTGTCCTCGCGGTCCTCCAGTTCGGTGATGGTGGAGTGCAGGGTGTCGGTGACGCGCTGCCGCTCGGCCTCCTTGTTCTTGATGGCCGTGATGTCGGCGGCGGTGACGACCGAGCCGCCGTCGGAGGTGTAGCGCTCGATCATCTGCAGCCAGCGGCCATCGTTCAGCTCGATCTCGCGCGCGCCGGCCCGGCCACCTGTGGCCGGCTGATCGGATTTGATGGCCAGTGCGGCGATCTGGTTCAGATCCTGCTTGAAGGCACCGCGGCGCAGAACGCCTTCTCCGAAGTCGAAGGTGTCCTGGAATGCCTGGTTCCACAGGATCAAGCGTCCGCCCTTGTCGAACAGGACGAAGGCGTCGGATACGCTTTCAATGCCGTCGCGCAGGCGCCCCTCGGCAGCCTGGGCCTGCGCCTTGGCCCGGCGGGCCTCTGTGGTGTCCAATGCGATTCCCAGAACATTGGTGAAGCCCTGCTCGCCGCGGTCTCCGCGCGCCTGGCCCCTCGCATCGATCCACCGCGCCTTCCCCTTGGCGTCCGGTACCGGAAAGCTGACATCGAAGGTGCCGAACATCTGGGCCTGTTGCAGGGCGTGCAGGACTGCGGCGTGATAGCTGTGGTGGATCTGGGCCAGCACGGTCTTCACGGGCAGGGACCCGCCTTCTTCCAGTCCAAGAAGACCTGCCATGAAGTCCGAGACGGTGATGATCTCGGCCTCCGTATCCCATTCCCAGACGCCACAGCGAGATGCCTCGACGGCCCCGCGAAACCGTTGCTCCGAAGCGGCCCAGGCCTTGCTGATACCTTGCTGACGTCGCTCGACCATCAGAACGAGCGCAATCACCGCGATGCCAAGGCCGGCGGGTATGATGAAGATCCAGATATTGCTCAGCAGCCCGGCCGGTCCGGTACCCTTGGCCGATGTGGCAACCGCGATCAGGCTCGAGTCGCCGATTGGTATGGCTGTTCGACGAACCAGCCCCTCGCCAATTCTGAGCTCATCGGCTTGGCCGTCAGCCCGGATCGGGCGGATGGTCAAACCCAGAGAGCGCCCATCGCGCGAGGAACTGGCCAGCACCGCAGAGGTGCCTGACATAAGCCAGAGTTCAGCACCCTTGCGAGGCTCCAGCGCCGGCAAGCTGACACGGGCGATCAGGTTCGACCCACCGTCAAAGCTGCGCCGGATCAGCAAGGCCTCGCCGTCGCGAGACAGGTCGGGCCGGTTGGTCATGGCTTCAAAAGCATCAGGCTGTGCGCCCGCGCTGGCCAGGACGTCGCCCGATGCGTCTATGACGGCGAAGGCGCTTTCAGGTGCAGCGGCCCGGGCTACGGCTACCATCTGCGATGCATTGCCGGAGGCTGCTACAGCGGCGCGGCCAGCAGCCTGGGCCGGCGCAATTTTCCGTGCCGTGTCCAGCGCGAGCAGCCGTGCCTCGCGGTCGACCGCCTCCATGCGCAGCCCGTCCTGCTCCAGATCGGGCCGGGCCATTTCACGCGCGAACAGCATCACGCCCAAGGCAATAACCAGGGTCAAGGCCAGGATGCCGACCCTCAGCCAAGCGGGCGCGCCCTGGCGACGGTCGGTCGCGCGACGCCCCTCGGCAGTTATGCGGCGCTCGGTGCTCCGCAAGCGATCATCCCCCAACCCAAATCAGTAGAAGCAGAATCTAGGCTGCGTCGCGGATTCGTGTCGAGGACTGGTTTACCGATCGTCAACGCTTTCAGGCGGCGTGTGACTCGGAAGACTCTCGCCTTGTGGACTTGGTCTTTGGCCGGGCCAGAACGTCGGTGATGGTTTGCAGCAGACTGCGGGCCTGCCGGGCCAGTTGTACCATTTCCGGCGGTGCGTCGTCGGGGTCCTGGTCGACCGATTCCACCAGTTGCGAGGCGATGACCATCAGCTTGGGAGCCGCTGCAATCAGCCGGGCCTGAAACTCGATATGGTCAGGGTCGCGGTCGTACTCTGCGCCCGGTACACGCCAGCCACCCCAGTCCATGCGGTCGGTGACCACGACGGGATAGGTGCCGGGGAAGGGATGATGGGCGCAGTCTTCAGGTTGCTGCCACTTGTTGCGTACCCGCATCAGCCGCCACAGGCCCATGTTGGCAGAGGAGGCGTCCTCGGTCGGGACAAACAGCTCATTGGCCTGGAACTCGCGTCCCAGGCCAACTTCATAGGTAACCCGGATAGGTTCGGAAAAGCCTTTGGCCCAGACCGGCTTCACCTTCTCGACCTCGGCCCACGCCCCGACGCACTTCACCCAGACGGTCTGACCCTTTTGAAACTGTGCGAGCGCCATGTTCGATGTCCTCTTTCGAGGCCACCGTGCCAATCAGCCGTGAACAGTCGGTTCCGCAAAAAGGTTAAGGGCGTGCAGGCCCAGCCTAGCGGGAAATAGATTCCAGGGCTTCGCCCGCATACTTTTCCTTCACACGGGTCGACAGGTCGCCCAGCGAGACGACGCCGACCAGACGCCCATCCTTGTCCAGAACCGGCAGGCGGCGGATCTGACGGCTGGCCATGGCGTCCAGCACGGTTTTCAGATCGTCGTCGGCCCGCGCTGTCATCGGATCGCGAGACAGGCATTCCAGCACCGTGGCGGTCGCCGCCGCTCCCGAGGCCAGGCCGCGCACGACGATGTCGCGGTCGGTAATCGTCCCGATCAGCTGATCGCCGTCGGCCACGGGCATGAAACCGAAATTGCCATCCTTCATGCGCACGGCCACTTCGGGCAGGGTGTCGGTGGGCCGGGCGACCTGGACGTCCTTGCTCATTACGTCACGGACTTTCATGGGGTGTCTCCTGCAGTTTCGATTGCAGGCACAACCCTTGCCGTGGGCTGGGGTTCCGAGATGCTGCCGTCAGGGCCGCGCCTGGGCTGGCAATCCCTGCGCCGCCCGCACCATCTGGACGAACTCCGCGCGCTGGCCATAGGCATCCTCTCCCCGGGCGGCCTGCGCCTGTGCCAGGATCGCATCCCAGCCATAGCCCGCGTCCATCCACGGATCGTCGCGCAGCTTCTGACCGAAGGCGGCGACGGCCAGGGCCCAGCGGGTGCTCTCCGGTGGCGAGCCCGCACCATTACCGCTGTTGGACAGGACGCGCTGGATCAGGCGCGAGGTGTCGCCGCCCGGCGGCTTGAACCGGACCTGGACGAAGCCGACCTCGCTCTCCGGATCGCCGCCGCCGACACCGATGGAGCGATTGGCCTCATAGCGGCGCTCCGGGATCTGGCTGGGGCCACCCACGGGCGTGATCTCATACAGCGCGGTGACGGAGGCCCCCGACCCGACCTCACCCGCATCGATGCGGTCGTTGTTGAAATCTTCCTCGTTCAGCAGCCGGGTCTCATAGCCGATCAGTCTGTATTCGCTGACGCGGGCGGGGTTGAACTCGACCTGGATCTTGACGTCGTCGGCGATGGGAAAGGCCCCTTTGTCGAAGGCCGGGCCAAACAGACGACGCGCCTCGTTCAGGTTGTCGACATAGGCGGCGGTGCCATTGCCGGCCTGGCTGATCGCCTGCATCCGCGCGTCCTGATAGTTGCCGCGCCCGAAGCCATAGACCGACAGATAGATGCCGGTTTCCCGCTTGCTGGCGACATAGTCCTCCAGCCGCTGGTTGTCGGTCTGGCCTACATTGAAGTCGCCGTCGGTGAACATCAGGATGCGGTTGACCTTGTCGCGGGCAAAGCCGGCCTGAGCCTGGTCATAGGCATTGGTCATGCCCGTCGCGCCTGCCGTTCCGCCCGAGGCATACAGGCTGGCGACCGCGCAGCGCAGCTTCAGTTTCTGGTCGCCCGGCGTCGGTGCCAGGGTCGTGCCTGCCCCTTCGGCATAATAGGTGACCGCAACCGTATCCTGGGGGCGCAGGCGGTCGATGATCAGGTTCATCGACTTCTGCGCCAGGGCCAGCTTGTCCGTGCTGTTCATCGAGCCGGACACATCTACGAGGAAGGTCAGGTTCAGCGGACGCCGCTCGCCCTCGGGCAGTTCATAACCTTGCAGGCCGATATGGACGATTTGGCGACCCGGCGACCAGGGCGAGGCGACCACTGCCGTGGTGATGGCGAACGGTTCGGACGCCGAACGCGGCAGGGCGTAGCCATAGTCGAAATAGTTGACCATCTCCTCGATCCGCACCGCATCGACCAGCGGACGACGCCCCTCGTCCACGAAGCGGCGAACATTGGCATAGGCGGCGGTGTCGACGTCGATGGAGAAGGTCGAAACGGGCTCGTCGGCCACGCGCTTGACCGGATTGGGCGTAGCGTCGGGATAGCGCTCTGTGTCGGCGGGACGGGGCGGAATGCCGGGCGGCAGGGGGCGATGAACCGGGGGCGGCGCATAGGTAGATCCGCTTGCTGCCGCTTCCGACCGCTGCACACGACTGCCGGTGACGACGACACCGTCGAGCGTCGTCTGGCCGTTGGGCAGTGTCTGTACAACAAGCGGACGCGCGGGCGCGGGCGGGGGCGACAGGGGCATGGGGGGCGATGGCGGCGGCGGTGTGAGGCGATAGCGCGTGCGGTCATCCCCATCACCGGCTACCGGGAGGATGAAGCCATAGGGTCGGCATGCGGCCGCCGACACTGCACCATCGACGGGCTTGTTCGCATCGAAGCTGTCCCGGTTTTGCGCGGCGACGGAGAACGTAGCCCCCGGCGCGGTCAGGCTGAAGGCCATCACGGCCGTGACGGCGGCGGTCATTGGGCGGTCGATCATGGCGGGGCCTTCCCTGTCGTCTGATGTCGATGAGGCAGACCGCCGTTGGGCGAAACTGTGGCGGCCTCCGGACGAGAGATGCGGTCCCGTCCTGTCCCTCACAGGGTGGCGCAATCGGGCCACAGCCCCCACTATCGGAATCTGACGGACCAGGGGGACACGATGGCCGAGGCGAGCACAGGCGTTCAACTGGTCCAGGTGGCGGCCTTGCTGGGGGCCGGCGTCGTGGCCGTGCCGCTGTTTCGCAAGCTGGGACTGGGCTCGGTCCTGGGTTATCTGGCCGCCGGACTGGCTATCGGCCCGTTCGGATTCAAGCTGTTCGCCGAGCCGGAGACTGTGCTGCACGTCGCAGAATTCGGCGTGGTCATCTTCCTGTTCATCATCGGGCTGGAGATGCGGCCCGCGAAACTGTGGAATCTGCGACGCGAAATTTTCGGCCTGGGCGTGGCCCAAGTGGGACTCAGCGGGCTGCTGCTGACCCTGGCGGCGATCGCCTTCGGCGTGCCTGCGCATATCGCCTTCATCGTCGCCATGGGCTTCGTCCTGTCATCCACCGCGGTCATCATGCAGGGTCTCGATGAGCGCAATGAGCTGAACACCCCGGCGGGTCAGCGGGCGGTGTCTATCCTGCTGCTGGAAGACCTGGCCATCGTGCCGTTGCTGGCCATCGTCGCCATTCTGGCCAGCACCATGGGCACGGCGGTCGACGGTCCGCCGCTTTGGCAGACCATCGCTCTGGGCCTGGGGGCCATCGTCGCGGTGGTGGTGGCGGGGCGTTATCTGCTGAACCCGGTGTTTCGTTTCCTGGCCCGGCATGGCGGGCGCGAGATCATGAGCGCCGCCGCGCTGCTGGTGGTCGTGGGGGCCGCGCTGATCATGACCCTGGGCGGACTGTCCATGGCCATGGGGGCCTTCCTGGCCGGGGTGCTGCTGTCCGATTCCAGCTTCCGCCATCAGCTGGAAGCCGATGTCGAGCCATTCAGGGGCCTGTTGCTGGGCATCTTCTTCGTCAGCGTGGGCATGTCGCTGAACCTGGCTGTGGTGCTGGCCGACTGGCCGATCATCGTCGGCGGACTGGCCCTGTTCATGGTCGTCAAGGCCGCGGCCATCTATGGCGTGGCGCGGCTGCTGAAGGCCTCCAATCGCGAGGCCGTCGAACGGGCCGCCATGTTCGCGCAAGGCGGCGAGTTCGCCTTCGTCCTGTATGCCGCCGCCCTGGCCGCGGGGGTGCTGGATGCCCGGTCCAGTGCCATCGCCACCGCCCTGGTCATCCTGTCCATGGCCCTGACGCCGCTGACGACGCTGGTCGTGCGCCGTTTGATGCCCCCTGCGCCGGAACTGTCGCCGGACGAGGCCGAGGGTGTCGATCACGCCAGCGGCCTGCGCGAGCGCGTCCTGATCATCGGCTTCGGCCGTTTCGCCCAGGTGGTGTCCCAGCCCCTGCTGGCCCGCGACGTCGACGTGTCGATCATCGACTACGACGTGGAGATGATCCAGGCCGCCGGGAACTTCGGCTTCAAGGTCTATTATGGCGACGGGGCGCGGCTGGACGTGCTGCGGGCTTCGGGTGCCGCCAAGGCCGAGACCATCCTGGTCTGCGTCGACAAGGCCGAAGTGGCCGACCGTATCGTCGAACTGGTCAAGGCCGAATTCCCCCTGACCAAGCTGTTCGTGCGGGCCTTCGACCGGGGCCATTCGATGCGTCTGGTTCAGGCCGGGGTGGAGTATCAGCTGCGCGAAACTTTCGAGAGCGCGCTGGTCTTCGGCCATCAGGTGCTGATCGACCTGGGCTTCAGCCAGGATGAGGCCAGCGAGACCATCGAGGATGTCCGTCGCCGCGACGAGGAGCGGTTTACCCTGCAACTGGCGGGCGGCCTCGCTGCCGGACGCGGTCTGATGCGCGGCAATGCCGTCACGCCCCAGCCCGCCCCCTACATCAAGCCCCGCCGCGAGGGTCAGGCACTCAACGAGGAAGCGGCTGAGGCTCTGGAGGAAGAAGATGCCCGCGAAAAAGCCGGTGTCTGATGACACCGGCTCCTTCATTCGGTCATTGACGCAAGCGTTTACATCGCGGCCTTGATCTGTTCGGCCATACGCAGGTGGCCTTCGATCGCGGGCACGACCTTGCGGGCGTGGGCGGCCAGCGGCGAGTCTGCATCGGCGAAACCGCGATGCAGGGTCAGGGCCTCGTTGTGCGCAGCGATCTGCTGATCGATGAAGACGCGGTCGAAGTCCGCGGCCGAGGCCGACCGCAGATTGTCGATCAGCCCCTGGCGACGCTCGTCCAGATCGGTCGGGGGCGTGGTGTCAGGCGCAGCTTGCGGCAGCATGGCCTTCATCTCGTTCGAGGCGGTGGTGTGGTCGGTCTTGATCATCTGCGCCAGTTCCTTGACCTGGGCATTCTGTGACCGCTCCAGGGCGATGTCGGCGGACTGGATCTCGTACATGTCGCCCATGGCGGCGTTGGGGATATAGGCCGACTGCATGTTGGACCCCATGACGGCTGCCGAGGTCTGGCCGACGGGCGCGGACATGGCGTCCTGGGCTGCATCGACAGGTTCGGACGCTTGTTCGGAGTTGCAGGCGCTCAGCAGGGCCAAGCAGGCGGTGCCGGCGAGAAGGGTTCTGATCATCGGTATTCCTCCAAAGTGGGGACAGGACCACAAAACCGTTCGCCAGCCTGATCGTTCCTGTGTCCGATGTCAGACATAGGGTGAGCATCTCCAGGGTTCGCCAGCGGCCCCGGCATGGTGTAGACGCCGCCCCGATGAACCGCCGCCTTTCGATCGCCCCGATGATGGACTGGACCGACCGGCACTGCCGGGCGTTCCATCGCACCCTCACGACCCGGGCCCTGCTCTATACGGAGATGGTCACGGCCCCCGCCGTGCTCCACGGCGATCAGGCGCGGCTGCTGGGCTTTGACGCGGTCGAGCATCCAGTGGCGTTGCAACTGGGCGGGTCGGACCCGGATCAGCTGGCCCAGGCCGCGCGGATCGGGGAACAGTACGGATATGACGAGATCAATCTGAACGTCGGCTGCCCGTCCGACCGGGTCCAGTCGGGCCGGTTCGGGGCCTGTCTGATGCGCGAGCCGGAACTGGTCGCCGACTGCATGGCCGCCATCAAGGGCGCGGTCGCCGTGCCCGCCACCGTCAAATGCCGCATCGGCGTGGATGATCAGGACCCGGAGCAATCGCTTTTCGCCACGGTCGATGCCTGCGCTGCTGTCGGCATCGACACCTTCATCGTCCATGCCCGCAAGGCCTGGCTGAAAGGTCTGTCGCCCAAGGAAAACCGCGACGTCCCGCCTCTGGACTATGCCCTGGTTCGGCGGCTGAAGCGCGAGCGGCCGCATCTGTCGATCAGCATCAACGGCGGCATCGCTTCGCTGGACGAGGCCGAGGCCCATCTGGACGACACCGACGGTGTGGCTCTGGACGGCGTCATGCTGGGCCGCGCCGCCTATCACGAGCCCGGTCTGCTGGGTCAGGCGGATCGCCGACTGTATGGAGCCGATACGGCGGACGTGGATGCCTTCACCGCCATCGAACGCTACAAGCCCTATCTGGCCGCGCGGCTGGAGGAGGGGGTGTCGCTGCCGTCGATGACGCGCCACATGCTGGGCCTGATGCATGGCCGACCCGGAGCGCGGGCCTTCCGCCGCATCCTGACGGTCGAGGCCCTCGGTCCGAATGCGGGGCTGGAAGTCCTGGACCGCGCCGCCGACGCGGTGCGCGAGGCGGAGGAACGGCGACAGGCCGCATGACGCCGCCGCACCGTTAATGATGCGCGGGCGACACGCCCGGCGCGCGATGTATGGCTACGCTTCGAGGAATTGTGGCGAGGATGAGGCGTTCGCGTTAACGTCTGCATCTGGAGCCACGCCATGTCAGACACGCCGCCTGTCAACTCGAAAGCCGCCCTCAGGATCGTCCCCGGCGAGGCCGAAATCTATGATCTGATGCGCCAGCCGGAGACCACCTCCGAGCGTGTCAAACGCCTCCAGCAGGAGGCTCGCGCCTTGGCCGTCGAACAGGTCGAGGCGCTGGAAATCCTGCTGATGCAGGCGTCGCAACTGGCCCGCGAGATTGCCGAGGGTGGCGACGCCTATCCGGTCGGCGCGCGCGAACTGGCCGGGCGCATGGCCTCGGACCTGCCGACCAAGGTCGAGACGCTGAAGGCCATCATCAGCCGCGTCTAGACGGCTGTGCGTACCGGTCGATCGCGGATCCGCTTCGCCAGCCGGAACACCACGATCGCCAGGATCACCAGCACCAGCGGGATGATCACCGGGGCCAGGAAGGCCACGATCACCGTCAGCACCGCCAGGACATCCTCGATCAGCGACACGATCGGATTGCCCAGCCCTCCGGTCGTGGCGGTCGAGCCGACCCGCACCCCGGTCTGGGCCGCATTGAAGGCCAGGGCCGTGGGGGCCCCCACAATGATGCCCGCCACCGCCGCCGTGGCGGGATCGACACCCCAGAAGACGCTGCCTGCCGCCACCGCGCCCGCAATCGGTCGGGTGACATAGCCGACGGCATTCAGCGCATGGTCCACCGCCGGGACCTTGTCGCCCGCAAACTCGGCCACCGCCGCGACGGCCAGAGCCGAGATCGCGGGCCATGATCCCAGCCAGTCCATCTGGTCGTTCAGGCGGATGCCGAACATCTCGAACTTCGCCGCCAGGGCCAGCATCAGCAGCGGCAGAAAGGTGCGCAGACCCGTCGCCGAGGCCAGCCCCAACCCCAATAGCGCGGGCAGAACCCAAGTCTGAAGCGGGCCGACAGCCGCGCCCACCTCTGTCAGATCCAGTCCCGGCATGGCCCTTCCTCCTCACGCATCTGTGTGACTGAACGCATGATGCGCGGGAACGGCGCGTCGCTCCACGGTCTTTTCAAGAGACCCCCGAACTGATGCGCCAACAGGAGCCCGCCATGACCGACCGTTTCGAACCCCGTGCCGAAAACATTGCTGACCAGGAACGCG
The DNA here is from genome assembly GCF_058725425.1 of Brevundimonas sp. DW-iso22. Lineage (NCBI taxonomy): Bacteria > Pseudomonadati > Pseudomonadota > Alphaproteobacteria > Caulobacterales > Caulobacteraceae > Brevundimonas > Brevundimonas sp. DW-iso22. Next base: position 565,913 of record NZ_JBZXEB010000002.1, on the reverse strand, counting down.
ACATCCAGTCCGGCATCGACGCCAAGGCGAGCGGCGGATCAGACGACAAGAACAACGGGGCCATGCAGGCCGGCGCGCGCCGCTATCCGGAACCGCCCTTTCCGAAGCAGCACCAGACCAAGCCCGGAGACGAGGCCGCCCTGGATCCCGCGCCGATGTACGATGCGCCGTTCTGGAAAGGGTCGGGCAAGCTCGATGGCATGGCGGCCATCATCACAGGCGGTGATTCCGGCATCGGTCGCGCGGTCGCCGTCCTGTTCGCACGCGAAGGCTGCGACGTCGCCATCTGCCATCTCGACGAGGACAAGGATGCCGAGGACGCCCGCACCGCCGTGGAGGCTGAGGGCCGCCGGGCCATCGTTCTGAAAGGCGATGTCTCCGACCCGTCCTTTTCGGAAGCCGCCGTCAAGGCCACGCTCGATGCCTTTGGCCGGCTGGATGTCGTGGTCCCCAATGCGGCCTTCCAGCAGCATGTCGAGGCGCTGGAGGACCTGACGTTCGAGCATTTCGACCGGACGCTGAAGACCAACCTTTATGGCTATTTCAACCTGGTGAAGGCGGCGGTTACGCACATGAAGGCGGGCGGTTCGATCGTGATGACCGGCTCGGTGACCGGCATGATGGGCAGCAAAAATCTGCTGGACTATTCGATGACCAAGGGCGGCATTCACGCCTTCGCCCGATCGCTGGGCACCCATCTGGCTCCGCGCGGCATTCGTGTGAACGTGGTCGCGCCCGGCCCGGTCTGGACGCCACTGAACCCCGCCGATCAGGAGGCTGACAAGGTCGCCCAGTTCGGAGGCGACACCGTCATGAAACGCCCCGCCCAGCCCGAGGAGATGGCCCCTGCCTATGTGTTCCTGGCCTCACCTCAGATGTCGAGTTACATCACTGGCGAAGTCCTGCCGTTGATTGGCGGTTACGGCGGAGGGTGAAGAGGCCGCGTCTGGTTGATTTTTTCGACCGCGCTGGAACGTCAGGCCAGGATGTCCAGCAGAGTGCCGGTCATTTCATTGGCCGACCGCAGCACTACCGCATTGGCCTTCAGCGCCACCTCCGCCTGGATGCGTTCGACGCTTTCCGCGGCCAGGTTGTCGAGCGGAGCGACTGCCGTGCGCCGGGCGCTGGCGTCGAAGCGGGCGGTGGCGGCGGCGATACCCGAGGCGGCAACTGAAAAGGCCTGCATGGCGCGGCTCCGTTTCTTGGAGCCGGGATTGTGCACATCCTTGATTATCGCAGTGCTGATGAGGATGGTGAACGGGCTTCAGCCGCCCTTTTGCCCAGGAAACCGCCCGACCTTGGTCGGTCCACCGCGTCCGAAGCGGACCATGCGGTAAGGATATCCGGGATAGAGGGCCGCTATGTGCCTTACGCCCTGCAAGGCTACGGTGGGATGTTCGCCCCCGCCCATGGTCAGAACAATGGTGTCGCCGCCGGAACCCTCTTCGTAGGTCGGCTCATAGCCCTCTTCAGTCCAGCGACGGGCGACGTCTGCGGATGTCACGGCCCAGAAGGTGAAGCCCACGACGCGTCCGTTCTCCGACGCCAGGACATAGTGGCCGCGACGCACCGCCGCCGACAGGGTGTCGACCATACGACCGAAAGGCAGATCACTGAACGGCTTGCGCCCCGCCATGAAGATGACGGCAGCGGCGAAAGCCGCGTCCGAGCGCTCCATGCGTCCGATCTTCAGTGCCATTGTACCTCACGTTCTCGTTACCGGGATAATGAATTGCATCCGTCGTCTCGAACAATTCGTAGATGCGGTTGCTAGCAACCGAATACCAAGCCTTGCTATTGCATACAACAAGCTATGCCATAGTCTTAAAGATTTATTGTGCCAATCTGAAACTATTGTCGCCGAGACTCCGTTACCTGCCCCAATGACCAATTCAGGTCAAAAATCGGCGCGCTTTGTGCCGTTTTAGGGAGTGGGACATGCCTACATTCAACGGGACAGCCGGAAACGATTTCTTACTGGATACTGCGGGCGACGACATCCTGAACGGCCTGGGCGGCCTGGATGTCGTCAGCGTCAATACAGGCCGCGACGTCGTCGACGGCGGCGAGGATTTTGACCGGCTGCTGGTCAACTACGGATCGGCCACCACGGGCATCGTGAACTTCGCCGACAACGGTTTCGACAACGCGGCCGGCAACAGCACCAACAGCGTGCGCTTTACCAATGTCGAATCCCTCGTGGTGACGACGGGTTCGGGCGACGACAGCATCCGCACCTTCTTCCGCCCCGACAGCAACAGCGACACCATCGTGTCCGGCAACGACTTCATCAGCCTGGGGGCCGGCAACGACCGCGGTGTCGGTGGTGGCGGAGACGACACACTCTACGGTGGAGACGGCAATGACGTGCTGGACGGCGATGGTTCGATCTTCGGCAAGTTCGGGGCTTCACGCACCATCGGCGACCGCTCCTTCACCGGTAACGACACCCTGTTCGGCGAGGGCGGAGACGATCTGCTGCAAGGCGGTGCGGGCGACGACATCCTGGATGGCGGGATCGGCAACGACACGCTTCTCGGTGACGGTGTTGTGCTGAGCTATACCGACCGGTCCAACAATGGTGGTGGCGGTACGCTGAATCAGGTCGATCGATTTGGCGGCAATGATTCAGGCAACGACACCCTGCGCGGCGGCGACGGTGACGACATCCTGGAAGGCCGTCTGGGCAATGACGTCATTTTCGGCGACGCAGGCAACGACCTGGCTCGCTTCAACATCTCGCGCGACGGCAGCGACCTGACCGACATGGGCACAGGCGACGATGTTGTCGAGATTGACGTCAACGCCAACTCCGATCGCTCAAGCGCCATTCGCGTGACCTTCACCAGCGCCGAGGTCGGCAACGGCAACGCCAACGACGGCGGTACCATGACCAACCAGGACGGCGGACTGGCTGTACGCATGCAGTCTGAGGACTACAATGACGGCCTGTTCGGCGAAGTCAGCCGGTTCGATGATGAAGGTGTGACCTTCGTGGCTCAGGGCTCTGCCCTGTTCGACGTGCGCGATCTGGTCTCCGGAGCCCAGCGCGGCAATCTGTTCAGCACGGTGACATTGGGCACGAACGTGGCCGACACCTATGCCGGGACGGACAATGCCGACTACGTCAATGCCGGTGCAGGTGACGACGTCGTCACGACCGGTGCAGGCAACGACTTCCTCGTCGGCGGTGGCGGCAACGACACCCTGGACGGCGGAATCGGCAACGACACCTTCATCGGCGGGGGCGGTGACGACATCATGATCGGTGGTGACGGCATCGATACGGTCAACTATGGCCCGGCGACAGCAGGGGCCACCGTGCGTCTGTTCGGCGGCACCAGCTCGGACGGGCAGGGCGGCACGGACACCCTGACGGGCATTGAGAACGCCGTCGGCGGTTCGTTCAATGACGTCCTGATTGGCAGCACGGCAGACAATGACCTGACCGGCGGCGCGGGCAATGACGTCCTGGTCGGCCTGGACGGTAACGACACCTTGCGTGGCGGTGCGGGATCCAACGAGATGTACGGTGGTCTGGGCAATGATGCCTATGTCGTCGAAAACGAAGGCGACACGATTGTGGAGCTCGCAGGCGAAGGTACGGATACGGTGCTGACGGCGTTGGGCACCTACAACGCCCTGGCCGCCAACGTCGAGAACCTGACCTTCACCTCGGCCATCGACCACGTGGGCTTCGGCAATGCGGGTGACAACATCATCACCGGCTCCACTGGGCGCGATGTCCTGCTGGGTCTGGACGGCAACGACACGCTGATCGGCGGGTCGGGCGTGGCCAATGAGCTCTACGGCGGTGCAGGCGACGACACCTACATCCTGACGACCGTCGGCGACACCATTGTCGAGGCGGCAGGCGGCGGTATCGATACCGTCCGTACCACGGACAACAACACGACCCTGGGTGCCAATGTCGAAAACCTGATCTACACGGGTCAGGGCGGAGCTATCCTGAGCGGCAATGCCGAGGCCAACACTATCACCGGCGGTTCGGGGGCTGACACCCTGACGGGCGGGATGGGCAACGACATCCTGAGCGGTGGTGCGGGAACCGACGTCGCCGTGCTGTCCGGCGTGCGGGCCGACTATACCGTCGTCCTGACCGCCAACGGCTATCAGGTGACCGACAATACCGCCAATCGCGATGGCATCGACCAGTTGTCCGGGGTCGAGAACGTGCGCTTCTCGGATGGCACCACGGTCGCTCTGGCGGACCTTGTCGCTCCTGTGCCTTTCGTCGCAGACGACTTCGTCATGAAGTCGGGTTCGGACATGCCGGACGTCATGCCGCTGTCGTTCGACGACGAACTGTTTGATCGTCCCGACAGCATGTCCGGATTGTTCGTCGATCAGGGCGGTACCCAGTACGATCCGATGCTGGGGTCTTGGACAGATCATGTGCTCGAAGCGCGTCATGATGGCCACGACGCCTGGGGTCTGTAGGCCTCCCACTTCCAAATCCCCGGCGTAAAGCAGAGGGCCGGTGTTTCGCACCGGCCCTCTTGTCTGTCAGATTGCGCACTTGCCGTGCCGGATCAGCGGGGGCAGGATTTCGATCATGAGCACGCCGCACATTCACACGCCCGCTTCCGGTGAACGTTTCGCCTCGTTCAGCCAGTTCTACCCGTATTACATCCACGAGCATTCCAACCGGACGTGCCGGCGGATCCATGTGGTGGGGTCGGCGCTGGTGATCGGGGTGGTAATCCTGGCGTTGGTGACGAGGAATGCCTGGTGGCTGCTGGCCATGCCGGTGATCGGCTATGGCTTTGCCTGGGTCGGGCATTTCTTTTTCGAGAAGAACCGGCCCGCCACGTTCAAATACCCGCTGTGGAGCCTGATGGGCGACTGGCGGATGTTCTTCGAGACTGTGTCTGGCCGGCGGAGATTCTGAGATGCGCGGACTGTTGATCGCAGCCGTGATGGCGGTCCTGGCGGGGCCTGTCGCGGCTCAGGACGCACCGTCGGCGACCACGCTGCGCAACGGTCTGGCCGGATCGTGGAGCGGGGCGCTGGGGTACCGCGACTATCAGTCCAATGAGCTGTTCGAGATACCGGTCGCCACGACGATCGAAGTCGTCGCCGATGGCGTGACCCAGATCAGACGCTCGCTATTCGACGATGGACCGGACAATCCGGTCTGGATCACGACGATCAGCCTGGACGACCCGGCGGCGGGCACTGTGACATCGTCGTCCTATCGTTCCGGCCGCCCGGTCGAGTTGTCGACTCAGACGGTCAGCGTGGCCAGTTATGTCGATGCGACCCACTGGTCCATCATCTATGAGCGGACCGGACGGGACGGCGATGCGGACGCCGAAATCCGCGTCACGGAGACGCGCGATGGCGGCGAGTTGCTGGAGATCAAGGAAGTCCGGCCCGTGGGATCGAGCGAAGCCTGGGCCTATCGAAACCAGACGCGGCTGACGCGCATCGAAGAGTGAGGCCTAGTCCGAGACGCCGACCGATGACCCGGTGCCCGCGTTTGAAGCCATCTGGGTCGACCGGCTGGGGGTCGCGTCCCACGACGGCGGGCAACCGTCAAAGCGGCCGGCATCGGCGATGGTCAGGGTGCGGATATTCAGGTGCATCGCCTGGCGCATCGAGCCACGACCGTGGCCGGTATAGAGATCGACCTTCTGGCCCTTGATGCCGCCGCCGATGTCGGATGCGTACCAGTAGCCGTCATGGATGGTGCCGTCGGCCATGCGCAGACCCACGGTCTCGCGGATGAACAGGCGGGTGCGGCGGGGAATGTAGCGTGGGTCCACGGCCACGGTCCGCATGGCGATCGGGCGGCAACCGAGCGAATCGTTGCCCGTCGCTCCACCACCCCCGGCGTGATACAGGCGCGCCGAGGCGCTCCAGCGGGCATCGCCCTGCATGTGGGCCAGCTGATCGGCGGTCAGGGCAGCCTCGGCATCGCCGCTGTCGGAACCTTCGATTTCGGAGGGGGTTGTCACAACAGCGCGGTCGGCAGCGACCGCAGCTTCGTAGGACACCGGTTCTCCGGAAACGGGGAAGGCCATCGCCCACAAAAGGGCGAGCGCAGCGGCTGTGCCGAGCATGGTGATACTCATTGAATCACCGGTCCCGACGCGTCCGGCCCGGCGCTTGTCGTTTCTAATTGTGGCAAAAACCGGACATTCGGGGCTAGCTGCGACCTCTCGCCCGATTCAGCCGTGGAAAACCACAGGTTCGTAGTGATCAGCGTGGGGTGCCGCTGACTATGTGGGTCGCACCGATAAGCAGTATTCGCAGTCTATGTGTATTTTGCTGTACGGATATGCTCGACGAAGATGAGGCGTTGTTCTGCATTCGCGTGCGTGATTTTTGTATTGGCAACGCACCACTACCGATGTCGCCAATTGACTGTCCGCCCCGCCTGGAGCTGTGGATAACTCTGACCTGTGTGAGCGGGAACCGAGGCGTGGTTCGACCTGCAACGAAAATGGTCTAAGGGCAGGAATTATCGATCCCGGGAGCCTGTCCATGAAGCGTTTCGTCGTTGCCGCCGCTGCGGCCTGTGCCCTAGCCGTTGCGGCTGCGCCTGTCGTGGTTTCGGCGTGGGGCAACACCGGACACCGGCTGATCGGCGTGGCGGCGGTGCGCGCGCTGCCTGACGATCTTCCCGCCTTCCTGCGCACGGCGGCCGCCGCGACCGAGGTCGGTGAACTGGCGCGCGAACCCGACCGCTGGAAAGGCGCAGGTCAGCCGCACGACCGCGAGCGCGACACGGCCCACTTCGTCGACATGCTGGATGACGGCCGCATCATGGTCACGGGCGGTCCGTCCATAGACGCCCTGCCGGAGCTGAAGCACCAGTACGACGCCGCCCTCATCGCCGCAGGCAGCTCGGTGAACGAGGCGGGCTATCTGCCCTATGCCATTATGGACGGCTATCAGCAGCTGGTGCGCGACTTCGCCTATTGGCGCGTGCTGAATGCTATCGAGGCGCGCGAGACCGATCCGGGTAAACGGGCCTGGTACCGTGAGGACCGCATCCGGCGCGAGGCCCTGATCCTGCGCGACATGGGCGTGCTGGGCCACTATATCGGCGACGGCTCGCAGCCGCACCATACGACGATCCACTACAATGGCTGGGACCGGAACACGCCCAATCCCGAGGGCTTCACCACCTCGCGTCAGACGCATGGCCTGTTCGAGGGGGACTTTACCGCCCGCGTCGCGCGCCTCGATCTGGTCGAGGCGGGCATGGCCGCGCCGCGCGTCGACGGCTTCGACATGAAGGCGCGGGTACCGGCCTATCTGAAAACTACCCTGGCCGAGGTGACCCCCTTCTATCGGCTGGAGAAGGACGGCGGCTTCCGTGACGGCGACCCCCGCGGCGCGACCTTCACCGTGGCCCGTCTGTCAGCAGCAGCGGCGGAGCTGCGCGACTTCTACACCGCCGCCTGGCGGGCCTCGGCGGACGTTTCCATCGGCTGGCCGGCGGTCAAGGTCGCAGAGGTCGAGGCCGGGACGGCCGATCCCTGGCTGGCCATGTATGGCGAGGACTGATTGTCCGAGCCTTCGATCCTGACGCCTCCGGTCGTCATCCTCGACAAGTCCCAGATGGCGGAGAACATCGGGGCGGTGGCCAGGGTGATGGCCAACTTCGGCCTGTCGGAGCTGCGGCTGGTCGCGCCCCGTGATGGCTGGCCGCAGGAGCGGGCCTGGGCGACCGCCTCGGGCGCGGACTGGGTGCTAGAGGGCGTCCGGGTGTTCGAGACGGTGGCCGAGGCCATCGGCGATCTGAACGTCGTCCACGCCGCCACCGCCCGCCCGCGCGAGACACGCCAGCCCGTGCGCACGCCACGCGAAACGGCGCGCACCCTGTATGACGACCGGGCCTCGGGTCTGAACGTCGGCCTGCTGTTCGGGGGCGAACGGGCGGGGCTGGAGACCTCCGACATCGCCCTGTGCCAGGGCATCGTCACCATCCCCATCGACCCGCGCCACCAGAGCCTCAACCTGGCCCAGGCTGTGGCGATCAATGCCTATGAGTGGCGGGCGACCGTGCTGGACGCGCCCCCGCCCAACTTCCGCGAGGCCGAGCCGCCCGCCGACGGTGCCCTGACATTGGGCATGTACGAACATCTGGAGCGGGAGCTGGACGCCGCGGGCTTCTTTCACCCGCCCGAGAAGTTCCGCTCGATGAGCCAGAACCTGCGCGTCATGCTGGGCCGTGCTGCTTTCACGGCCCAGGAGGTGGCGACGTTCAGGGGCGTGATCACGGCCCTGTCCAAGGGGCGCGGCCGGGTACTGGCGCGGCTGGCGGCGGAAACACATTCCTCCCCCCTTGGGGGAGG